>NZ_JBFTRX010000003.1:0-616391 GCF_056399725.1 Achromobacter sp. 01N37
GGCCCGATGCATCGCATCCCGAATCTGAGCTGGAAAACCTGGGTGCGGTTGGCCTTCGTTGAGGCGGGCAGCGACTGGCGCAGCTTAAACCGGTTGGCGATCGAGGACGGCCATCTGCGGGACTACCTCATCGTGCCGGAAATGCACCGAGGTGCGCTGGGTGTGCACAGCATGACCGACACCGCGGGTGTCGTCGCCGGCCGGAGCTATCCGCTCAATGGCGCCTTTTCGGTGGCGGATCCGCGCTTTGACCCGTCGGCCGCGTGGAAAGATGGCCAGGCCTACGGCGTGCGCCGCTGGGATGCATCGACCGGCACAGTGGCTGGCCAGCAGGGGCCAGGCCAGGGCACATACAGCGTGGCCGATCCGCGGCACCATGGCCCCGCCAAGCACAGCAACGAATTCCGCATCGTGCCTTTCGATGTGGCCGCGCGCGCCATGACCAGCGCGCACGGTACCGGTCAATGCGTGGCCGACCCGCGCACGGGTTGGCCAGAAGCCGCCCACGGCATCAAGCTGGCCATCACCGGCTTTAATGACGCCGCCAAGACTGTGACAGGCGCGCGCTTCGGTAGCGGCGGGTTGTGCGTTGCAGATCCACGCGGCGGCCCGGACCCCACGCGGTTGCACGGCAAATACCACACGGCACGCTGGGGTGAGCATTCACACGCGGTTATCGCGGGGAACGCCAACGGCGCATTTTCCGTAGCAGACCCCCGGCCAGGATTGGCCCGCGAACACGGCGATCATTACCTGACGGCGGGGCACTACGGCGTAGCCAACTGGGATCGGAATATCGGCGCCGTGTCGGCGTCTGCTTGCCACGATAACGGCGCCTGGTCGGTGGCCGATCCCCGCTGTGTTCCAGACCATCTGGCACGGTTAGAGGCTGAATCATGCGGTGGAACACTTTTGGACCAGGTTGTTCCACTGGATGTTCCAGCGCTGCCGGCCGCCATCGACAAGCTGGTTTGCCGCATCCTGTCGCTTGATGGCACTTGGCATCGGCCGTTCACCACGTTAGAGCTGGCTGCCCTGCAGAGCCTCTACGACCCGGATGACTATGCCGAGGCCGAAGAGCGAGGCGAGGTGTTCCAGATGGCAGGCCGCTCGGACAGCGCGCACCGTGAACGCATCGGGAATGCGGTACCGCGCAAGGCGGCTAAGGCCATGGGCCAGGTTATTGGCCAAGCCATCCTGCTGGCGCGCGCCGGTGAATCCTTCCAGTTGTCCGCTTCGCCCATCTGGGTAAGGCCGATCGCCACGGCGTTGGCTGTGCACGGGGGAGAAGGGGCATGACAGCGCCACTCATCAGCAGCCAGCGTCACCTGGACCCGGATAAGGTACGGCACAAGGCCGGGCACTTCCAGGTGTTCATCGTGCGCACAGTCGAAATGCAGCTGCGCGGCCGCTCGTACCGGATCCTGCTGGACGGGCATCACAATCTGGCAGCCGCCAAGCTGCGTCGCGTGGAGCCCACCTGGCGCGGCCCCTCGAGCAAGCTTGTTCGGATCATGCGCGAGATGGAGGCCCAGGCCTTTGCACGCATGCTCATCAACAACCTGACCGATTCGGAGTGGTATTTCGTCGAGTCGGGTGAGGTCGTGCAAGAGCTGCTCGGCTTCGAGCGGGAGGCGGCGTGACGTGGTCTGAAACTTCTATCGCCCGCGCGCTGGCACGGCAGACCTTCAATCGGAAGTATCTGGTCGTGGTGCCGAACTGCAATTGGACCGGCCATGAATGCGACCTTCTGGTCGTGACGGAGAACCTGCGCATCATCGACGTCGAAATCAAGATCAGCCGGGCGGATTTGATAGCCGACGCCAAGAAGGAAAAGTGGTGGCACCGAGAATATCTCGGGCAATGGCCGTCAGTGACGGAATTGCGCCACAGCCCATATTGGAACGACCTGATGGTCGAAAGGGTCGACCGGCGTGGCCGATACAAGAGCACGCCGAAGGACTGGCCCACCAAGGTCTGGAAGCACTACTACGCGCTGCCCAAGGAAATATGGCACCAGGATCTATTCGCGGCGCTGCCGAGCGCCCAGAGCGGCGTTCTCTTGCTGGACCGTAGCGGCTACCCCCGTCCGGTCGGCGACGCCATGCGCGTGGACTGCGTGCGCCGCGCCACGCCGAATCGTGACGCCCTGGCGATCAGTTCGGCTGCCGCGGTGGACATCGCGCGCTTGGCCAGCCTTCGCATGTGGGATGCCTTCGCACGCCTTGAAGAAAAGGAGGCGGGATGAATTGCTTTCGGTATGGCAGCTTAGGATCGGCGTTGCTGGAGGCTTGCTCAATGACCTTCGGCTATTCGTTTGATATGCCTCTACGCGGCCGGAATCGCTGCCTCAAAAATTCCGAGAAGGTCGCGGACTTTGTTCAGACACTCAAGAAGATCAGAGGTGGTAGCTGCCATCTTTACGAGCCCTTCGCTACGCCGCAGGAGCGCCTTTGCTTTGACCACTGCGAGACCAACTGCAGGGTCGAAAGCAGCCATTTTCACGTGAGAAAGCGTTGCCGCTTGAGCTTGAAGCGACTCCACGTAGCCGGCGAACTCATGCATAGCTCTGGTCGAATCTTCATCCTTCTTATGTTCCAGTGCTGGCCGCTGGCTCTCCGCCCTTACCAATTTATCGAACGACGAAGCCGCGTCCGACGGACTCATGACATGAGCCGATTGAGATTCATTGACTATCTGATCACATCGCGCAATCTGGCTATTGATGTCAGCCAACTGCGCTATGAAGCGTGTCAGGCGACGATGGAACACACTTGCTTGGCCTTTGATTTGTCGCATCACGTACTCCGCTGCGACGATTTCGAAGGCTCCTTCCATCATCGTGTCGATCTTGTTACGGCGATGAGACCAGAAGGCAATCGCGACGGCGGTCAAGGCTGCAGCAAGAGTTGCAAGCGCGCCAACCCATTCACCCTTTGTGCCAAGCGTGGCTGGCTCCGGCCACTTTTTCCACAAAAACACCGCGACGCACGCCACTACGCACGCGACAGCTGCTCCTCCAAAGAACACTTCAGGACGGGTGGGTTTGGCCATGTTGGCTCCGTGAGGGTCGAGCGCGAATCGTATTCGATCGGGAAGGAGGTGTCAGCATGAATTGGCCTCTCATCGTCCGAAGCGCGGAGGACGCGGAATGACAGATCTTGTCCAGCTTCCCGCGCCTTTCACTCCCAAGGAATGCGACCTTCGCGATTTCGCATTTATGCCGCTGGACGTCCTGCGGCTGCGTGATAGCGACCTGGCCGTGAAGGCTGACGGCGAGGCCTTCCGTTGCGCTGTGCTCCTGTGGTGCGCGTCGTGGCACCAGGTCCCGGCCGCCAGCCTGCCGGACGATGACGATGTCCTGGCGCAGATGGCTGGCTTCGGCCGCGTCACGAAGGAATGGATGCGACACCGTGCAGGTGCTCTACGCGGATGGGTCAAATGCTCAGATGGCCGCCTCTATCACTCGGTCGTAGCAGAGAAGGCCAATGAGGCGTGGCGCGCAAAGGTAGTGCAGCGATGGAAGACGGAGTGCGCCCGCGTCAAAAAGCACAATCAGCGCCACGAGACAAATCATGCTGTCCCCGACTTCGAGGAGTGGGTGTCCCTTGGTTGTCCCCAGGGACAACAGCTAGCCGTCCAAGGGACAACGGCCCAATTCAACGAAGACAAAGGTGGATATAAGCCGGGACACCCACCGGGTGTCCCTCGGGAAACGCACTCCAAGGGACAGGGAGAGGGACAGGGACAGTATTTAAAAGAAAAAGAAGCAGCGGCGGCGTCTCTCGCGGACACACCCGCGCGCGAGGACGACCCCGCGCCGCCGCCGCTCGACGACGACAAAACGCCCGAAGAAAAAGCCCTTGCCGTGGCCGTCTGGCTCAGGCGCAAGGAAAAGGCACGCGGCAAACAGCCTCGCGGCGTGCAGAGCAGCGACCCGCGCATCGCGATGTGGGTCGAAGCCGAGGCGACCGGGCTGCAACTGGTCGAGGCCTACGACCTGGCCGTGCTCGACCGCGAAGCCTCCGGCGATGCAGGCCCGATCACGCCGGGCTTCCTGGACGTCTTCGTGGCGAAGGTGCTGCACCCGCCTGATGCGGCAAGCAGCGTCTCCGCCAGGCGCACGGCGGCTGCAAAGGCTGGCGACCCGCTGGCCTGGGCCACAACTGCGTCCGGCCTCACCGCCAAGGGAGCCGACCTGGGAATCGTGCAGGGGGAGTCGGAACCGTTTCCGTACTTCAAGGCTCGGGTGATTGAGGCCGCGAACCTGTCCGACGAAGATCGAGCCAGGCTGCTTGCTGACTTCGGGGTGCACGTATGACCGGCACCACCAGCACAGTCCAGTGCGTCAGCTGCGTGCTCTTCACGCTTCGCGACCACGCCGGCATGGCCCAGCAGGGTTTGGGGCGGTGCGCTGCGATGGCCGACCGACCGGGCACGTTCGTCAGCCCTGAATACCCTCGGCAGTGCTCGGACCACTCACCAACCACCGCGGCCAAGACGGCCGCTCGTATCGAATGGCTGCGCGATGTGCGCGGCGAGGGGGCATGATGCCGCAGCAAATTGTATTCACCGTGCCTGGCGTGCCGCGAGGGAAGGGGCGTGCCAGGTCGAGCTCGCGTATAGGTCGCGATGCCAAGACCGGCGCACCACGTGTGCTCACCCGGCACTACACGCCAGAGGCGACAGTGGCCTACGAAAGCTTGGTCAAGCTTGCCGCGGCCCTGGCTATGAAAGGGCGCCCAACCTATACCGGGCCTATACGGATCGACCTGGAAATCGTCATGCCGATCCCGGCGTCTTGGTCAAAGGTGCGCCAGGTCAGGGCTGCGGCGGGCGAGATCGCGCCGACTACGAAGCCAGATGCCGATAACGTGGAGAAGGCCGTCAAGGACGGCTTGAACGGTGTGGTCTACCGTGATGACGTTCAGGTCGTGGCGGACAGCAAGCGCAAGGTATACGGGCTCGTACCTGGCGTCACGGTGGTGGTGACGGTGTTGCGGGGCATTGAACCCGCGCAAGGGGTGAAGCATGCCCCGTGAAGCTGGAACCTTTGCGTGCGCGGAACACGCGATCGCGGTTGCCTACTTGATGCTGGCCATGCCCATCGAACCCAAGAACCCGACGCAGATGGTGTGTGAGGCGCTACGGGAGCGTTTCGACGCGACCTACGACCGCAAGGCGCTATCGGGGCTTTCGCCGCATGAGTGGCACGCGCAGGCGGTGTTCATCGTCAAGCTGACGGAGCGTACGCTGGGCAACAGCATCGGCTTCCACCTGCTGCGTGCGCAGCATGCGACCGGCCTTGAGGGCGCGGAGAGTGCGCGCAAGGTGTCTGAGTGGCTAAACCCGGTGGGTGAGGGCAGGGAGCGCCTGGTGACCGATATGCTGGTCTGCCGGATGCTGCGAGGGCGGCCGAGAATTCGCGATCTGTCGGATCGGTTCGATGTGCCGAAATCAACGTTGCATGACGTTTTGCAGGCATACCGGCGGCTAGTGCGGCCGGAGCGAGAAGGAGCCTTGTTGAGTTTGGCGCGCGCGATGAGCCGCGCGGGCGTTGTTACCGGAGTTGGGTAGCACGGCGATTCGAGGGCGCTTTTGCTGCTGGCTGGAACCAGGACCGCCGCAGCGTTACGGATACTGCCATTGGCGAGGTGCTGCTAGACTTCGGCAAAAAACCGTTAGGAAGAATGTATGAACTTTCCAGACAGTAAACGAACAGGCACGCTTGGCGAACTTGATATCGAAAGGCTCTTCGTTTCCTGGTCGTGGAATGTAGGAACGGATCGGATTGACACCGGATACGATCTATTTGTTGCGCCAGATTCAAAAAAATATTGTGGGGCGCGGTTTCTGATTCAGGCAAAGGGCACGGCTCGAACTAGCAGGAATGGCTGCATCACCGCCAAAGTTTCGAAGTCGAGATTGCGCGAGTACGCGGTGAATGTGCATCCAGTTTTTGTGGTCAGGGTAACCGGAGATGGCAAGTTGTTTTGGATCCATGCGCAGAAATGGGCGTCGGAAAATCCCGGGCATCTATGCGGTGATGGCTACAGCCAAATCAGATTTGAACTGAAAAATGATCTATCGGACCGAAGTGCGTTCGAAGCGTATCTAGATGCATTGTTGAAAGACCGATCTATATTTCCAATCGTGCATGAGTCGGACGACTTTCGTGCCCTCAACTCCTTGGATCCGAATGTCGGTGTAAAGATAAGTCAGGGGCCTCACGGTCTGCAGCATGAAATTTACGCTAAATCGGAACCTGTCCGCGCAACCTTCAATTTTAGGGCGCAGGGAAGTCGTGAAAATGTAGAGCGTGCTACTGAGGCTTTCGGGTTTGGTCTTCCTCGGACTTTCGACGTGGAAGAATTATCGGTCGTGGGTTCACCCGTCTTTTCAGCTATTGCAGGAAAAAAAATATCAAATGCGAAAATCTCTGTTCAACATATTCCGTCTGGTTATTCTACGATCCGCCTTTATCCTGGTAAAAAGTTCTCGATAAACTCCCCCGGTCTTAATATAAGGGCCAGAATGTTCCAAGGAACTCTTGGGCTGGCGATTTCAACGGAGAGCCTGGATTCCGTATTTAACGTAAAGCTGCTTCTTCCGCTACCCGGGGGTCCGCAGAAGCCAGAGTTTTCCTTTGGGATGAACACCGCAGCGATGACCGGGAAGGCGATTAGAGAATTCGACGAACTGGCGCCCGTTGCGAATTGGGTGGAAAAGGTCAATGTCGAGCGTGCACTGTATATAGAAGCTAGTCATAAAGATAAGACTGGAAGATTAAATCCCGATGAGGACGCATTTTTATCCTATGGGCCGTTGTTGCGTTGGTTTCTTCTAGTTGGAAGGCTGCACCTGGTAGCTAAGGCGCTCGATTCAGATTTTTCGCTGCCGCCAGATCCTATTTTCTCTCATCAAGATATTTCAGATATAGATCTTGCGTATTATATATTAAAGGGAGATGCCACGAAGATTAATCTGAAGCGATTGGTTTTTACGCCTGAGGAGGGGGCGGTGGTTCCGTCTGGGGAGCATGATGCGCACTTGAATACGAGCCTGAGATTTAGCCTGTTCGGTCAAGATGTTGGGGAAATTCCAGTGGCAATTCGACTAAACAAGTTCTGCGTGGAAATTGATCCGAATACTGGCGAAGTTTCGATGAGCAAAGCTGCGGATGGCAATGCTGAAATTTCACACGCCCCTTAATTTTAGTGTTTACATCTGCGCTGCCGGGAGCAAATAGTTGGTCATAGACCAATCGCCGCGCCCTCCCTTTGTTGCGCCTGTGGCTTGGATCTGGCCGGGCCTGCGTTGATGCATCCCTCTCGCATGAAAAAATATGACACTTAGTGAAGCGCTATCGCTACTCAGAGATATTCTAACTTTCGTCGCTGCACTTCTTGCTGTGATCGGAGTACGAGCGTGGCACCGGGATTTTCTCGGGAAGCGCGAGATTGAACTTGCGGAAGAAACTCTTCGTCTTTTCTACCAAGCACGAGATTCGATTAGGCGAATGCGTAGTCCCTTCGCCGTGGGGGCAGAGTCCAGTGAAGTCACTCAGGAGCCCGGCGAGAGCGACGAGCGATTTCACTGGCGGCGGACAGTCGCGCCTTTGTGGAAGCGATATTCGAATGATATGTCGCTTTTCGCTGAACTAGAATCCACGAAATATACCTTTATGGCCAGATTTGGGGTGGATACCAGAGAGTCGTTTGATGCAATGCGCATGTTAACGAACAAGCTTTTCACTGCAGCTAATATGCTGGTTCTCACCGCTAACATTAACGATGACTTTGATATCGCAGACCCCAATGACAATGCCAGAATGGCTAAGTCGCGTGCCCAACGCAGAAATTGGGAGGAGCAGATTTGGGAGATGGGCGAAGGCGATCTAGTCAATGAAGAGCTTAATCGTATTATCGAGAGTATGGAGCTCCGCTGTAGGACGGTGCTGGATCGTAGATCCTGGTTTCAGCGACGTTGGAGGCAACTAAAGGACTGGTGGGTTGCGCCAGTTGGAAAGACTGACTCATAAAATTCACCTGTCTGCGCCGTTCCGGGCAGATAACAGTAGGGTGGGTCGACCGGTCCCCTGCTTAGAGTGTTAGATCTGTCGCGTGGTGGAGATGCAGCAAGCTGCTTGACCTTTCCGGACAAAAAGATCAGAATTCGCCCAGACTCGTAGCAAGTACGACCTGAATAAACGCCCCGGCCAAAAACCGGGGCGTTTTGCATTTCGGCCGCCGGATCTATAAGACCGGGATTGTCTGAGATTGCTTCGCAGTCGACGGGGCCTCGCAGGGGGGATCGCTGTTCTGCAGGCCGCCCGCAACTTGGCGTGCGCAGAATGTCAGCGATTCACCATAGGGTAGATCCAGACGCCGCTCCTCGCCGTACTTCAACGTGGCTCGCCTCACGTACACACGGTGCATTGAGTCAGCTTGCGGCACTGAAATAGTGGTCTTCGAATAACTGGCGCCATTAGCGATGTCGCTGGTCTGTTCCGCCTCAACGGAGTAATCCACGTTGGCTTCGAAAGAGACCGTAGTCGGCGAACTGGTCGTTATCCGAATCTGTACCTGGGGCTTTGCAACGCCGATGGAGCATCGTCCAGTTTGATCGCACCGTTGGACTGGATAGATCGTGCTGTACGTGCGGCCAGGAAGCTCGCCCGCGAGGGTGTCAATCGGCAGAATTGGCCGCGGGTCTGGGCCAGGCCAGGGATCAAGCAGATACGCTCGAATGGCAGCAGCGGGCTGTGGGGTTAAAACTGGTGCTGCGCAGCCCGATGCCAAGGCGGCGAAAGCACCCACGATGAGGATGCGGGCCGGTTTCACTTATCGCAGTTCACGAAATCTTATTTGAAAAAAGACGGCGACGGCGGCGCAGCTGTAACTGCGCGACCGACAGCCGACCCACGGAACCAGCCGTGAGCGACCCAAGGCCGTCCCACCTGTACAGGTGCAGAGACGGTAACACAAATTACAAGTTGACTCATGGAAGAATTGCGTTGTGCCAATTGCGGGCGCAAGCTCGCTGAATCTGCCGGTTATCTCCGGCTCAGCATTAAATGTTCACGGTGCAAGACCGTGAACTCATTTTCGATGGCCTTGAGCGTCCAGAGCGCCGCGAGCCACTTCCGCGCATGCCTTGGAGCATCCACACAAGAGGATGCTCATGTATGCAGCAGGACAATCGCAACCGACCGTCGGTAGCCTCTTCGCAGGCATTGGCGGTTTCGATATTGGATTTGAACGCGCCGGATTCCGAACGGCCTGGCAAGTCGAAATCAACCCAATCGCCCGCGCAGTCCTGGCGGACCGATTCCCTCACGCAAAGCAATTCGAAGATGTGTGCGCCATTGGCGCTGCCCAGCTCGACCGCGTCGACGTCGTTGTCGGCGGATTTCCCTGCCAGGACGTCAGCTCGATGGGAAAGCGGCGGGGTCTCGCGGGGGAACGCACCGGATTATTCTTTGAAGCCGTCCGAATCCTCAACGAGCTTCGGCCCGAGTGGGTGGTGCTTGAGAATGTCACGGGGCTCCTCTCTAGCCATGATGGCCGCGACTTTCAAACAGTCGTCCAGACCCTTGCCGAGTGCGGGTATGTGGGATGCTGGAGGGTGCTTAATGCTCAATATTTCGGAGTCCCCACAAAACGCCGTCGCGTTTTCTTGGTCGGACGTCTGGGACAGCACCCCCCCATTGGGCTGCTGGCTGACGCCGCGCCAGTGGGAACTATTTCTGGCGCGACGCGCCCGGACGAAGGGAGCTGTGGCTTGGATGGATGGGCTTACCCTACCTTACTTGCCGGTAAATCTGGGTCTCAGATCTCCCTCGCTGGCTCAGGCCTGGTCTTTGCCGAAGGAAGCGGGCGTTCGATGGTTGAGCGGCGGCGAGCGTCTGAAGATCATGGGCTTTGCCTCGGATTGGATGCGGCCAACTTTGCGGAAGCTCATGGTGCCGGAAACGCCGTTGCCCCGCCGGTCGCGGAGTGGATTGCTCATCAGATTCGGAAGTCACTTCTTGCCTGAGTTCGTTGATTTCTGAGCAAGATGGGGGTTCCTGTCATTGAGCTATATCCCTGAGTGTCATCGGTTTCGCGGAAGGGTGATTTGTTGAGGGACGCCTGACGGTCTTTCGGACGAAGTGATGCGACGAACACGTCAGGTTAACGATAAAGTGAGGGCACTTTCGTACCAAATGCCGAGGGGCATTGCTTTCTGCAAATTAGCTAACACGTTAGGTTTTGGATGGCAAGCCCCGGGGAGAACTCAGCGGAGTGCTTAATCAAAATTCCAGTTCATACTGTCGTCGTTTGTCGGCGTAAAACTCCCTTAGCTTCGGAATGTTATCTTTTAAATCCTTCAGAACTTTTGGGTGAAAGCAGGATTGGGGAAGTTTGTGAGCATCATAGCGAAGAAGAGCTGCAATGAGCGGGCTGTATTCCCCGGTCGTGTATAGAAAGCGAAAAAGTTCATATTTTGCTGCCGCATCTCTCAGTGTCCCTTTCTCTTCGTTATGGCAAATTGTTCGGAAAAGCTGGTGGGCTTGCGCCTTGCTAATGCTTGCGCGAAGTACCTTCATATATCGCTCTTTTTCTTTCTCCAATAATACGGGGTGCGTTGTTACAAAGCGGATGAGTTCAACCAATAGCCGCGTTGGCGTAACTGCAGCGATCTCGAAGTCTTGCCCTCGATCATTCCAGTTTTTTGCTTCAAAGTCGCTTAGACGCTTTAGCTCGCTAGCTCGGGTGGTTTCGTCGCTGTTTAGAATGGCCGATTCAATTTCGTCGAGCTCGTGCTGATCTGCATCATCCCATCGGGTCTTGTGATCAAGTACTTTGTGGCCAAGATATTCGGTGATGCGGTGTCGCCCGTGCACTATTACGTGCATGTTTTTTATTGCCTCATTTATTGCATTAAGCCATGTAAAAAAGGTTTGCTCGGCGGATTGTTTTTCTAGCTGAGTCCGTTGTTCACGCAATTCCCTTTGTTGCGATCGAAGAGTCCAAACTAACAAGAAGATCGTCACGAGGCCGACGCTTGGATTGACTATTCCCCCGATGAAGTCTCCAAATTGTCCCCACTCTTCGTGTTCGACAGATAGTGTATCTACGTCAAAAATCAGCCAATAGTGGTGGAGACCAATCCAAACAATGCCTAGTGGAATGGCAGCTGCTATTGCATAAATGGATGCTGCCTTTAAATGGTTTGTCCAGTTCAAATTTGGAGAGGGCATTTCAATATATTTATCGGTTAGTAACATTTCATTGTATTAAATATTTGTGCTGAGCATTGCAGAGTTTGAACGTTATCCTCAGCTCCGCAATGAAAATTGCTTTATCGGCCAACGTTCCGCGGCATAGGTGCAGTTATGGCTAAGCTCACCGAAGTGCAGCAGCGCTTCATTGTCCAAGAGCTGGCCTGCTACGACTCACCCCAGCAGGTGTCCAATTCCCTGCACGAAGAATTTGGAATCGAGGTTCCAAGGACCCAGGTCGCACGGTACGACCCGACGAAGGTGGCGGGTAGGGATCTGGCAAAGCGTTGGCGCGAGCTATTTTTCGCCACTCGCGAAAACTTCAAGCGGGAAGCCGGTGAGATCGCAATTGCTCAGCGTTCATACCGTCTCCGGACGATGCAGCGCATCGCCGTCAAAGCTGAGGACAAGCTGAACTTGGCCATCGTGTTGCAGGTGCTTGAACAAGCAGCAAAAGAAGTCGGCGACGCTTATGTGAACCGGCGCATGGAACCGGTGAAGCCGGTGCCTGGCAGCAGCCAGATCCCGGAGCACGCCGAATATGTCCTTGCCCCTGACGAGCCGACGCCAGACAAGCCTGTTCTTTGAGGAGCCCGCCGCGCTCACGCCCAAGCAGGCGAACATTTACGTCTGGGGTTGGCAGCCAAACGCACGCTTTCGGGATGCTGTTTGCGGTCGCCGCTTTGGCAAGACTTTCCTCGGCAAAGCCGAGATGCGCCGGGCTGCGCGCCTCGCGGTGAAGTGGGGCGTGAGCATCGAAGACGAGATCTGGTACGCCGCCCCGACGCAGAAGCAAGCCCGCCGAGTGTTTTGGCGCCGGTTGAAGCAAGCGATCCCGGCCGGCTGGCGGGCGTCCAAGCCCAACGAAACGGACATGCTCATCTCGCTCACGACAGGGCACCTTATCCGCTGCGTGGGCTTGGAGAACTACGACGATCTGCGCGGCTCAGGCCTGTTCTTTGTCTTGGTCGATGAGTGGGCAGACTGCAAGTACGCCGCCTGGGAAGAAGTCCTGCGCCCGATGCTGTCGACCTGCAGGTACGTCGTTGACGGCGTGCCCTATGTTGGTGGGCACGCGCTACGCATCGGCACACCAAAGGGCTTCAATCACTGCTACGACACATATCTGGACGGCCAAGAGCAACGCCAGCCGGATCACAAGAGTTGGCTATACACGTCTCTCGAAGGCGGCAACGTGCCGCGGGACGAAATCGAAGCAGCGCGGCGCAAGATGGACCCGCGCACGTTCCGCCAGGAATACGAGGCCAGCTTCGAAAACTATGCAGGGGTCGTTTACTACTGCTTCGACCGACGCGCGAGCCACACCGACGCGGTTATCCGTGCCGGCGAGGTTCTGCACGTTGGCATGGACTTCAACGTCGGCAAGATGGCGGCTGTGACCTTCGTGGTGCGCGACGGCTTGCCGCTGGCAGTGGACGAGACGATGAAGGTCTTCGACACACCCGCCATGATCGAGAAGCTGCAAGATAAGTACCCGGGCTTCAGCATCGTGGTCTATCCGGACGCCTCCGGCGACAACCGCAAGACAAGCAAGGCCAGCGAATCCGATATCTCGCTACTGCGCAAGGCGGGCTTCACTGTCCGCGTGAACGCCGCGAACCCGGCTGTCCGGGACCGGGTGAACAGTGTGAATGCAATGCTCCACAACACCGTCGGCGAGCGCCGGCTGTTGGTCAACACCGACCGCTGCCCGCTCTTCACACAGGCGCTTGAGCGGCAGATATATGGCGATGATGGCGCACCCGATAAGAAGGCCGGGTATGACCATCCCAATGATGCCGGCGGCTATTTCATCGTGTCGCGGTATCCGATCCAGAGCCGTGTGGCGACCCAATCCGTTATGAGATGAGTGCTATGAGAGACGTTTCGACGCCGCTGTCTGCGTACAACGCCATGACGGATGATTGGGACCTGGTCGACGCGCTTCTGGGCGGGACCGTGGCAATGCGGGAGGCTGGTGCTACCTACATGCCGCGGTTCCCGCTGGAGTGTGATGCCAGCTACAAGGAGCGCTTGGCCACCGCCACGCTGTTTCCGGCGTTCTCCGAGACCGTAAGCAATCTCTCCGGACACGTCTTCGTTCGACCGGTTGTGGTGGGCGAGGACGTGCCAGCAGCGATTCAGGCACAAGCTCAGAACATCGACTTGCAGGGAAGCAACCTGACGGTCTTTGCCGCCACTTGGTTCCACCGCGCGTTGGCGTTTGGCATGGCCCATGTGCTGGTGGACTTTCCGAGAGTCGTGGGCGCGCGCACGGCAGCGGCCGAGAAGGCAATAGGTGCCAGGCCGTACTGCACCGTCTACGCCGCTCGGCAGTTGATTGGATGGCGCTTCGAGACGATCGGCGGCGTGCCGAGGCTGACGATGGCGCGCCTGGTCGAGTTTGTGGAGGAAGAGGACGGCGAATTCGGCACCAAGGAGGTCAAGCAGATCCGGGTGCTACGGCGGGGCAGCTACCAAGTCTGGCGCTGCTCCGGCAAGGACGGCGCCTGTTACGTGCATGACGAGGGCCCGATGTCGGTGGCCGAGATCCCGCTGGTGACGCTTTACACGGGTCGGACCGGGCTGTTGACCGCAAAGCCGCCGCTGCGCGAGGTTGCGCACTTGAACGTCAAACACTGGCAGGAGCAATCGGACCAGGACACGTCGGTGCGCTTCGCGCGGGTGCGGTTGCTTTGGACGGCGGGCGCCGACGTCGAGACAGGGCCTGATGGCAAGCCCAAACCGCTGCAGGCGTCGGCGGATTCCATTATCGGGCTACCCAATGGGGCACAGATGGGCGTGGTGCAGGGCTCGGCTGAGAGCGTCAAGGTTGGCCGCGATTCCTTGGACGCGCTGGAACGCCAGATGTCCGAGGCAGGTGCGAAGCTGCGCCGCAAGGATGCTCAGTTCACTAAGACCGTGCAGCAGGCGGCCGACGACTCGGTCACGGAGAAAAGCGCGTTGGGCAACATGGCGCAGGGGCTGGAAGATGCCATTGACCAGGTCCTGCAATTCATGGCCGATTGGCAGAAGCTGGGCGACGGTGGATCAGTCGAGATCAACAAGGATTTCGATTTGGATTCGACGCCTGACCAGTCCATGACCACGCTGATCACCATGAACGGCGCCGGCAACCTTTCCGACCAGACACTGTTCGAAGAGGCCAAGCGCCGCAGCCTGGTGGCGGATGGCGTGAATTGGGAAACGGAGCAGGAGCGCTTGCGATCCCAGCCACGGCTTTAGAGGTGAACGATGGCTGATAAGCGCGACAGGCTGGACGACGCGGCAACCGAATTAATGTTGGACGCGCTGCGAGTAGCGGCAGGCCTGGACGCCGAAGCGCAAGCGGAGCTGCGAAAGCTGGCGCTCGAACTCCGAGGCATCTTGGGCGCCGTGGATATCGCACGCGTCAGCCCTTTGGCGCTTGACCGGTTGCTAGGGGCCGTTGACTCGGCGGCCAGCGACGCGCACGCCGCGATCGCGGAACAGCAACTGGCGATGCTGGCTACATTCGCCGATGTCATCCAGCGCGCGACGGCGGATACCGTTGGCATGCGCCGACGAACGGCTGCGTTCGAGATCGCCGACGCGGTGTTTGCGGGCTCCACGCCGAAGGAAGTGTGGAAGAACCAAGGCGCTGCACTTCATCGTGCGATTACGCGCGAGGTGCGCATCGCTTCGCTCGACCCTAAAGCAACGACTCAGGCGCTGGTGACCCGAATCGTGGGCGATGCCGAGACGCCGGGGTTGATGCGGCGGGCAGCCAAAACGGCAAAGACGCTCACCGAGGGCGTGACGCTAGCCGTCGCCGGCCAAGCACAGCAGGCACTGCTGCGCAGCGCAGATGACGTGCTGTCCGGCTACCGTTGGTCGGCGCGGTTCGATAGCAAGACCTGCATGGTGTGTGGCGGCCTCGACGGGAAGCTTTTCACTTTGACCGGCGAGCCGGTGGGGCATCAGACGCCACTTCAGGGCGGACCACCTCGCCATCCTGGTTGCCGCTGCATCCTGGTACCGGAACCCTTGCAGACCGGCGTAGGCGCGGCGCTGCCCGGCGCTGATGGAGCACTCAGCCGCGGACCGACCTTCGAACAATGGTTGTCCCGCAAGTCGGACAAATTCAAACGGCAGTACTTCGGGCCCGGGCGCCTGGAACTTTGGAAAGACGGAAAGCTCACGCTGACAGATCTGCTGGATATGCAAGGCAATCCGCTGACGCTGGAGCAGTTGCGGGCGAAATACGAGGTTTCTGCACCTCGGTAATTCATAGAGGTGTGGGGTAGGGCCGTGGCGCGTAATTGCGCCGCGGCCTTTTTTTGTGGCCGCGGCGCGGATGCAAGGCGGTGTTTCGGGCCGGATGGCCCACCGGACAAGGTTGGATGACCATGAAATTGAAGCTCGATGAGAACGGCCATGTGGTGCTGCAGGACGGAAAGCCTGTCTACGTGCAGGACGACGGCAAAGAAGTTGCGTTCGACGCGGCCAGCACCATTCAGACGATCAGTCGTCTGAATGGAGAGGCGAAATCGCACCGCGAGCGCGCGGAAGCTGCGGAAGGTCGGCTGGATGGGTTCAAGGGCATCGAAGATCCGGCCGCCGCAGCAAAGGCGCTGGAAACGGTSAARAACCTGGACGACAAGAAGCTGGTGGATGCCGGCGAAGTCGAAAAGGTGAAGTCCGAAGTCAGCAAAGGCTATCAGGTGCAGATCGATGAGGCCCGCGCGCAGCTGGCCCAGGCAAATCAGAACCTGGCCAGCCACATGATCGGCGGCAACTTCGCACGATCAAAGTTGATCGCTGAGAAGCTGGCCGTGCCGGCGGACTTGGTGCAGGCGCGCTTCGGGTCGGCGTTCAAGGTCGAGGACGGCAAGGTCGTGGCCTACGGACAAGACGGCAACAAGATCTTTAGCCGTTCGCGCCCGGGCGAGTTCGCTGACTTCGACGAGGCCCTGGACCATCTCATTGAGCAGTACCCCCACAAGGACCACATTTTGAAGGGCTCTGGCGCTTCCGGTGGGAGCAGTGGGGGCAATGGCGCTGGCGGCGGGCGCCACGGTGCAGCGTCTCTTGCGGACTGCAAGACCGACGCCGAGCGCGTGGCGTACCTGGACAAGGTTGGTAATCAATAGGGAGCGAAAGCATGTCTTTCGATTTGGTGGTATTCAACAAGCAGGTCGCTACGACCATCACCGAGCTTGTTGATCAAGAGGTCAACAAATTCAACGAGGCATCGGGCGGCGTGCTGGTGCTGGCCTCCGCGCAGAACAAGGGCGATTTCAGTATTGAATCAATGTTCAAGCAGATCGGCGGCCTGGTGCGGCGCCGCGACGCCTACGGCAGCGGTTCCGTGCCTCCCAAGCGTCTGGAACAAATGGCCAACACGGCTGTGAAGGTCGCGGCCGGTACCCCGCCGATCGAATTTGAACCCCAGCAATATCTTTGGATTTATGAGAATCCGACTTTGGCCGCGCTGAAGATCGGCGAACAGCTGGCGAAGGCAAAGCTGCAGGACATGCTGAATGCTGTGATTCGTGCGCTGGTGGCTGCGTTGAAGGGGAACGTGGGCGTAGTGCATGAAGTCATGGACGTCGCCCCAACCTGGCGCGTACTCAACCAGGGAGCGGGCAAGTTTGGCGACCGGTCGGGCGCGCTAGCCGCGTGGATTTTGCATTCGACGGTGTTGACCAATCTGTACGACAACGCGCTTTCGAACGCAGAACGTCTCTTTACCTATGGAACCGTGAACGTTATGCGGGACCCCTTTGGCCGCATTTTTGTTGTGACGGATGCCGACCCGCTGGTCAATCCCGGTGCTTGGGGCGACTCGCCGCTGACCTACGACACGTTGGGGCTGGTTCCTGGCGCCGGCCTGGTGCAGGACAACGGAGATTTCAATGCCGTGATGGTGGACAAGACCGGTGGCGAGAACATTTCTCGCGTCTATCAAGCCGAGTGGACCTACAACGTAGGCATATCCGGATACAGCTGGGACCAAAGCAACGGCGGAAAGTCCCCCAACGATATGGCCCTGGGCTCGTCGGCAAACTGGGACAAGACGGCGTCCTCCAACAAGGATACGGCCGGCATCCTCATCGTCACCAAGTAAGGCATTCGGGGCGGGAAGGTCCGCCCCAGTGTCGATCAGGAGAGCATTCATGAAAGCGAAGACTCAGCCGCGGCGGGTTCTATTGTTCGTGGCGGCCTCGCCATCCGCCGAGGATAAGGCGATGGCCCGTGGCGCTGGCGTTCTCATCCGAGACCCGCGCGCGTATCGACCCGGCGATTTCATCGAGCGATGCAATGCGGTGGCCGGAGATGTGCCGCCTGCATATCGCGAACGTTATCTGGTGCTGTCGCAGGATGACCTGGGCGAGATCCTCCGGCCATTTGCGCCGGTCAAGCTCGGGAACCTGAGCGCCCCAGAGGAACAAGCGGACGGCCAGGAAAATCAGAGCGATGGCCACGCGACCACTGGCGACTCGTCGGGGCAGCCGCCAATACCCCCTCTGGAACCGCCACCGGCACCGCCGCCAGAATCCCATTCGGGTGAGGGCGTTGCGGTGGATGACTCCAAGGCAACTATCGACGGCCTGAAGGCCGCGCTGGACGCCAAGCAAATTGCGTATCCCAAGACTGCCAAGAAGGCAGACCTGCAAGCCCTGTTGGCGGCTGGGGCATAAGGACGAGCCATGCAGTGCTACGTCAACCGCAACGCGGATCAAAGGGGCGACTATGGCGGCGACGGTTGAGCTTCTCGATTTCTTGGCGCCTGGCGTGTCCGGCAGACCGACCGAAGATAAAGAGCAAGCTCTTGCCGTCGCAAAGAATCACCGGCCCGGCTGCCTGACGCCGGGCGAGCAGGACGAGGCCCAAGCCTTGTATGCGGCGTGGCTGCTCGCGATGAGGATGCAGCAAGACGTTGCCATCGTTGTGCCGGCCGGTGTCACGATGGAGAAGGAAGGCGATCTCCAGCGGTCGTTTGGAAACAGCGCAGGCACCATCGACCCCATGGGCTTTCGAGCTCGGTATGACCTGCTGAAGGACAAGTGCGTACGCACTGTGCGGGTGGGGGGCTTGGTGCGCGGATCTCGTTGCTTTGGAGGTGAAGATTGAAGGTCATCGACAAGGGGTTGCGACGCTATGCGGCCGAAATGCGCCAACTGGGCACCGTGGCGGTGAAGGTGGGTATCCAGGCGGAAGACGCCAATACCCCGGGCAGCAACGGCACGGCGCTGATCGACTACGTGGAGTTCAACGAGTACGGCACGGAAAAGATCCCATCCAGGCCGCTGCATCGGGACGCTGCCCGAGTCTACGAAAAGCAGCTCGCCGACGTGCAGGAGCAACAGGTGGCGGCAATCGTGTCGGGGAAGAAGACGGCAACCGAGGCAGTGCACGCGGTTGGTGCCTGGTACCAAGGGATCGTCCAGCACCATCTCATCAATGGCCCCTGGGAGCCCAACGCCACGTCCACGGTGAAGAGGAAGGGTCTTAAACAACCTCTGATAGACGAGAAGCTGCACTTCAACTCCATCAAATACAAGGTGGTCAAAGCATGAGCAGCTTTCGTCGTCCACAAACGATCCGTACCCGGCAGGCCGGCTATCGACAGCGCGGTCATTGGGTCGAAGGCGAGCCGGGCCCGGACCGAACGATCCAAGCGTCCGTGCAGCCGGCGAAGGCGGCCGACTATGACCAGTTGGAAGCAAACCCCGAGGGCCGGCGTATCAGCGCCGCCGTCCGGATCTACTCGTCCGAGGTGCTGAACGTCGCGGGTCAGGATTGGACCAACGGCGACCGCTTGGTTTGGGGCGCTGGCCCCACGGCTGGCGAATATCTGGTGGTGGGCGTGGCGCCCTGGCAGTCAGGCGTGATTTCCCATTTTCGCTATCTGGCGGTGTTGCTGGCCGACACCGAGACATAGGATGCCCAGGATACCCGGCCGCCTGGACCGGGCCGGACGGGGCAAAACGTCCGGAAGTTCTTTCCCAGGCCCGGCTGGGCAATCCAGGCCACCGGGTAGGGCGGCATCGAGTCGGCGCGCGCTTGAGCGTGGGGTTGCCGATAGTCCCATCGATGCACCACCACACACACGAGGTCACCGTGGCGCCAGAAAACGCAATTTACGAACTGCTGCTGGCCGCGGCCGGCGACATCCCGATCATCTTTGCGGAGGAGAACGGGGACAGGCCTCCGCGCCCGTTCATCACGATGGTGCTGCGATGGGCTCAGGCAAGCCCAAGCGAAGTTGGGGCAGTCGACTGTGAGGGCATGCAGACCGTGCATGGCCATCGGGACGCGACAGTCGAATTACAGAGCTTCGGCAACGCCGCGTACGACGCGCTGGACCAGCTCGTACTTACGCTCCAGCACACGGTGCACGAAGAGCGGGCCGAGATTCTGGGGCTGGCGTTGTATGACGTCGGCCGCCTTCAAAACATCCCGATCAATCGCGACGGCGTGCGCTACGAGCGCCGGGGTGTGCTGGAGTTGGGCATTCGTTATACCCGGCAGTACGCCGAATTCGTCGGCGTTATCGAGCATGTGACTGGCACTGGCAACACACAGGGTGAGCTGGTGCCAGGCATCGAATCGCCGTTTTCCATAAAGGTCGTGACGCCGTAGCGGGCGCGACCGTTTCGTCTCCATTCGGCCGCCTTCAGGCGGCCATTTCTTTTTCTGCTTTGCCGGGAGATGGCTCTTAGCAGCCTTGAATCGGTAGCTACCGAGTCCATGCGGTGGATGCGCTTTGACGAGAGTTTTGCTGGCCTTGGAACCAATCGTTCTATTTTCTAGGATGAAAGATGAACAGTATTGAATTGCTTGTTTCCGTTGTAAATGGGCAGCCATTGGCATGCAGCCTTGTGATTGCTCGCGGCATGAGGGCTAACCACAAGAGCGTGATTCAGCTGATTCGCCAACGCATGGATGCTCTTGAAGAGTTTGGAAGGGTGGCATTTGAAATGCGAACCTTCGGGACCGCGGGGGGCTCACAGCGCCGAGAGGTGGCGATGCTAAATGAACAGCAGGCAGCCCTATTGATCTCTCTTATGCGCAATAGCGACGAAGTCGTTGCGTTCAAGGTGCGTTTGATACGCGAGTTCTATCGCATGCGCGATGCCTTGACCAAGCAAACGCAAACTATATATCAGCAGCTTCAGGCCCTAGTAGCCGAAGAAGTTTCCACGCAGGTACGAGCATCATTTGGCTCCCGTCTCATGCTGGAGCGCAAGCGCGCTATCCCTGAATTCAAGCGCAGGCGGGAACGGCTGGAAGACGAAATCCAGCCCTCTCTTCAACTTCACTGACCCGGCTTAGCGCCGGGTCTTTCACATTCCGCGCCGCACACTCCGGTGTGCGGCAGCTTTCTGTTTTTGGAGCCGTACATGGCAAGAATCGACCGAATCGTCAACGTGGCGATCTCCTTGAACACCACGGCGATCAAGGAGCAGAGCTTTTCTGATCTTCTCGTCTTGGGCGCTCACGCGCTGGGCGTCAATCGCATCATGGTGGTGACTGAACCCGGCGAGCTGCTGGACATGGGTATCGCTCACGATGACCCGCTGTACATCGCCGTCCGGGATGCATACAAGCAGATCCCCACCGTGACCCGCGTTTTCGTGGGCCGGCGGCAGGTGGATACCTCCCGCTTCACCGTGACCGCGGCGTCAGCGTCAAAGTATGCAGTGGGCTTGACCTGGCGCGACGGCACGGGCGAGACGCAGAGCGTCGACGCGGTAGCGATCGGGCAAACGGGCAGCACGCCCGAATCGATCGCGACGGATCTGGTTGCCGCGATCGCGGACACCAGCGCGCCGGTCACTGCGGTGGCCGTGGGGGCCGAAGTCTCGGTCACCGCTGATCTGTCTGGCCAGGCCGTGGCCATCGCGATAGACGGCAACCTTCGGCTCGCCGCGCCGACCAGTACCGAACCGCCATCGGTGGCGCTGAATGCGTGCCTGCGCGAAAGCGGCGACTGGTACGGCGTGGCGCTGGCCAGTCGCGTTGAATCGGATGTACTGGACGCCGCAGAGTGGGTTGAGTCGAATGAGCGCCTGTTCGGGGTGTCCAGCGACCAGGCCGGCATTATCGATGCAGCCGTGTCCACCGATATCGCGTCCCGTTGCCAGCAGAAACAGTACTTTCGCACGCACGTCTGGTATCACGGCCGGGCCGCCAGTGAATCGCTGGAATCCGCCGTGTGTGCCAACCGCTTCACCTTTTACCCCGGTGGCGAAACCTGGGCCAACGCGCGCTTGTCTGGCGTGACCTATGACAACCTGGCCGAGGGCCAAGCGCTGGCGGCGCACGCCAAGAACGCCAACACGTTTGAGCAGATGCGCAACTTCGCCATCACGCAGAACGGGAAAGTGGCAGCGGGCGAATGGATCGATGTCATCCGTGGCCGTGATTGGCTGGCCGAGCAGGTCAAGATCAACGTGGCGACGCAACTGGTCAACGCCAACGGCAAGGTGCCTTATACGGACGCCGGGATCTTGGTCATTGTGAATGGCGTTCGTCAGGCGTTGATGCTGGGGCAGGCCAGAGGGCTGATCGCACCCGACGAAATCGACGACGCCGGCCGCAAGATTCCGG
This sequence comes from Achromobacter sp. 01N37, assembly GCF_056399725.1. Taxonomy (NCBI): domain Bacteria; kingdom Pseudomonadati; phylum Pseudomonadota; class Betaproteobacteria; order Burkholderiales; family Alcaligenaceae; genus Achromobacter; species Achromobacter sp. 01N37. The sequence goes on from NZ_JBFTRX010000003.1 coordinate 21,866, forward strand.
GGTTCGTCATCAACGCGCCGCGGGCCGCCAGCATCTCACCCAACGATAAGGCGAACCGAATCCTGCGCGACTTGAAGTTCAGCGCGCGGTTGGCGGGCGCCATCCACGTTGCCGAAATCAAGGGCAACCTGACCTACCAACAACTGTAAACGGGGTGCGAGAGCATGTCAGTCAAAACCTATGCACCTAACCAGGTAAAGATTGTGATGGGCGCCTTGCCCATCTCCGGCGTGGCCGAGGATTCCTTCGTGTCGGTTGCGGAAATCGGCGAGGGAATCTCGTCGATTGCTGGCGCCGACGGCGAGGTGGCCCGTTCGATGTCCCGGGACTCGCGTCTGCGCATCACGGTGACGCTGATGCAAACCAGTCTGAGCAATGCGGCGCTCACGGCGCTACACCAGGCCGATAAGACGACCGACGGCAACGGCGTGGTGCCGGTGGCCATTACCGACCTGCGCGGCACTTCGCTGCATGCGTCCGATTCGGCTTGGGTCGTCAAAACGCCGGACGCCAGCTACGGCGCCAAGGTCGGCAACCGTGAGTGGGTAATTGAAACGGGCCCATCCATCAACGTCATTGGGGGTAACCGCTGATGAGCAGCATCAAGGAAGTGACGATCGGCACCACGGTATTTCGTATTTCGCGGTTCGACCCATTCCGCCAACTGAAGCTGCTTGGAGACCTGCAGAAGGAAGTGCTGCCGGCGGCGGGCTCGATGCTGACCGCGATCTTCGGCGCAGAAGGACAGGCCCAGGACCGCGACGAGCAAGCGATGCTGGAGGCATTTCGGGAACTGTCGATCAAGCTGGGCGGGGATGCGTTGGCCGGGTGGGCAGATCGTCTGGTTGATGCCGAGCTGGTCACGTTCGAGCTTGTCAATCGGGAACCGCAAAAGCTGACGGCCGCGCACCGAGGAATGGCCTTTTCGGATTTCTCGGAGATCCTGGAGTTGCTGTTTCACATCCTGGAGCACAACTTCGCCGGCCCTTTGGTGCGCTGGGCCGGCCGCTTTGGACCGGCCCGCGAGAAGCTGGCGAGCCTGTCGGGCGGTTTGACGCCGCCTTCGAAGGAGAGCTGATTATCTGGCGGCCAATCCTGGCCCGCCATGTCAGCCTAGATGCCGTCAGGCGCGGCGATGTGGATCTGCTGGATATCTTGAAGCTAAACGCGCTGATGGACGCTCAAGAGGCGGCCGCAGCCGCGGCGGAGAAAAGGGCGAGGTGAGGACATGGCAACAGTACGCGAGCTGGTGACGCTGCTGCGGTACCAGGTGGACGACAGCGGCCTGCGGCAGTACCAAGATGCCTATCAGGCGGTCCAGGCCAAGATGGCTGCGATCAGCAGCAAGACGGTTCAGGCTATGCGCCAGGTGATCGTCGGCACTAGTTCGCCTCAGAGCGAGTGGGCAACGCGGCATCCACCCATGGGACAGACGCCCGTTCCGATGCGGGTTCCAGGCATCGCACTGCAAGCTCCGTCATTGCCCACCAGCCCAGCCGTGCCGGCAGGCCTGGCCAGCCTCGGGCGACCTGCCGCGTTTCCCGTAGATGTGGGTGCGGCCCGCGGCAAGATGGCGCAGATCCAGGGCGCGTACAGCGGCCTTTTGGGCCGCATGCGCGGCGGGCTGCACAATATCCGCGAAGCAGGTATCGGCGCCTGGGAAGGGGTGCAGCTGGGCATCCAAGACGCACGCCGTGCGCAGCAACGGTTGACGCGGGCACAGTGGCAGGGCGTGCGCGTTATTAAGGAACAGCAGAGCGCATTCTCTGGCCTGCGCGGCATCGTTGGCGCAGTGCTGGGCGTTTCCCTGGTCAAGCGCATCTTTGGCGATATCGACGCCTGGGGCCAGATGGAGGCGCGCATGCGCCAGGCCACCAGTTCGGCAAAGGAATACGGGGAGGTGGATAAAGACCTGGCGCGGATCTCGCGCTTGACCTACAAATCCTATGCTTCGAACGCCGGCCTGTTCGTGCGCACGCGCCGCTCCATGGCAGACCTCGGGAAATCCACTCAAGATACGTTGGACGTGACTGAGGCCTTGTCGCTGGGCATGGTGCTGTCGAGCACCAAAGCCCAAGATCAGGAGGCGGTCATTTCGTCTCTGACAGCAGGCATCATGCAAGGCAAGCTGGCGATGCTGCAATACGGCACGCTCATGCGCGCGGCGCCGCGGCTGCAGGCCGCCTTGGCCGACGGGCTGCGCATTACGACCGACGAGTTGCTGGCGCAGGTGAAGGCGGGGACGGTCACGACCGACCGCTTTCTGCCTGCGTTGCAGACGCAGTTAGCCAAGATGCGGATCGAGGCCGAAAGCATGCCCGTTACGGTCGCCGACGCCATGACGGTGTGGAACGACGCTTTTGAGCGCTTTTTTGGGAAGACGTTGACTGCTGGCCGCACGGTGGTGCTTGGAGTAACCAAGTCGATCGAATTCATGGCTGACCACATCGCTACGTTGGTCAAGCTGCTCGCGCTTACGGGCGCGACCTGGGGCCTGGTCAAGCTGCGTGGCTGGCTGCGGCTGGCGACCTTTCAATCGGGCGGGTTGACGCGATCGCTGATCGGCGCCGCCCGGGCAGCGGTGGGGCTGGATAGCGCTATGGCCTTGCGTCGCGGGCCGGCCGGCGCGCTGCGCATGCTCTCGATCTGGAAACGGACCCTGGCGCCGCTGCTTCGCATGGCTGCGATTCTCACCACCATATATTTGATTGGCGACGACATCGCCGGTTGGCTGCGTGGTGATATTTCCGTGACCGGTGAACTGATCGGCCGCGTGGAAGAATGGCGCGAGGAGATCGACGCGGTCAAGACCGCTCTGGTCTATGTCAAAGACCTGCTTGGTGGCGCTGGCCAAGAGCTGGGGCCGTGGATCAAGAAGTGGGGAACGGTGGCCGTGCTCGCCTACGGCCTGTGGAAGATCCTGTCGCCCGTTCGTGGGTTGATCATGTTCCTCGCCCGTACGGCGGTGCCGCTCCTGTGGCGGGCTTTTGCGATGACGCCGATCGGCCGGATCATTACGGGCGTTGTCTTGCTCGCGACTACGCTCTGGGAAATCTGGAAGAACTGGGATCAGATCAAGGCCCGCATCGCGGCGTCGTGGGAGGCATTGAAGGCCAAGGTGAAGGGGACGTTCCTTGAGCCCGTCTTGCAGTATTTCGAAGAGCTTTGGGCCTTCTGGTCGAAGATCTTTAAAGGTGTCATCGCGGCGTTCAAAGGCGATTGGGACGGCGCGATAAAGCACTGGCGCGAGGCGTTTAGCGGTGTCTGGACCTATTTTGAAGACATCGGCGGAAAGATGATCGCCAAAATCAAGGAAATCGGCGGGGCGATCCAGACCTGGATTAACGACAAGGTCGAGGCCGCCAAGAACTGGTTCAAGGGGCTGCTGCCCCCGGACGCTGACGAAGAAACCCGGGCGATCATGACCGGGGGGCGGCGCGGGCCCTCTTTGGCCGACCGACCGGCGATGAGCGCACTGATCAATGGCGGCACAGTGCCATTTATCTCCGGCGGTACGGTTGCTCAAGCTGGCGCGTTTCCCGGACGGGGCGCGGTCACGGTGGAGAACCGCACGGACATCACTATCAACGCGCCGAACTCCAATCCGGACAGCGTGGCGAGTGCAACCCAGCGCGGTATGAACGTGGGCCGCCAACGCACGATCGACGCCATGACGCGATTTTTCGTCACCGGTGTTGAAGAAGGCCGCTAAAAAAGGGGAGGCGCGGCATGAGCTTTGTAGCGATGGTTTTCGGCTGGAACGGCGGCACGAGTATTGGCGCCGTGCCACTAGACGCGCTGTTGAGTGAAAAGACTTCGCTTAACAGCCGGGCCACCGAGTACGCGGTGGAGGATGGACCGCCCGTAACGGACCACGTGGTGCAGGAGTCAGAACAGTTGACGCTTGATGGCTGGGTGACCGCCGCCGAGGTGGCTTTGCTCGGCGGCCTGGCCGCAGGCGTTTCGAGCGCGTTTCCGCGTGGGGGTTCGTTTGGCAACCTGTCGGCGCGGGCTGGGCGGTCTAAGTTGATCAGCGCCAAGGACGCGCTGCGCAAGATTCACGCGGACCGCCTGCCCATCACCGTTACAACCGGGCTGGACGTCTATGTGAATTTCGTCATGGAGCGGTGCGAGATCGGTCGGACCAATGAAGGCGGCGACCGATTCGAGATCTCCGCTGACTTCAAGAAGATCCGAAAAGTGGCGCTGCGCCAAACCGATATCCCGCCCGATCGAACCAACGGCAAGGCCACGGGGAAGGCTGGGCAGACGAAGACGAACGCGGGTAAAGCGAATGGCGCGGAGGCTTCTCCGAAGCAGAAGACCGACCTGAGCAAGATTCTGGGAAAGGGCAAATGATTCAAATCCCCGTCCTTAACGCAAACGACAGCCTTACCGAAGTGGAGCTGGACGGTCTGACCTATTTCCTGCGTTTGTCCTGGAATAGCGAGGCCGAGCTGTGGGTGCTGTCGATCGAGAACGCCTATAACGAGATCATCGTGGCGGGCATCGCGGTGATGCCAGATACCCCGCTGCTTGGGGCATACAGGCACCTGGAGGTGCCCGCGGGCGAGCTGGTGGCGCTTGTGCCAGACCGGCGCAATACAGTGGGCCGCGACGCGCTGGCTGCGGGCGATGTGGTCCTGATCTACGTGGAAGCGGAGGAAATGGCCAATGTCGCGCTTTGACAGGGTCTATCGGCTCCAGGTTGGCAAGGCAGGCACCAAGGGCTTGGAGGTGGTGCCGCCTATCCGCGTCACTTTCGACATATCGAAAGATTCGAGCGAGGAGCCGAACGACCACACGATCCGCATCTACAACCTGGCAGCCGACACGCGCAAGGCGTTGGAAGAGCCAGATTTGCGATGCGTCTTGTATGCGGGCTATGCCGAAGAAGGCGGGCCCCTGTTGATGGCGTCGGGCACCTTGGTGTTCGCGTACACGCGGTTCGAGCAGCCCGATATCGTGACTGAGCTGATCGTGAAGGATGGGTTCACCGAGATCCGCGATACCGCCGTGTCGATCGGCCTTGGACCTGGCGCGCAGGCCAGCACGATCATTCGGGATATCGCCCGCCAGATGGGGCTGCCTTTGGTGATGGCGGATGAATTACCTGACCGGCGCTGGCAACAAGGTTTTTCTTTCTATGGGGCGGCGCGCACGGCCTTGCACAAGGTGGCGCAGGGCGCTGGCTTGGAGTGGTCGATTCAGAACCAGCAGCTGCAGGTTGTGCAGCGCCGCGGCACCACCAGGCGTCAGGCGGTGGTGTTGGCCGCTGATACGGGATTGCTGGGCTATCCGGAACGTACACGCGAGGCCGCGCGCGAGAAGGCGCGGGTCAAGGACAAGCGGACGGGAGACGACGTGAACCTGGTCAGCGCGCAGCAGCAGCGCGACGGCTGGCGGGTGACGTCTTTGCTGCTGCCCACAATCAACCCTGGTAATTTGGTCAAGCTGGAAAGCCGGTCCGTCGAGTCGTTCCAGCGCGTGGAGGCGGTGCGGCACACGGGCGATAGCGAGGGCGGGGACTGGCAGAGCGAGCTGGAGCTGGTGGACCGATCGGCGCCATCGAAGAACAAGGGCAAGAAATGAGCAAAATGATCAAGGCGATGCGGGCAGTGTTCGCGTCTGAGCTGGCCGACGTGTACACCACTCTGCCGGGCGAGGTCTTGGCCTATGACGGCACGTTCGTGACCGCGCGGCCGGCGCTAGCCAAGCGGCTGGCAAACGGAGAAGTGCTCCCGGCGCCGCAGATCGTCAGGGTGCCAGTGTGCTGGCCCGTGGGCGATGTGAACGGCGCACAGGCGTTGATTTCCGTGCCGCTTAGGCCTGGTGACGCCGTAAAGCTGTCTTTCTCAGCCCGCGCTTTGGAGAACTGGCTTGCGGGCGACAACGGCCCGCCCGACGATCCCCGGCAGTTTGATCTGTCGGATGCCTTCGCTTCGCCACTGGTGCGGCCTGGCAAGCTGGCCGCTGACACGGAAAACGTCAGCATCCAGTACGGGCCCGGGACGCTGAAGCTGTCACCCGCTGGTGAGCTGACCTTTCAAGTGAAGCGCTGGACCGTTCAGGCGGAGCAGGCCACGTTCAATACGCCGGTCACCATCAATGGCCCGCTCATCTACACGCAGGGCATGGCGGGCGAGGGCGGCACGGGCGGCGCATCAATGCGCATCCGCGGCGGGGTGGCGTACGAGGGCGGGTCGATTACCCACAACGGCAAGGACATCGGGGACTCGCACCGCCACCGCTATGTCGGCGGCACGACGGAGAAACCTGGCTGATGGCTTATGACCTTGTGCTTTCTGATGACCATGATCTGGATCTCGACCTGTTGGGCCGCGCCTCGCTGAAGGACGGCGCCGAGCGAATTGGCCAACAGATCAAAATCACGCTGCTGGCGTTTCTGGGCGAATGGTTCCTAGATACAAGCTTCGGCGTGCCGTACATCGAGTCCGTTCAGATTAAATCTCCCGACCGCGCCAGTATTGAATCCATCTTCCGGGCTCGAATCTTGGATGTGCCAGGCGTGCAGCGGGTGCGCCGTCTGGAGCTTCAGATTGAGCGCCAGTTGCGCATTCTGCGCGTCGTCTTCGACGCCGACACGGACGCAGGACGTCTCGACCAGGTCGTGGATCTGCGCCAACCCTAACCCCTTCAGCTTTCGAGGTACTTATGGCCTACGGTGTAACGCCGGACGGGTTCGTACGCCCGCGTCTTCCGGAAATTCGCCAGGAAATCGTGGCGGACCTGCGCGCGCGCATGCGTGCGGCTGGCTTTAGCGGCACGGTGGAGACCCGGCCGGATAGCGTGATCGGCCTATTGATTGACACCTTCGCCGAGCGCGAGGCGGCGCTTTGGGAGCAGGCCGAGGGCGTCTACTACGCCATGTACCCGGGGTCGGCGACCGGATTGTCGCTGGGCCGTGCTGTCTCGTTTACTGGTGTGTCTCGCAACAGCGACCAGCAATCGAGGGCGTATGTGGTGCTGTACGGGATACCGGGGACGACCGTGCCGGCCGGCGCGCAGATCCGGCACCGTGTCAGTCAGAGCCTGTGGTCCCTGGCCGTTGACACGAAGATCCTTGCGGGGGCCGCAGCCGACATTCTTCTGCGACCTGCCGTTGTAGGCAACACCGAGTATCGCGTGACGATAGACGGGCGGCCGTACTCGTACGCGACGGCGGTCACGACGAACTTGCAGCAGATTCTATCTGGGCTAGTGGTCGCCCTAGGCAGGAGCGGACTTACGGTTTCCAGCGATGGGGCTGCTGTCCGGATCCAGACCGATGGCCGTGTGGCGGCGGCCTTCGGGTGGTCAACGAGCCTTTCGCTGGTGCGTCTGGGATCGCCCGGGTTGGCCAAGTCAGTGGACCCTTCGACAGAAGACGCTGCAGTAGGGGACCTGGATGGGATGGTCACTCAGGTGGACGGGTGGAATTCCGTCAACAACCTACAGCCTGGCGTCGCCGGCCTGCTGGCCGAGAACGATGCCGAATTGCGCGCTCGATACCCGACGGGGCTGTTTCGGCTGGGCGCGGCCACGCTACCCACTATTGCGCCCAATATTCGTGATCGCGTCGCGGGCGTGCGCACTGTGAAGGTGTTCATGAATAACTCGGATGGCCCTGATCAACTGGGCCGGCCACCGCATAGCGTGCATGTGGTTGCCGACGGAGGGCTGGATGACGAGGTGGCCGCGGCCATTTTTCAGGTGGTGGCGGCCGGCATTGATACGCACGGCAAGCGCACCGTGGTGCTCAAGGATGATGACGACGCGGACCAGTTGATCCGATTCGATCGACCCGAGCGAGTCTATGTGTGGGTTCAATGCGCCATTGACCTGCTACCGCATTCTGAGCAGGTGTTTCCGCCAGACGGCTTTGACTCGATCGCGGCGAACGTGGTCGCTGCAGGCAGTGCCTACGGGATTGGCGATGACGTCATTCTCCAGCGCTTATTCGGCGCAATCTATCAAACACGTGGCCTTGCGTCRGTCCAACTGACCCTGGCGTCTTCCACTGATCCCTCATTCGTTCCAGCCCCATCCGCGTACCGTGCGGCGAACGTGGCAATCCAGGACTTCCAGGTCGCGGTATTCGACCTGTCACGCATCAAGGTGGCCTGATGGACATGCATCAAGACCATGGCTCGGCGGCCTGGAGCAATTGGCTGGGCCAGTTCCGAGGCAAACCGCGGCTGGAAGCGCTGGTCAGGGCGCTACTCAAGCCGGTGGAAGGCCTGCAGGGAGCGTTGCGGGCGCTCTACGAAGAGCGTTGGCTCGATACGGCGGTGGGCAAGCAGCTCGACGGTATTGGGGAAATCGTCGGCATCCCGCGGGTGATTGATCAGGCGATTTACATACGTTTCTTCGGGTTCCAGGGCCAGCCCGCAGTGGGCGGCTTCGGCGAGTTCCGATTTCGCCGAGGCCAGGAGCGGGCAATTGCCGGTTACGCAAGACTGTTCGACGCAGAGTACCGAAAGCTGCTGTATTGGAAGATCGCGCTGAACAACGGCCACGGCACCGCGCCGGAAATTGCCCGTGCATTGAAGCCGATCTTCGACGTCGAACGGGTGATCGTCCAGAACGCTGGGAACGCAAAGATCTGGATATGGGTTAGCCGGTTGCCTGGCCCGAATGACCCGCTCATGGCAAATCCCTATCGATGGGTGCCGCAAGCTGCGGGCGTGGGCGTGCAATTGGTGACTGGCTCGACAGAGAAGCCATTCGGCTTTCGCGGGCAGCGATTCTATGGCTTTGGCGTTGGCGTAATGGCGCGAGGTATCTACTGAAATGGCAACTCCGAATTTCTTCGAATTGTTCAAGGTAACGTGGGCCCAAAGCGGCCTGACCGAGGGGATTACCGACCTCCAGTACAAGACCGGCTGGGCCTATATCGGCTCCGTCCCGCCGTCCGTTGAGCAGTTCAACAAGGTCCAGCAGGTCACAGACGAGCGGATGGCATGGCTATACAAACACCTGGACGGTTTGGCAGTCGTCACGGGTAGACCGCTGGCCGCGAATCGGTACGACGCGCTCAGTTATGCATTTCAGAACCTAAACGCGACGAACCTGAAGACCGGGACGGTGCCGGTCGCGCGATTGTCTGGCGTAGCCAGCGCACTGACGGCCGGGGCGGCGCTCAAGCTGACGACCGCGCGCACGATTTCAGTGACGGGCGATGCGACAGCCGCGGGCAGTTTCGACGGATCGGCAAATTTGGCTTTGGCCTTGACGCTCAGCGCGAGCGGGGTCAAAGCGGGTGGCTACGGCAACGCCAACGCTGTGCCAACGTTCACGGTCGACGGCAAAGGGCGAATCTCGGCGGCTGGCCAGGTCGCCATCGGCAACGCCGCCACCGCTACCAAGCTGGCTGCGGCACGCCTGTTCTCCATCACAGGCGGCGCAACGGCAGGCGGTGTCAGCTTTGATGGCACCGGCAACGTCGCGCTCAACGTGACCGCGCTGGATGTGTCGAAAGCCACTGCCGGCACCTTGCCGGTGGCGCGCGGCGGCACGGGGGTGGCGACGGTGGCGCCTGGGGCGTATCTGACCGGGGCGGGCACGGGCGCGTTGGCCTCGCGCACGCCTGCGCAGGTGCTGGCGGATATCCAGGCGCTTCCCAAGGCAGGGGGAGAACTAAGCGGTCCGATAGTGCTGGGTGCGCGGGCGACGATCGGGGCGCAATACGGCCTTAATAGTTCGTCCGCCCGCACGGCGCACGTCCTACTGCCTGACGGAGGGAGCTACTCGACGCACATCGGCTCTGTCGTCGGCGCAATGAAAATTACGCTGCCGGCGGCGGCGCTTGGTGTGAACACGATGGTCCGCATGCGCGTGGATATCTTCGAGTACTCCAGCGATTTGCCGCCGGTGTCGATCTTGCTGCACGGCTACTCACAGACGACAAAGGCGTGGACACGTTGCAGTGCAACGATATTGGCGGGTGCGGTCGCGTCCGACATTCCGATCCGATACGGGTCTGATGCGTCGGGCAATCTGTGCATTTGGCTGGGCGACCTTACCAAGACGTGGACGTATCCGACTGTGTGTGTGTCGGAAGTGCTGGCCAAGTACAACTCGTCCGGCGCCACGGTTTCCGCTTGGGGCGTGGGTTGGAAAATTGAACCCGTTACTGCGTTTGAAACCATTTCGGCCACGCTGTCGCGGAGCTCTTTCCCGTTCGCTCGAACGGATGCGGTCCATGTGGCGGGTCTGCAGGATGTCCTGGTGCAGAAGGCTAACACCCGGCTGATCCTGACCGCTGGCAACGGATTGACGGGTGGCGGTACGTTGGAGGCGAATCGCACACTGGCATTGGGAATTCCGTCAACGTTGAGCACGGCGACCACGAACGCGGTATCCGGGACGACTCACACGCACGCACTCAGTCTACCTAGCGCGAATCAAAGCGCTGCGGGTATAGCGCGTTTTGCAACGTTGGCAGAAGGCCGCGCGGGTGCGAGCCAGGCTTTGATCATGTCGCCATACACGGTGGCGCAGGTCGTGGCTGCCGCAAAGCCCCCGCCGCCGCCCGCCCCAGCGCTGACCGATTTTCGGCTCGGAGCCCAAGTGCAGGTGAATGCGGGTGGACAGGTGGTGCCGGCCGGTTGCGTCTCGACTGGTGCTCACACGTTGAACGACAACCGAATTAACCGGCAGTGGTACCGCCCACTCCAGAAGCTCTGGAATGGAAGCTGGGTCACTGTATCAGTTGAACGATAGGAGACATCGATGAGAGTGTTTCGAAAGTACGTGCCGGAAGATGCGGTGCCCAGCGTGCAGTACCTGAAGGATGACGACGGCGTTGATTGGTACGCGGCACAAGGCGATTTCGAAGCGGATAGCTTGATCGTATGCACGGACGAGACGGGGCGGGTTTGCGCCTTCAGCCGAGATGCGTCCGCACTGTATCCCATTGATCAAGCGGTGTGGAGCGTTCCGGCTTCGTCGGTTCCTGAAGGATTCGACGCCGGAGGGGAATGGATGGTGGTCGAAGGCAAGATCGCTCCACGAGTTCCGACCGTAGAAGACGCCAGAGCCAAGATGCACGCGTTGTTGGCCCCGGCCTTGCTGGACTATCAGGCATTGCAGGTCATCGTAGATGATGGTGGCGCATCCGAAGCCGAGAAGCAACGTCACGAGGCGTTCCGTGCCTACTGCCAAGCGCTGTATCGGGTGGAAAGCCAAGACGGCTATCCGGCTGATGTAGTTTGGCCGGAACGACCGTAGGGATGGCGCTCACCTTGAATCTGCCCACCCGGCCCGCTTACGCGGGCTTTTTTTCGCTTTTGCGGAGCGTGCGATGAATGATTGGGAAAGAACACTTGCGTGGCTAGCCGGGATGGGCGCTCTCATCGCGGTAGGCAGAGCGCTCACCAGCAAGGAAAAGCTGTCTTGGAAAGTGGCGGTAGGCCGGACGATCTTGGGCAGTGCTCTGAGCACGGCGGCGGCGCTCATTTATATCCCGTTTCCGAATGCGCCGCAGGTTGTGATGATTGGTGCTGGTGCGGCGGTTGGGATTTTGGGCGAACAGGTGCTTGAATTCGCCGCGCGCCGGCTGCTTGATTTTAAGTTTGGGGGTGATCCGAAATGAGTCGATTCCGCCTTTCTCAACGTAGTTTGACGCGCCTGATTGGCGTGCATCCCGATCTAGTCGAAGTCGTCAAACTGGCGATACAGCGAACGGCCGTGGATTTCATGGTGGTGGAGGGCGTCCGGACGCTGGCGCAGCAGCGCGAGTACGTGACCAAGGGTGCCAGTCAAACGATGAACAGCCTACATCTCAAGCAGCAGGATGGCTTTGGGCACGCCGTTGACCTGGCGCCGTTGGTGGGCCGCACGATACCTTGGGAGAACTGGGAGGCGTTCATTGCTGTGGCAGATGCCATGAGATCGGCGTCGCTCGAAGTCGGTGTCTCTATCCGTTGGGGCGGTTCATGGACGCTTTTGTTAGAGCTTCCGAAAACGATCACTCGCTCCATTCTCCACAAGACATTTCCGGATGGCCCGCACTACGAGATCAAAGGGCTTCGTTGATCCGCTCAATTGTGTGCCCCATACATTTCCAGCCATATTTCAATGCCTTGTAGATGCGATCCTGACTTGTTTCCAGCATGTCAGCAGCTTCGGCCAGTGACTCTAGGCGGAAGCGACCGTCAACCAAGACGGCGACGTTTGCGCGCGTATTTCGGGCTTGGCCTGTCCTCGTTATCCATCGGCAATTTTCAGGGCTGTATCCCAGATCGTTGTCGATACGGTCGAGCGTAAGTATCGGCGAAAAGCCACTGGATTCCGCCCACGCAATGAACGCGCGGGGATCCTGCCATTCCTTGCAAACCGTAATGCCTCGTTCCTTGTAATACGGCTTCTTTTGCTCATCGTCGCTTTGACAGCGCGACATCATCGTCTTCCAGCGCGTGTAGGCGGGGTGAGCAGAAAGAGCGGAATTGAGCAACGGCCGGGTTTGCGCCGCACAAGATTGGCATAGTCCTTGTGTTCTCTTGGCCGTGTCGGCTCGAACCAATCGCAGCATTCCGCAGGACGGGCACGCTTGCATAACTTGCGTACGTACTCGATTTTTGGCTAGGCAAGCACGGCAAGTTCTTCTGCGCCCAACAGTCACAGTTCCGCTTGGTAGCTTATTGCGGAATTGCTCAAACGACTCAGGAGATTTGGTCTCATGACACGCTTTGCACTCGATCATCGGTTCAGTATAGCAACGGGGTTCAGTTCCCACTTTCAGATCCCGCGCGATTGGACGGGGGGGGGCATGAACCTGCTGCTGCGCGCCGCGCTGCCCTACCTGATCGGCGCTGCGCTGGTTGTGGCTGCCGTGCTGGGTGTGCGCTGGTACGGCGCAAGCCAATACCAGGCCGGCGCAGGCGCCAAGCAAGCCGAGATTGAAAAACGCCAAGCCGTCATTGAGCGTGTGTGGCAGGAGGAAAGGGATCGTGCTGACGCCAAACACCGCGGCGCCGTACTGGCGCGAGAAGCTGCTGAAACGACTGTTGCTGCTCAGCGTGGCCGGATTGATGGGCTGCTCCGCCAGCTTGCCCAGCGGCGCGCCGAGGATGCCGCAGCAGGCGGCAGACTTGATGCAGCCGGCCCCGACTGGATTGGAATTATTGGATCGTGTGTCGGGCGATATGAGCAGCTGGGAAAAGATGCTGCTCGATGGGCTGACCAGGTGAACGGCCTACAGGGGTACATCAGGGGACTTCAAGCGGTTCCGGAGTAAAGTGCGCCAATCTGGAGGATGACTCGTGAATGAATTTTTCGTCACTTTCGCGTATGTCGCGATTGGCATGCTTGCTGGATGGGTGGTTCGTCCCTTCTACGAAGGTTATGCGAAACGTCGTGGCGAACTTCTTGCCGAACGTGGATACGCTGCTGAACTCGAGCTGGAAAAGGTGAGGGCACGACAACCTATTGACCTGCAGAACGCGAGGCACAAAGCTGAGCTAGACATCAAAAATCAGCTTAGGACGGCAGCAATCGAGCGGCGCCTGGTTGCCCACCAGCAGGCTTTTGCGCTATGGCGAAGGCTGTACTCCAGCCAGTCTACAGATCAGGCTTCGAGCGTCGTTTTGGAATGCCAACAGTGGTGGAACGAAAACTGCCTTTTTTTGGAGCCCGAAGCCCGAGATAAATTCTCGCTAGCGTACCYGACTGTCGCTGGCCACAAGAGTATGTTGGAGGCAACGGAACGAGAGAAAACTCTTGAGTACTTGCAGAAATACACTCGGACGATGGATGCTGCTGGTGAGGCACTTCTCAATGCAGTGTCACTTCCAAAGATCGTGCAGGATGATATTCGAGGCGTGCACGAACCCTCATCGAAGCCATGATCTTGCGGGCCTTTGCTACTAACGCGGCGCCATCCCTTTGCGCAACTTGTTCGGCGCTTCCAGCGTCTCGTGGACGCCATCGTCGCGCTCAATCACGCAGGGCGGACGCGCTGGCTCGCACCGCGCAATCGCCCGAGATCCCGCGGCTGCGGACGGAAGCCCGCCAGGGGCGGACGCCGTCGATCTGCTTGCCTACATGCTCGGCCGCATTAGCGGCCGAGCTGCAGACCTTGCATATCTTTCAGATCGTGCCCGAATCTCCGGGTTGATGTGTGAGCGATCTTATGACGCGCTCAGGGCTGATGGCTAACGCCGCCGCTTAGGCGGGCGTTGCGTGTAATCGCAAGCCAAGGGCGCGCGACACCTTCAAAATGGTGGAGAAATCGGGTTCGCGGTCTCCAGAAAGGGCCTTGTACAGGCTCTCGCGCGACAGGCCTGCATCTTTCGCTACCTGTGTCATTCCTTTGGCGCGCGCGATGTCCCCTAATGCCTTAGCAATGAAGGCCGCATCTCCTTCGCTTTCGTCGATGCATGCGTCAAGGTAGAGGGCCATTTCTTCGGGCGTTCTTAGACGCTCCGCAATGTCATATTCCCGTGTTGCTAGTTTGCTCATATACGGCTCCTTTTGGAGCTTGATTTGAAGACGCGACAAGCCCGACACGCAGTGTCGGGCTGAAAATCGTCTTGCCGCAGAATTTTCATTCTAGTTCGTCGACCAAGCGATACGCCGTCTTGATGTCGGCATCCTGTGTCGATTTGTCGCCTCCGGCCAGTAAGATAACTATTGTTCCTGCCACTCGTTCGGTGAAGTACACCCGATAGCCTGGCCCGAAATCAATTTTTAGCTCAGAGACCCCTTTTTCCAGATTCCGGCATTTGCCGGGGTTTCCAAGAGCCAAGCGCTGTATGCGGGCTTGAATCCTTGCTCTTCCAGCCTTGTCCTTCAAGCCGGATTCGAAGTCATTAAAAACTTCGGTACTGCGGATTTGTTTCATGGGGTCGACGCCTATATTGATAATTTTTAATTAGTTTCATCTGCCATGCTCCCTTATGTCTGTGGTGCGTAGCCATGTGGCTACAAAATCAATCGTATCCTACTGGCTACAAATTGGCAAGCAACTTCTGTAGCCTACAGGCGACAGTCCTCTGCCGGTCAACGTGAACGCCGACGCGCAGCGCTCCCTCATTTTTCATGCATCCACCATCCTTGGTAGGAGCGCCGGCCTTCGGCCTTTTCGAAGCCGCAGGCCATGCTGCCGTGGTCGGACGAGAATGTGGGAAATTCGGGCTGTCTCACTTCCGGGATCTCTGCCTTCTGCATTGTGCCAAAGGCTTTCCTGTCATCCATCGTCATGGCCCGGATGTACCGCTTCATGTCTGCGCGCATGATCGAGTACATGCGAACGGTGCCTGTGACAGTGGGCCCGGGGTCGCGATCGGGGCGCTTTTCGCCCATGTAATGGGTGCGTGTAACGGTGCAGAGCATGATTTTTCTGTCAAATTCACTGGATAAAAAAACAGTATATTGCAGCAGAAACGGGGTCATGTCATCGGCGTGGCGACAACCTTGTCGGAGGGGAAGGGCATAAGGAATTCGCGGCTCTGCTCCGTGCTCGCCGTCAGCCAGTCGCCGTAGGCGCCCTCCGGCAGGATTATGACCATGCGCTTTTCCTTGCCCGCCTGATGGTAGTCGCGGAACACGGGATGATCGTCCGCGTTGATGGTCAGCATGGTGTAGCTCTCTCGGAGCTGGCCTGCGCTGTCGCGCCAGCGGTCCCATAATCCGGCGATGCCCAGCGGCGCTCCATCCGCTCGAGTGAAGCGTGTGGGCACTGCGGCGCCGGATCGCCAGTCGGGTTCAAAGATAGCATCTGCGGGAATGATGCAGTGCTGTGCGCGGCGCCAGGCGTTTCCGAAGGTGAAGGACTTGGGCGCCGTCTCGCTGCGAGCGTTGAAGGTGGAGAGCTTGGAGGCCTTGTTCAGGCCGTCTGCATTCGTCATGGTGCTGATCAGGCCCCAGCGGCCCACGACTACCTCGCGCTCCGGCACCGCCTCGTCGCCGGCGTCATGCTCGACCGGCCGCCGGATAAAAATACCCTGGTAGCGCGGCCAGATGTCGTACTTGCCGATGGCTGAAGGCTTGGGCGCGCCGAACTTCTTCAGCAGTAGGTCGGCGTCCTTAATGGTCTGGTAATGACTACACATTGCCCCCTCCAAAGAGGGTTTCTGCATCGGGGAGTGTTCGCGAACATAGGCCGACTCAGCACTGGGAATTCAAGCCCAACACGACGTCATCCATTAAAGGCTTTGTACATTGAACCCCGGGTAGTGCTGGGGGTCGTCGTGACGCCAGCCCCAAAACCGTGCGTCGACCAGCATAGAGTGAGCAAAGTACTAGGAAGTTGCGATTTCGGGAGATAGCACTACAGGGAAATCCCACTCATATTTTTCCTCATCAATGGTGGCACGGATTTTGTACTGGCCCAGTTGTATGGGGAATGGCGTGAAGTTAAGCATCACGACCATTGCTGCGCGTAGGAGCGGTGACACTGGCTTGAGCACGTCGCCCCTCTGTGTGGCGTTTCCCGCCACTTCGCCATCAGGCAGAACCACTTCGATACGGCATTCGTACGAACCTGGCTCCAAGTTGGGAAATTGAAGGAAAAAAGATAACGACTTCATTGCCGCGTTCTCTGACGGTTGGGCTTTAAGTAACAACCCGCCACCAGTGTACGTTCCAACGAAGGTGTGCTGCCCGCCAGCTTCGATCCTGATATCCTCGCACGCCAAAAAAACTACTTCTTCTTTCCTGGGAAAACTATTGGTCGGCATAACTAGGTCACATCGCGAGGGAGTGGGCGCGCATTAAGGGAAAGCTGATTCTCAGTGGAGCGAAGTCTTGGTCCAAAACTTGAGATTCCACTTCGTCTGGCGCCGGACCCAAGGATAGTTGGAATCCGACAGCCTTCTTCTGGCGGACCACCTGAAAGGTGGTTATCGCATTCGTTGCGGCATAGATCGCAGCATAGTGACCGTAGCTGATCAGGGTGTCTCCGGCATTTGCGTTCCGCACACTCGTTAATCCCGGGAGCTCGACCATGTTGGGCTGTGCGGGCATTTCAGCGGCCAATGCCTGCCCCGGGGGATCGGGCGCAAATTGCATGTAAAGCGCGTAAGCCAGGCCCGAACGAACAACGATCAAGTAGAGTGCGCCAAGAACTATCGCTGTTCCGACGACGCTCTGAACGAGATAGATCATTACTTGATAGACCGAGAGCATTTCATCACTTCCCAATTGTGTATGCCAGGATGTGTATGCTCGTTGCCACGAGCGGCAGCGCAAGTGACAACAGATACATGCTGATGACTCCTACGAAGGCTAGGGCACGTTCGTGCTTACGCGCTCCCTCGGGTAGGTGCAGCTGGCGCTCCACCGCTTTGACTATTCTAGGCTCAATCACCTTCAGACTAAAGGCGTGAGTGGCGTAGCCGCCGGCGAGTAGAAGGAGGATCCACGGCCCAAAATTGGCGGGGGAGTGCACCAGCTTTGCACCTTTATCGGCCAAAAGCATTGCTACGGTGGCGAAATCAATGCCGACAAGTAAGAGTATCCAGTCCGACGAAGCGGACGCGGTGCCGGGGTTGAGAAGTCCGCGTTGCACCAAATTGAAGCTCAGTACCAACAACGGGATGCCTAGATTCACGGACCAATACGTGACATCCATCTGAGCGAGAATTCTTTGCGCTTCGGTAAGTGCAGCGTCCACAGGATATTTTCCGCTTGTCACATCGTATTGCAAGATCCTACCATATGCCAACTCGGCTGCTTTGTGCCGCGCTACCTCGATGGGGTTTGAGGGCGAAGCTGAGACCCGTACGAGCTCCCCGTATCTGCATAACCAGCTCGCGCAGCGGATGCCTTTGTGTGGAATGGCCGTGTTGTGCCATCGGGATGGTTTCGACTTCCAACCTCGCAAGGGCTGCGCTTTTGCGGAGCGGGTGCATAATTGCGGAGCATAGCAAAAGGCCCTCACCGAAGTGAGGGCCTTTATAATTCTGGTGGCGCATCTCTGATTCGAACAGGAGACCTGCGGATTATGATTCCGTGCCTCTAACCGGCTGAGCTATTGCGCCTTCCCGACGCCAGCCGGGCCCCGTTTGACCTCGCTTGCTAGACTATAAATGCTCAGTGGCCGTGTGCCGGCGAGACCCTGTACCGCGGGTCCGAGGATTCGTCAAACACGCGGTGTGGGTTGGGAAAGATACGCTCGACGTAATCCATAGGCCCGGACTTCTGGACGATTCTGCCGCACACGAATGTCTCCCTTGTGGGGAAAAGCGTGGTCAGCCGGCCCGACGGACCATTCACTGCGGCCATCCATCCCTTTGTTACAGCATCACTCACAGGTAACATTATGCGTTAATCCTGGAGCTGCCATGCCTCTATTACAGATAGATTGTCCGCGTTGCGGAGCTAAGTCAATGACTGCCGACGTACCAGTATCGGTTGGGATAGGGAATAGCGTACGGCCCACGCATTGGGAAGTTTTCGCCGTATGCCGAAAATGTAAAAAGGGATCAATTCAGAAGGTGCGGGCGGCCAGCAACTCGTTGTCTGGAATTGCGGCATCTATGGGCAATTTTGTACCCCATACGGTTAATGGCAATTTAGACCATCTCGTCGATATCATTGGTGGCCTCGATAGTTCCGACTTTTCCCCGGCCGATGTGCCGGAATACATGTCGCCTACGGTGCGGAATGCCTACGTGGAGGCGGTCTCCAATATTCGGATGGGTTGTCCTAACGCTGCCGCGGCGATGTTCCGCTTGGCGCTTGACCTTGCCACTAAAGAGAAGGTACAGGCGATTCCGGCCGCCGATCCGCAGCCCAATTCCGACGAGAAACGGGTGCTGGCGAAGCGCGTGGACTGGCTGTTTGAGCAGAAACTACTGCCGGCTACCTTGAAGCCCCTAGCCACAGCTCTACGAGAGAACGCCAACGATGGGGCTCACGATGGTGTCCTAACAATGCAGGATGCGAATGACCTCTATGATTTTGCCGAAGCGCTGATGTACGAAATCTATACTGTGCCCGGTCAAATCAATGCCATCAATAAGCGACGCGTTGCTCGGCGCGCCTCATAGCTGATGGCCTGTGGGGACTTTCGTGGGGACATTGCTGCTCCCACATGGTCACTGTTGAGCACCATTGCAAGCGAGCGCCGCGCTAAGTGATTGAAAGATAAGGTTTTCGAAAGAGCCCCTATGCATGGGGTGCAAGGGGTCGCGAGTTCGAATCCCGCCGTCCCGACCAGCAATACCCTAAGGGGGTTAGTGATGAAAATCACTAACCCCCTTTCTCATTGTGGGCTGTTTATTTTTCTGATTCTGTGCGAATGCGCTTGCCGTTCGCGCACGGTGGCCAGAGAGATCGAAAGGCGGGAATGCGGCTTGCTATTGCTTGAGCACCACGTCGATGCCTCTATCCCGCAATCGAATGCCCTACGATCTGAATCTATCCAACGCGGCCTTTAGCCCCATGGTCCCGAATGGGCCGCTCGTCATCATTTCGCCTCACCTCGATGACGCGGTGTTCAGCTGTGGCAGCTTGCTTTCTCACAGTGCCGGCAGCACTGTTGTGACGGTCTTTACCGGGGTGCCGCACGAAGGGGGAATCCTTACTGAGTGGGATCGAGAATGTGGCTTTCTTAGTGCGGCAGAAGCCATGCGTGCGCGTGAAGCCGAAGATTGCCGCGCGCTGGAGGCCATACGCTGTTGCGGGCGTTCGTTGGGGTTCATTGACTGCCAGTATCAGGAGCATCCTGATCACGCCATGCCGGCGCTGATGGAGTCTCTGCTGAGCACCGTGATCGACTTGGCGCCGGGCAGGGTGGGCATTCCGCTTGGGCTCTTCCATGGAGATCATCTTCGGGTCAGCGAGGCCGCGCTACGCGTCAGGCAGCTCCTTCCTGACATTGCCTGGTTCTTCTACGAAGACGCGCCGTACCGGGCGCATAGCGGCGTTGTGCAAGCGCGTCTGGTGCAGCTGTATGGCCGGGGCATGGTGTTGACGCCTGCGTGCGGCCAGGCCGATTTAGGCAGCAAGGAAGTGGCCATTGCGGCCTACGTGTCGCAACTGAAGGCGTTCAACGGAGTGCCGGACGACCTGCGCAGGCCAGAGCGTTACTGGCATATCGAGGCGGATGTCCAAGTCCCCAGCCACGCTTTGCCTGAAGGCTGCTGACTGGAAGGTCGGTATCAAGCCGGACATGTCGCCAACCCGCTCATCAAAAAAACGCCCCGCTAAAAAAAACTGAACTGACCCCAAAGGTTGGACGGGTGGCCAACTTTTGGGGTGCAGTTCAAACTCGGGGGCGTTTTGTATGCCTGCACGTGCAACGTGGGCGATGGCCCCGGACGTGTCCAATGATGCGGTTCACTCGCTGATGTGATTGACCTTGATGGAGTTCGGGTCAATGCCACCCAGGCGGAGTCGTGCATCGATGTCTTCGTCTTGACCCGCCGATGCGGCAATGTCAGGAAGATCCAGCTTGTTGGCCAGTTCCCGCTTGGCCTGAAGCGTGCTGGACGCATCGCCGTCAAGCAGTGCAACACCGTCGGAACCATCGGTCTTTTTGAAGCTGATCTGGGTTTTCATCTCGCCTCCTGTTGTGCGGGTGATCCGCAGATAAACCGTAGCACATCGATGAAAGCCGGCGGGGAGGGTGCAATTAAGCCTTAGGTCTTAGCCCTTAGTGCTGGTCCGATTCAACGCCAATCGCTAGCAGCCGTTCTTCTTCTCGCCCATTGCGGCGCTGGTGGACCGGTAAGGTATATTCTTCGCGGATCATGTTGGGAGCAGGCAAGTCGGCCCCCGGTGTGTCAGCCCACGAACCTATCCACCACACCAAGGAATACCGTGTCGAAGCCACTTGCGGCGGGTCGCTTTTTTGCTGAGGCGTTCGGTGTCATCCGGCAGCAAGGCCGACGCATGGTGGCCGCTGCGCCATGGTCGTTCGGCCTCTTTGTGTTGAGCTTGCCGTTTGCCTTGCTGGTGTCACGGTCGTTCGGGTCAATTCAATACGCGTTTCTTGTGCTGGCGCTGGTCAACATGATCGCGTTGGCGCGCATGACCTTTGCCTGGCACCGCGTGATTGTGTTGGGCGATGCCGTGGATACGGGGGGCGGAGGCAACGCCGAGGCAAAGCATCTGGCGTTACTGATGCTGTTCATCATTGTGGCGGCGGCAGTGCTGCGAGCGACGGCCGACATGCCGATCATGATTTATTTTGCGATGGGCGGGGTGGGCGACACCCGCTTCTTCGTCACGCTGTTCGCCATTCTGGCGGTGCTGTGGGTGCCGATGCTGTATGCGGGCTCGGTATACGCGCTGAGCCTTCCGCGCGCCGCGGTGGCGGGCGAGTATGGCTTCCGGGAAGCGCGCGCGGCGATGCCGTTCAAGCGTTGGCCGCTGGCCGCCGCGTTGTTCGCGCTGATCCTGTCAGCGGGCCTGGCCAAAGTCATGATGCTCAATGTGGCGAACCGCTTGAAGGTATCGGACATTGCGTATGGTGTGTTGTTTCTGGCATGCACCATCATCATGACCCTCGTCGTGACCGCGATGTGCGCCGTTGCGTATCGGGAATCTGCACGTGGCGTGAAGGCGGCGTAGCGGTTCTGTTCATTCGCCACGTTTGTCGTCGTCCGCGTGCGATTGCTGCGCCGGATTGTCTGCGCGAAGGGTATATTTTCGACTTCGCCATTCCTTTCACCTTGCCCCATGAACACGCTTCGTCATCAGATTCCATCTGGCCGTGCGATGTTGGCGGCCGAGACTGCCGGTAGCGGAGACCCCGTCGTTTTTCTGCATGCCGCCATTTGTGATCGCCGCATGTGGCAGGCGCAGATGCGCGCGCTCAGTTCGAGCAACAAGGTGATTGCTTATGATCGGCGCGGTTTTGGGCAGACGCATAGCGCGCCGGAAGATCATTCCGCCGTGGCGGACCTGATGGCGGTGATGGATGCCTTGGCGGATGGCAAGCCTGTGATTCTGGTGGGTTGCTCGCAAGGCGGGCGCGTCGCGCTCGACGCCGCGCTGCTGCACTCGGATCGTGTGCGCGGGCTGGTGTTGATTGCGCCGACGGTGCCGGGCGCGCCTGACTTGGCCCAACCCGCCGCCATTCAAGAGGCGATGGCTACGTTGAAGCAAGCCGAATCCGCTCGCGATCTGGATCGCGTGAACGCGTTGAAGGCGCGTCTGTTCCTGGATGGTCCGCTGGAACCCGAGGGGCGAGTCGAAGGCGCTGCGCGCCAGCTTTTTCTTGAGATGCACGCGGGCGTACTGCGGTCGCCACCGACCGGGCCGAGCGTCGACCACTTGCCGACGTATCAACGTTTGAATGAGATCCGGGCGCCGTCCCTGGTGATGTGGGGACGCAGTGACTTTCCCAACATTCAGGCGCGCAGCCAGCGGGTGGCGTCGATGCTGGCGAACGGCAGTGGCCATGAGCTCACGGACACCGCCCATTTGCCGAGCCTGGACCGGCCGGACGAAGTGACGGATTTGCTCGTCACGTTCATCCGGCGTAGGGCTGGCAACGTTGCGGGCGCAGCGTAGCCGCTGCGCTGCACATCAACGCTGGGTAACAGGGCTGCGCATCAAGCCTTCGCATCAACGCCGGGTATCTGAGCTGCGCATCAAGCCATCGCATCAACGCCGGGTATCTGAGCTGCGCATCAAGCCTTCGCATCAACGCAGCGTTTCACTGCTCGACGATCAACGCTTCCGGCCCGGTCGTTTAGGTGCTGGCGTCAGCGGGTCGCCCACATGCGTGGCGAGCCAGTGTTCGATCTTGTCGTCGCGCCGGGCGGCCCAATCCTTGCCCAGTTCCAGCACCAGCATGTTGCGCGTGTCGCCGTAATCCTGGCCGGGTTCCTTTTGGAACATTTCCTTCCAGATCTCTGAGGCAACCAGATCCGTCGTGAGCAGCACGCCGATGCCTTTGGCGTCGATCCACAAGGGCGCAGCACGTTCGTCGACGTGCTTCTTCAGGTTTTCAAGCAGCTTTTGGGCGAGTGAGGCGTTGTCTTTCGATGCCGCGATCAGGACCAGATATTGACGGTGGTCGATGGCGGGTTCGTCGGAGTCGCCAAAAGGGTTTTCCATGGTGCATTCCTTCCGGGTAAGTCTGCTTCGGGCCGCGAGGGCGGCGCCGTGGTACAGGGTACTCGACCCGCGCGCTGGCAAGCGCGTTTTGGTACACTTCGCCCATCTTTGGGGAGTAGCCTGCTGTCAGCCGCGCTGACAGGGTTTGCGTCAACATTCTTGACCTTTCGGTCATGGCGCAACGGCCGATTCGGCTTGGCGAGACCACGGACTATTCCATAGCTTTGTCCGGGCGATATGGAAAGTCTGTGTGTATCGCCCGGACGGAGCCACCCCCGTGAACCCCCTTTCCACCCTTATCCTGGCTTTTGCCATGTCGACCGACGCGTTTGCCGCTGCGGTCGGCAAGGGCGCAGCGCTGCACAAGCCGCGCCTGTCTGAAGCCCTGCGCACCGGTGTCATCTTTGGCGTCATCGAAGCGATTACACCGGTGATCGGCTGGGCGCTCGGTTCCGTCGCGGCGACGTTCGTTGCCGATTGGGACCACTGGATTGCGTTCTGTATGCTCTGCGTGCTCGGTGCGATGATGATCCGCAACGGCTACAAGGACGATCCCGAAGAGGCCGCGCCGGTTGTGCGCCATTCGTTCTGGCTGCTGGCGGCCACAGGCTTTGCCACCAGCATCGATGCGATGGCGGTGGGCGTCAGCCTGGCCTTCATCGAAAACAACATCTGGATCACGGCGGCGGCGATTGGTCTTGCGACCATGCTGATGGTGACGATCGGTGTGATGGTCGGCCGCTTGGTTGGCAGCGTGGCGGGCAAACGTGCAGAGATATTGGGCGGCATTGCGCTGATCGGTATCGGGGCCACGATCCTGTACGAGCATCTGTCGGCTTGATGCGGGTGACGTGACGGCAAGGCGCCCGCAAGCGCCTTGCTGGGTCAGCCCGGCGGGCTGTTATGGGAAAAGTCCTTCCGTTCTGTGTCTGTTGGCTGCGCCATGGTGTCCGCATACTCGTCTCATTCAACCAGAAAGAGAGACGCTTCTTATGCGCTACCGTTATGTCACCGCCGATGTGTTCACCAGCCAGACCTATTGCGGCAACCCCTTGGCAGTTGTGCTGGATGCCCAAGGTCTGGATACCGCGCAGATGCAACGCATTGCCCGTGAATTCAATTACTCGGAAACCAGCTTCGTGTTGCCGCCGAAAGACCCGGCGCACACGGCCTGGGTGCGGATCTTCACCCCGGATCGCGAAGTGCCGTTTGCGGGGCATCCCAACGTTGGCACTGCTGTGGTGCTGGCGCGCGAAATGATCACCGCTGGCCATCCGGCCCCGGACGCCTTTGTGTTTGAAGAGGCCGCAGGCCTGGTGCGGATTGCACTGAAGTCGGGCGCCAAGGGCGTCGACAGCGTCGAGCTGCTTGCGCCCCAACCGTTGTCGCGCGCAAGCGAGGTGTCGGCGGCGGCGTTGGCGCGGGCGCTGAAGCTGGAGGCGTCTGACATTGATACGTCAGAGCACGCGCCGCAAGTGGTGTCGGTGGGGCTGATATTCCTGGTTGCGCAACTGGCCAGCCGCGATGCCTTGCGCCGCGCGTCGCCAGATTCGCAGGGCTATGCGGCGCTGCTGCCGTTGGACGGGGCAAAGTCCATCTACGTCTACACGACGGACACGGCCTCGGATACGGTGGATGCGCCCACCGACATTCAGGCGCGCATGTTCACCGGCCGCATGACGGAAGACCCGGCAACGGGCAGCGCAACCGCGGCGGTGACGGCGTTGCGCGCGGCGTTGCGTGGCGAAGGCATGCTGCGGCTGCGCGTGGGCCAGGGCGTGGACATGGGCCGCGCCAGCTTGTTGCTGGCTCACGCCGAACCGCGCGCCGATGGCGTGTGGGCGGGTGTGGCGGGGCAAGCCGTTGTGGTCATGGAAGGAACCTTGCCGGCGCCGTCTTTGACCTGATTTCCATCTTGCCGGCACGGTCTTTGACCTGATCGCATTCTTGCCGGCGGCGCGGGCCCTCGTGTATGCTTGCCCGCATGAACGAACTGCAATCCGCACCGAAATTCGCGCCGGCATGCCGCGCGGACAACCGACGAGTCACTCGACGTCTACGTTGAGTGGCAAGTCACGTTCAGGCGCTGAAACTTCGGCGCTTCCTCTTGAAGGCCACGATACCCCTCGTGG
Organism: Achromobacter sp. 01N37; assembly: GCF_056399725.1. Lineage (NCBI taxonomy): Bacteria > Pseudomonadati > Pseudomonadota > Betaproteobacteria > Burkholderiales > Alcaligenaceae > Achromobacter > Achromobacter sp. 01N37. The sequence goes on from NZ_JBFTRX010000003.1 coordinate 47,014, forward strand.
CCTTTTTGTTTTCACGTCCGTTGGCGCTTCATCCTTCGGCGGCTATTGAGGGGAATCTTCCGGCCTTCGTTTTCCTACGTTAAGGAACGAAGCATGACCCAACAAGCACTGGCCGTCCGGCCCTACCATCCCTCAGACGAGGCCGCCCTCATTCAGTTGTGGCGCGACTGCGGCCTGACTCGCCCGTGGAACGACCCGGTGAAGGATGTCGCGCGCAAGCTCACGGTGCAGCCCGATTTGTTTCTGGTGGGCGAGGCGGATGGCATCATCGTGGGCACGCTGATGGGCGGCTACGACGGCCATCGGGGATGGATCAATTATCTGGCCGTGTCGCCCGCACACCAGCGGCGCGGCTACGCGACGGTGCTGATGCGTGCCGTCGAACGAAAGCTGCTTGAGATGGGCTGCCCGAAGATCAATTTGCTGATCCGCTCGGGCAATGCCGCCGTGCAGGGCTTCTACGAAAGCCTGGGCTTCTCGCAGGACGAGGTGATCAGCCTGGGCAAGCGCTTGATCCCCGATCTTTGATTGCCATGCGGGCGTCGGATGCAGGTGATTCCGTCCGACACTCTTGCATGAGATCGCGGCTTGGTCCTACAAACGGGCTTGCCGTCTGGTGAGGCCGTTTGATCCTGAGCACACTCCGTTGAATTGACCTGGGCAGGGGTCCGGGAATGACACGGGGTTGATGATCATGCGGGGTTCGATTCAAGGCTGGCGCTGGGGCGCTTTCATCCTGCTGGCGCTTGCCGGGATGTCAGTGCAGGCGGATACCGTCCGGCTCAAGATGTCTCACTTTCTTGGGGCCAACAGTTTTTTCCAAGTGGACCTGGTGGAGCCCTGGGCGCGCGAGCTGGAACGCAAGACGGGTGGCAAGGTGCAGGTAGAGGTGCTGAACGCCAGTTCGCCGTTGGGTAACGTGCGCAAGCAGGCCAGTCAGGTGCAAAGCGGGGAAGTGGATATTGCGCTTGGGTTGCGCGGCGCTGAAGGCGACCGCTTTCCACGCAGCGCCATCGTCGAATTGCCGTTCGTGGTGGCGGACGCGGGCAGCGGTTCCAAGGCGCTGTGGCGGCTGTATCAAGAGGGCGTGCTTGCCGAGGAATACCAGGGCTTCAAAGTGCTGGCGCTATTTGTGCACAACCCGGGGCTGGTTCACACCAAGGCCACGCTTGTGACTGAGCCTGCCGACTTGAAGGGCTTGCGCCTGCGTGCGCCCAACGCCACGGTCGCAATGATGCTTGAGCACGTGGGCGCCGTTCCGAAGTTGCTGCAACCCGACGAGATCATTCCCGCGCTACGCGCCCATCAATTGGACGGCATCGTCACGAACTGGGGCACGCCCATTGCGGGCTTCAACGACGAAATGACGCGGCATACGGCGGTGCCGTTCTATGCCTCTGCCTTCTTCATTGTGATGAAGCAGTCGCGCTTTGACGCGTTGCCTGCGGATGTGAGGCAAGCGATCGACAGCCTGTCTGGCGATGGGCTGGTGGCGCGTTTCGGGCCGCTATGGAATCAATGGGACCAGCCCTTTCACGATGGCGCACAGGCGCCGGGCAAAGTGATTTTGCGTCCGGACGCAGCGTTGCTTCAACGGTGGAAGGTGGCGCTGCATCCGGTGTCGGATGCGTATGTCAGCCGGCTCCAGGCCCAGGGCTTTGCGAACGCACGAGAAGTGTACGAACGCTTGCTGGCGGAACCGGCTGGACGCTGACGGCTTAGATAGCCACGGTCAGGTAGACGGCTTCGCGGCCCACGATCGGCATGCGCGTGGGCATGAAGATCGTGCAGTTGTCGCACGGCGAACGAATTTCTTCGGTGCCGTTCATGGCGATCAGCTCGTCTTTGTTGAAAGTTTCGAAACCGATGACAGGGCGCGTGAAGCGGAAGTCTTCGGACTTCACCATGTGCACTTCCAGCAGGCGGTAGCGCTGCGGAGCGGGCGGCGGTACGGCATCGGCGGGCGTGTCGATCAGGCCCGTGTGAGCCAGGAAGCGCAGGGTGACGTCGGTGGCAAGGTCGGCCGCAGACTTCGCGAAGTGCTGGCCGCATTCCACCACCAGCGCGCCGCCGCTGTCGGAGTCGGGATCACCGTGGTGACCGTAGCCCATGACGCCCGTGCCAGGGAACTTGTGCTGTGGCATGACCAGGTGCACCAGCGGTGCGCCGACGGCTGCGGCAAGCGCTGTGTTGCGGTCCATCTCGTTATAGACCCAGAAGGGCTGCACCGGCGCACGGGTAGAGTGAATGTCCAGCACGAAATCGGCGGCGTCCAGCACCGGGCGCAATTCACGCGCGCGACGCAGCTCGGGGCTGTCTTCGGCCCCGTCCAGCATGGCGGCGGACCAGATGCGGTTCAGGTTGTGAACCAGTTGGCGGTTTTCATAAGGCTGGTTGATGTCGAAGGCCTCGTAGGCTTCAACGTGCGCAAAGCTGACAGTCAGTGTGCCGATCTTCGGCCGCACGCCCGTGTCCAGCAGGTGCGTGGCGGCGACCATGCCACAGATCTCATTGCCATGCGTGATGGCGTTGATCAGCACGTGGGGGCCTGGCACGCCGGACTCGAAGCGGTGCACGTACGGAATGCCGGTGTTGCCTTCGCGGTAGGCGGAGAGGTCGCGCGGCAAGACTTCAAGCGGCGCGGTGTCGGGTTCAAAAGCAGGGTTTTGCATGGGATGGGGCCTATTCTGGGCGGATGCCGGCGCGGTCGATCAGGTCTTTATACAAGGCCAACCGTTCGGACATCATGGAGGTGAACTGTTGCGGGGTCTGGTCTTCGGGGGGCAGGGCGCCAGCCTTTTCCAACGCTTGCGGCATGCCGTCCTGGCGGGCCACCGAGCGCACGGCGGCCAGCAGTTTTTGGATGATGTCGTCGGGTGTGCCGGCGGGCGCGGCCAGGCCAATCCACGACATGGAGTTCAGCACCGGATAGCCCAGTTCTGCGAAGGTGGGCACATCGGGCAGCGCGTCCAGGCGTTTGGGTGCAGCCACCGCCAGTGCCCGCATCTTGCCTACCTGGATATGCGGCAGGAACGGCGCCAGGTTGTCCAGCGCAAATTGCGCCTGGTTGGACAGCAGGGCATTGATCAGCGGCGCGCCGCCGCGGTACGGCACGTGCATGGCCTGCACCTGCACGGTGTTTTTCATCAGCTCGGCGTTGAGCTGCCCCATGCTGCCGATGCCGGCGGTGGCAAAGTGCAGTTCGTCGGGGCGCGCTTTCAGCAAGGCGACGAATTCCGCGAACGTCTTGGCTGGAACGTCGATGTTGGTGACCAGCACATTGGGCGTGCGGGACAACTGCGAAATCGATGTGAAGTCTTTGATCGGGTCGTAGCCCAAATCGTTGCGCATCAGCGGGTTGGCCAGGTGCGAGCTTTGCGACGACGCAACCAGCGTGTAGCCGTCGGGTTTGGCGCGGGCGACGCGTTGGCTGCCGATGGCGCCGCCTGCGCCGTCGCGGTTTTCAATGATGATGGTGGTGCCCAGCGCCTTGCCCAATGCCTCGGCGTAGATGCGGCCGATCAGGTCCACCGAACCGCCGGCAGGAAACGGCACAACCAGCGTAATGGGACGCGATGGGTAGGCATTGGCGCGCGCGGCCAGGGGCAGCAGGGCGGCGCCCAGGCCGGCAAGGACGAGGCTACGGCGAGCCAGCGAGGGCGCCGCGATGGGGTGCTTCATGAAACTCTCTTGTGATGGCAATCTGTTTGGACTATCTTGCAATGCGCATTGCAGAATGAAATATAAGATGCAATGAATTTTGTGGAATTTAGGGTTATCACCTAGGTTCGCCTTTTGTCCTGTTGCAGCGCTATGTTGCCGCCACCATGAATCTGAACCAACGCATCGCCAGCTACGGCAAGAAACTCAGCAAGACGGAGTGCCTGCTGGTCGAGGAAATGCAGGCCCGCTATCCGCAAAGCCTGCTGGAATCCGCCACGGCATTGGCCAAGCGGGTGGGCACGAGTGCGTCAACGGTGGTGCGCTTGCTGGCCAAGCTGGGGTATGACAGCTATCCGCAGGCGCAGATGGAGGCGCGCTCTGAAGTCACGGCACGTCTGGCCTCGCCGGGCGAACGCGCGGATGCGGTGGGCGCAGACAACTTGTCGGCCAGGGCCTGCCTGCACAACGCATTGCTGCATGACCAGCACAATCTGCAAGAGACGTTCGCATCGATTGACGTAGCGGCGTTTGAGGCGGCGGTGCGTGTGTTGACCCAGCGCAAGGCGCGCGTCCACGTCCTGGGTCTGCGGCAAGCGGCGCCGCTGGCGAGCCACGCGGCGCTATACCTGAACCTGTGCTTGCCGGCCGTGCGGCACATGGGGGGCGCAAGCCCGATGTTTTTGGAAGACGAGTTGCTTTGGGTGGACGACAACGATGTATTGTTGGCGTTCACGTTCAGGCGCTATTCAATCGCCACTGCCAACGCGGTGAAGGTGTTCCGCGAGCGGGGCGGCAAGGTGCTGTTGGTGACCGATGCGCCGTCGGCGCCAGCCGCTGCGTCGGCGCATCATGTGTTGATCGCGCGATGTTCCAGCGCGTCGCCGTTTGATTCCTACACCGCGGCGTTTTCGGTCTGCAACGCGCTGCTTGCTGCGGTTGCCCAGCGACGCAAAAAAGAACTGGGTGCGGCGCTGGAAAGAGGCGAAGGCTTGTGGGAGTCGAAGTGGATTCGGCCGATGGGAGATGCGCAGGGTTTTTGACCGCGATTGAAAAATCGGCCAAAAGTGCCTGAATTCAGGCCGATTTTGATGTCTGCAAGATGCATGTGTACTAGACGAGTTAGTGCCTGATTACCCGCTAAAAGCATTGCTTTTCAAGCGGTTTTTTTTTTGGCATATTGCGCCCGGATACTCAGATTTCAGGAGCGCAAGCATGAACGCGTGCCCGCAACGCCATATCGATGGATTTCAAGTGGGATGCGAAATCGTCAGCTTGGATGCTGGCGTGTTGGCCATCGTCGTCACGGTGAGCCGTACGGGCAATGGCGATTTTCAACAACGCTGGTCCTTGCCCAGATTCGTGACGTTTGCAGATGCTGCCGTCGCCCGGCGCCATGCCGACCTGGTCTTGTCTGGCATCGTCTCCGTAGACGCTGCAACGGGCGAGCCGCGGTACGGCATTCTGTAGCTACGCCATGATTGGCGCCCGAGGCTGGCCCAGGTAATTGCCCTACCAAATGTTGCTGAGCCGCCACCGCTGTTTTTCCCCCCTCAGGCGCATGGGTTCTGGAGATGGCTCACTTTAATGGGGGCGACATCAGGTAGGTTTTGTTTCGTTTATCACATTCGTGTGCCATGCGCGGTAGAGTTTGGCCGGTACATTGGTACCGGATGACAACAATAAAGGAGAGTTCCATGTTTGATACTTTTCCTGTCCTGCGTCGTGTTGGTCTAGCGGCAGCGACTATCGGTGTGGCAGGCCTGCTGTTTGCGGGTTGCACCACCACCAGCCCCAAGTCCACCGCAACAGCGACTGACAAGCGCGAGTCAATGAACAGCGCTGCGAACGCGACCCTCTCCAAGCTCTACGAAGCATCGCCGCAATCCAAGGAATTGGTGGCGCGCGCCAAGGGCGTCCTGGTCTTTCCTGACGTGTTGAGCGGCAGCTTCATTGTGGGCGCTGAACACGGCAATGGCGTCTTGCGGGTGGGCGGCTCCAATGCCGGCTACTACAGCACGACGGCGGGTTCGATTGGCTTCCAGGCTGGCGCGCAATCCAAGGCCATGGTGCTGTTGTTCATGACGGATGATTCCCTGAACAAGTTCCGCAACAGCAGCGGCTGGACCGTGGGCGCGGATGCGACAGTGGCTGTCGTGAATATCGGCGCCAATGGCCGCATCGACACCAACACGGCGCAGCAGCCGGTGGTCGGTTTCGTGATGAACAACGGTGGCCTGATGGCGGGCGTGTCGTTGGCCGGTACCAAGATTTCGAAGTTGAACTGGTAATCGGTTAATCGGTCACCCCCAAGCAAAACGCCGCGGAGAGTTTTCCGCGGCGTTTTTTTGTGGGTGGCTGGTTTAGCCGAGCAGGGTATCGCCGTTATTGCGGACGGCGCTTTCGCGTTGCATTTCGGCTTCTTCGATGTTCGGGTCCAGGCCGCGCCAACGCACGATGTGGCCGCGGTCTTGCTCGGGTTCCCAACCCAGCATGCCGTAGCGCGTGATTTCAGTTTCGCCTGTGTCGAATTCCACTTCAAAGTAGCCCTGACGATCGGGTAGCGTGCCACCGGGGAACCATTCTGTTTCGGGCATGGTTTGCTCCTTGCTAAGCGATGGGAGGGACGCCGGCGCGCAAGTGCGCACCGACGGATTCATTGTGCGGGCGCGGCCGTGATCCCGCAAGTTTCTGAAAGCGTCGCGCGGTATCTTCAGGCGAGCGGAACGGCGGTGGTGTAGAGCACCTGCTTGAGCGCAAAGCTTGAGCGGATACTGGCCACGCCCGGGATACGCGTGATGTGTTCGACGATCAAGCGTTCCAGCGCATCGACATCCGGCACCAGCGCGCGGATCAGATAGTCGGCATCGCCCGACATCAAATAGCACTCCATGATTTCGGGCAGGACGGCAATTTCGCGTTCGAAGACATCCAGTGCGGCCTTGCGCTGCTTGTCCAGCGAGATCTGGATGAACACGTTGACCTTCAGGCCCAGCTTGCGCGCATTCAGCAAGGTGACGCGGCGATCAATCAGCCCTTCGGTTTCCAGCCGGCGCACGCGCGCCAGGCATGGCGAGGCCGACAAATTGACCCTCGCGGCGAGCTCGACATTGGTCAGACGCGCATCGCGCTGCAGTTCGTTAAGAATTCGGATGTCAGTGGCATCCAGGTTGATTTCCGGCATAAGTCACCTAAGGGCTTTGAATAGACAGTGCATTCGTGCTGTGCGTGCAGTGTATCGAAGTGAATTGAGGTGAAATATGCTGGGGTTTACCCTATAGACTATTCCTTCCTTTGGCTAATCGGCCAAAGCGCAGAATAATCCAGCAGTCACCGAGCAGTAATGAGTCAGCAAAGCACGTTGCGCAAGTTCTTGCCCCTGGTGGGCGCGGTCATGATCTGGGGCGGCAATTGGCCCGTCATGAAGCTTGGGCTGGCGCACATGAGTCCGCTCTGGCTGGCCGCCAGCCGGTTCGGGTCTGCTGCCTTGATCAGTGTGCTGGTGCTGGGCGTGTTGGGCCGCTTGCGTCTGCCCAGCCGCCAGGAATGGCCATTGGTGGCGGGGGTGGCGCTGCTGCAGATGGGCGCGTTCACCGCGTTGGCGCTGTGGGCCTTGCAATATGTGGCGCCGGGCCGCGCGTCGGTGATTGCCTATGCGACGTCGATATGGGTGATTCCGCTGTCGGCGCTGATTCTGAAAGAACGGTTGTCGGCCGGGCAATGGCTGGCCACCGCGTTGAGCTATGCGGGTATTGGCGTGATCGTTGCACCTGCCTTCAGCCCGTGGCAGGCGCACACGGTGATCGGTTTGGTCATGCTGTTGGGCGCGTCATTCGCCTGGGCGTGCAACATCATCCAGTTGCGTGGCAATCGTCATGTGCGATTGGGGGCAGACATGATTCCGTGGCAGACGGCAATTGCAACGGTGCCGCTGGCGGCGCTGGCCTGCATGCGCGACGGGGCGCCCACGTTCCTGACGGTGCCGGACGCCTGGCCCATCATCTTGTACACGGGGCCGCTTGCCACCGCGTTGACGTTCATCGTGGTACTGGGCATGACGCAAAAGATGCCGCCGGTCGCAACGTCCATCGCGATGCTGTGCGTGCCGGTGATCGGGCTCATTGTGTCGTCAGTGGTTTTCCATGAACGCATTTCGGCTGATCTGGCGTTGGGTCTCTCGTTGATCGGTGTGAGCGTGGTGCTGTCTGCTGTGGCCTCGCGCTTCAAGCGGCCGCTGGTGCTGCGTCCGTCGTAGCGGGCCCATGCGCGGATGGGCGGATAGGGACTTGCCTCGTCGTGCTATCGTTTCGCAATTGAAGAGAGAGTCACGCATGGCATTGCATCGTTTCCAGAAGGGCGAACTGGGTCATTGGCTTCGGGCGGTTGCCGACCAAGACGAACCGGGCGCCGCACCCGCTGAAGTGCCTGCCGAGGTTTCGCAGGCGCTTGTGACGCTGCGCTGCATTGTGGCCAGCGCCGATGGCCATTGGCAGATCACTGAAAAGGGCAAGCTCGCCCTGCGCATGGAAGAACCGGGCGCCATTCACGTGCGCTAAGCGATCACAGGGCCAGCATTCGCTGGCCTATCGTCACCATCGCTGCGGTCCCCGATATCCCACTTGGCTCGCTGCGTCTTGCATCAAGACGTGCCGGTTTGCTGCATATCTTGCGAATATTTTCGCTGTATGTCGCGTATTTGCGGGTAAATCTTGCGCAGTACGGGAATCTCCTGAGACGGAATGTGGCAATTGGCATCCTCCGGACGTATCGCGCACATCGGGTCGCCAGTAAGATGAACTTGCGTGACGCTTTCAGGTCTATTTGTTTACGCGGGAATTTGATCCCGCCACGTCACGCGTGGTTCACGCGTTTAGGTAACCGACTGGGAGGTAGCACATGCAGCATCGTGACCAGGAAGTTCTGATCGACGTTTCCACAGCGGCCATGGATACCGGCGGATATGGCGTTTTGCTGACGGTAACGGCCGAGGGCGGCACCGAAGTGGATGCCGCGTTTTCCCACTTGGGCAACTGCGCTTCCTTGGACGAAGCACGTGATCGCGCGGAAATATTCGCGCAGAACTGGGTCGAGGAAAACATCTTCCGATAGGGCGTACTTCCCTTGACGGAGCTGATCGGTTGAACCGGTCTGTGTGTGCATGACGCTTCGGAGAATACTCAAAAATTTGCGACGAAAATTTCGGTTATCGTTGCTGCTCCAAAACCTGGGGCCCTTTTTGGGTATGCGTCGTTCCAAGATGACTGCCGCACAGACCAATCTCTCTCTGACGGAGCATATCCGCGCGTTGCGCGAGCATTACGCCTCTGTCATCCTGCCCATGTGGATGGGGCAGGGCTTCAATAGCGCACTCGGTCTCCCATTTGAATCGCTGGATGGCGCAAGCGGCGAGCCCTTGCCGCCCGCGCGTTATCGCGCGATGGCCTGCGCGCGTCAGCTGTATGTGTTTGCGCAAGCGCCGGGCGCGGCCGCGGGTCAGCATGCGGATCGCCTGTTCGAATCGTTGCGCCGTGTGTTCCGTAGCGAACACGGGGGCTGGCGCTACAGCGTGGACGTCCAAGCGCTTCCGCTCGATGACACCCAGGATCTTTATACGCACGCGTTCATCGTGCTGGCCTGCGCTGCGTACTTTCAGCGTAGCCGCAACGCCGATGCGCGCAAGCTCATGCTGGCAACGGCCTCGACGATCGAGTCGCGCTTCAAGACGCAGGATGGGCTTTACCATGCTGCGCTCAGCCCCGATTTGACCCAGCCGCTGCGCCCGCCTGCGCAGAATCCCATGATGCATTTGACCGAAGCGTATCTGGCTGCCGCTCAAGTTGCGGAGCCGGCGTTGTTTGCTCAGCATCTGCGCAGCCTGGCGCAAGGCATGAGCCAGTTCTTCGTGCATGCCCCCACGCAGTGCATTTCGGAAGCGTTGCAAGGCACTGCCGATAACCGGCTGGAGCCAGGACATCAATTCGAGTGGTTGTCATTGGTGCAAGGCGCCGCCCAGGTTTTCGAAGGGCTGGATCTGGTTGAAACCTTGCCGCGCGCCATGCAATGGTCGCGCCTTCATGGCGTGGATGTGGGCGGGCCGGGCGTGTTGGCGTCGTTGGATGAGTCGGGGGCGGTGGTGGATGACACCCGCCGTATCTGGGCCCAAACGGAGTACTTGCGCGCGCTGGCCGTGGTGGGCGATCTGCCTGAGTTGGCGTCTGGCTTGGCGGCTTTCCGGGCCAATTTCCTGCACCCCGGCGGCTGGTACGAGTGCCTGGACGGCACCGGCGCGGTAGTGCGCAGCGATATGCCGTCGACCTCGCCTTACCATTTGGCGACCTGCCTAGCGGCGTTACCAATCGTTGTTTAATTGCCGTATTAACAATTATTGTTGTTTGATTGACATAAATTGATAGAAAAATATTGGTGAAATCCCTTACAATTTGGCAACACTGTTTGTGGGGAAGCATCAATGAGCGTTATGTGCTTGGCTTGCCAACGCATTAACCCGGGACTTTCGGGCGTGGCCCCGCATTCGCACCTGGGACATCAAGGTTTCACCAATCCGACCCAAAAAGGGCGGGAAGAAAGCCGTGAAGACCACTTTCGGTGCCTAAGTTGCGGGGCAAAGTGGTTGCGCGAGACCGATAAGTGGGGCGTGGATCTCGGATTCAAGCTCGCACCCTGATCGCTTTAGGGCGGTTTTCGGTCGCTTTCCGTCGCATTACAAGCGGGCCTCTGAAAAGAGGCCCGTTTCATTTGGAATTATGTGGCCGTCAAAACCAGAAACTGAAAGTTTCTTAATATGACGATACATTGCTATTCGGCTTGACCCGCCGCCACAACGTCAGGGTCCGCGCTGGCCGTTTGCAGCAGCCATTGGCGAAAGCAGGCCAGCGCGTAGTGGTCTCGCCGCTGCGTGGGTGCGCACAGGTGGTAGCCGCGGCTCAGCCGAATCGGCAGATCGGGGAACGGGGCGGCGACACGGCCGGCCTGAAGCTCATCGCGCACCAGGCAGCGTTGCAGGACGGCGATGCCCATATCGGCCATCACCGCCCGAATCAGGATGGACACCTGATCGAACCCATTGGACAAGGTCACGGCATCCCGCGGCACGCCCGCCGCGGTGAACCACTGCGCCCAATTGCCCATGCCATTCGTGTGATACAGCAGCGGCTCGCCCAGCAAACCGTGGGGCGTGCTCCACAGCCCTTGCGCCTGACGCAGGGCCAGACGATCGGGGTGGCAGATCACGACCATCTCGCGGCCGATCACGTAGTCGGCATCCCAGCCCGGCCATTGCTCCGGCGTGCCAGACAGAATGCTGGCGTCGGGCGTTGCGCCTGAGAAGTCCTCGTTGCGGCGGTAGGCCGCAAAACTCAGCTGAATGTCTGGATGGCGCCGATGAAAATCGGGCAGATGAGGCACGAGCCAGGCGCTGGCCAGCGTGGGCACCGTGGACAAGGTCAGGCGCAGCCGGCGGTCGTCGGCGCGCAATTCGGTGCTGAGCGTTTCGATGGCCTGCAAGGGCGCTTGCGCGCCGTCGTATAGCCGTTGGCCCATCTCGGTCAGGGTCAGCCCGTGCGCGTTTCGATGCATCAACGGCTGGCCGAAATGCGCTTCCAGGCGGGCGATGGCGCGGCTGATCGCGCCCTGCGTGACGCACAGCGTCTGCGCGGCTTGCGTAAAGCTGCCCAAGCGCGCCGCCGTGATGAAGGCATGCAGCTCGGACATGGAGGGCGAATGCAGCCGCATCGAGCATGACCTTTGGTAATGAAGGCGTGCAATATAGTCGTTTGAAAGCAGATCGTAAAGTTCGGACACTGGCGGCCGTGTTCGCAGACCCGCGAACGACCTCACCTTCGGAGTTGCTCCATGTCTCGCCGCCTGTTTGGCCGGTCCGCGCGTTGCGCGCTTGCCGGCATGTTCGCCACGTTGTCCTTTGCCGGCATCGCGCATGCCGCCGGTTATCCCGAGCGCCCCATCAAGCTGGTGGTGCCGTTTGCCGCGGGCGGATCGACCGATATCGTTGCCCGCCTGGTGGCGGAATACGCCGGCCGCGACTTGAAGCAGACCATCGTGGTCGAGAACAAGGCGGGCGCAGGCGGCTCCATGGGCATGGAGCAGGTGGCGCGGTCGACCCCCGACGGCTACACGATCGGCATGGCCACGATGAGCACGCACGGCTCGAACCCGGCCGTGTACCGCAAGATGAATTACGACCCCGTCAAAGATTTCGCGCCCGTGGCGAATGTGCTGGCCGTGCCCAGCGTGTTTGCCATCAACCCGAATCTGCCCGCCAAGAACATGGCCGAATTCGTGGCGCTGTCCAAGAGCGCACCCGCCGACCGCTACAGCTTCGCGTCGCCCGGTATCGGTTCGCTGGGACACGTGAACATTGAGAACTTCATGATGCTGTCGGGCATCAAGCTGCTGCATGTGCCGTATCGCGGCGCAGGCCCGGCATTGAATGATGTGATGGGCGGCCAGGTGGATGCGATCACCGACAACCTGTCGTCGACCTTGCCGCAAGTGCTGGGCGGCAAGCTGCGCGCGCTGGCTGTGTTGGGCGCCGAACGTTCGCCGTTGCTGCCGGATGTGCCCACCTACATCGAGCTGGGTTATCCCGACATGGGCACGGGCGGCTGGTTCGGTCTGGTGGCCCCAGCTGGCACGCCGACTGCTGTCATCGACCGCTTGAACCAAGCCGTGCGCGCCGCGATGCAAGACCCGGAATTCCGCAAGAAGGCCGAGGACGTGGGTGGTACGCTGATGCCCACGACGCCCCAAGAATTCCAGGTCCAGATCGAACAGGCCCTGGCCCGTTACGCCAAGGTGGCCAAGGCCGCCAACATTCAGGCTGATTGACGATGACACACGCCGATTTCAACGCGGTATCCGTGCATGAACCCGAAGGACCCGCCTTGCCGCTGGTCTGTGATTCGCCGCACAGCGGCGAACGCTATCCCGATGATTTCGGGGCAGCCGCGACGCAGGCGCAACTGCGCCAAGGCGAAGACACGCACGTGGACGCGTTGTGGTCGGCGGCCCCCGCGCTGGGCGCGACGCTGATTGCGGCGAACTTTCCGCGTGTCTACATCGACCCCAACCGCACGTTGCAGGATCTGGACCCGGAGTTGTTGGCCGAGCCCTGGCCCCACCCCCTGGACCCGGGCGAGAAGACGCGTCTGGGCAAGGGGCTGATCTGGCGCCGGATGGACAAGGCCACGCCCATTTACGACCGCAAGCTGAGCCTGGCCGAAGTGCGCCATCGCATTCAGGCTTATTACGAGCCTTATCACGCGGCCTTGTCGCAAGCGATCAGCCGTGTCGAACAGCGCTTTGGCGCGGTCTGGCACTTGAATCTGCATTCCATGCCGAACGACGCCTACGAGCGTCTGGGCCGGCACAGCGAACATCCGCTTGCCGACCTCGTCTTGGGTGATCGTGATGGCACCACGTGCGAGCCAGAGTTCATCGCACTGATCGAAAAAGCCCTGCGTGACCTGGGCTACACGGTGGCGCGCAATGATCCCTACAAAGGCGTGCAACTGATCGCGCAGATCGGCCAGCCCGCACTGAACCGGCACAGCCTGCAAGTGGAGATTCGCCGCCCCTTGTACATGGACGAGGCGACGCGTGAACGCAACGCGGGCTTCGAAATTCTGCGCGGGCATTTGTCGACGGTGCTGGAACAGGTGGCGGGCTATGTGCGTGTGCGCATGGAGGCGGTTACGTCGACAAAATAAATTCGTTTGTATGTGCGTTGCGCGCGCCGCACACGACTAAGCCGGGGTTGATTCACATCAACCCCGGCTTTTTGTTGGGCGCTTAAGTTTTCTACCGGACGGCCGTTGTCGCTAACAATGAGCTGCGCCGTTTTTGGCCGCAGCGATTGGGGACCGCAATGCTAGAGAAGACGATCAACGGATTTTCAGTGGTGGCGTACGCGACGCAGCCCGAAGGGCGCACGCCCGCTCGCGCGTTTCTGGAGACGAGGCGCCTGCCGCCCAAGGTGAAGCCGGGCGAGGCTGTCGAGCAGGAAGACGCCGATGCCGCAGCGGTTGAGGACAAGCCCGAAGGCCAGCCCTTCGAGATCTTTGTCAGCCGGCGTTTTCGCAGCGCGATCGAAGCGATGTCGGCCGCGCGCAACGCGTTGGACCGTGTGAAAAGCGTGGATGAAGAGGGCGTGCCGGACCATTTGCCCGAATAAGCACAAGCAACACCCACGCGGGATTCCGCTAGCCTGAGGCGCGCTGCGCGGCCATCAGGCCCATATTGTTATCCCCACTTTGTATTTGTCGAACGCCTGAGCACAGGCTGATGATGCCGCATGGCAATCATCGCCATTCACAGTCTGCTCATAAGGAAGGTTGATGAATACGAACGTCCATTCCAGCGCGAATTCGTCGCGTGGAGTTTCACGCCGCGCGCTGTTGCGTGCGGCCGGCATTGCGGGATTGGCCGCGCCGCTTGGCATGCTGGGTTCACGCGTGCTAGCGGCCGATGCGTCGCCCCGAACGTTCAAAATTGCCTGGAGCCAAACGGCAGTCTGCCAGTCGCCGGTGTCGGTGGCGCTGGAACGCGGCTTCTTCGAAAAGTACAACCTGAAGGTCGAACGCATCAATTTCAGCGGGTCCACCGATCAACTGCTGGAAGCGATTGCCACGGGCCATGCCGACGGCGGCATCGGCATGGCGCTTCGCTGGCTTAAACCGCTGGAGCAAGGCTTTGACGTGAAGCTGGCGGTGGGCACGCACGGGGGGTGCATGCGTTTGCTGACGGCTGAAGACTCGCCCATCAAGAGCGTCAACGACCTGAAGGGCCGCCGCGTGGCCGTGTCCGATCAGGCCAGCCCCGTGAAGAATTTCTTTGCGATCCGCGTGGCGCAGTTGGGCATTGACCCGGAATCCGTGGACTGGCGCCAGTACCCGCAAGACCTGTTCGGCGAGGTGCTGCGCAAGGGTGAAGTGGACGCCATCGCGGGCGATGACCCCTTGATCTACACGCTGCGCGAAGACAACAAGCTGCGCGAAATTGCGACCAACATCGAAGGCGACTACGAGAACCGCACCTGCTGCGTGTTGGGGCTGCGCGGCGACCTCGTGCGCAAGGACCCCGAGTCGGCCGCGGCCATCACGCGTGCGGTGATTGATGCACAGCGCTGGACGGCATCAAACCCGGATGAAACCGCGCGCATCTTCGCGCCCTATGTGCCGGGCAAGGTGCCCGCCGAACGCGTGGCCGCCATCTTGCGCAGCCATAGTCACGGCCACGCATCGACCGGCGCGGCGCTGCGCGAGGAAATCGTGGGCTACGCCAAAGACTTGAAAACCATCAAAGTCCTGAGCGCCAACCTGGACATCAACAAGTACGCACAAGTGGTGGTGCCCAATGTCCTCGGCTGACGCGTCGTTGCCCGTGCGCGGGGCGGCGCTGGCCGCCGCGCCGGGGTGGAGGCTGTGGAAGACCGGCGTTGCCGCCGCCGCGTTGTGGGCGGGCGTGGGAGCGGTGACGCTGGCATGGCCGAATGTGGAAGTGGGCTTTTCGTCATGGGGCTACACGCGCGAATTTGGCGTGGCGGCACTGGTGCTGGCGGTGCTGCTGTTGGTGTTGGCGGCGTCCGGCGCAGAACAGCCGCGCGCCGTGCAGGCGGTGCGGCGCGCAGGGCCGTGGCTGCTGGCGCTGGCCATTGCCGTAGGCGCGTGGGAAATCGCCACGGCAAAACTGGCGTGGCTGCCAAGCCCGTTCTTTGCACCCCCGCAGTCGCTGATTGAGGTCTACGTGACCGACTACAAGCGGCTTGCAGACAGCCTGCTGAATTCGCTGTGGCTGCTGGCCAATGGCTTTCTGCTGGGCGCGGCAGCCGGGTTTTTAACGGGTGTGGCCATCGGCTGGTCGCGCGGGCTGGGCTATTGGGTGCATCCCGTGCTGCGCTTTCTGGGTCCGGTGCCGTCTACCGCCTTGCTGCCGATGGCGTTCTTCTTCTTTCCCTCCAGCTGGTCGGCCGCTGTGTTTCTGATCGCGCTGGCGACGTGGTTTCCGGTGACTGTGCTGACGTGGTCGGGCGTGGCGGGCGTGAACCGCGCTTACTACGACGTGGCGCGCACCATGGGGGCGAACGAATGGTTCCTGGTGCTGCGCGTGGCCATTCCCGCCGCGTTGCCGCAAGTCTTCGTGGGCTTGTTCATGGGGCTGGGCGCCTCGTTCTCGGTGCTGGTTGCGGCCGAAATGATGGGCGTGAAATCGGGCTTGGGCTGGTACTTGTCGTGGGCGCAGGGCTGGGCGTCGTACGCAAATATGTATGGCGCGCTCATCGTGATGGCGCTGGTGTTTTCCGGTTTGATCACCTTGCTGTTCCTGGGACGCGACCGTCTTCTGGCCTGGCAGAAAGGAGTCGTGAAATGGTGAGCGCAGCGGTGACGGCGGCAAAGACGATGAACCCGCACGCGGTTTCGCGCGGCGCGGCGTTGGCCGTGCAGGGCGTGAATCATCACTTCGATCTGGAAGGCGCGGCGTTGCCGGTGCTGGACAACATCGACCTGGAGGTCAAGCCCGGTGAATTCGTGGCCTTGCTGGGCCCCAGCGGCTGCGGCAAGTCGACGTTGCTGCGGCTGGTGGCTGGGCTGGAGCCGCCGGCGCAAGGCGGCTTGCTGGCTGACGGTGCGCCGATTGATGGGCCATCGCCGTCGCGCATCGTGGTCTTTCAAGACCCGACGCTGTACCCCTGGCGCACCGTGTGGAACAACGTGGCGCTGGGCTTGCAGGCGCGCGGTTTGTTGAAAGCCGAACGTCACCGGGTAGACGACGCGTTGCAGCGCGTGGGCTTGGCGGACTTCAGCCAGGCGTATCCGCATCAGTTGTCGGGCGGCATGGCGCAGCGTGCGGCGTTGGCGCGCGCCTTGGTGAATGATCCGCGCATCCTGATTATGGACGAGCCGTTGGGCAAGCTGGATTCGCTGACGCGCATCGCCATGCAATCTGAATTGGTCGAGCTTTGGCAGCGTACGGGCTTTACGGCCTTGCTGGTGACGCACGATGTGGAAGAGGCGCTGTTCATGGCGTCGCGCATTATTGTGCTGAGCGAACGGCCCGCGCGGATCAAGGACGAGATCATCAACGATCTGCCATATCCCAGGCACCGTGGCGACCCGCGTTTGGCGGAACTGCGCCATCGCGCGCTGGCCTTGTTGGGGCTGGATGCAACGTGGTGAGGCTGCTGGGGCTGGCGGTGGCGGCGCTGGCGTTATTGACGCTTGCCGCCGCCGTGGTGATCTGGCGGCAACCGCCTTCTGCGTTAGCCATTTCGCACTGGCCGTTCGCGTGGCGCTACGACCCGGACCTGCCCGTCAGCCCCCATACGTGGCGGCAGCTGTGGCTGGCGTTGGCGCAGAGTGGCGTGGCGCTGGTGTTGCTGGTGTGGGCGTTGTTTGTCCGACGCTGGCGGGTGGGTTTGCTGGTGGCCGCTGCGGTGTTGGCCGCAAGCGCGCATTGGCCGCGTCCGCAAATGCTGCTGACCGAGGCGCATCGCACGTCGTATCAGCGTTCACCCTTGGCATTTTCGGAGGCCAACGTGTTGCAGGGCGGGCGGCTATACCAGGCGCATTGCGCTGGGTGCCATGGCGTGGCGGCAGACGGCCGGGGGCCGCGCGCGGCCAGCCAGCCTGTGTGGCCCAGCGTGCTGGGCGCGGCGCTGTTTGATAACCGGCTGGAAGGTGACTTGCACTGGCGGGTGGCGCAGGGCGACGCGAGTGCGTCGATGCATGGTTTTCACGCGGTGTTGCATGACGACGAGATTTGGCAGGTGCTGGACTACCTGCGCTTGCAAGCGTACGGCGCAAGTGGCGGCGTGGGCATGCCGGCCATCCCCGCACCCGTCGTGCCGCTGACATGCCGTGACGGACGCGCGCAAGATCTACGCGGACTGCGCGGCTTGCCGCTGCGCGTGGTGGCAGTGGCGCCCGGCGCGCCGGAAGAACCCCAAGACCCGCGTGTGCTGACGGTGGCATTGACGCGGGGGTCGGCGAGTGACGTCAACGCTGATTGCGTCGCGTCTGGCGCGGGGGCGTGGGACGCCTATGCGTTGGCCGCTGGTTTGAGCGCAGATGCGCTGGCTGCTGGCGCCAACGTAGATACGCAGGCTGCTGGGGCCAACGTGGATGCGCTGGCTGCTGGGGCCAACGTGGATGCGCTGGCCGGCGCGCAGTTCATGGTGGACCGGCGCGGTTGGCTGCGCGCGCGCCGCTTGCCAGGCGCGGCGCCCGCCTGGACCAGCGCCGACAACGTCTGCGGCCCGGGCGGCCGGATGGAGGGTGCGTCCGCCCGAGGCCTGGGCGATCTATTGCGCGCGATGGACGACACGCCCATCGCCTTGCCTGACCGGCGGCTGCCTTAAAGGGCACCACGATTGGGCGCCACAAGTTGGCGCCACAAGTTGGCACCACAAGTTGGCACCACGAGTTTGCGTCACGAGTTTGCGCCACGATTTCTCTGCACTTTTCTCACTACAAGCGAGGGTTGCACGATGAGTACGTTGAACGAATACCTGGGTCAGAAACGCGCGGCCGTACTGGTGCGCAATGGGCGCGATCCCCAAACCGTGGAGCCCGTGAAGCTACGCGCCCACGTCAGCGCGGAAGGGCGCAGCGGCGTGCGGCGCATCCGCATTCGCGATCATCAGGTGGTCAGTGACAGCCCTGCCGATTTCGCGGGCTACGACTTGGGGCCGAGCTCGCCGGAGCTGTTGCTGGGGTCGTTGGGCAGTTGCCTGACGCATATCTTTCTGATCAAGGCGGCCGAGCTTGAACTGCCGCTGGAGTCATTGGAAGTGGAGATCGAGGGCGATCTGGACCCCCGTGGCGGCAAGCCGGGGTTCGAGAAGGTGCCGTTCTTTCCGCACAATATCCGCTACACCGCGCACATCGTGTCGCCGGCGGATGACGCCGCAGTGCGCGCCGTGCATGAAGCGGTGGAGCAGTGGTGCCCGATTTTGAACCTGTTGAAGCAGCCGCAGCCGCTGGAAGGCAGCGTGCGGCATACGCGCCCCGCGGCGCAATAGGCGAGGGCGGTTCAGGTCAGCGTGCTGCGCATCAGAATCTCGGTCAGGGCGCGCGTGGGCTTGTTGGGCGCGGGGGCCGAGATGACGATGAATTCCACTTGCGGCAGCGCGGGCAGTTGGGCGCTGGCGGCGGGTGCGGCCAGCCCCGCCGTGGATAAGTGCGACGGCTGCACCGTGATGCCCAGCCCCGCGCGGGCGGCCGCCTGGCAGCCCGCGTAGCTGGTGCTGGTACACACGATCTGCCAACTGCGGCCGGCGCGTGCCAGCGCATCCAGCGTCAGCGTGCGCGTCACGCTGGGTTCACGCAGCAGGATCAGCGGCAGCGGCTCATCCGGCGCAATGCGCAGGCCGTCCTTGGCGCGCCATAGCAGCGCTTCCTTATGCAGCGTCTGGCCCCGGCGATCGCCGCGGCGGCGTTTGCCAATCATCACGTCCAGCCCATCGTCGTCCAGCAGCTTGTAGAGCTCACTGGTGACGCCGATGGTCAGGTCCAGCTCGACTTCGGGATGCGCCAGCCGGAACGCCGCCAATACATCAGGCAGCGGCCCCATGGCCAAGTCATCAGAGGTGCCCAGGCGAACCCGGCCGCGCAACCGGGGCGCATCGAACAGGCGTTCGGCGCGCTCATGCGCATCCAGGATGATGTCGGCGTGCACCAGCAGGCTGCGGCCGTCGCTGGTCAGCGTCAGCGAATGCGTGTCGCGCAGGAACAGCCGGCGGTTGACGGCCTGCTCCAGCTGCCGGATGTGTTCGCTGACGGTGGGCTGGGTCAGGCCCAGGCGCCGCGCGGCCTCGGTGAAACTGGGCGCGGCGGCGGCGGCCTGGAAGGTCTTGAGCCACAAAGGGTTGAGCATGGCGGCGTTGCCTGGTCATTGGATATTTCGATGACAGTTAAAGTAATCAGTGGCCTTCACGATGGCAAGAGGCACGCCTATAGTTCGCGGTAACTTTTCTGGAATCGCCTTTGCCATGCGCCGCTTTTTGCCCGACCAATTCACCCTGATCCTGATCGCCACCGTGGCCTTCGCCAGCTTTTTCCCGGCCGTGGGCAAGGGGGCGTCGTTCATGATGGTGGCCAGCAACGTCGCCATTTCGCTGCTGTTCTTTCTGCACGGCGCGCGCCTGTCCACCGACGCCATCGTGGCGGGCGTGAAGGATGTGCGCTTGCACGCGCTGATTCTGGCTTGCACCTTTTTGTTGTTTCCGGCCTTGGGGCTGGGCCTGCGGGCGCTGTTTCCGGGGCTGCTGACGCCGTCGCTGTGGCTGGGCGTGCTGTTCGTGTGCACCTTGTCGTCGACGGTGCAGTCGTCCATTGCGTTCACGTCGATGGCGCGCGGCAACGTGCCGGGCGCGATCTGCGCGGCGACCGCGTCGAACCTGTTGGGTACCGTGCTGACGCCGTTGCTGGTGGCGGTGCTGCTGCATCGCCAGGGGGGCGGCCATGGGCTGGCCGACGCGGGCCGCATTCTGTTGCAGCTGCTGTTGCCGTTCGCGGTGGGCAGCTTGTTGCGGCCGTGGATTGGCGCGTGGGCGCAACGCAATAGCCGGACCCTGTCCAAGGTGGATCGCAGTTCGATTCTGCTGGCGGTTTACACGGCCTTCAGTGAAGCCGTGGCGCAGGGCATCTGGCACGCGTTTCCGGCAATTGATCTGGCCACGATGGTGCTGGTGAACGCCTTGCTGCTGGGCTCGGTGCTGCTGATCACCACCTGGGGCAGCCGCAAGCTGGGGCTGTCCAAGGAAAACGAGATCACGCTGGTGTTCTGCGGATCGAAGAAGTCATTGGCGTCCGGCATTCCGCTGGCGACGGTGCTGTTTGGCACGTCGCAGATGGGCGTGGTGGTGTTGCCGCTGATGATCTTTCACCAGATGCAGCTGATGGTGTGCGCGGTGCTGGCGCGCCGTTATGCGGAACGCCAGCAGCCGGAGCAGGTGGCGGTGGCGAGCGCGTAGAGGATGTTGCCCGGGCTTGCCGGATCGGCGGGGTCCGTCCGGTCGATCAGGGCCAAACCGGCCTGGGCCGGGGCGGTCAGGGCCAAGCCGGTCAGGGCCGGGTCGGTCAGGGCCAAGCCGGCCAGGGCCGGGGTGGTCAGAGCGAAGCCGGCCAGGGTCGGGGTGGCCACAGGGCCAAGCCGGTTTTAGGCAGCAGCCTCGTCCCGCGGGCGAATCTTGCCCGTCGGCTGCCAGAAGACGCTGCCGTCGCGTTCGTCCACCGTCAGCACGGTCAGCCGGCCATTCTTACAGGGGCCGCCCACGCATAGGCCAGTGTCGGGCTGATACGTCGCACCGTGGCGCGCGCACATGATCAGGTCGCCCGCGCGGGTGAAGAAACTGCCTTCCCAGTCGAGTTCAACGCCGACGTGCGCGCAGCGGTTCAGGTAGCCGTGCACGCGGTCCTGGTAGCGGACGAAGAAGGCGGTGGTCTGGCCCGCGCCGTCGGTCACCGGCACCTTGACGCCCAGGCCGCCATTGACAAGCTCAGCGGCGGCGCAAACGCGGACTTCGGGGGCGGCGGAGGAATCCAGCATGGCGGGGCCTTCAATGAAAGGGTGCGATCTTCGGGCAGGTGAAGGGGGTTGTCAATCCGCGGGCGCGTCAGGGCCGCTGTTGGCATTGCTGGCGGACGCGTCATGGGCGCTGGGCGTGCTGTCCTGCTGACGCGCCCACATGCCGGCATACGCGCCGCCTAGGGCCAGCAGCTGCGGATGGCGGCCGCGTTCCAAAATGCGGCCGTCGGACAGCACGATGATCTCGTCCGCGTCGGCCACGGTGGACAGGCGGTGGGCGATGATCAGCGTGCTGCGGCCCTGGCTGACTTCGCGCAGGTTCGCCTGGATTTCGCGTTCGGTATGGGTGTCCAGCGCGCTGGTGGCTTCGTCGAACAGGAAGATGGCGGGGTTCTTCAGAATGGTGCGCGCAATCGCCACGCGCTGTTTTTCACCGCCCGACAGTTTCAGGCCGCGCTCGCCCACCATGGTCTGGTAGCCGTCGGGCATGGTCATGATCAGGTCGTGGATGTGCGCCAGGCGCGCGGCGGCCTGGATTTCCGCGTCAGTCGCGCCGGGGCGGCCATAGCCGATGTTGTAGTGGATGGTGTCGTTGAACAGCACCGTGTCTTGCGGCACCACGCCAATCGCCGCGCGCAGGCTGGCCTGGGTCACGTCGCGCACGTCCTGGCCGTCGACAAGAATTGACCCGCTGTCGGCGTCATAGAAGCGGAACAACAGCCGGGCGATTGTGGATTTGCCCGCGCCTGACGTGCCCACGACCGCCACGGTTTTGCCCGCCGGAATGGTGAAGCTGACGCCCTTCAGGATGGGCCGGCGCGCGTCGTAGCCGAAATACACATCCTTGAATTCGACCTGGCCGCCCGCCACGCGCAGCGGTTGGGCCTCGGGGCGGTCGGCCACTTCGCGGTCTTGGCCCAGCAGTTCGAACATGCGTTCCATGTCGATGATGGCTTGCTTGATCTCGCGGTAGATGAAGCCGAAGAAGCTCAGCGGCTGGTACAGCTGGAGCAGGTACGTGTTGACCAGCACGAAGTCGCCCAGCGTGTAGCGGCCTTCGGCGATACCGGTGGCGGCCATCCACATGACTAGCGTCAGCCCCACCGAGATGATCGCGGCCTGGCCGATGTTCAAAATGGACAGGCTGACCTGGCTGCGCACGGCGGCGCGTTCGTAGCGGGTCAGCGACGCATCGTAGCGTTGCGCCTCGTGCTCTTCATTGCCGAAGTATTTGACTGTCTCGTAGTTCAACAGGCTTTCGATGGCCTTGGTGTTGGCCTCGGAATCCGTTTCGTTCATCTGCCGCCGGAACTTGGTGCGCCATTCGGTGACGGCCAGCGTGTACGCCATGTACGTGATGACGGTGACGCCGGTGGCCAGCGCCAGCCACACGTCGAACATCTTCCACAACACAATGCAGACAAGCCCGATCTCAAAAAACGTCGGCAGGATGTTGAACAGCAGAAACGACAGCAGTGTCTGGATGCCCTTGGTGCCGCGTTCGATGGCGCGCGTCAGCCCGCCCGTTTGGCGCGACAGGTGAAAGCGCAGCGCCAGCGCGTGCAGATGGCGGAAGATTCGCAGCCCGACCGCGCGGATGGCGTGCTGGCCGACGCGCGCGAAGATGGCGTCGCGCAATTCCGAAAACAGCAATGACAACACGCGTGCCGTGCCGTAAGCCAGGATCAGCCCCAGCGGCACGGTGACGGCCCCGGGCGCGCCTTTGCCGAGCTCGTCGATGGCGTGCTTGTAAATCAGCGGCACGTAGACGGTGGCGGCCTTGGCGGCGAACAGACAGAGCAGGGCCGCCACGACCCGCACCTTCAGCCCGGTTTGCCCGGGCGGCCACAGATAGGGAAAGAGGGTGCGCAGGGTGGAAAATCCGCCGCGATTCTTGGGCTGCGCGTCAGGGGAATTCATGGTTTTTCAGGGGTGCCGATGCAAGGGCCAGAGGCCGTGTGACGGGCATTATCGGACACGGGCGCTATTATTTGGCAGATAACCCCTGGTACTTGTATACCCTGGCCGGGGGATGAGGTTCCGATATCGTGACGCGGGCGCAGCTCGGCAAGCCCGCTCTTTTTTCTCTTCAATCCTGGGTTAAGCCGGGCTGTGCCCAGGGTTGCGCGACCTGGCGCGTATTCGCCGCGCCAGTGTTGCGGTGCATGTTTCGGAGGGTCTTATGGCGAAGGTACCCGCAGTGAAATTGAACGACGGAAACAAGATTCCCCAGTTGGGGCTGGGCGTTTGGCAAGTGCCGGACGAGCAGGCCGCGGCCAGCGTGAAAGAGGCGCTGGCGGCGGGTTACCGGTCGGTGGACACCGCGGCCATCTATGGCAACGAGGCGGGCGTGGGCACGGGTCTGCGCGCATCAGGCGTGGCGCGCAAGGATCTGTTCATCACCACCAAGCTCTGGAATGACCGGCACGGCTATGAAGACGCCCACAAGGCCATGGACGAAAGCCTGGAGAAGCTGGGCCTGGCCTACGTGGACTTGTATTTGATCCACTGGCCCGTTGCCGGCAGCACGAAGTTCCTGGACGCGTGGCGCGCCATGGTCGAGATGAAGGAAGACGGCCGGGCGCGTTCCATTGGCGTGTCCAATTTCACGCGGGCCAATCTGGAACAGCTGATGGAGGCATCGAAAGTGGTGCCGGCCGTGAATCAGATCGAGCTGCATCCGGGGTTCGCCCAGCCCGAGCTGCGCGCGTTCCATGCCAAGCACGGCATCGCCACGGAGTCGTGGAGCCCGCTGGCCCAAGGCGGCATCACCAAGGAAAAGGTCATCCTGGATCTGGCGGAGAAGCACGGCAAGTCACCCGCCCAGATCACGCTGCGTTGGCACTTGCAGAGCAATCTGATCGTGATTCCAAAGTCGGTCACGCCTGCGCGCATCCGCGAGAACATCGACGTGTTCGATTTTGAGCTGTCGGCCGACGAAATCGCCGCCATCGACGGCATCAAGGAAGGCGCGCGCCTGGGGCCAGACCCGGAAAAGTTCGGTAAGTAGGTGGGGGCGCCTAGCTGGGGGGCGCCTAGCTGGGGGCGCCGAGCTGGGGGCGCCGAGCTGGGGGCGCCGAGCTGGGGGGGCGCCGAGCCGGGGCGCCTAGCCGGGGGCGCCAAGTCAGGCGTCTAGCCGGGTGCGGGGCAGCGGGGCCCCGTCTCCGGCCTAGTGTTTCAGCGGGAACACCCAGTAGCGCACGATCACCACAAGAAGCACGGTCAGCGTGATCCACGACGCCCAGTGCCATGCGCCGGTGCCCAGCAGCGCGGCCAGCAGGCCGAATACGCTCAGCACGCCCAGCACGATCGGCGCGGCCCAGACGAACATGAAGCCGCGGCCCCCTTTGGTTTTGCTCTTGCTCATGCAGGGGTCCTTTGCGGGGCGGCGGCGGCCTGGTGCCGTTTCACGAGTTCGTTGATGCGGGCTTCGGTGGCGCGGCGGCGCGCCACCCACAGGTACAGGCCGCTGACGAGCACCACGATGGTGATCAGGTCCAGCAGCGCCCAGATGATCTTCAGCGGCAAGCCGGCGTAATCGCCAAAGTGCAGCGGACGTGAAACCTCCAGCGCGGTCAGATACCAGGGCATCTTGGCCACGGTGGTGAGCTCGCCCGTCTTGCCGTCCACCAGTACGGGCGTGTTCAGCTTGGACGTCAGCGGGGTGTCGCCACGCATCCAGGCGATGTAGTGGTGCGGGCTGCCGAAGGCGTTGCCGGGGAACGCGATGAACGACACTTCATTGCCGGGCATGGCCTTCTTTGCGGTATCGGCCGCAAGCTGCGCCGACGCCAGTTCGGTGGGCACGCTCTGGCCCTTGTACGGTTCCAGGATGCGGACGAGTTCAGTCGATTGCCACAGGCGGAACAGCGGCGTCGACAGCTCGTTGATGACGCCGGTAAATCCCACCACGAATGCCCAGACCAGCGTGACGATGCCCAGCAGGTTGTGCAGGTCCAGCCATTTCAGGCGCGTGGAGCGCGTGGCGCGCACGGTGCCGAATTCCAGTTTCTTCATGAAGGGGCCATACAGCACCACGCCCGACACGATGGCCACGCAGAACAGCAAGCCCATGAAGCCCAGGAACAGCTCGCCGGGCAGCCCCGCGAACAGGTCCACGTGCAGCGCCAGCATGATGCCCATGAACGAAAACTTGTCTTCGGCGTAGGGCGGGCCATCCAGCAGCACATCGCCCGTGCGGCCGTCCATGCGCACGGCGTGGCCAGACACCTGGCCGTCGCCCGGCTTCTTCGCCATGCCGACATACACCTGCGGTTCATCGGGATCGAAGAACAGGTAATCAATGACTTCGCCCGGGTACATGGACTTGGCGCTGTTGACCAGCTTGTCCAGGTTGGCGGGCGGGGTGCCGGCAGGCACGTCCGACAAGGGCTTGGCGTCGTCGAGCCAGTGTTCGATCTCGTGATGGAACACCAGCGGCAAGCCGGTCAGACAGATGATGAGCAGGAAGATCGTGCAGACAAGGCTGGTCCATTTGTGGACCCAGTACCAAGTTTTGATGGTGGACGCGGCAGTCATGGCGACGGCAGGAGGGCGGCGTGCGCGGCCCCCCTTTAAGGTATTTGTGAGGAAAGTCGAAACATTATCACGAATAATAGCGATTCTCGTAACGTAATATTTTGACCCCTCTGGCGACAGAGGCCAAGGCCTGCCGCAGGGTAAAGCAGGTTAAAAAGAAGGGTCGTATTTCAACAGGCACGAATCGCCCCGGCGAGCTACCAAGAGACGGATTGCGTCCGTTTGGCGCCGGTGGCTGCGGATCATCATGGAGCAGCGTTTTTTAAAAGTCCCGCGTAACGAACGTGGCCGCGATTTTGCGGTGGGCGACGTACACGGGCATTTTTCACGTTTACAGGAAAGCCTGGACCGGCTGGGCTTCGATCCCGGCGCTGACCGGCTGTTCTCAGTCGGCGACCTGGTCGACCGCGGCCCCGAAAGCGAGGCCGCGCTGGACTGGCTGGCCCGCCCGTGGTTTTTCGCGGTGCAAGGCAACCACGAGGACTACGCGATCCGCCACGTGCGCACCGGGCAGGTCGATGTAATGAACTGGCGCGGCTACGGCGGCGGCTGGTTCCTGGACCTGCCCGAAGACCGCCAGAAGGTCTACGCCGAAGCGTTTGCGCAACTGCCCATCGCGATCGAGGTCGAGACCTCTGACGGCGCCGTGGGGCTGCTGCACGCGGACTGTCCGGTGCTGTTCTGGCCGCGCCTGGAATCCGCCTTGCAAGACCGCTACAAGCGCACCAGCGCGGCGTGCCAGTGGTCGCGAGACCGGCTGCGGCAAATGAACCGGACGGGCATTCAGGGCGTGCGGGCGGTGGTGGCCGGGCATACGCCGGTGGCCGCGCCCCTGCAACTGGGCAACGTTTATCACATTGATACCGAGGGCTGGCGCGAGGGGTATTTCACGTTCCTGGACCTGGAATCCCTGGCGGCTTGGCCGCACGAGGTGGTGACGGAGCTGATGGCCGAGGAATAGGGCGTGTCCGCTGCGGCAACGGCGGCAACGGCGGCAACTGTGGCCGCTGTGGCCCGCGCATGAACCGCACTGGAAAAAAAATGGGCGCCGCAAGGGCGCCCATTGTGTTTGGCGGAGAGCCGGTCAGAGCGGGCGGGCCGTCACGGAGCCCACGGGGGTCACCGCACTGGCGCTGGCGGGCGCACCATCGGCGCCGAGCGGGGCGGCGACGGGCGCCGCAGCCGGTGCCGCGCCGTTATCCGTGCGCGGGACTTGAATCGGTTGCAGCGGCGCCTGGACGGCGCTGGTGTTCGGATTCTGCGGCAAGGCCGCGCCGGGCGTCGGCAGCGGCTTGACCGAAGTGTCCACGCCGTCGGTCGAGCGGTTGTTGTTCAGGAAGTCGGTCAGGGCATCGCCCGAAGACAGATCCAGCGACGCCACGGCCTGGCCCGGCGGGAATTCCGAGAAATAGTATTCGCCGTTGTCCACCAGCAGCCCGTCCGGACGCGGCGCGGGCTTGCCTTCCGGCACGCCCTTGAGCACCGGCTGCATGTAGTCCAGCCATGTCGACAGGGCCAGGCCGCTGCCGAATTCATTGGTGCCCAGCGACTTGGGCTGGTCAAAGCCCATCCAGACGGTGGTGGCCAGCGTGGGCGTGAAGCCCGAGAACCACACGTCCACGGCTTCGTTGGTGGTGCCGGTCTTGCCGCCGACGTCGTTGCGCTTGAGCACCTGATGCGCACGCGCGGCGGTGCCGCTGGTGGTGACGCCGCGCAGGATGTCGGCCATGACCCAGGCCGTGCGCGGGTCGATGGCGCGCGCAGCTTCGTCGCCTGCGGTGACGGGCTGGGCTTCCATCAGGATCTTGCCCGAGCGGTCGGTGACGTGGGCAATCAGATACGGCGTGACGCGGTAGCCGCCATTGGCGAAGACGCTGTAGCCGTTGACGACTTGCAGCGGCGTGGCGCCGCCCGCGCCCAGCGCCAGCGGCAATACGGCCGGCCAGCGGGATTTGTCGAAGCCGAAGCGGGTCAGGTAGTCCTGCGCGTACTGCGGCGAAATCGCTTGCAGGATGCGGATCGACACCATGTTCTTCGACCGGTACAAGCCCTGGCGCAAGGTCAGCATGGGTTCGTACTTGTTGCCGTCGTTCTTGGGCTGCCAGTCTTTGGAGCCGGTCTGCGCGGCGGTCAGCATGAAGGGCTGGTCCGAGATCTGGGTGGCGGGCGTGAAGCCGCGCTCCAGTGCGGCCGCGTAGACGAACGGCTTGATGTTGGAACCCGGCTGGCGCCATGCCTGCGTCACGCGGTTGAAGTTGCCGCGGTTGTAGTCAAAGCCGCCGATCATCGCGCGGATGGCGCCGTCTTCGGGAACCATCGACACCAGCGCCGCCTGCAGCGCCGGCATGTTGATGATTTCCCAGTTGGTGCTGTCCTTGTCGCCGGTCTTGTGGATGTAGACCACCGAGCCACGGCGGATGCGCTGGCTGTCGCTGGCCTTCGGGTTCAGCGCGCGGGCCACCACGGCCAGCGCCTTCTTGTCGGAAATGGTGATGATGTCGCGCGAGCTGCGGGCCACCTTCACTTCAGTGGGGCTGGCCGACAGCACGACGGCCGCAAGCAGGTCTTCGCTGTCGGGCGTCTTGTCTTGCACGCCGTCCAGAATTTCGTCCAGCGCCTGCCCGTCGTTTTCGACGTTGTCAGGCAGGTCGATCTGGTCTTCCGGGCCGGGGTAAACGGCGCGGCGCGTGTAGTCCATCACGCCGTCGCGCACGGCGCGGTAGGCGGCTTCCTGGGCTTTCGAGTCGATCGTGGTGTAGACGTCGATGCCCTTGGAATAGGTTTCTTCCTGGAACACGCCGTACATCAGCTGGCGCGCCAGTTCGGCGGGGTAGTCGCCGTGCACCGCGAAGCCGCGCGCGCTGGAGCCGTCCGCGCCGCGGATGGTCAGGTGCTGCTTCAGGGCTTCGTCGGCCTGTTCGGGCGTCAGATAGCCCAGCGTTTTCATGCGGCCCAGCACATAGTGCTGGCGGATTTCGGCGCGCGGGAAGTTGGTGATGGGGTTGAAACGCGACGGGGCCTTCGGGATGCCCGCCAGCATGGCGGCTTCGGCCGGCGTCACTTCCGACAAGGGCTTGCCGAAGTACGTGCGCGACGCCGCCGCGAAGCCATAGGCGCGATGGCCCAGATAGATCTGGTTCATGTAGAGCTCAAGGATCTGGTCCTTGGTGAGCTCGTTTTCAATCTTGAACGTGAGCAGCAGTTCGTAGAACTTGCGCGAATAGGTCTTTTCGGACGACAGGTAGAAGTTGCGCGCCACCTGCATCGTGATCGTGCTGCCGCCCTGCGTCTTGGACCCTTTGACCACGTTGGTCAGCACGGCGCGCGCAACGCCCATCCAGTCGACGCCACCGTGGCTGTAGAAGCGGTCGTCTTCGGCCGCCAGCACGGCTTGGCGCATCACGGGCGGGATTTCGTCAAAGCGCAGCACATTGCGGTGCTCTTCGCCGTATTCGCCGATCAGGACTTTGTCCGCCGTGTAGATGCGCAGCGGCACGCGCGGCCGGTAGTCGGTCATCGCGTGCAGGTCGGGCAGGCTGGGCCAGGCCAACGCCAGGGCGAGCCCCAGCAGAACGGCGCCGCACACGGCGGCGCCGGCCGCGAGGATGCCCGCTTTGACCAGGAGTCGTTTCCAGGGAAGGCCCGATTTGCCGCCCGGGGTGGCGGTGGATTGCTGGGGGGTGCTCATTGCAGGCGATTCTAGGACAGAACGCTATAGACCGGCCAGGGCGCAATAAGGTTTCGGTAACCAAACTTGCCGGGGGCTGGGTGGGCGCGATTTGCCACGTAAATAAGGGGACGGGGTCTAGCATACGCGGGGCGCGGCGTTCGTGCGCGGGCGAGTGAAAAACCTTGATGAAATGCGCTGTGAAATGTATTGCGCGCGGTGACAAACGGCAAGGCCCCAAGCGTGCTTTTTTTGCCCACCCGGCGCGGTTTTGGGGGGCTCGCGCGCGCTTGCGCCGTGCTTAAGCGCGGTTTTATTAGGTATTCAGCTTGCGTTCAGCGCATCGGCATTTTGCAGATATCGCTGGGGCGGCGCGCCCAGCGCCCGATGGAACATGGCGCTGAAGGCGCTGGGGCTGCGATAGCCCAGATCGGCGGCAATGCGCGCCACCGGCACGCCCAACGACAAGCGGCATACCGCATCTGCCAGTCGCACTTGCTGCACCCATTGGCGGTAGTTCAGCCCCAGCTCGGCCTGAAATAGCCGGATCAGCGTGCGCGCGCTGGCGCCCACTTCGCTGCCCCAGGCTTCGATGCTGCGTTGCAGGCCCGGCTGGTCCAGGATGGCCGTGCAAATGGTTTGCAGACGGCGATCGCGCGGCCATGGAATCTGGATGGGCACCACGCGCGCCGCCGCCAGTTCGGACAGGATCAGCGACGCAATCTGCTCGACCCGGCCTCCCAGCGGATAGTCGATGGGCTCGGCGGTCAGCGCCAGGATCAATTCGCGCAGCAGGCCGCTGACTTCGATCACCTGGCATTGCGGCCAGAAGCGGGCGGCGGCGTCGGCCTGAATGTAGAGCGACCGCATTGATACCGGGCCCACCATGTCCACCCCATGCGGCATGCCCGCCGGCACCCAGAGCGCGCGCAGCGGCGGCAGCGCCCAGAAACCGCTGGGCGTGGTGACGCGCATGACGCCGTCAACCGCATACAGCAGTTGAGCGCGGGGGTGGGAGTGCGCGCCGGTCTGGGCGCTGGCGGGAAATTCCTTGGCCATGGCGGTGACCACGCGGGGGCGATGCTGATAGTCCTGAGCATTGACGCTGCGGCCGGGATCGGGAGGCTGAGGCAAGGGCAGGCGGACGGGCATGATGTCACTTCCGACAAAAGGATGAGTCGAACGGTGAAAGGAGGATGCCGGTATTTTGTCACTTCTGCGACGAATATTGGCAGATCAATCTGGCGGCAGATTTCTACACTGTAGACGGAGCCCGGCACCGTTGCCGGGCCGTCTTTTCTCTTACGCATACGCCCATGCCCCCCGCCCAGAATCCCGCCGCAGTTTCGCCTGCCTCCGACTCTTCCACCGCCTTCAAGGTCTTGGGCGCCATCAGCGTCGCGCACCTGATGAACGACATGATCCAGTCGATCCTGTTGGCGATCTATCCGATGCTGAAGGAATCGTTCAGCCTGTCGTTCGCGCAGATCGGGCTGATCACGCTGGTGTACCAGCTGGCCGCCTCGCTGTTGCAGCCCTTCATCGGCTTCTACACGGACCGCAATCCCAAGCCGTATTCGCTGCCGGTAGGCATGGGCTTTACGTTGGCGGGGCTTCTGCTGCTGTCGGTCGCCCCGTCGTTCGGCTGGCTGCTGGTGGCGGCGGTGCTGGTGGGTACGGGCTCGTCGGTGTTCCATCCCGAGTCGTCGCGGGTGGCGCGCATGGCGTCGGGCGGGCGGCATGGCCTGGCGCAGTCGCTGTTCCAGGTGGGGGGCAACGTGGGTTCAGCGCTGGGGCCGCTGCTGGCGGCGCTGTTCATCATTCCGCACGGGCAGGGCAGTGTGGCGTGGTTCTCGCTGGCGGCGCTGTTTGGCATCGTGGTGCTGACGGGCATCGGCCGCTGGTATAGCGCCAACCGGGTCCGGCTCAAGCCGCGCGCGCGCAGCGCAGGCGCCGAAAACGGGCTGAGCCGCAATCAGGTGCTGGGCGCTTTGGCCGTGCTGGGCGTGCTGGTGTTCTCCAAGTACTTTTATCTGGCCAGCCTGAACAGCTACTTCACGTTTTATCTCATCGACAAGTTCGGCTTGTCGGTGCGCGAGGCGCAGCTTTACCTGTTCCTGTTCCTGGCGGCGGTGGCGGTGGGCACGGTGGTGGGCGGCCCGGTGGGCGACCGCATCGGCCGCAAGATCGTGATCTGGGTGTCGATTCTTGGCGTGGCGCCATTCACGTTGCTGCTGCCCTATGCGAACCTGTTCTGGACGGCGGCGCTGGTTGTGATCATCGGCATGGTGCTCGCGTCAGCCTTTTCCGCCATCGTGGTCTATGCGCAGGAGCTGGTGCCGGGCAAGGTGGGCATGATCGCCGGCCTGTTCTTCGGGTTCGCCTTCGGCATGGGCGGGGTGGGGGCGGCCGCGTTGGGCAAGCTGGCGGACGCCACCAGCATTGCTTATGTGTATCAGGTGTGCGCCTATCTGCCGCTGCTGGGCGTGGTGGCGATTCTGCTGCCGAATGTCGAAAGAAAGGCATCCGGGGGTAAGCCCGCAAAGTAGAAGTTTTAACTGTCAAATACTGCAAAGGGTGATCCACACGCCCTGAGCTTGGCGTATTCTTCGCTGCATACCGTGCAATCGTCTTGGCGCGGGTAGTAAAGGTTCTGGACACTGACACCGGCCGTCGCGACCGAAAATCGTCGCGACCCCGGTGGTTTCTTTTGTCCTGCTGGTAACAAAAAGCATCAAGCATGCTGACGTGTAACGCGTCCCCACCCATGAACCCAGTGCAACGGCAGATCCAAGCGACGGCGAACGCTAAACAGGCGCCCGCCGGCAGAAACCATGACGACTTCCTTATTCTTCTTGATGTGGGGGCTGGCTACGGCGTTGGCGTTGCCGTTGCTTTTGCCTTTCCACACGCGCGGCGTCGGCGGCATTCAGGCTTTTACCGCGGCCAATGCCCTGGCCGTGGTGTCTCTGCTGTCTTATGCGTCGGCCGAGATCGTGCCCCCTGGCATTTACATCATGCTGTCCAACGCCGCCTGGGTCTGTGCGGCAAGCCTGGTGTATGTGGGCGTGCGCCAGTTCTTTGGCCTGCGTCCGCAGATCGGGCGCATGGTGTGCATCACCCTGGCCTGTTTGGCCGGATTTGCGGTGATGCTGTATGGCCATGACGCAATGAGCGGCCGCATGCTGCTGTTTTCGGCCTACACCTGCGTCGTGATGACCGCCACGGGCCAGATTGTGTTCCAGCAACGCAAGCGCATTGCCACGCGCGGCGTAACGCTCTATCTGATGCTGGCGATCTTCGGCCTGGCCTTGCTGCATGCGGGACGCGTGTTGGTGTATGGCACCGGCCTGGCTGAGCCCGTGTCCATGCTGCACCCTTCGGCGTGGGGGTTGTTCTACATCGTATGCGGGTCGGTGACGGTGCCAGCGTTGTTTCTGGCGCTGCTGCTGATGGTGCAGACCCGCTTGTCTGAACAGATGCAGGCCGCCTTGACGTTCGACAGCCTGACCCACGTGTATTCCCGGCGCACCATTCTTGACGAGCTTGAGCGCGAATTACAGCGTTGCGGGCGTTCGGGTTGCCAGCTGGCGGTGCTGGTGTTGGACATCGACCATTTCAAATCCATCAACGACCGCTACGGCCATGCCGCGGGCGACACGGCGTTGCGTCATTACGCGAAAGTGGTGCAGAACGCGGTGCGTGGAACCGACCGCTTGGGCCGGCTGGGCGGCGAAGAATTTGTGCTGCTGATGGTGGATTGCGACCCGGCGCGCGCGCTGGTGCACGCGCAGCGCGTGTGCGATGCCTTGCGCGATGCGCCGTTGTACCTGCAAGGCGTCGAGGTGCCGATGACCACCAGCGGCGGGTTGGCGTCTTACCAGYCGGGTGATAGCGCCGACGTGATTTTGGCGCGTGCCGACGTGGCCTTGTACCGCGCCAAGGACGAAGGGCGCGATCGCGTGGAGATGGCGTTTACCGGTTTGGGCGCAGGCCGCCCGCAAATGGGCGGCCTGGCCAGCGGCGCGGCGGCAAATGCGCCCGTCGCCGCTCAGCAAGCAGCGGGGACTACGGTTTGAGGTGTTCCGTCAGGAACTTCTCCATGGCTTCGTAGAACTCGAACTTGTTCTCGTCGTTGTGGAAGCCGTGGCCTTCGTTGTCCTTGACCATGTATTCCACTTCGACGCCGCGCGCTTTCAGCGCCTTGACCATCTGATCGCTTTCGTCCTTGTTGACGCGGGGGTCCTTCGCGCCTTGGGCAATGAACAGCGGCGTTTTGATCTTGTCCGCATGCAGCGCGGGCGAGGTCGCGGCCAGCCGGTCCTTGTCGCGTTCCGGGTGGCCCACCATGTCCTGCATCTTGTCGAGCATGGGCTTCCAGTACGGCGGAATCGACTTCATGAACGTGAACAGATTCGACACGCCCACATAGTCCACGGCGGCGGCGTACAGATCAGGCGTGAACGTCACACCCGCCAGCGTGGCGTAGCCGCCGTAGCTTGCGCCATAGATGCCGATGCGTTTGGGGTCGGCGATGCCTTGCTGGATCAGCCATTGGACGCCGTCGGTGATGTCGTCCTGCATCTTCAAGCCCCATTGGCCGAAGCTGGCTTCCCAGAACGCGCGGCCATAGCCGGTTGAGCCGCGGAAGTTCATCTGCAACACGCAGAAGCCGCGGTTGGCCAGGAATTGCGTTTCCGGGTTGTAGCCCCAGCCGTCGCGCGCCCACGGGCCGCCATGCGGGTTCACGATGCAAGGCAGGTTCTTGGGATCGCGGCCTTTGGGCAGCGTCAGGTAGCCGTGAATAGTCAGGCCATCGCGGCTTTGATAGCTGATGGGCTGTACCTGCGACATGTCGCTTTCCGGAATGGCCGGGTTGATGTCGGCCAGCTTGGTCAGCGTGTCGGAGGCGGCGTCGTACAGGTAGCGCGAGCCCGGCGTGCGGTCGTTGTAGGCGGCCACGATGAAAACGTTCTCGTCGCGGTTGGAGCCTTGCAGCGCGATGTCGTAGCCCTTCAGTTTTTCAGACAGCGTCTTGAACAGGGCTTCGGATTGCGCGTCGAAGAATTTGTATTGCGGCTTGTCGGTCTGGTAGGCCGCCAGCGTCAGCACGCGGCGCTTGCGCGAATAGCCGGCGCCGTCGAGATCAACGGTGTCGGGCGTGAAGACTTCTTCTTCGGCGTCGGGCTTGGCCGGGTCGATGACCACCAGCGAGAGCCGGTCGCGGCCGCGGTTGCTCAGCGCGTACATCTTCTTGTCGTCGAACGTGAAGAATGACGGGCTGACGCTCGTGCGGTAGTCGGTCGTGATCAGCGGACGGAATTCGGACGCTTCGTCGTCGCGATAGAGCAGGGTGGTGTTCAGGCCGTCGCTGGTGACGGCGGCGCGCACCTTGCCCGCGTGGTCCGTTTGCCAGCCGACGATATTGCCCGGGTTCTGCGCCACCAGCACGGCGGCGCCCGTATGGACGTTGACGCGGTACACGTCGAAGACTTCGGGGTTGCGCTGGTTGTGGCTGATCAGGACGTGGTCGGGATCATCTTCCAGATCGTCTTCGATGCTGGCGCGCGCGCCTTCGTACGGGGTCAGGTCGGTGACCTTGCCGGTCTTGGCGTTGACGGCCAGCACGTGGTAGTTCTCATCGCCGCCGAAGTCCTTCTGGTAGAGCACGACGTCGCCGCCCTTCCAGAAGTAGTTGCTGATGTCGCGGGCGGTTTCGCTGGTGATCTGGCGCGGTTCGCCGATCAGCTTGCTGCCTTCCAGCGGCTGCACATAGATGTTCATGCGGGCCGGGTTGCCGTCCACGCTGGTGGGCTGCATGAAGGCTAGCGTCTTGCCGTCTTCGGCCAGGCGGAAAAAGCCGCGCTCCGGATTGCGGAAGAAATCTTTCAGGGGGTAGGCGCGGGGCGGCGGCTGCGTGGCGCAGGCGCCCAGCGTGGTGCCGACGATGCCGGCGGCCAAAATGGTGCGCGTCATGAATGCAAACAAGGGAAGACCTCCGTGATTTCAATGCCTTAGCTTGCGGTTGGCACGGCTGCGGCATTGTTGCGGATATGGCGCGGGCCGGCATTTGCCGGCCCCGCGAAAGCCACGGGCGCCAGGCGCCAGCGGCTCGTCGATAATGCCATAGTCGCGCGGGCGGTGTCGAACCGGCCCTACTTATGCCGCCGTACGGTTTGCGGGATAATCGCGGCAATTCATCTGGAGAATTACATGTACAGGAATCTGGTCGCGGCATCGGCGCTGGCCCTCGGCCTGGCGGGCTGCTCGCTGGGCATTTCGAAAGACAGCGCGGGGCCTCACAGCGAGTTCAAGGCCCCGGTCGCGTTCAAGGACGCCTACGCCACGGTGATCCGGCAGTCGAACAACTGCCTGCGCAGCACCGACAACGCCTATCGTGTGATTTCTGATCTGAACGAAGGCGCGCAGTCGGGCGTGGTGCGCGTGCTGGCGCCGTACACCGACAATGAAATGTCGCGCGTCGAGCTGAAAGCGGCGGGCGCAAAAAGCACCGACGTGCGCATCGTGATGTGGGGCAAGGGCACCTGGGATGCCGCGGCGATGCAGGCGATGCAGGACGCGATCTACTACAGCATCACGTCGTGCAGCACCTACATGCCGCTGGACCCGCGCCCGGCCGTGAAGCCGTCGCGCGACCTGCCGAAATAAGCGGATGGCGGCGTCTGGCCGGACGCCGCATCTGGCGCGGCTTAATCGCCGCCCGGGCGGCGGCGGATGATCTTGAAGGTGGCGGTGGCGCGCGCGACCAGTTCGCCATCGGCGCGGCGAATATCGCCTTCACAGAACGCGATGGACGCGCCACGGCGCAGGCAGCGCGCTTCGATGACCAGATTGCCCGTGCCGGGAGACAGGAACGTGGTGTTCATGTCGATGGTGGCCATGCCTTCGGTGGCGTCGGCCGAGCCACGCGCCGCCGCGCTGAGCGTGAAGTCCAGCACGCTCATCAGCGTGCCGCCATGCACGTCGCCGCGGCTGTTGGTCAAGTCCTGGCGCCAGGGCAGCGTCGTGCGGGCATAGGCCGGCGCAATGCTTTCAGGCACCAGGCCGATGAAGCTCATGAAGGGAATCGTCAGGCCGAAATAGTCGGTTTGGGCGGGTGCTGTCATGGGTAGGCGTGGACGCAAGGGATAAGCGGATAAGCCGGTCATAATATATTTTTTTGGTGTGGGCGCCATTGCCTGCTGCGGGCGGCCACGTTGTCTTGAACGGAATGTCTGAACTCTTGCGCAAGATCGTGCATGTGGACATGGATGCGTTTTACGCGTCTGTAGAGCAGCGCGACAATCCTGAACTGCGGGGCAAGCCGGTCGTCGTGGCCTGGACTGGCCCGCGTTCGGTCGTGTGCGCCGCGTCCTATGAGGCGCGGCGCTTTGGCGTTCACTCGGCCATGTCGGCCATACGCGCTGAACGGCTCTGTCCGCAAGCCATCTACGTGCCGCCGGATTTCAACCGCTACCGCGAGGTCTCGCGCCAGATACGGCAGATCTTCGCGCGCCACACCGACCTGATCGAACCCTTGTCGCTGGACGAGGCCTACCTGGATGTCACCGTCAACAAATGCGGGTTGCCATCAGCCACGGAAGTGGCGCTGGTCATTCGCCAGCAGATTCGCGAAGAGACCGGGCTGACGGCCTCGGCCGGCATCGCGCCCAACAAGTTTCTGGCGAAGATTGCATCCGACTGGAACAAGCCCGACGGCCAGTTTGYGGTGCGCCCAACCAAGGTGCTGGAATTCTTGCAGCCCTTGCCCGTGCGCAAGGTGCCGGGCGTGGGCAAGGTGACGCAGGCGCGGCTGGAGCAACTGGGCATTCAGACGGTGGGCGACCTGGCCACGCACAGCGTTGAAGAGCTGACCCATTATTTCGGCCGTTACGGCAGGCGCCTGTATGAGCTGGCGCGCGGCATCGACGAGCGCGAGGTGCAGACCGATCAGCCCTTGCAGCAGGTGTCGGCCGAGACGACGTTTTCAGAAGACATCCGGCTGGACGCGCTGGGCGACGCCATTGACCGCATGGCGGACAAGGTGTGGGATCAGGCGCTGAAGAAGGGGGCGCTGGGGCGCACGGTGGTGCTCAAGCTGAAGACCGACCGCTTTCGCATCCTGACACGCAGCCAGACCAGCCCGAACCCGCCGGGGTCGGCGGCCGAGCTGGCCGCGGTGGCCAGGCTGCTGTGCGAGCGCGTGGAATTGCCGCCGGAAACGCTGTACCGGCTGGCGGGCGTGGGGATGAGCAACTTTGCCGACCCCGCCGAGCAGTCGCGCCAGCCGGATCTTTTCGGCGGTGCGTTTTAGGGGCTAAAAGCGGGGGCTAAAAAGCAGGGGCTAAAAAGCGGTGGCTAAAGCGCGGCGGCTAAAGCAGCGGCGGCTAAAGCAGCGGGAGCTAAAAAGCGGTGGCTAAAGCAGCGGCTGATGCCGCGGCCATAGCCCCCGCGGCAGGCGATCAGGCCAGACGGGCCTTCACTTGGGCCGACAATGCGGTCATGTCGGCACGGCCGGCCAGCGCTTGCTTGAGCAGGCCCATGACCTTGCCCATGGCGGGTGCGCCCGTCACGCCTTGCGCGGCCACTTCGGCGAACGCGGCGTCGATGGCGGCGGCGACTTCTTCAGGGCTTGCGGCCTGCGGCAGGAATTCCTGCAGCACCAGCAATTCAGCCTTTTCCTGTTCCGCTGTTTCGGTGCGGCCGGCCTGTTCGAACGCGGCGATGGACTCGCGGCGTTGCTTGACCTGCTTTTCGATGATGGCGGTGACTTCGGCGTCGTTCAGTTCGCGGCGTTCGTCCACTTCTTTCTGCTTGACGGCAGCCAGCAGGAAACGCAGCGTGGTCAGGCGCTCGGAGGCCTTGGCGCGCATGGCGTCCTTGACGGCGTCCGAGAGGCGGGTCTTGAGCGTAGCAGTGCTCATGGGGAAACCTTTAATGTGGTGTTGCGGCAATCGCCAAGTGTAAACCGGGCGTGCTGAATCGGGCGTCGCCTGAATCGGCTTTCCCAGACTCAGCTTTACTTCACCTGGGTCAAGTCGCCGCGCAGCGCCACGCCCGCCACCGTGGCGCCCGCATGGCATTCGTAATCCGTCTTGCTGGTGGACACGTTCTTGCGATAGTAGCTAACGATATTGGTCACCGCATTGGCATTGGCCTTTTTGGCGGCTTCGTGCAGGGCGATCACGGCGGATTGCGCCACCCATTCGCAGGCCACGGCGTCCTTCTTGGCGATGGCGTTGGTCTTGCGGTTGGTGACAACGCCCGATTCCAGCACCTTGCCCTTGGGGCCCGTGCCGGCCAGGTAGAACTTGACGCTGCCGTCGATCTTGCCTGCCGCCAGCGCGGCGTCGATGGCGGGTTGCAGCGGCAGGAAGACGGTGCGATCCGCAGCCAGCGCCTGGGCCGAGCAGGCAAACGACAAGGAGAGGGCGCCGAACAGCTTGTAGGAAATCTTCATGACTTCTCGTTCCAAAAGTGAAGGTTGAAATACGCGCGCGCGTTGTCGGCGCTCAAGGCCAGCGGCGGAAAATAAGGGACGTATTTATCCCGCCAAACGCGAAATTGTTGTTCATGACGTATTCGTTATTCATGTGGCGGCCCTCGCCCTGCAGGTAATCGAGCTCGCCGCAACGCGGGTCGATATTGCGCAGGTTCAAGGTGGGCGCGTACCAGTCGCGGTTCATCATTTCGATGCTGAACCACGACTCCAGCACGCCGCACGCGCCCAGCGTGTGGCCCAGAAAACTCTTCTGCGAGCTGATCGGCATGCGGCTGCCAAACAGGTTGTGGGTGGCTTGGGTTTCGGCGATGTCGCCTTGTTCGGTAGCGGTGCCGTGGCCATTCACGTAGCCGATCGCCTCGGGCGGCAAGGCGGCATCAGCCAGCGCCATTTCCATGGCGATGCGCATGGTGGCGGCTTCGGGGCGGGTGATGTGCGTGCCGTCGGAGTTGCTGCCAAAGCCCACGATTTCTGCGTGGATGCGCGCGCCGCGCGCCAGCGCGTGGTCCAGCGATTCCAGCACCAGCATGCCGCCGCCTTCGCCAATGACCAGGCCGTCGCGGTCACGGTCATACGGGCGTGGCGTCAGCTCCGGCGTGCCGTTCTGTTGGCTGGTGGCGTAGAGCGCGTCGAACACCAGCGCTTCGCTGGCGCACAACTCTTCCGAGCCGCCTGCCAGCATCATTTCCTGACGGCCGTAGCGGATGGCTTCGTAGGCGTAGCCGATGCCCTGGCTGCCCGACGTGCAGGCGCTGGAGGTCGGGATGATGCGGCCTTTCAGCTCGAAGAAGATGCCGACGTTGGCGGCGGTGGTGTGCGGCATCATGCGCACGTAGGAGTTTGCGTTCAGGTCTTCCGTGACGCCGTTGAGCAGCATGTTGCCGAAGGCGCGGATTTCGGCGGTGCTGCCCACTGATGACCCGCAAGCCACGCCCATGCGGCCATCGGTAATGCTGGGGTCGCCCAAGAGCGCGGCGTCGGC
This sequence comes from Achromobacter sp. 01N37, assembly GCF_056399725.1. Taxonomy (NCBI): domain Bacteria; kingdom Pseudomonadati; phylum Pseudomonadota; class Betaproteobacteria; order Burkholderiales; family Alcaligenaceae; genus Achromobacter; species Achromobacter sp. 01N37. The sequence goes on from NZ_JBFTRX010000003.1 coordinate 86,926, forward strand.
CAGCGCCAGTTCGGCGGCGCGCACCGATAACTGCGACACGCGGCCCATGCTGCGCAGTTGCTTGCGGGTCCAGTGCGCGGGCACCTTGAAATCTTCAATCGGGCCTGCCAAACGGGTATTCAGTTCGGCAAAGCGCGACCAATCGGGCATGTAGCGGATGGCGCTGCGGCCCGATGCAAAGGCTTGCTGGACGCTTGCCCAATCGGAACCCAGTGCGCTGATGCCGGCCATGCCGGTGATGACGACGCGTTTCATCAGCACAGCCCTCCGTTCACAGCGATGACCTGGCGCGTGATGTAGGCCGCACCGGGCGACATCAGGAACACCACGGTGGCGGCAACCTCTTCGGGCCGCCCCATGCGTTGGGCCGGCACGGCTTTCAAGATCTCTTCCACGGGCACGTGCTCGTCAATCATGTCGGTGTCGATCAGGCCGGGGGCCACGCAATTCACGGTGATCTGGCGCTTGGCCAGTTCAACCGCCAGCGCTTTCGCCGCGCCGATCAGCCCGGCTTTGGACGCGCTGTAGTTGACCTGGCCACGGTTGCCCACCAAGCCCGACACCGACGCCATGCAGACCACCCGGCCTGCCGCACGGCGCCGGATCATGGGCATGGCAAGCGGGCTGAGCACGTTGTAGAAGCCGTCGAGATTGGTGCGCAGCACCTGGTCCCAGTCGTCGCCCGTCAGTGCGGGGAACGCGCCGTCGCGAGTCAGGCCGGCATTCAGCACAACACCGTAATACGCGCCGTGCGCGTCAACGTCTGCTTGCAGGACGGCGGCGCATTGGGCGCGGTCAGACACGTCAAATTGCAGGACGCGGGCTTGCCGGCCGCGCGCCTGGACTTCGGCCTGTACGGCTTCGGCTTGTTCGCGTTGCTGGCGGCAGTGCAGCACCAGGTCATGGCCTGCGTCGGCCAGGGCCAGCGCGATGGCGCGGCCGATGCCGCGGCTTGAGCCGGTTACGAGGATGGGGGCAGCGCTCATTGAAGGGGGGCTTCCTGAATAAATGCGGTGGGGTCTTTGGGCTGATAGACATTCAGCCGGGCCAGGGCCAGCAGGCGGGTCTCGTCGCGCAGTTCGCACTCGAAGACGCTCATGCCGCTGGCGTCGATCAGGCCGCGTTGGACGTGGATGGATAGCGCCGCGCCTGCGGGCAGGCGGTCGATATGGCATTCGTAGCGGCGCGTGCCAAGCAGAAAGCCCAGCTTCACGGCGTCACCCGCCTGGCGCGCCTGGCAACCGGCCCACGCGCCCACGGCTTGCGCCATGAGCTCCATGCCCAGCCAGGGCGGCAGCGAACCGTCGGGCAGCGAGTACGGGCCGGGTCTGACGACGGCGCGGGCGCGCAGGCTGTCATCGTCATAGCCGTCGACGTGGTCGATCAAAATCATGTTGCCGGCGTGCGGCAACAGGCTGGCCACGGGCCAGGGGCAGGCGTTCATGAGCGGGCTCCCAGGATCAGGCTGGCGTTGTTGCCGCCGAAGGCAAACGAGTTGCTCATGGCGATGCGCGCGCGTCCGCCGGCGTAGTGTTGCTGGCCGGTGCTGAACGTCAGGGCTGGCAATGCCGGGTCGCCTTGGCCGTCCCACACGTGGGGCATCAGGCGGCCGTCGGCATTGCGTGACGACAGCGTCATCCACGCCAGCGCGGCTTCCATGGCGCCGGCGGCACCCAGCGTGTGGCCGGTCAGCGCCTTGGTCGACGCGCACGGCACGCCGTCGGGGAACACGGCTTGCATGGCGTGGCTTTCCATGGCGTCGTTGTGCGGGGTGCCAGTGCCGTGCAGGTTGACCCAGCCGATGCTGGCGGGCGTCACATTCGCCGATTGCAGGGCCGCCAGCATGGCCTGCCGCGCGCCTGCACCCGTGGGCTCGGGCGCTGACATATGCCAGGCGTCGGAACTGGCGCCGCCGCCCAGAAGCGCCACGGCATCGGCGTCGGCGGCCTCGCGCTCCATCACGAACAGAACACCGGCTTCACCGATGTTGATGCCGCGGCGGTTGGCCGAGAACGGCAGGCAGAGCGCGTCGTCCACGGCTTCCAGCGTGGCGAACCCATTGATCGTCAGGCGGCACAGCGTGTCTGCGCCGCCGCAGACGACGGCGTCGCACAGGCCGGCGGCCAGCAGCCGGCGCGCCGACAGCAGCGCGCGGGCGCTGGACGTGCAGGCGGTGGACAGCGTGTAGGCCGGGCCCGTCACACCCAGGTGCGCCGCCAGAAACGAGGCGGGCGACGACAAGGCCTGGCGCCGATAGTCGTAGCGGGCGGGCCAGGCCCCGTGCGCCGCCAGATGGCGGAAGTCGGGCGCGTTGTCGTTCACGCCCGACGTGCTGGTGCCCAGCACCACCGCCACGCGGTCCGCGCCGTAGCGGGCGATGGCGCGTTGCAGTTGCGGCGCGATCTGGTCTGCGCACGCCAGCAGCAATTGGTTGTTGCGGCTGTGATGCTGCGCGGGCAGGGCGTCAGGGATGGCGGGCAACGCGCCTGCGTAGCCGCCCAGCGTCAGGCTGCGGCCATCGACCCAGCCGGTTTGCGCGCGCATGCCAGAGGTGTCGCCGTTGAACGCGGCTTGCGCGACCGTATCGACGCCCGCACCTAGCGCGCAGACGATACCCGGGGTGCCCAACCAGCTGTTCATGGTTGCTCCTTGAGCGGCGAGATGCGCCACGTGACGCCGCTAGCGGTGGTAATCGAAAACACGTCGGCGTTTGAGACGTTTGTTGTTGTGGTTTGCGCATTCGTGGCTTGCGCATTGGTGGCTTGCGCATTCGTGGCTTTCGCGTGGGCGGCGTCCGCGTTGGGAGCTTGCGGCCAGCGGACCTTCCAGCGCACCGCGCCCCGCTCCAGCAGGCTGCGTTCGGCCGCGCCGCCGCTGTCTGTCTGCGCACGCCAGTTGCCCGCGCCGTAGGCGGCATCCAGATTTTCTTGCGGCGTCCACGCGAACATCAGCGCGGCGAACAGGTCGCGCGCCTGCGCATTGGGCCGCAAGAAACCGTCATTGCGCCATTGCCCATGTTCCAGCATCTGGCGCGCCTGCGGCACGCCCATGGGATCGAACAGCGACCAACGCAGCGCCGCGCCTTCGCGCTGCACGACCAGCATCGCGTCCAGTGCCGGTTGGCCCGGCGCTTCCTGCACGACATGCAACTGGCGCGGAACGGAAAAATCGGCATCGCGCGCAGGCATGGGCGGCGCGCCCGCGCAGCCGGCCAGCAGGGCGAACGTCATTGCCACGGCCAGCGTGTGGCAAGAGAGCAGGAAGGACGGAATGGCGCGCATCGTTGGAATCAGACCGGTTCCGCTTGCGCGTCGGCGCTGCGGCACAGTTCGCTCAGCATGCGCAGACGGCGCTGCGGGCTGGCGACGAAGGGGTTGCTCGCGTCCCAGGCGTAGCCGGCAAGAATCGAGCTGATCATGCGGCGGATTTCCGGCTGCGCGTTCTTGTAGAACACGACGTCCTGGAATTCGCCGCTGTACCAGCCTTGCACGTAAGCGCGGAACGTTTCCACGCCCACCATCAAGGGGTCGGCAAAGTCCGCTTGCCAATCCACGATTTCACCGCCCAGCTGGCGGTGCAAGGCGTCGGTGGCCAGTTTCGACGAGCGCAGCGCAATGGTGACGCCGGAGGAAAACACCGGGTCCAGGAATTCGGCGGCGTTGCCCAGCAGCGCATAGCCCGGGCCATGCAAGCGCGTGACGCTGGCGGAATAGCCGCCGATGGTGTTGGCGGGCGTGTCCCAGACCGCGTTGGCCAGCACGCGCTTCAGGTTGGGGGCGGCGTCGGCCATGGCGCGCAAGGTGGTCATCAGGTCTTGGTCGGGGCCGCCGAAAAGGTCTTGCCCGCCCACCACGCCGAACGAGCAGCGGCCGTTCGAGAACGGGATCAGCCAATACCAGATGCCCGGTTCTTCGGGGTGCACGCTGATCAGGATCTTTTCGCGGTCAAAGCCGGCGTCGTCGATGCGGTCTTCGATGTGCGTGAAGATGGCCTTGCGCGGCGGCATCGACGACGGGCGTTCCAGGTCCAGCAGGCGCGCCAGCACCCGGCCGTAGCCGCTGGCGTCCAGCACAAAGCGGCTCTTGATCTGGCGGGTGACGCCGTCGGCGTCGCGCACGTCCAGCACGGGGCTGTCGCCGTTGAAATCCGCCGCCGTGACTTCTTGCAGATAGCGCACTTCAACGCCCTGGCGGGCGGCGTCGTCGGCCAGCACCTTGTCGAAGGTGGCGCGCTGCACCTGGAAGGTGGTGCCGGGGCCGGGGCTGAATTTGTCGCGGAAATCGAAGTAGGTGTATTCATCGCCGCGCGCGAAGGCGGCGCCGTTCTTGACCTGGAAGCCTGCGGCCTGAACGGCGGGCATCATGCCTGCCTCTTCCACGAATTCCAGGCAGTGCGCCAGCAGGCTTTCGCCAATGGAAAAGCGCGGGAACTGCTGGCGTTCCAACATCAGCACATCGTGCCCTTGCCGCTTGAGCAGGGCGGCCGCGACTGCGCCGGCAGGGCCTGCTCCGATAACGACGACTTCACGATGTTCCATGCGAGATGCTTCCATGTCAGTGTGATGAGTGGGGGTAAAGGTCAGGCGGATTGCGGTGGGCGTATCCACGGGGCCCACAGCAACGAGAACGCAACGCCTAGCGCCACCGCCAGCCCGAAATTGGCGATGGCGGGCGTTTGGCTGATGGCCAGCAGGCCGAACGACAACAGCGTGGTGACGGCGCCCAGCAAGATGCCGACAAGGCTGGCCGCCGCGCCCGCCACGCGTTCGTACATGAAGATGGCGTAGTCCACGCCGATGGCGGACACCAGCAGCAGGCCGAACAGGCTGAACAACGTCAGCGGTTGGCCCAGGTATCCCAGCGCGGCCAGCGCGCAGGCGGTGGCGGCCAGCGGCACCGCCAGAATGCGCCAGGTTGCCGCGCGCCCCAAGGTCAACAGCAGCAGCACGGCGGCCACGCCGTAGGACAGCAGCTTGAGCTCGGCGGCTTCAATGCGGGTGGCGGCGAACATGCGGTTCAGGTCGCCGCTGCGGTCCACCAGCACGACGCCCGGCAGGCCTTCTGCAATGCCCTCTAGCGCGGCGGCGTTGCGCAGGCCCAGTAACGTGACCATGCCTGCTGCTTCGCCGTCGTGCACGCCCAGCCATTGACCGCGCCAGCGTTCGGCCAATGGCCCTTGCAACGCGTCGTCGATGGTGATTGCGGGCAGCGTGGCCATGGCTTGCAAAGTCTGCTGCAAGGCGTCAAACGGAATACCGATGTCTGTCAGCGGCTTCCACACGTCTGGCTGCGCGGCCAAGGTTGCCAGGCGTGCGCCTAGCGCTTGTTGATCGGCTGCCGGCGACACCAGCTGGCTAAGCGCGTTGTAGGCGGCAAGGTCGCCGTTCTTGACCAGCGCATCCAGCTTTCGGCCCACTTGCGCTTGACGGCGCAACAGCTCGTCGGCGTTGGCGGCGCGAACCAGGAAGAACTGGCTCGTCGGCGTGAAGCCGGTGATCTCGCCAATCTGGCGCGCCTGTTGCAAGAGCGGCGCGGGCAGGCTCAGCCATTGGCGCAAATCATCCTGGATGACCAGCCGGCTGATGCCGCCCACTGTGGCGGCAGCCATGATCAGCGCGCCGATGCCCAGCAGCGCGCGCCGGCTGGCCAGACGTTCGCGCGCGCGCAGCGCGGCGTTGGCGGCGTGCAGCAGCGGCGGCCAGGGGCGCGGACGCCATCCGTCCATCCAGGCGGGCAGCTGGCAGACCGTGCAGGCGTAAGCGCCCAGCAGGCCAGCGGCGGAAAACACGGCCGTCTGCGTCAAGGCGGGGAAGGGGGTGAAGGCCAGCGCGATGTAGCCGACCAGGCTGGCGGCCAGGCTGATCGTCAGACCCGGCAACACGCGGCGCAACGCCGGCCACGCGCGCCAGTCGGGCATGCCATAGCTTTTGCCGAGCCAGTGCATGGGAAAGTCCACGGCCACGCCGATGAGGCTGGCGCCAATCACCAGCGTCAGCACATGGATCGACCCAAACACCGCCACGCAAGCCACCGCGCCCGTCAGCAAGCCCACCGCTACCGGCACAAACGCCAGCAGCGCGCGCACGCGGCGCAAGGCCAGCAGCAAGACCAGGATGATGCCGGCCATGGCGCTGGAACCGATCCACGAACTTTCCGCTACCGCCTGCTGGCGGCCGGACGCAGCGTACAGCGGGCCGCCCGCCACGAGCAGTTCCGCGCCATCCGCGCGCAGCGCTTCGCGGTCTCGCTCGATTTGTGCCGACATGCCTTGCGGCGCATCGGTGTCGAACGCGTCGGCGCGCGTTTCAGCGCGCACCAACACCCAGTGCTTGCCGCCGTGTTCGGCTTGCAGCATGCCTGTGCCCATGTCGTACTGCACCGCGCCGCCCGGGCGCAGCGCTTGTTCGGCGCGGCGGGTCAAGCCCAGCCAATCCTGGTCCACGGGCACCAGCCCCGATGACGAGAACGGGTCCGACAGCTCGCGCGCGCGCCGTTGGGCGTAGGCGGTGGGGTCGGACAGCAACTGATCACGGTCGGCCGCAGGCAGCATGGCCAAACGGCCGGCCAGCAATTGCGCGCGCACGGCGGACAGGTCCACGTTCAGCTCAAGCTTGACCGACGCGAACAAGCCGCTGCGCGTCCAGCGTTCGGCGAGCAACTTCGCGGGCGCGGCCGGGTCCGCGGCGTCCGCTCGGGCCGCAACCAGCGCCAGCACTTGGCGCGACAGCGGCTCCTGGATGCGGGCTTCGGCCAATTGGCGCGTGGCGTCTGCGGTGGCGGCGTGCGGCACCAGCTCCATCAGGTTGGCCGACACCGGCCAGCCGTGGCGGCACTGCCAGGCGCCTACACACAGCACCAGCAGCAAGCCCAGCTTGAAGAACCGGGGAAGCCAGCGTTCAATCGGCAAACGCACGTTGCTCCTCGGGGGTCAGCGCGTCGGCGGCAGCGGCGTCCGTCATTTGCAGCACGCTGCGGTCGCCTTGGGTTTCGCGCAGTTCGATGCGGTCGACGAGCTTGCCGCCGTTGATCTGAATGTTGTCGAAAATCTGGCGCAGCAAGGCCGAACGCGGCGTCAAGAGCAGTTGCCAGGCATCGGCCTCGCCGGTCAACGCCAGGTCAAAGTTCTCTTGCAGCCCGCGGGTATCGCCCGCCAGCACCGACAGGAACAACCGGTTTTCACGGCCCGAGCCGGTCTGTTGCGGCAGCGCCTGCCACACGCCGGCCTCGTTGCGCCGCGAAATGCCATTGGCGTTGATGCGCAGGTCTTGGGCGATGGGCGTGCGCAGCAGCCACAACAGCCCCTTGCCAGCAGCCAGCGTGAAGTCGCCACGGCTGGTCAGCGGTTGCGGCAGTGAACGCAGAAATTTCTGCTGCACGAAATGGCCGCGCACGATGGGCGTGGCGCGCAGCTGCGTTTGCAAGTCGTTCAGGTCGAACGCGTGGGCGGACCAGGGCAGGGCGGCGAGCGTGAGCAGCAGGGATCGCAGCAGGAGCGGCAGCAGGAATCGCTGGTGGATTCGCCGTTGGAACCGCAGTTGCAATATGCTGCGCGGCATGTGTGCCGCAACGGCGCGTTGGGCGAATAGCGTCAACATCTTCATGCCGTGGCCTCCAGGGCTTGCAGCTTGCGTTCCACCGCCTCAACAAATACGGCAGGCGAGGCCAGCTGCATTTCACGCGTCTCAATGCTGACCGCGACTTGTTCGGTGGTGGCGCGCGTCAAACGCGTGCCGGTGGCCGAATCCAGAATCAGGTAGTTGATCTTCAAGCGGTTTTCCCATTCCACCAGTTCGGCGCGCACGGTCAGGCGCTGGCCGAACTGGGCGGGTTGCGCGTAGCGCAGGTGCAGGTCGATGACCGGCCAGGCGTAGCCGCTGGCACGCATGGCGTCGTAGTTGTGGCCCAGCAGGTCCAGCAATTCGCAGCGCGCCTGTTCCAGATACTTCACGTAGTGGCCATGCCAGACCACGTGGATGGAATCGACATCGAAAAAGGGCACGCGGATCTCGACTTCGGCGCCGATCAGGCCTCGTTTACGCATCGTCTTTCCAGAAAGGGTAGAAGTTGAACCATTGCAGCGGCGCCAGCCGGCAGTGCGCGGCCAGGCGGTCGGCATAACGCTGCGCCCAATAGGCGATGCGTGCCTGCCGCGTGGCGCGCGTCCACTCGATACCGTCAGATAGCCGTTCCATGGCCACGCGATACCGCGCGCCGTGCCGCGTGCAGAACAGCACGTTGACGGGGCAGCGCAACAGGCCGGCCAGCAGCCATGGGCCTTGCGGCAGCGGGGCGCTTGCCCCCAGAAACTGGACGGGCGTGGTGCGGTCGCCTTGCAGCGGCACTCGGTCACCGGCGATGGCGAGCCATTCGCCGCGGTCCAGCCGCTGCGCCAGGTCCAGCATCACGGGCGCATCCAGCTCGCTGACTTGAATCATGCGCAGCCCGCCGCCCGCTTCGCTCAGCAGGCGGTTGAAATGCACAGCGTGTTTGTTGTGGACCAACACGTTCAGGCGCAGCGCGCCCGAGCGTTCGGCCAAGGCGCGGCACACTTCAATGTTGCCCAGGTGCGAGCCCACCAGAATCTGGCCCCGGCCCGCGCCCATTTGTGCGTGCAGGCCGTCAGGGTCGGCAATGTCCAGATCCGCCATCGTGATCTTGCTTTGCCAGACGTCCAGCTTGTCCAGCATGGCGTCGGCAAACGCCAGGTACTGGCGGTACACGGGCAGGGTGCGCGGCAGCGGCACGGGCAGGTCGCCCGATTGCGCCAGCCGCTGCTGGTATTGCGCGATGGCGCGGCGGGCGCGGCCGCCGAAGGCGTAGAAGTACAGCACCACCCCCCACACCACGGGCGCAACCACGCGGCGGCCCAGCTTGCGGGCGGCCCACGCGGTCAGGCGCATCAGCACCGGGCTGCCGCGTTCGGGCTGAGCCGCCCAATGCGGATCGGCGGCGGTCAAGGCGCGAGCCCTCGCGTCAGACGGCGCCATAGCAGGGCCGGCGAGCGGGCCAGCATGCCGAAGAACAGCCGCGCATGCATCCGGCTGATCAGCAGGTTGTCTTGCAGGCCCTTGAAGTGCGAGACGCCGCCTTCGGGATAGACCACGCGCGTGGGCAGCCACGCCATGGGAACGCCACGCCAATGCAGGCGCACCAGGATGGCGATGTCGAAATCCATGCGGCGGCCCACATGCGTGCCGTTGATGACGGGCAGCACTGCCGCCAGCGGGTACACGCGAAAGCCGCACATGGCGTCGGGAATATCCAGCGACAAGGTGTTGATCCACACCCACACGCGCGTGAGCCAGCGGCCATAGAGACGGCTGCGCGGCACGTCGTCGCCGTAGACGGGCGCGCCGCAAATAACGGCTTGCGGCTGCGATTGGGACGCGCGGGCAAACGCCGCGGCATCCGGCAGCGCGTGCTGGCCGTCGGCGTCCACTTGCAAGGCGTGGGTGTATCCCAGCGCGGCAGCGGCGCGCAGGCCATCTTGCACGGCGGCGCCCTTGCCGCCGTTTTCGGCGCGGCGGACCAGATGCGTATGCGGCAAGGCGCCCAGCGCGTCCAGCGCCGCGGCGCAACCGGGTTCGGAGCCATCGTCCACCAGCACGCAGGGCAAGCCTTGCGCGGCCAGTTGTGCGTGGACGGCGGCAACCGTGGCGCCGTGGTTGTAGACCGGGATGACGGCGCAGAGCTTATAGGCCGTCATGGCCATCCGCCTGAAGAATGCGGCCCGACGAGCAAGGCGCATCGTCCACCGTGCACGTGAAATACAGCTTCTGTTTGGCGTCATCCCAACGCAGTGCCAATTGGGCAATGTCGCCGGGGCGTAGCAGGCGTTGAAACTTCAACGCCTCCATGCCGCCGAAACGCAAGCCAGGGCACAAGCCGCGCTGGGCCAGCGACATCGCCCAACTGATCTGCGCCACGCCCGGCACGACAGGCACCGACGGAAAATGCCCGCTGAAGTGCGCCAGGTCGTAGGGGATGTCCAGCGTGTAGCGGCGTTCGTTGTCGGGCTGGCCAGGCAGTTCCACGGCAACCGGCTCCACGGGGCGGGGGCCGGCGGCGATGTCAAACACGGACTGCGGCAGCTTGCCTTGTGCGTTGGCGGGCAGGTGCCGGAAGAAGCGCCAGGTGCGCGGAATGGCGAGCGATTCGAAGCCCGCGGCCAGATGTGCGCGCAAGGCATCCACCACCGTTTTGCGGCCCTGGTTGCGCAAGGCATGCAGGCCCGCGGCGGACAGGGCGATCAGGCCGGTCAGACGGGCGCTGCCGCGGTGATCCGCGCGTCCGGGTTGCCCCGTGTGACCGGGGGCGTCGGGTTGAGCTGGCTGGCCGGGTTGGCCCAGCCGGGCGTCGGCCACGAAGGCATGGCGCATCAGCGCCTGCTCCAGCATGGGCAGCGAGATGCGCTTTTCCTCAATCTTCACGATGCGGTCCAGTCGGCCCAGCAATTGGAAGCCGCCGGACGTGAGCTGGGCGCCGTCGGACGTCTGCTCATCGGCCGCGTTCACCCAAGGCGATTGCACATGCAAGGCGCCGTCCGCATTCAGGCTGACCACCGCGCCGGGCAAGGGCTGCCAGTCGGCCGAACCGGTGCGCCACGCCACCGCGCCCGTTTCGGAACTGCCGTAGATTTCGGTGGGGCGCAGGCCCAGACCGCGTTCGATATCGTCGGACACCTCGGGCGGCAGCGCGCCGCCTGATGAATGAATGCGGGTCAAGCGGCCGCGCAGTTGCGCCCAGTCCAGACGCTGCCCCAGCCGGCGCAGCAGCGCGGGGCTGGCGATCCAGGTGAAGGACGGGTAACGCAGGCTGGCCTGTTGCAGCTCTTCGGGATAGAGCCGTTGGCGGCGGTCGATCTGGCGGCCCGAACACAGGGGCCACAACACACGAAACGGCAGGCCGTACATGTGTTGGGCGGACACGCTGCCCAGCACGGGCGCGCTGGAGTCCGGCCATTGCTGTTGCAAGGCCTGAACCTCTGCCGCCAATTGCCGCCACTGTTTGCTCAACGGCTTGGGCGTGCCGCTGGACCCGGATGTGCACAGCACAAGCGTCACGGACGGGTCCAGCGCGGCGGGGGGCAATGCGGCGTGGTCTTGCAGGGTGTCCAGGCGCCATTGCCGGGTGGCGGGTACGGGCAGGTCGATATCGGTTAGCCAGGCATCGACGTCCGCATCCAGCGCGGCGCAGGTTTGCGCCTGCGCGTCGCCAGGAAGCACGGCGACGACGCCCGCGCGCCAGCACGCGAACAGGGCGATGGCCAGTGCGGCGGCGTCGTCGAACCAGAGGGCGACACGGCGGGGGCCGCGCGCCTGCAACGCGCCGGCGGCGAGCAGGCTGGCGTGCGCGAACGCCGCGCGCGTCAACAGCGGGTGATCAGCGACCGGGGCGGCAGCGGCGGCAGGGGCTGCGGCGGCAGCAGGGGCGGCAGGGGCGGCAGCGGCAGCGGCGGCAGCAGGGGATGCAGCAGCAGCAGCAGCAGCAGCAGCAGCGTCCCCGGCGTTATCCGCGTCCGACGCCGGCAGCAACAGGTGGGGAAGCGGTGTCCAGCGCATGATCAAACCGCCCGCGCGGCTGCGGGGCGCAGCAGCCATTCGCCCGCGATCAGCAGGCCCATCAGGCCGTAGCTGGCCGCGCCGTTATAGGCGACCCACCAGCTCCACGGCGCCCATGCCGCCAAGCCCGCCGCAATGCCGCCGTTCACCGCAAAGAACACGCACCACGCGCGCGTGACGTTGCGGGTATAGCGCACGCCTTCGGGCGGCAGATCGGGGTGGCGCAGACGCGCCAATTGTTCGATGACCGGGCGGCCAACGCGCAGGCTGATGCCGAAGACGGCAAGCATCATGGCGTTGACCAGCACCGGGTACCAGCGCAGCCACGCCTGTGAATTCGAGACGGCAAGGATCAGGCAAAAGGCAACCGCCACGGCGGGCAGCAAGCGTCCGCCGGGCTGGGCGCTGCGCGCGGTGAGCCCGCGCGCGAGCCACAACAGGGCGAGCGGCAGCGCCAGCCACGCCGGGCTGACGCGCCCCAGCGTTGCGTAAACCACAAAGGGATACGCCACGCCGGCAACGGCCAACGCGGCCGCAGCCCCGCGCCTCATGCGTCGGGCGCCTGCTTTTGCCACATGGCCTGGACGACGTCCTCAACGGTGCGCACCGTGCGGAAGTCGTTGGCGTCCAGCTTGCGGCCGGTCTGGCGGCGTACGTGGTCGATCAGGTCGATGGCGTCGATGCTGTCGATCTCAAGGTCCGTATAAAGATTGGCCTCGGGCGTGACGCGTTCCGGTTCGATTTCAAACAGTTCGACCAGCGCATCGCGCAACGTGTTGAAGATGTCCTCGCGGGTATGCATCGTGGACTCCGTATGCGTTAATCGCGCCGTTGCGCGGTGACAAAGGCCGCAAGGCTATTGATGCTGGTGAAGTGTTCGCGCATATTGCGCGTTTCGGGGTCGATGGTGATGCTGTAGCGCTTTTGCAGCGCCAGGCCCAGTTCCAGGGCATCTACCGAGTCCAGGCCCAAGCCGTCACCAAAGAGCGGGGCGTCGGACGCGATATCGTCGGGGGTGATGTCTTCCAGCCCCAGCGATTCGATGACGAGCGTTTTCAGCTCAAGTTCCAATTCATTCATCCCGCTTAGACTCCGCTGCCACCGTCAGGGGTGGCGTGTTCGTTCATGAGAGCACCGGCCGGCGCGGTGCGCGCCAGTTCGGCTTCGAAATAGGCATGCAGCCAGGCATTCATCTTGCGTCCCGCCGCCGGCAGCGGGTGCGCGCTGCTCCAGACGGCCGGATCAATATCTTCGCCAACCTGAATCACGTAACGCATCCGGCGCGCCGGAATGCGGTACCAGGGTTCGCCTTTGGTCAGGCTGCGCGGATTCATCTGGATGACGACGGGCGTGATAACCCGCGCGCCGCGCAGCGCAATGGCGCAGGCGCCACGGTGAAATTGGGGCAAGGCGTCCGGCGGCGTGCGCGTGCCTTCGGGAAAGACGATCAGCGTTTCGCCGTTGCGCAGCACGTCGGCGGCGCGGTCGAACATGTCGAAGCTTTCATCGTTGGTGATGTAGCCGGCGTTGGCGATGGGGCCGCGCGTGAAGGGGTTGGTGGCCAGCCCGTGCTTGACGATGCAGTTGGCGTTCTTGACGTGGCCCACCAGGAACACGACATCAAGCAGCGACGGGTGGTTCGCCAGAATCATCTGGCCCGGCTTGCCCAGGCGTTCCGCGCCCTTGAACTCCACCGTCAGGATGCCCACGCGGACCATGAACCGGATGAAAAGACGGAACGTGCCGTTCAACGCCCAGCGGGCGCGGCGCTGGCGGTCCAGCCTGTCGCCGGGAAAGAGCCGCTGCGGCGGGAAGACCAGCACGCGCAGCAGCAGGCCGCCCAGGCCGAACATCGTGAACGCCATACCGGTGGCGACCAGGCGCCAGAGCCAGAAATCCTGGCGGGGTTGCGTGGTGCTAGTCATGCAGTACGGGTCCAGGTCCAGCAGCGGACGTCATTCGCGTGCCGCCATGTGGGCGTGCAAAGCGTCAGGTGGCGCAGCAGATTCAAGGGGTTGGGCCAGGCGGGCGCCGCTGCCGGGGCGGGCAGGGCGGATGCGTTGGCCGATGCGCTGGCCGATGCGCTGGCCGACGCGTTGACCGATGTGCTGGCCGATGCGTTGACCGATGCATTGGCCGATGCATTGGCCGACGGGGCAGCCGCTGTATTAGTGGATGCCGTCAGCGTCCAGTCCGTGCCCGGACGCAGGTGAAACGCGGCGGCGTAGGTATAAGGCGCGTCGTCGATCCAGGGGGCGTAGGGCGCGGGCGGGCGTTCTTCGGCCAGCACGACGAGCACGTCTTCATGCCCCTCGCCAAACAGCATGGCGGCTTCCAGGAAGGCGTGCTCCAGCCCGTCGTCTTCCACAGAAAGCGCGATGGACTCGGTGGTTTCGCGGCGTATGATCGACCACTGCGCGGCAATGGCGTTGTGCACCGACAAGCCGAACGCCGTGGGCGACAGCGGCTCATCGGCCGCCAGCGCTTGCAGCAAACCGAAATTGCGTGTGGTTTCCCCATGGCGCGAGGCGAACACCAGCGGCATGGCGGGGCGTTCTGCGGCTAACGGCCAGGCGCACTCGAACACCGCGCGGGCCAGCGGGCTGAGCCGGCGGCGCTGCATGGGCGGCAGAAAGTCGAGGCGGGGCGCGCGCTGTTCACCAAGGGGGCAGTAAGGATGTTCGGCCCACTGTAACCAGTCAGCGGGGGAGTCGATTCCTTGCGCCCAACCTTGCCATTGCGCGATTGAGAACGTCAACATAGCGCGCGATTCTACTATGGCCGCGCGCCTGGATTTTGTTTTTGATGGTTACGTTGTATTCAGTTACTGCCTGTGGGCGTGGTTTTTTTGACCAATAATTAGTTACTTAATTCCGTGGAAGTTCAGGAACTATTCATGTATTGGGCGGACCAAAGCGCCGCCGCTCACTATCAAGTGAAGGATCTGTCACCTGATGACGCCCGGCGGGCGCCTCGCGTCACGCCCCGGGCCATAGCAGACTGGCAGGTCAGCCGCGTGTTGCTGCACGCCGTCAGGCAAACCCACCCTCTTTCTGGCGTGACGTCGCTGAGCCACAGCCATGGCCACGCCCTGTGTGGCCGGGCGCCTGCGGGCTGGGCGCTGGGCGTGGATCTGGAACGCCTGCGCCCGCGCAACTTTCTCCAGTTGGCGGCCTGGGTGTGTTCCGCGCAAGAGGCGGCGGCGCTGTCCGCGCTGCCGGGCAAGGCGCAAGCGGAACGGTTCTATTTGCTGTGGACATTGAAAGAAGCGTTCATCAAGGCCGCCGGGCTGGACTTTCCGGCGGACATGGCCACGGTGGGCCTGGAAACGGACGCGCAAGGCCGGTGCCGGCTGCGCGCGCCGGCAGGCGCCTGGCGCGCGTGCACCTGGCGGGTGGGAACGGAATGGATGGCGTCGGCGGTGTGGTTGGCCCCAGATGGTGACGCGACGTTTCCGTCGTGGCGTCCGGTGGCCGATTGCGGCTTGCCCGCGCTGACACAACTGGGCATCTGGTCTTCCTGAAAGTAGGGATTTGAGCCTGCGCGGCGGGCGTTTTGCCATTGGCTGTTAAAGATGTATTATGAATATATGTTTAAGAGCGAGCACGATCGCAATCCAAGGAGCAGCAGATGTTGAGCCCCCAAATCCGCGCGCTGGTCAAAGCCACGGCCCCCGTTCTCAAGACCCATGGCGTGGCGTTGACCCGCCATTTTTACGCGCGCATGTTCGAGCACAACCCCGAGCTCAAGCACATCTTCAATCAGGGCCATCAGGCCGGCGGCCAGCAGCAGCACGCGCTGGCGGGCGCGGTCACGGCCTATGCGGAACATATCGACGATCCCTCAGTGCTGATGCCGGTGGTGACGCGGATCGTGCACAAGCATGTCAGCCTGGGCATCCGCCCCGAGCACTACGCCATCGTGGGCAAGCATTTGCTGGCGTCCATCCGCGAAGTGCTGGGCGAGGCCGCCACCGACGAACTGGTGGACGCCTGGGCCGCCGCGTATGGGCAGTTGGCCGATCTGCTGATCGCCGAAGAGGCGCGGCTGTACGCCGAGTCGGCCGGCAAGCCGGGCGGCTGGACGGGGTGGCGCGCATTCCGAGTAGTGGGCAAGCAGCCCGAAAGCGCCGAGATCACGTCGTTCTATCTGGCGCCGGCCGATGGAGGCGCAGTGCCGGCTTATCAGCCCGGCCAGTATGTGTCCGTGCGCGTCTACGTGCCGGAACTGGGCTTGATGCAGCCGCGCCAATACAGCTTGTCGGATGCGCCGGGCCAGGACCGCCTGCGCATCTCGGTCAAGCGCGAAGCCGCTGGCGTGCAGACGCCGGCCGGGCGCGTGTCCAATGCGCTGCATGACCGTCTGGAAGAGGGCGGCGTGCTGGACGTGGCGCCGCCGCAAGGGGATTTCCATCTGAAGCAAGACGGCGATGCGCCGGTGGTGCTGCTGAGCGGCGGGGTGGGGCTGACGCCGATGGTGTCGATGCTGAACCATCTGGTCAAAACCAACGACGCGCGCCAGATCCGCTTTGTGCACGGCTGTCGCAACCGCTCGGTGCATGCCATGAAAGACCACGTGAACCGCATCGCCGCCGAACGCGGCAACGTGCAAAAGGCCGTGTTCTACGAGGAAATCGCCCACGACGACCAGCCCGGACGCGACTACGATCACGCGGGCCGCGTGGACTTGCACGTCATCCGCGACAACGCCATCGTGCCCGGCGCCGACTATTACCTGTGCGGCCCGGCGCCCTTCATGCAGGCGCAGCGCGCGGCCTTGCTGGAACTGGGTGTTGCCGCCGATCGCATTCACGCCGAGGCCTTTGGCACCGGAGGCGCGCCGGCCTGAGCGGTGTATCCTGGCGGGCTGATCCGGCTGATCCGGCTGATCCGGCTGATCCCGGCTGATCCCGGCTGAGCCCGCCCGACCCGGCTGAGCTGCCTTACCCGCCTGATCTGCCTGGGCTGAACGCAACCCCGCCGCCCCTGCCACTCCTGCCATGCAACTGACCCGATTCACTGACTTCGGCCTGCGCGTCCTGATGTACCTGACGCAATGCCGCGACCGGCCCGCCGCCGTGACCATTCCCGAAATCGCGGAACGGTTCGCGGTGTCGCGCAATCACCTGGTCAAAGTCGTGCATTTCATGTCGCAGCGGGGGTGGGTGAGCACATCGCGCGGCAAGGGCGGGGGCATGAGCCTGGCGCGCCCGCCCTGCGATTACCGCGTGGGTGACCTGATCCGCGAACTGGAACAGCAAGGCCCGCTGATCGATTGCCGCGAACCGCCCTGTGCGCTGGACGGCGCCTGCCGCCTGGCCGGCGTGCTGGCGCAGACCTTGAATGCCTTCTACGACGCCCTTAACGGCTACACGCTGGCCGATCTGGTGCGCGACCCGACCGCCGCCGCCATCATCAAGCTGCACCGCGCCGCCTGAGCCGGGGCATGATGTTTTGTTATGGATGCTGCGGCGTTTGGCATTTGCCGGGCGGGCGGCGCGCGTTTCAGAATAGCGGCAACTTCCCGTTTTCTTGGATATAGGTATGCGCGTTTGCGTGATCGGTGCGGGCGTCGTCGGCGTGACGTCCGCCTATTTCCTGGCGCGCCAGGGGCACGACGTGGTGCTGGTGGACAGCCAGGCGCGTCCGGCCGAGGTGTCCAGCTACGCCAACGGCGGCCAGCTCAGCTATAGCTATGTGGCGCCGCTGGCCGGCCCTGGCGTGCTGCCCAGCGTGCCGGGCTGGCTGTTGCGCCGCGATTCCCCGCTGCGGTTCCGGCCCCGGATGGATCTGCATCAATGGCGCTGGTGCCTGCAATTTGCTCTGGCGTGCCGCGCATCGGTGGCCAAGGCGTCCACCGCGCAACTGTTGGGGCTGTCCTATCTCAGCCGCGACGTCATGCATACGCTGCTGGCGCAGGAAGACCTGGCGTTTGGCCATCTTAAAAACGGCAAGCTGATCGCGTATCGCAGCCCGGCCTTGCTCGACAAGGCGCGCGCGCTGGTGGCGTATCAGGCGGGGCATGGCGCCGAACAACAGGTGCTGGACGCCGCACAAACGCTGGCCATGGAGCCAGCGCTGGCCGCCATGGGCAGCAAGCTGGCGGGCGCCATCTACACGCCCAGCGAAGAAGCGGGCGACTGCCGCCAGTTCACCGAAGCCTTATTCGACCGCCTGCAAGCCATGGGCAATGTGGAATGCGCCATGTCGAACCCGGTGTCGGGCTTGCAGCGCGAAGGCCGGCGCATTGTGGCCGTGAACACGCGCAACGGCGATATCGGCGCGGACGCCGTCGTGCTGGCTACCGGCATCGGCACGCGTAATTTGCTCAAGCCGTTGGGCCAGGACGTGCCGCTGTATCCGCTGAAGGGCTACAGCCTGAGCGTGCCGCTGGCTGATGACGAGACCGTCGCGCCGCGCATCAGCGTGACGGACTACGAACGCCGCATCGTCTATGCGCGCGTGGGCGGCGTGCTGCGCATCGCGGCCATGGTGGATATCGGCAGCGCCAACGCCGACATCGACCCTGCGCGCGTGGCCTTGCTGAAAGAACAGGTGCTGGAAGCGTTCCCCTCGTTGGACCTGCGCCAGGCCATTCCCTGGGCGGGTCTGCGCCCGGCCACGCCCACCGGCAAGCCCCTGATCGGGCGCAGCGGCGCGGCAGACAACCTGTGGCTGAACGTCGGCCAGGGCGCGCTGGGCTTCACCTTGGCTTGCGGCAGCGCGGCGCTCTTGACGGCCCAGATGGCCGGCGTGGAGCTGCCCTTGGACCCGGCGCCTTTCAGGCCCTGATGCGTCCACGCTTTGTACGGCAGGCCCGGTCAGCGGCGCAATATCCCGCAGAGCAATGTCCATTTTGCGATAGTCCGTGCCATTTCATCGGGAGACGGGCTGAACGCCGCTCAATAGGATAGCGATCGTCCCCCGCGCCAACGCGCTTGCGCACGTTGAACGCGGGCGGGTCCGATCCCCTTCCTGCGAGCGTACGCATCATGTCCTATCTGTTCCCCTTGTTCGCCATTCTGTTCTGGGCGGGCAATGTCATCGTGTCGAAGATGGCCGCCAGCGCCATCTCGCCCACCGCCATTACCTTCTACCGCCTGGTGCTGGCGCTGTTTCTGATGGGCCTGTTCACGGCCCGCCCGGCCTGGCGCAACCGCAAGGTCATTCTTCGCCACTGGCCCAAGCTGGCGCTGTACGGCGCACTGTCGTCGGCGGTGTTTCAGGCGCTGTCGTATCGCGCGGCCGAAACCACCACCGCCACCAACATGGCCATCCTGACGGCGCTGATTCCGTTGCTGAGCATGCTGCTCAGCGTCGTGATCCTGCGCGATCCGCTGACGCTGGGGATGGCGGCGGGCGGTGTGATGTCGTTTCTGGGGCTGCTGTACCTGGTGGGGCAGGGCGACATGCTTAGCGTGTTTCAGCACGGCATTCACGTGGGCGACGGCCTGATGCTGCTGGCCGCCTTGTCTTATGCGCTGTACGGCGTGCTGCTGCGTCATTGGAAGGTGCCGGTCCCGGCCTGGCAGTCCACGTTCGTGCAATCGATTTTCGCGCTGCTCTACATGCTGCCGCTGTATCTGCGCGTGCCGGCGGCGCAGGCCGCGCTGGATGTGAACACGATTCCGCTCATTCTCTACGCGGGCATTTTCTCGTCGGTGCTGCTGTCGTACCTGTGGATTGAAGGCGTGCACCGGCTTGGCCCGAACCGTTGCAGCATCTTCATCAACCTGCTGCCGCTGTTCACGGCGCTGGCGGCCTACCTGATGCTGCGCGAGCAACTGCACGGCTATCACTTGCTGGGCGGCGCGGTGACCTTGGCGGGCGTGCTGTTGGCGCAGACGGTGCAACGCCCGCTGTTCGGCCGCCCGCCGGCCACGACGCTGGCCAGTGGCAAGGTGTAGGCGGAGGCGGTTCGATAACCGCGGCTGAACCACGGGGCGTCCCGCTGCACGAGCGTCCCGCTTCACGGGCGTCCCGATTAGCCGGGCGACCCATTCACGGGCGTTCAATACGGACGCCCGCCAGCCCGCCATAGTGGTGCTCTCTAGCGGGAGCACCCATGAGCATTTTTCAAAGAACCACTATCGCGCTGGCGCGCAGCCCCCTGATGGGCCGCACGATGCGGGCGATGGCGGCCCGGACGTCACTGGCGCGCCGCTTTGTTGGCGGCGCGGACGTCGATGCGGCCGTCCAGACCGCCTTGCGGCTGCGCGACGCGCACGGCATCCGCGCATCACTCTTCTATCTGGGTGAGTACGTGGCCGAGCCGGTCGCGATCAAGCACAACGTGTCGCAAGCCATCGAAGCGTGCCACGCATTGGGCGCGGCGGGCCTGGATGTGCATGTCTCCATCGACCCCACTGCCATCGGCTTCATGGCAAGCGACGCACTGGGCACGGAAAACGCCCGGCGTATTGGGGCGGCGGCTAGTGCAGCGGCCAGTGCGACGACTGGTGCGGCGGCCAGTGCGGCGGGGTGGGCGGCTGATGCGGCAGCTCGTGCGACAGCTGACTCGGCCGCTCCCCACATCGGCGGCGCCGCCCGCAATTGGGTTGTGCTGGACATGGAAGACTCGGGCATCCGCGACCGCACCTGCGCGCTGCATCGCGACTTGCTGCAAGCCGGGCTACCCGCCGGGCTGACCTTGCAGGCGCGCCGCCGCCGCACGCCGGAAGACCTGGCCTGGGCGATCCGGCAACGCACGTCGCTGCGTCTGGTCAAAGGGGCATTCCCCGAGCGCGCGCTTGACCACGCGGGCCGCGCGCGCATCGATCAGGCCTATCTGGATGCGGCCGGCATCATGTTGTCGCGCGAGGCCCGCGAGTCCGGCTTCTACCCCGTCTTCGGCACGCATGACGACCGCTTGGCGGGCGCCATCATGACGCTGGCGCGCGAGCGTGGATGGGCGCCGGACGCGTTCGAATTCGAGATGCTTTACGGCGTACGCCCCGACTGGCAACTGGCCCTGCGCGGCTTGGGCTATAACGTCAGGGTCTATCTTCCTTTCGGCGCCGATTGGTGGCCCTACGCCATCCGCCGGGTGGGAGAAAATCCTCGTAACGCGTGGCTGCTGGCCCGGTCGCTGACCTCCGACGGGCACTACTTCGGCTAGCCCCAAGATGGCGGTTTCATGGCGGTTTCCCAACATATCTGGCATTGCGGCGCGGGCCTGCCCGGCGACGTGCTGATCGCCGATCTGCGCGCGTATCGCTACGCGCCCCATTTTCACGACGCCTGGTCCATCGGCGCCATCGAACAGGGGCGCTGCTCGTTCACGGTGCATGGGCAAGCCCATGTGGCCGGCGAGGGCGATCTGGTGGTGATTGCGCCCGGCCAGGTCCACACCGGCGGCACGTCGGCCGCGCCGCTGGCGTATCGCATGGCGTATATCGACGCGGCCTGGTTCAACGACCATGCGCGCGCCTTGTTCGAAGGCGATGTGCAACTGCCCGGGCCGGTGATCAGCGCGCCCGCTTTGTGTGCGCAGTGGCTGGCGGCGTTGGCGCCGGATGCCATGGCCGGGGCGGAGCGGGGCAAACAGCTATCCGCCGCCTTGTTCAGCTTGTTGGCGGCCCATGCCCATTGCGCCGACACCGCTTCCACGGATACCCCCGACGTTTGCGAGCTGCTGCGCGCGCGCATGGCCGCCGATCCCGCTTGCGCGCCAGACTTGGAAGCCTTGGCGCGCGCGCAGCACCGCCATCGCACCACGCTCGTCAAACAGTTCGCGCGCCGCTATGGCCTGCCGCCACAGGCATGGCTGCGCAATTGGCGGGTGGCGCGCGCCCGCGTGTTGCTACGCGATGGCTTGCCGCTGGCGCAGGCGGCGCACGCGGTGGGTTTCGCGGATCAAGCCCATCTGACCCGCGTCTTCAAGCAGGTTTACGGCAGCACGCCCGGCGTGTTGCTGCGCGCGGGCGCGGCCGCTTCCCAGACGTTGTGAGGGCGGGGCGTTTCAACGCGGTAGTCTGAATACTTCCGTTCAAAGAACGACGCGCCCAATTGCTCGGCCGCCAGCAGCGGCTGGCGCGGGTCGGCCGCAATTTCACCCCGGTGGTTGCCCGCGCCATGCACGTAGCCAACAAAATCCGAATGCGTGTAGCGCGAAAATTCCTGCAACTGATGCACGATGCCCAGCGCTGCGCCGGGGTAGGTTTCCTCGGACGCCACCGCCAGCCCCAGCCGCTTGCCCGTCATGCGGGCCTTGACCCGTTCCGGCTCGGGCCCCGCGCCCGCGTAGTGGCTGAACGAGCGGTCAAAGAACGCCTTGGTCTGCGCCGACATCCCGTACCAGTAGATTGGCGTGCAGAACAACACGCCGTCGGCGGGCAGAAAATGTTCCAGGAATAGCTCGTCGTAGCGGTCGGCGGGCACGGGCCGGTGGCGCAGGTCGGGCAGGAAGCCCTGGATGTAATCGTCCAGGAACAACAGGCTGGCGGGCGTGCCGGCCGCCTCGGCGCCGCGTTGCGCAGCGGCGCCCAATGCGGCGCTGTTGCCGTCTTTCCGGGGGCTGCCCACCAGGATGAGCAGGCGCTTTGATTGATGATGTGAATTCATGTCGGGGTCCTTGGTTTCGTAAGGCGCGCCGCGAAAAGGGGCGGGATGCCTTGGTGTCGATGAATCAATATCGATGCCCCAATGTAGAAAACCCGGTCCGCCGCGACAAATGACGATTCCTTGATTAAGATGAATTCACTTCATCTATATAAGCCGCCTCATGTTCGCCTCATTGCCCGTGACCGCCTTGCGCGCTTTTGAAGCAGCCGCCCGGCTGCGCAGTTTCAAGCTGGCGGCGGCTGAGCTGTCGGTCACGCCGACGGCGGTATCGCATCAGATCAAGGCGTTGGAGCGCCAGGCGGGATGCGCGCTGTTTGACCGCGTGCCGCGCGGCGTGCGGCTGACGGACAAGGGCGCGCGCCTGTTTGTCAGCGTGCATGGCGGCTTGCTGGACATTGCGCAGACGCTGGACGCGCTGCGGCCCGCGCCGGCATCGGGGGCGTTGACGGTATCCACCACGCATTCGTTTGCAGCCTTGTGGCTGGTGCCCAGACTTGGCCGCTTCTATCAGGCCTTTCCGCAGTACCAGCTGAATCTGAATGCCAGCGCCGAGCCGGTGGATCTGCTGCAAGACGCCAGCGTGGACGTCGCGGTGCGTTACAGCCCGCATAGCTACCCGGCGTTGCACACCGCCTGTGTATTGCAGGAATGGTTTGGCGTCTACGGCGCGCCCGCGTTGCTTGCCCACATGGGCAAGCGCAGCGCAAATCGCGCACCCGCGTTGGTGACCGTGCGCTGGCGTGATTCCGAGCTGTACGAACAGGGCTGGCAGGCATGGTGCGGTGCAGCCGGCTTGCCCGCCTGGCGCAAGCCGTCGGCCGTGCATGCCTATGCGGAAGAGCACTACGCGTTGCAGGCGGCCATTGCCGGGCAGGGGCTGGTGCTGGCCAGTTCCGTGATGGTGTCTGACAGCGTGGGCGCGGGCACCTTGGCCGCCGTGCGGCCAGACGTGCGCGTGCCGGGTTCGGCGTACACGGCGCTGTGCGCGCCGGGCCGCGAACGCCATCCGCCGGTCAAGGCGTTTCTGGGCTGGCTGAACCAGGAATTTCAGGCGTAGCGCGCGATCGGGCAGGCGCGGCTGGCCGGGGCAGCAAGGGCAACGCGGCCAGCATGCACAGGCCAGCCACCGCCCAAACCAAGGGCCACGAACTTGCCGCAACGCCATGCGCAATGGCAAGCGGCGTCAGGAACAAACCCAGGTAGACGCAGGTGTTGGCCAGCCCCAAGGCGGTGCCTGCGCGTTTGGCACCCGCCAGCGTTGCCAGTTCCGTGTACGCCACCCCGTGCCAGGCCGACGCGCAGATGCCCGCCACCGCCAGCAGGCACGCCACTGCCGTTACGGCCAACGGCGCCGATGCCGTGTCGTTGATGGCCCAGGCCAACGCGCCCAGCGCGGCAAACAATACAAAGCTCAACTGCACGCATCGGCGGAGAAAGGCGCGCCGGTTGCCATGGCGGTCGGTCCACCGGCCCGCGGCAATGCGCGCCACCATTGCACCCAGTTGGACGGCCACCATCACCGCCGTCAATGTGCCGATGCCGGCGTGGCTGAAGTCGTGGAGGAAGACGGTGGCGAAGGTCAGCACGGCAAATTGCGGGCAGCACATCACTCCGATGGCGACGGCCGCCCGCCAGACGCGAGCATCGCGTAACGGCGAGGCAGGGGCGGGGCCTGCATCGCGTGCTGACGTGGCGGTGGGCGAGCCGCCGTCAGAGGGCGCCACGCTGCCCGGCCTGACGGGTTCGCGCAGCCAGCAGACCGCAAGCAGCGCCGCCGTGGCGCACATCCCGGCCAGCACGCCATACACCGCCGCGAAGCCGGCGTGCGCCGCCAGCCACGGCAGCAACAACGCGCCCAGGCCGCCGCCCAACGGCACGGCGGTTTGCCGGATGCTCATCGCCAGGCCGCGTTCGCCTTCGTCGAACCAGGCCATCACCGCGCGGCCACTGGCGCCGTTGACGCTGCCGCCCAGCATGCCCACCAGTAACAGGCCCAGCGCCAGCAGCCACAAGCCAGGCACGTCGGCGCCGGCCGGGGCGGCGTACAGACTCATCCAGGCCAACGCCGCAGCGGTGGCGCCCAGGCCGGTCAGCAGCACCGGGCGGTCGCCCCAGCGGTCGGTCAGCAATCCCCATGGCAGTTCGAATAGCGCCACGCCCAGGCCCATCAAGCCCAATGCCAAGCCCAGTTGATCGTTGTCCAGCCGGTAGCCGGCGCGCATGTACACGGCGGTGGTCGGCAAGCCTGCGGCGGCGGCGGAAAAGGCGGCGTTGGCGGCCACGCCCACGGCCAGCACTTTCCAGCGGTGGGCGGGGCGTTCGGCGGGGTCAAGGGTGAGAGGCATGCAAGGCTCCAGCAGACAAATCAAAAAAAGACCCGGCCAGTCTGCGCCTCTGCTATCGTTCTGAAAATCAGGAAATATTGATTCAATAGTTTTGAAAACCAGGACTATTCATTGAGGACAACCATGCGGCAGATCACTTTCGACCTGGACGTGTTGCGCAGCTTCGTCGCAGGCGTGGACCTGGGCAGCTTCGGCCGGGCGGCGGATCGGCTGGGCCGGTCTACGTCAGCGGTCAGCGCCCAGATGAAGAAGCTGGAAGAACAGGCCGGCGTGCCGCTGCTGCGCAAAGAAGGGCGTGGCCTGGCGCTGACCGACGCCGGTGAAACGATGCTGGCGTATGCGCGCCGGTTGCTGGACTTGAACGATCAGGCGGCTCGCGCCGTGCGCGGGGTCGAGCTGCAAGGCATCGTGCGCCTGGGCTTGCAGGAAGACTTCGGCGAAATGCTGTTGCCCCAGGTGTTGGGGCAATTTGCGCGGGCGCATCCAAAAGTCAGGATCGAAGCGCGGGTCGCGCGCAACACCGACTTGCTGGAACGCATTGCGCTAGGCCAGTTGGATCTGGCGTTGGCGTGGGATCACGACGCGCGGGTGCCGCACGCGCAGCATTTGCTGGACTTGCCGATGTGCTGGATCGGCCCCGCACAACCCGTGTCCGCGTCGCTGCGGGACGACGCAGGCGAGGTGCCGCTGGTGGCCTTCGAGGCGCCTTGCCTGTTCCGCAACTGCGCGACGGGCGCGCTGGACCGCGCCAATCAGCCGTGGCGCGCGGTCTACACCAGCCCCAGTCTGGCGGGGTTGTGGGCGGCGGTGGCGGCGGGCCTGGGGGTAACGGTGCGCACCCCGCTTGGGTTGCCCGCATCGGTACGCGCCTTGGCCCCGGGCGAGCACGATTTGCCGGCGCTGTCATCCATAGCGCTATCGCTGTATCGCAGCCAGGCGCAGCCCGATTCCGTTGCGGCCGCGTTAGGCGATATCGTTCGCCAGAGCATCCAGGACAGCGCCGCCCGCCTGTAGGCCGCGCAAGACCGAGACCCCACCATGAATCAATTCCATGAAATGACCGTGTTCCTGGCCGTGGCCGACGCGCAAAGCTTCGCCGCCGCCGCCCGGCGTCTGGCCATGTCGGCGCCGACGGTGACGCGCAGCGTGGCGGCGCTTGAACGGCGGCTGGGCGCGTTGCTGCTGGTGCGCACCACGCGCAGCTTGCGTCTGACCGAAGCGGGCCAGCGCTATGCCGCCGACTGCCGCCGCATTCTGGACGAGGTCGAGCAAGCCGACGACGCCGCCGCCGGCGTGATGGCCGCCCCGCGTGGCGCGCTGCACATCACCGCGCCCGCGCTCTTCGGCGAGCTTCACGTGATGCCGGCGGTGCTGGGCTACTTGCGCGCGCATCGCGAAGTGTCGGTGCGCACCTTGCTGGTGGACCGCGTGGTGAATTTGATGGACGAGGGCGTGGACGTGGCCGTGCGCATCGGCCCCTTGCCGGATTCGTCATTGACGGCGGTGCCGGTGGGGCAGGTGCGCCGCGTGGTGTGCGCCTCGCCTGCCTTCCTGCGCGAACACGGGGTGCCGGAAGATCTGGAAACGTTGCAACGGCGCTGCACGATCACCGCCGCCATGGAAGGGCGCAGCGCGCAATGGCGCTTCATGCAAGACGGCGAACTGCACCGTCTGAGCATGGAGTCGCAGCTGACGGTCACGTCGTTTCAGGCCGCTGTGCTGGCCGCGTGCGAAGGGTGGGGGCTGACGCAGGTGGTGTCGTATCAAGTGGCCCGCCACCTGCAAAGCGGCGCCTTGCAGGTGGTGCTGCGCGAATTCGAAGCGCCGCCCATGCCGGTGCATGTGGTGTATCCCGAGGGCCGGCGCAGCTCGGCCAAGGTGCGCAGCTTTGTGGAATTCTGCGTTGAAGCCTTGCGCCGGGATCTGGCGGCGCTGCCGGTATAGGAGCCGCGCGTCCGGCGTTCTTTCAGTTTCTGTAATAGTGTCTTGCCGCCGCTGGCGGTTCACGGCAGGCGCGCATCGGCTCAAGATGCAGACATCGCTTATCCATTTGGAAACTACGCCATGTCTGCCGCTCCGTTGACCTTCTACAGCTTCCCCTTGTCTGGCCACGCGCACCGCGTCGCGCTGATGTTGTCTTTGCTTGACGTGCCCCATCGTTGCGTTGACGTCAATTTGCGCCAGGCCGAACAGAAGCGTCCCGAATTCCTGGCGCTGAACGCCTTCGGCCAGGTGCCGGTGATTGACGACAACGGCACCGTAGTGGCAGATTCCAATGCCATCCTGGTCTATCTGGCCAAGCGCTACGGCGGGGCTGCGTGGTTGCCCGAAGACGCCGTGGGTGCGGCTGCGGTGCAGCGCTGGTTGTCAGTAGCGGCCGGCCCCTTGGCCAACGGCCCCGCTACGGCCCGCCTCGTGACCGTGTTCGGCGCGGCATTCGATATCGACGCCACGCTGGCGCGCGCACATGCCTTGCTGGCGGTGATGGACAGCGAACTCAGCCGCCGCGACTTCCTGGCGGGCGACACCCCGACCATCGCGGATGTGGCCTGCTACACCTATGTGTCGCATGCGCCCGAAGGCAATGTGGCGCTGACGGGGTATCCGAACATCCAGCAGTGGCTTGCCCGCATCGAGTCCCTGCCGCGCTTCGTGCCGATGGCGCGCACGGCGGCCGGCTTGCAAGCGGCTTGAACGGCATGTACCCCGGCCCCCGCGCCGGCAAGGAGCGCATCATGATTCCCGCTGATTCCCTACCCGAAGCCTCGCCCTGGCATGCCGGCGAACGCGCGCTGCATGCGCATGTCGGCATGGCCGAACGCATGGCGCAGATCGGCCCCAAGCTGCTGCGCGACTACATGCCGGACCAGCACCGCATGTTCTTCGCGCAACTGCCTTTTCTAGTGATGGGAACGGTGGACGAGCAGGGCGACCCCTGGGCGGGCGTGCTGGAAGGCCAGCCGGGGTTTGCGATGTCGCCGGACCCCCACCTGCTGCGCGTGGCGGCCGTGCCGGATGCCGACGACCCGCTGCGCGCGGGCCTGGCCGATGGCAAGTCGGTTGGCCTGCTGGGCATAGAACTGCATACCCGCCGGCGCAATCGCATGAATGGCCGGATCGCAGCCTGGGACGACAAGCGTTTCGACGTGGCGGTGGCGCAGTCCTTCGGCAATTGCCCGCAGTACATCCAGTCGCGCGAGTTTTATTTTTCGCGCTCGCCCGCATTGCGATTCGCCGCCCCGCCGCAAGAAAAATCGCAGCTGGACGACGCCGCCCGAGCGCTGATCCAGGCGTCCGACACGTTCTTCGTGGCGACCTATGTTGATGACGCGAATGGCGGCCGCTCGGTCGATGTGTCGCACCGGGGCGGCAAGCCGGGCTTCGTGCGCGTAGACGGCAACGTGCTGACCATTCCCGATTTTTCAGGCAACCGGTTCTTCAACACGCTGGGCAACATCGTGGCGAACCCGCGCGCGGGACTCGTCTTCATCGACTTTGAACGCGGTGATGTCTTGCAGGTGTCAGGCCAGGCGGAAGTGGTGCTGGACAGCCCCGAGATCGACACCTTCGCCGGCGCGGAACGGCTCTGGCGTGTGGACGTGCGCCGCGTGGTCCGGCGGCCCGGCGCGTTGGCGCTGCGGTGGAAATTCGACGCGTATTCGCCGACGTCGCTGGGGACGGGGGCGTGGCCAGCGGGCCTTATCGCAGGAATTTGACCATGGCCCAGCAGACGTCGCGGCCATTCACCTGCGGCATCGGGGTTTGGTACGCGAAGGGTTGCGGGGCGCCGGGCTCGTCTTCACAGACCCAGATTCCCGGATAAGGGCAGGGCTCGCCTGAGCGTACGCGAACCGCGCCAGGCGACGCCAGACTTGGCGGTTCAGCCTTCGCGGCGTCTTGATCGATGTCGCGTTGCCAGATGACTCGGCCCCGTGATGCGCCCTGCGAGATTTGCGGGGCTAGATCGCCTGCCTTGAAATGCTGGCGCGAGCCGTGCTTGGCCAGCGTGTACCACCAGCCTTTGGTCGGGATCGGTTCCCCGGCGATGACGTGTGAGGGCGTAGGTTCGATCAAGGGGTCGCGGGGCGCCAGGCCACGAATTTCCGGTGTGGGCCAATCGCTGTCGTCGTCGAATCGGGCAAGCCAGCGTTGCGTATCGCGGCGGTTGAAGCGTTCGTTGGGGTCCCCATCCCATTCGCCGGAACCGATCAAATCCAACTGCGGATGGCGGATGCGGCGCAGCATGCGATTGAGCATAACGGGCAGCTCGGGCAAGCCATTTTCAACGGGATAGAGGTCGGGTTGCTGGCCGAGCTCTATCCATTGCCCGGCGCTTAGCGTGTCGATGCGGATACGCGAGTCGTGCAAATGGGCGGCCACGTCCTCGCGTGTCATCGAGAGTTTTTTTCGCCACACGTCAGACAGGAAGAACCCCCACGTGGGCGGGCGGATGCCAGAAGGCAGGTCGGGCGTGAACATCATGCCGAAGGGATAGTCGGTGTCCAGCCCATAGAAGTGCGGGGCCAACGCCCGGTCCCAGACCGCGACCTCCGAACGCATGCCGAATTCCAACGGGTTTGCCATGGAGAAGCCGCTGTAGACCTGCGCGGGTTTCAATCGGGCGATCGTGTCCAGAACGAATTTGCGCCACGCCTCTTTGTTGTCCAGCCACCATTGCCAGCGGTAGTAGAACTGGATTGAGGAGTAGCACTGCTCACGTTGTCCAAGAGTCGGTTCGCGCCAAAGATAGGCGGCATGAGTCGGCGAGCTTTGATGGTTTTCTTCGTCTGTAAATTTGACGGTGAATGTCTCTTCCACGGGTGTCTTTTTTATCCACTCCCGCAGGTCTCCCAGCTTCTTTGATCCGTAGGGATGCGGACGTTCAGAGTCCGGGTGGGTAGCGATCAAATACGGATTGCCCAGTAATGCTTCGAAGGCCGTATGGACATCGACCATATCCAAGGTGGCTTGTAGGAAATGTACGGGCTCGTAGGTGAAATAGAAGGTGAGGTAGGGCGTGACCGCGAGTTCAAAAGGGCCATGGTCAATCGCTACGTTGGGCCACCGTTTCAGGTCGGTCACCATGCCCGATAGGTCGTCTTCGTCTAGCAGAGGATGGCTGGTGCTCATCGGTCTCTCCGGGGGCGCGCGCCGCGCTCGGGTTTTCCATCGGCGCTGGGCTTATATCCCGTGCAATCTTCTGGAACCCGCAACAGGGCCACTTTGGTCTTGTCTTCGTTCATCAGACGCGCGTAGTCTCCCATCTGCTTCCCTTTCACCCAGTCATTCGGAAACTTGATCTCGATCGCAGCAAACACGTTGTTCACCTCAAACGGCTGCTGCCGATACTCGACGATGACGAGGTCCGGCGCCAGGCTGCCTCTGGGGCGGGGCCAGAAGGGGAAGTATTTGCTGATCCGCTTGGGGCGTGTCGCCGGTTCGCCCAGCAGCGCTACGCGAGACGCCGCGTCGTAGTTCGGCTCTGCCTTGAGCGGGCTTTGCCAAGTCAGCAAGTCATCTACCGCTTCAAACACCAGTGACGCGGTGGTCTGCTTCAGCGCGATATCGATCGTGGTTTCAATGACCTCGCCAGGAATTCTCTTGCGTATCCGGCGAGGCACTTTCAGCGGCGATTTCAACGCCCATTGGCACACGGTGCTGATGATGGGACGGAATGGAATCTTGCGTTCTATGTATTGCCGATAGGTCACGTTTTCGCTTCGGCCGCGCGACACCGTGACGTTGCCGCCGGTACGGACGAACGTGGAGCTTTTGATGTCGATCTCTTCCTTCATGCCTTTGATGACATCCTTCAGAAGCGCCTCAACGTCTTTCTTGCGCTGCTGAATCTGCGCCAGTGTTTCCGCCGATTCGATGGCGGTCTGTGCGGTTTCGTAGGCGGCGTAAGCGCGATAGGCCCGGTAGCCCCAGATCAGCGCGGCCGCAACGGGGGCGGCCATCAGGCGTCCCCGAGCTGGGGAGAAAAACGCAGGTCATTGAAATGCGATGGCACGGCCACCCCCTGACAGGACAAGGCGGGAGAGGCAATCTTGCGTTGCGGGGTGCGCGCGCGTCTATAGAAGAAGTCTGATATTGAAAGCGCGGGGCCGCAGTTGTCAGCGGCTTAAGCCACCTACGCCGGCTGCGCTGTCTTCTGCACCAGCGTGTCGTCCGGCTCCAGCAAGCGTCCGTCTTGCGCGCGGATTTCCAGGCGGCGTACCGGCTGGCCGCGCTTGCGGTCGATCAGGGTGGAATGGGCTTCGGACGGGCCGTAGTAATGGTCTTCGCCCCATTGGCGCAAGCCCACGATGACGGGGAAGAGCGCGCGGCCTTTGTCCGTGAGCACGTATTCCTGATAGGCGCTGCCGTCCGACGCGGGAGCCACGGCAAGGATGCCGTGGGCGACCAGGGTGCGCAGCCGGTCGCTCAGGATGTTCTTGGCCACGCCCAGGCTTTTCTGGAATTCGCCAAAGCGCCGCAATCCATCAAACGCATCGCGCACGATCAACAGCGACCACCAGTCGCCGATCGCGTCTAAGGAACGCGCCACCGGACAGGCGGCGCCTTCAAGGCTGGTGCGTTTGACCATGTCGAACCCTTAAGCAAGTAGAAGACGGGGGACTGCGCATCGGAGTTAACGGTTGCATTATAAAACCTTAAGATCTAGCATTCTGGTTTCGTAATAAAACCACAAGAGGAAACCTGATGCTGCCCCAATCTGACCCTGCAAGGGGGGAACCCGAGGTTCGCCTGCCCACGTCGACGGTGATGCTGCTTGCCGTGGCTTGCGCGTTGAGCGTGGCCAACGTCTATTACGCGCAACCTTTGCTGGATGCGATCGGGCGCGAGTTCGCGCTGGACGACGCCGCGGTGGGCGTCGTTGTCACCGCCACGCAATTGGGCTGCGCACTGGCCTTGCTGTTCGTCGTGCCGCTGGGTGATTTGCTGGACCGGCGCCGCTTGATGATCGGGCAATTGGGCTTGCTGGTGCTGGCGTTGATGGCGGTGGCGCTGTCGTCCAACACGCCCTGGCTGCTGACCGGCATGGTGGCGCTGGGATTGCTGGGAACGGCGATGACGCAGGGCTTGCTGGCGCTGTCTGCCGCGTTGGCCGCGCCGGGTGAGCGCGGGCGTGTCGTGGGCGCGGCGCAGGGCGGGGTGGTGATTGGTTTGCTGCTGGCGCGCACGGTGGCGGGCGTGGTGGCGGATGCTGCGGGATGGCGCGCCGTGTATGTCGTGTCAGCGGTGATGGCCGCCGTGCTGTCGATGGTGCTGATGCGCCGCTTGCCGCAACGCCGCTTGCCCACGGCGAACCTGTCGTACTGGGCGCTGCTGCGTTCGCTGTACACGTTGCTGGCCACCGAACCGGTGCTGCGCGTGCGCGGCATGATCGCCTTGCTGATGTTTGCGGCTATCAGCGCATTCTGGACGGCGCTGGTGTTGCCGCTGAGCGCGCCGCCGCATGGCTTGTCGCACACGGCGATTGGCGCGTTTGGGCTGGTCGGCGTGTTGGGCGTGTTGATGGCGGCGCGGGCCGGGCGTTGGGCTGACAGTGGGTTCGCGCAGCGCACCACGGGCGCGGGCTTGCTGCTGTTATGCCTGGCGTGGGCGCCCATTGCGTTGCTGGACCACAGCCTGTGGGCGCTGGCGCTGGGCGTGCTGATTCTGGACGTGGCGCTACAAGCGCTGCACGTGACCAATCAGACGATGATCTTCAGCATCAGCGCGCAGGCGCACAGCCGCCTGGTCGGCGCCTACATGATGTTCTACGCCGTGGGCAGCGGGCTGGGCGGCATTGCCTCCACGGCGGTGTATGCGCGCGCAGGCTGGCTGGGGGTGTGTGCGCTGGGCGCGGGCATCAGCGCGGCGGCGTTGCTGTTCTGGGTGGCGACCTTGCCGCGCAAGGTCTCGCAGCCGCTGCGGTGCTGAATCAAGCCCGTGATTTCAAGCCCGCATGTACGTCAAGCCCGCATGTACGCCCAGCCGTCCGCCTGACGCTGCGCGATATGCAGCACCGCGGCAGGCGCCGTTCGCACATGGACCGGCGCGGTGGCGCCCGTCGCGGACAGYGTGTTCTGGCACAGCACCAGATGTTCGTCCGTGGGATGCGGTTCGGCCAGCGCGGCGGCCACGGCGCCGGCGTTGGCTACGATCTCCACCCGGGCTTGCGGGTCGGCCTTCTTCAGGTTCGCGGCGTTGCGGCGGGCGCGGTCCAGCGAGGCGGGAGTCGGGGCGTGTATCAGCAGTTGAATCATGTCAGTGGTGTTCCAGCGTGTGGGCGATGGCCCCCACCTGCGCGGCGAAGGCCGCCGCGCCACGGTCGCGGGGGCGCGGCAGGCCGATATCGTAACTGCCCACGATATTGGCGGGGTGCCCGCCCAGCACCACGACCTTGTCGGCCAGGAACACCGCTTCTTCGATGTCGTGCGTCACGAACAGCACCGCCGCGCCAGAAGCCTGCCAGACGCGGATCAGCTCTTGTTGCAGGTTGCGGCGCGTGATGGCGTCAACCGCGCTGAAGGGTTCGTCCATCAGCAGCAGGTCGGGCTTGACCGCCAGCGCGCGGGCAATGCCCACCCGCTGCGCCTGGCCGCCCGACAGCTGATGCGGCCAGCGCCGGCCGTAGTCGGCCATGTCCGTCAGTTGCAACGCCGAGGCGATGCGTTGCGATTTTTCTTCGCGGTCCAGCCCCAGGCCTTCCAGCCCATAGCCCACATTGCCGCCCACCGTGCGCCACGGCATCAGGCGGCTGTCTTGAAACACCACGGCGCGTGTGCGGCGGCCCGGGCGCGGCTGCGCCTGGAACTGGACGTCGCCGGAGGTCGGCTCGGTCAGCCCGGCGGCCGCACGCAGCAGGGTGGACTTGCCCACACCCGAGCCGCCCACCACCGCCACAAAACTGCCCGCTTCAATCTGCAACGACAAGCCCTGGATGACCGGCGCGGCCGCGCCCGGATGCTGATAAGACAGCTTCGAAAACTCAATTACGGACGCCATTGCAGCACCTTGCTTTCGACGGCGGAGAACGCCAGGTCGCAGATTGTGTAGACCAGCGAAATGATCAGCATGTAGACGACGACGGCGTCGTAAGCGCCGACGCCTGCCGCAGCGTTCATCTCTTGGCCCATGCCCGGCACGCCCAGCAGTTCGGCCGCGATCAAGGTCATCCAGGCCTGGCCGATGCCGGTGCGCACGCCCGACAAGGCGCCGGGCGCGATGGCGGGCAGCGTCACGGAAAACGCGCGCGCCAGATAGCCGCCGTGGCCAAACGCGCGGGCCAGTTCGTAATAGCGCGGGTCTACATTGCGCACGGCGCTGTAGGTGGCGAAGTAGTTCACCCAGAACACGCCGATGGCGATGACGAAGGCCGCGCCCGCGTGGCTGACCTTGAACCAGGCAATGGCGAACACCACCCAGGCCAGCGGCGGAATCGGGCGCAGGATGCGGGCCAGATACGCCTGCATCAAATCAAAGCGCGGCAGCGTCGCCGCGGCCAGCCCCACGCCGAAGCCCAGCGCAGTGCCCAGCGCCAGCCCCCAGAAATAGTGCACCAGGCTGGACCCGATGGCGGGCAGTAAACGGCCCGATTGCCATTCCTGCGCCAAGGTGCCGGGCAGCGCGAACGGATCGGGCAGGGTGCCGCGCGGCGCCCATTCCCAGATCAGCGCGGCTTTCCAGATGCCTATGAAAATGATCAGCCCCGCAATGCCATAGGCCGCCCGGCGCGCGGCGGCCAGCCAGGGCGGTGGGCCGTTGCGGGGGGATGACCGCGGCGATGATTGCGGTGTGGCGATCGCGTGCGCGCCCTGGCTCATGGCTTGGCGGCCTTGTCGTAGTAGCGGGTGTCGAACAATTGCTTCACATCCACGGGCGGCGCTTCCACCGTGCCAAGCGTGGCCTGGAACGTTTGCAGCTCGGCCGTCGCATTGACGATGGCGTGCGGGTTGGCCTCGAATTGGTCGTGCGAGCTGCGGATGGCTTTCTCGACCAGCGCGCGGTCCAGGCGGCCGCCACCCACGTATTTCTGTACGTAGCCTGCGGCCTTGGCCGGGTCGTTCTTCAACAGCGCCGTGGCCGCCAGATGCGCGTTCACCAGTTGCTGCACGGTGTCGGGATGGTCGGCGATGAGCTTTTCACGCACCAGCAGCACAGCGCCCGGCTGCTTGGGAAACAGCTCGGACCCCCGCGCCACCACGCGCGATTCCGGGGCGCGGGTCAGCACGGTGGTGACGGTGGGTTCCAGGATGGCCGCGCCATCAATGGCGCCCGTCAGCAGCGATTGCTGGATCTGGGCTTCGCCTTGATAAATGAGTTCGACGCTGGCCGGGTCAGCCTTGATTTGATTGCGCAGCCAATATTGCAATGCGGCTTCCGGCACGGCGCCCTTGGGATAGCTGGCGATGACGGGCTTGCGGCCGTGATCCTTGGCGAAGCGGGCGAAGGCGGTGGCCGGATCGCCCGACGCGAAGTAGGGCGCCAACGGGCCCAGCGCCACCACGTTGACCTGTTCAACGATGTTCGACGCCACGACCTTGATCGGCGCGCCCTKGGCGCGCGCCACCAGCGCCGGCCCAATGCCCACGTAGGCGGCGTCCAGCTGGCCGGCGATCAGCGCTTGCGTCAGCGCCGGGCCGCTCTGGAATTGCACCAGCTTGGGCGCGGGGGCGCCCTTGGCTTGCAGCGTGCCTTCTTCCAGTCCGACGAACAATTGCGCGTCGGGCAAGATCGGCAGATAGCCGATTTCCAGGACGGGCGGGGCGGACAGGGCGGGGGCAGTGGCGGCAGCGGAAAGCAGGGTGGCAATCAAGAGCTTGCGGAACATGGGGAATCCTGTGAATCGCGCCTTGATACGGCTGGCGCTTTGCCTACGGGCAAAGGGTTTTCCGGTGTCCGTTTAATGATTTTAAATATGTTTATTCTCGTTCTTTATTCTTTCTGGTTATATGCTTAATGACGGGGCCAGAGCGGATTCTGACCGCCCGCGCATGCAAAGAGACCGCCCTGAAGGCGGTCTCTTTGGGTAGCACACGCTGTCACGCTGGCTATTGCGCTCGTTGTCGCACGAGGGGCAAGCCAAGTGTCCAGCTGCTGCGCTCGTTATCCTTCCGGGCGCAAACCCCGTGCCGAGCCGGCCGCTTGCTGGCTTAAGGCTGGACCTCGTAATCCTTCGAACCCAGCACCACCGCTGCCAAGCCCGGCGCCTGCGTCAGCTTGTGCAAGGCGTAGCACTGCACGGTGGCGATCTTGGCGTCGTGGAACGCCGGGTCTTCCTGGCGATGGTCCAGGCTCGCGAGCAACGCGCGCGCCATCTGCCAACCGGCCAGCGTCGTGCCCGCCAGCAGCAGATACGGCACGGCCGAACCGAAGACGGCGTTGGGCGCGCCGGCCGCGTTGGCCAGCACGAAGTCCACCACATTCGCCAACGCCATCCGTGCCTGGCGCAGCGGCTTCAGCACCAGAGCAGCGGCCGGTTCGCTGCGCGATTCCAGCTCCTTTTCCGTTTGCTGGATGCCGGCGAGCAAGGCCTGCGCCACCGCGCCGCCATCGCGCAAGGTCTTGCGGCCGACCAGATCATTTGCCTGGATGGCGGTGGTGCCTTCATAGATGGTCAGGATGCGGGCGTCGCGGTAGTACTGCGCGGCGCCGGTTTCCTCGATGAAGCCCATGCCGCCGTGCACCTGCACGCCCAGGCTGGCGACGTCGATCGACATTTCGGTGCACCAGCCTTTCACGATGGGCACCAGAAATTCCTGGATGGCCAACTGGTGTTTGCGTTCGGTGGCGTCTGGGCTGGCGTGCGCCAGATCGGCATGGCCGGCGGTCACATAGGCCAGCGCGCGGCCCGCTTCGGTCAGGGCGCGCATCGTGCCCAGCATGCGGCGCACGTCGGGGTGCTGGATGATGGGCACGGCCTCGCGCGATGAACCATCAACCGGGCGGCTCTGCACGCGTTCGGCGGCGTAGGCCAGCGCATGCTGGTACGCGCGGTCAGCGATGGCGATGCCCTGCACGCCCACCGCGTAGCGCGCGGCGTTCATCATGATGAACATGGCGTCCAGCCCGCGGTTTTCCTGGCCGACCAGATAGCCCAGCGCGCCGCCCGCATCGCCGAATTGCAGCGTGGCGGTGGGGCTGGCCTTGATGCCCAGCTTGTGCTCAATCGACACGCACTCGACGTCGTTGCGGGCGCCCAGCGAGCCGTCTTCGTTCACCAGGAACTTGGGCACCAGGAACAGCGAAATGCCCTTCACGCCTTCGGGCGCGTCGGGCAGCCGGGCCAGCACCAGGTGCAGGATGTTCTCGGTCAGATCGTGGTCGCCATAGGTGATGAAGATCTTGGTGCCGGACAGCCGGTACGTGCCATCGCCTACGGGCTGTGCGCGCGTGCGGATCATGGCCAGGTCGGAACCGGCCTGCGGCTCGGTCAGGTTCATGGTGCCCGTCCACTGGCCCGAAATCATGGGGCCGATGAAGCGCGATTTCAGTTCGGGCGAGCCGGCCGTCAGCAGGGCTTCGATGGCGCCGTTGGTCAGCAGCGGGCACAGCGCGAACGACAGGTTGGCGGCGTTCAGCATTTCAGAGCAGGGCGAGCCGATCAGGCCGGGCAGGCCCTGGCCGCCGTACTCAACGGGATGCGACATGCCCTGCCAGCCGGCTTCCGTGTATTGACGGAAAGCCTGCTTGAAGCCGGGCGAGGTCGTGACCTTGCCGTCGCGCCAGGCGCTGGGTTCGCGGTCGGCGGCGTGGTTCAGCGGCGCCAGCACATCGGCGGCGAAGTGGGCGGACTCTTCCAGCACAGCTTGGGCGGTGTCGGGCGTGGCCTCCTCGTAACCGGGCAGCGCGGCAACTTGCTGCAGGCCGGCCAGATGGTTCAACACGAACAACATGTCTTCCACGGGGGCTTGGTACGTCATGGCCTCGGAGCTCCTGATTAGGGTTGTTGGCGCCGGCGTTCAGACGGCTTTCTTGGGATTGGCCACCGCGGTGGCGTCGGGATTGGCGTCGGACTTCGCATCGGACTTCGCATCAGACTTCGCGCCAGGATTGGTCACATCAATGGCCTGGGTCGCGCCGACCGCGGCGCGCAGTTCAAACTTCTGAATCTTGCCGGTGGACGTCTTGGGCAGTTCGCCAAAGCGCACCGCGCGCGGGACCTTGAAGCCCGGCAGCAGCAGCTTGCAGTGCGCGATGATTTCTTCGGCGGTAGCCGTGAACCCGGGCTTCAGTTCGACGAAGGCGCACGGCGTTTCGCCCCACTTCGGGTCGGGCATGGCCACCACCGCCACGGCGGCAACCGAAGGGTGGCGGTACAACGCGTCTTCAACCTCGATGCTCGAGATGTTCTCACCGCCCGAAATAATGATGTCCTTGCTGCGGTCTTTGATGCGCACGTACCCGTCCGCCGTCATCACGCCCAGGTCACCGGTGTGGAACCAGCCGCCCGCAAACGCATCGTCGGTGGCGCGGTCATTCTTCAGATAGCCCTTCATGCAGATGTTGCCGCGGAACATGACTTCGCCAACGGTCTGTTCGTCGGCGGGCACTTCTTCCATGGTCTCGGGGTTGCGCACCGACACGCCCGCCTGCAAGTGATAGCGCACGCCCTGGCGCGCGGTCAGCATTGCGCGTCGTTCGTCGTCCAACGCGTCCCACGCTTCCTGGCGGGCGCAGACGGCGGCCGGGCCATAGACTTCCGTCAAGCCATAAACGTGCGTCAGCTCGAAGCCGATGTCGCGCATCTTGGCAATGACGGCCGGCGCGGGTGCGGCGCCCGCGACCATCGTGCGCACGGTATGCGTGATGCCGGCGCGCATCTCGGCGGGCGCATTCGCCAGCGCGCTTTGCACGATAGGCGCGCCGCAGTAATGCGTGACGCCTTCGGCACGGATCAGGTCGAACACGGTCTGGGGATCAAACTTGCGCAGGCACACGTTCACGCCCGCGCGCGCGGCCACCGTCCAGGGGAAGCACCAGCCATTGCAATGGAACATGGGCAGCGTCCACAGATAGACCGCGTGCTTGGGCATGTCCCATTCCAGGATGTTGCTGATGGCGTTCAGGTAGGCGCCGCGGTAGTGGTAGACCACGCCCTTCGGGTCGCCTGTGGTGCCTGACGTGTAGTTCAGCGCGATGGCGTCCCATTCATCAGCGGGCGGCTTCCAGTCGAACGTGGCGGGCGCGTCGGCCAGGAAGGCTTCGTAGTCGGTCGCGCCAGGCAGGGTGGCGGGCGCGGACACCAGGTCGTGCACGGACACGATCTTCAGATGCGGGAATTCGGCGCGGGCGCGCTGCGCGACGTCGCCGTATTCGGTGTCAACGATCAGCGCGCGGGCTTCGCCGTGGCCCAGCATGAACAGCACGCTGGGCGTATCGAGCCGGGTGTTCAAGGTGTTGAGCACGGCGCCCAGCATCGGCACGCCAAAGTGGGCCTCGACCATGGCGGGAATGTTGGGCAGCATGACGGCGACGGTATCGCCGCGCTTAATGCCGGCCTGCGCCAGCGCGTTAGCCAGCCGCTGGGCGCGTTCATAGGTCTGGCCCCAGGTGCGGCGCACGTTGCCATGCACCACGGCCAGGCGGTTGCCGTAGACCTCGGCGGCGCGCGCGATGAAATCCACGGGCGTCAAGGCTTCGTAGTTGGCGTCGCGGCGCGCCAGGCCATGGTCGAACATACTGCTCATGCGTTGTCTCCGAATGGAACGCACAAGGCGCCCCTTATTTATTTCGGGGAAAAGGTTGATCCCCGTCGCTTGCGTGAGCGTAGGGCCGGCCGGAAAATACTGTCTGTCGTCTGCATGACAGACCGCCGTCTGAGCCCGCAATCTTCCAGTTTTACACGGTTTCCACCCATGTCCGATGTTTTAAACCCTGTTTCCGCCACGGAGCTTGCCCGCCTGTTTCGGGCCTGTGCCTGGTTCGGCGCGCTGGACGCCCGCCACCAGGATCTGGTGCTGGCGACGGCGCGCGCCGAACACGTGGGAAGTGGCGCATGGATCGCGCGGCGCAATGCGCCGTCTGATTACTGGCTGGGCGTGCACACGGGCTTGCTGAAGCTGGCGATCTACAACGAATCGGGACGCAGCTGCACATTTTCCGGCGTGCCGCCGGGCGGCTGGTTTGGCGAAGGCAGCGTCATCAAGCGCGAGCTGCGCAAGTACGACGTGGTGGCGATTCAGCCGTCGCTGGTGATGTCGGTGCCGGCCGCCACCTTTCACGCGTTGCTGGCGGCCAGCCTGCCGTTTTCGCACTTTGTCATCGGCCAATTGAATGACCGCATGGGCGAGTTCATTGCGTCCATCCAGAACCATCGGCTGTTGGATGCGGATGCGCGCGTGGCGCAATCGCTTGCGCAGTTGTTCAACCCGCAGCTGTATCCGTCTACGGACTTGACGCTGGCGATTTCGCAGGAAGAGCTCGGCTATCTGACCGGCCTGTCGCGCCAGCGGGTCAACCAGGCGTTGCAGCTGCTGGCTGACCTGGGCATCCTGGCGCTGGCGTACAACCAGATCAAGGTGATGGACTTGAGCCGGCTGCGCCAATACGGCCTGGACCAGATTTAGCCGCAGTCAGCGAAGGAGTGGGCGCCGGGCAACGCCGAGTTGATGGCCGCCGTGAGCGCCGCGCGCGCCAGCAGCCGGGTGGAATCCAGCGTGGGCAGCTCCGAATTCGTGTCGTTCAACACCAGCGGCAGTTCCGTGCAGCCCAACACCACCGCATCGCAACCGGCATCGCGCAAGTGTTCGATGATGGTTTGCAGCCGCGCCACCGACTCCGGCTTAAACTCGCCATAGACCAGCTCGTCCATGATGATGCGGCCCATCGCGATGCGGTCGTCTTCCGAAGGCCGCACAGCCTCCAGCCCCACCGCGCCCAGTTTTTCCGGGTAGACCTCGCTATCCACCAGCCAGCGCGTGCCCAGAATGCCGATGCGCCGAAACCCGCGCGCCACGGCGTCGGCGGCCACCGCTTCGGCGATGTGCAGCCAGGGCAGCGGCGACGCCGGCAGCACATGGCCCAGCGCCTGATGGATGGTGTTGTCGGGGCAAATCAGGAAATCGGCGCCGGCACGCGCCAGCTTGCCGGCAGACGACAGCATCAGCGCGCCCACGCCGGGCAGGTCGCCTTGATCCAGGCAGACCACGTAGTCGGCCAGTGAATGCGTGTGCAGTGAAATTTCCGGATGCGCGTGCGGCCCCATGCGCGCGGCGCCCTCCGCGCACAGCGTGCGATARCAMAGCGCCGCGCCTTCGGCGGAGCAGGCRACGATGCCAATATGCAGCGGGCGGGCGTGGGAGGTCATTGCGAGAATTCCTGGTTCACATTGTGGGTGGTGCGCTTTTGGCCCGCACGTGGCGGGCGATGTGGCGAAAGCTCTCGGCCATGGCGGCTTGTTGCGCTTCGGGCAATTGCGACAGGAACAGCTCGTCGATGGCGGGGCCGTAAACCTTCCACATTTCGCGCCGCAGAGCGCGGCCCTTGGGCGTCAGCCGCGCATAGGTTGCGCGCCGGTCTTCGTCGGAACGAAAGCGTTCGACCAGGCCAGCCGCTTCAATGCGGTCCATCAGACGCGTCAGGTTGTAGCGCGCGATCACCATGCGTTCGGCCATTTCGAACATGCGCGCCGTGCCATCGGGCGCGCGTTCCAGCGCCCACAGCGCGTCGTACCAGGCCAGCGGCGGCAGGTCGGCGGCCGACAGCCGCTTTTCAATTTCCTCGACGACCAGCGCATGCGCGGTCAGAAAGAGGCTCCACGCGTCAGGCTTGCCCGTGGCCATGCGATCCATTCCTTTTGATTCAGAGGTGCAGCGGCGATTGTAAGAGGCTGGCGTTCGGCCGTCCGCGCAGATTTGTCCTGAAGTAGTTGCACTTGCAATTGTTCAAGAACCTTTTTACGATTGCAATTGCACATTATGCAATTGCAATTCACGATGTGAAATGCGAGCGCCGTTGGACCTGATCCCGGCGCCGCCCACGCACCCGAAGGAGGACGCCCATGGATACCCCGCTCGACCCGATTGACGCTGACCCGATAGCCGCTGACCCGATTGACGCCGACCCGCAGGAAACCCAGGAATGGCTGGAAGCCATGCAGGCCGTGCTGGCGCATGAAGGCCTGCCGCGCACGCACTATCTGCTGGATCAACTGATCAATCAGGACCGCGCCGCCAACGGGCGCTATGCCGCGCCCGGCGTCACGCCCTACGTGAACTCCATTGCCCCGGCCGCGCAGGGCGCGTTCCCGGGTGACGTGGGCATCGAGCTGCGCCTGGACGCCTACCTGCGCTGGAACGCCATGGCCATGGTGCTGCGGGCCGGCAAGACCTCGGGCGTGGGCGGGCACATCGCCACCTACGCATCGGCCACCACGCTGTACGAAACCGGCTACCGCCATTTTTTCCGCGCCGCGACGCCGGAATTTCTGGGCGACATGCTCTACATCCAGGGCCATTCGGCGCCCGGCATCTATGCCCGCGCCTACCTGGAAGGCCGCATCTCGGAAGCCGAGCTTGACCGCTTCCGGCGCGAGATCGGCGGGGGCGGGCTGGCCTCGTATCCGCATCCGCGCACCATGCCGTCGTTCTGGCAGTTTCCGACGGTGTCGATGGGGCTGGGGCCGTTGATGGCGGCGTATCAGGCGCGCTACATGCGCTATCTGGAAGACCGCGAACTGATCCCTGCACAGGGCCGAAAGGTATGGGGCTTTCTGGGTGACGGTGAACAGGATCAGCCTGAAACGCTGGCGGCGGTGGCCATGGCTGGCCGCGAGAAGCTCGACAATCTGATCTTCGTCGTCAACTGCAATCTGCAACGGCTGGATGGGCCGGTGCGCGGCAACGCCAAGATCATCCAGGAACTGGAAAGCGTGTACCGCGGGGCGGGCTGGAACGTCATCAAGGTGATCTGGGGCGCGGGCTGGGATGCGTTGCTTGCCCAAGACCACGACGGCCGCTTGCGCCGCCGGATGATGCAGTGCGTGGACGGCGAATACCAAGTGTTCAAGGCACGCGGCGGCGCTTATGTGCGCGAGCATTTCTTTGGCGCCGACCCGGTGCTGCGCGAACGGGTGGCGCATCTGTCCGACGACGAGATCGGCGCGTTGAACCGCGGCGGGCACGACCCGGCCAAGGTTTACGCGGCCTATGCCTCGGCAGTGGCGCATCGCGGCCAGCCTACGGTCATTCTGGCCAAGACGGTCAAGGGCTACGGCATGGGCGCGGCGGGCGAGGCCGCCAATACCAACCACCAGCAAAAGAAAATGGCCGACCCGGCCGTGCGCGCGTTTCGCGATCGTTTTTCGATTGCCGTGCCTGACGACCAACTGGAACAGATTCCTTACATCAAGCCTGCGCCGGGCAGCGCCGAACAGGCCTACTTCGATGCAGCCATCGCGCGGGCGGGCGGCCATTTGCCGCGCCGCGCGGCGGGCCCCGGCCCCTTGGTCACGCCGTCGCTGGACGCGTTTGCATCGCACCTGAAAGGCAGCGACGGCCGCGAGTTTTCAAGCACGATGGCGTTCGTGCGGGTTTTGGCGCAACTGCTCAAAGACGCCGTGATTGGCCAGCGCGTGGTGCCCATCGTGCCGGATGAGTCGCGCACGTTCGGCATGGACGGCATGTTCCGCCAGGTGGGTATTTATTCGCATGTGGGCCAGCTGTATACGCCACAGGACGCGGACCAGCTAAGCGTCTATCGCGAAGACCGCAAAGGGCAGATCCTGCAAGAAGGCATCAATGAGTCGGGCGCGATGTCGTCATGGATTGCCGCCGCCACCGCGCACAGCACCCATGGCGTGGCCACGATTCCGTTCTACATCTTCTATTCGATGTTCGGTTTCCAGCGCGTGGGTGACCTGGCCTGGGCCGCAGGCGACATCCGCGCACGCGGGTTCCTGTTAGGCGCAACGTCGGGGCGGACCACGCTGGAAGGCGAAGGCTTGCAGCATGACGACGGCCACAGCCAGGTGCTGGCCTCGGTCATTCCGTCGTGCCGCGCGTATGACCCGGCCTACGCCTATGAAATTGCCGTGATCGTGCAGGACGGCATGCGCCGCATGTATCAGGAGCAGGAAGACGTCTTCTACTACCTGACGCTGATCAACGAAAAGACCGCGCACCCGCCCATGCCGGAAGGCGCGCAGGACGGCATCCTGCAAGGCATGTACCGTTTGCGCGAAGGCGCGCCGGGCACGCTGCGGGTGCAACTGTTGGGCAGCGGCGCGATTCTGCGCGAGACCCTGGCCGCGGCCGATTTGCTGCAACAGGATTTTGGCGTGGCCGCCGACGTCTGGAGCGTGACCAGCTATTCGGAGCTGGGCCGTGACGGGCAGGAAGCCGAACGCTGGAACCGTCTGCATCCGCTGGAAGAC
This sequence comes from Achromobacter sp. 01N37, assembly GCF_056399725.1. Taxonomy (NCBI): domain Bacteria; kingdom Pseudomonadati; phylum Pseudomonadota; class Betaproteobacteria; order Burkholderiales; family Alcaligenaceae; genus Achromobacter; species Achromobacter sp. 01N37. The sequence continues at coordinate 130,759 of NZ_JBFTRX010000003.1, forward strand.
GCGCGGCGCGGTTACGCCGAAACCGCGTTGTCAGCCAGCAGCGGGCCGGTGGTGGCCGCCACCGACTATATGAAGACGGTGCCTGAACAGATTCGCCCGTTCATGGCCGGGCGGCGGTATGTGACCTTGGGTACCGACGGTTTCGGCCGGTCAGACACGCGGCAGGCGCTGCGCGCGTTCTTCGAGGTAGACCGCCACCACATCGCACTGGCGGCCTTGAAGGCGCTGGCGGATGACGGCTTGATCGACCGGACTCGCGCCGCCGAAGCCATCACCCGTTACGGGATCGACCCTGAAGCGGTGTCGGCGGCGCTGCCGTAACGAGAGGGCAGTGCACTGCCGCCGTGCGGCGGTGCAGTGCGGTGCAGCAGTGCAGCAGTGCAGCAGTGCCGCAATGCAGCAGTGCAGCAATGCAGTCGTGCAGCAATGCAGCCGTGCGGCGATGCGCTGCCCGCCGCGCCGTCCGCGGTTCGCCTTCTACACCCGCCGCGCCAGCATCGCCCAGACGCCGGCGGCTGACAGCATGGCGCCGCCGCCCAGGTTGAAGCCACGCTGCGCGCGGGGCGACGACAGCAAGCGGCGGGCCGATCCGGCAAACACCGCATAGGCCGCGGCGTTGATCCCCGCGCAGGCGACAAACGTGGCCGACAGCATCCAGAGCTGGCGCGTCACGTCGCCTGCCGGGTCGATGAACTGCGGCAGGAAGGCCACGAAGAAAATCATGCCCTTGGGGTTCAGCGCCGTCACCAGATAGGTGTTGGCGAACAGCTTCCAGCGCGAGCCCACGGCTTCCGTCTTGGGCAGGGTGGCGGGGGCCACGCCCGCGCGCAGCAGCTTGAAGCCCAGGTACAGCAGATACAGACCGCCCACGGTTTTCACGACCGTGAACCAGAACGCGGACGCCGCCAGCAGTGCGCCCAGGCCCAGCAGCGACAGCACAAGCGCAGTGGAATCCCCCAGCGCCACGGCCAGCACCAGCGGCAGGCGGGCGCGTTTGCCATGGGTAATGGAATAGCTGATGACGGTAAGGATGGTGGGGCCAGGCAACATCACAAGCAGGGCCGACGCGCCTAAAAAGGCCAGCCAGGTTTCAAGCGACATGAGTGAAACGCTCCGGTGATTGGGGCGGCGTGATGCCACCGTGGCAACGACTGTAGGCCAATCGTCATACCTTGGGAATGCCCGGCGTGACCAATCCGCCACGCCGGGTAGTGTTAAATACGGTTTTCCCGGACAGTGAACGCGGGCCCGCAAGGCGCACGCGAAGGAAACAACATGGCATTCGATTTTGATCTGTTTGTAATCGGCGCGGGCTCGGGCGGCGTGCGCGCGGCCCGCTTTGCGGCAGGCTTTGGCGCCCGCGTGGCCGTGGCGGAAAGCCGTTACCTGGGCGGCACCTGCGTCAACGTGGGTTGCGTGCCCAAGAAGCTGCTGGTCTACGGCGCCCATTACAGCGAAGACTTCGAACAGGCCCACGGTTTTGGCTGGACGACGGGCAAGCCGTCGTTCGATTGGCCCACGCTGATCGCCAACAAGAATCGCGAAATCGAACGTCTTAACGGCATTTACCGCAACTTGCTGGTCAATAGCGGCGTGACGCTGCTGGAAGGCCACGCCCGCATCGTCGACCCGCACACGGTCGAGATCAATGGCCAACGCCACACGGCCGCCAACATCCTGGTGGCAACTGGCGGCTGGCCGCAGGTGCCCGATATCCCCGGCAAGGAACTCGCCATCACGTCCAACGAGGCCTTCTTCCTGAAGGCGCTGCCGCGCCGCGTGCTGGTGGTGGGCGGCGGCTACATCGCCGTGGAATTTGCTTCTATTTTCAATGGCTTGGGCGCGGACGTCGTGCAGGCTTATCGCGGCCCGCTGTTCCTGCGCGGCTTTGACCAGGGCGTGCGCGAACACCTGCGCGACGAGCTCGTGAAGAAGGGCGTCGACTTGCGCTTCTTCACCGACCTGACGCGTATCGACAAGCAGGCCGATGGGTCGCTTGTGGCCACCTTGAAGGACGGCTCCGTCATCGAGACCGACTGCGTGTTCTACGCCACCGGCCGCCGTCCGATGCTGGACAACCTGGGCCTGGAGAACACCGGCGTCAAGCTGAAAGACGACGGCTTTATCGACGTGGATGACGAATACCGCACGGCCGAACCGTCCATTCTGGCCATTGGCGACGTCATCGGCCGCGTGCCGCTGACGCCGGTTGCGCTGGCCGAAGGCATGGCGGTGGCCCGCCGTCTGTTCCGCCCCGAGGAATACCGCAAGGTCGATTACAAGCTGATCCCGACGGCCGTGTTCAGCCTGCCGAACATCGGCACGGTGGGCATGACAACCGAAGAAGCGCGCGAGGCCGGCTACGAGGTCAAGCTGTTCGAAAGCCGCTTCCGTCCCATGAAGCTGACGCTGACCGAATCGCAGGAAAAGACGCTGATGAAGCTGATCGTGGACGCCAAGACCGACCGCGTGTTGGGCGTGCACATGGTCGGCCCGGACGCAGGCGAGATCGTGCAGGGCATTGCCGTGGCGTTGAAGGCCGGCGCCACCAAGCAAGTGTTTGACGACACCATCGGCATCCACCCGACGGCGGCTGAAGAGTTCGTCACGCTGCGCACGCCGGTCGCGCAGTAAGTGGCGTAATCCACCGTGCAATAAGCGGCGCAATCAGCCGTGCAATAAGCGGCGCAATCAACCGTGCAGCAAGCGGCGCAATCCACCGCGCAATAAGCGGCGCCATCAACCGCAGCATCGACGGTGCAATCGCGGCGGCCATGATGGCCGCCGCCGTCACGAAAGCCGTTCAATCATCGCGCGCGCCGCTGCCGGCGCGCGTTCTTTTGCCCCATTGATGAAGAACGCGTACACGTCTTGCGGCCGCGCCGTACCCGATGGCGGCTGGCCGATGCACGGCAAATCCGCCGGATCGGCCCCTCGCGCCCACGTGCGCAGGCGGTCGGCCCAGGCGTCCAGCACCTTGGGCGCGTAACCGGCCTTGAACGTGGTGCTGGCCCGCATCAGGCGCGCGTAGACGAAGTCGGCGGTGCGGTCGGCAATGGACGGAAAGTCTTCACTGTCGGTGTAAACCGTGGCCACGCGGTGTTTTCGCGCCAGCGCCAGATAGTCTTCGCAGGCAAAGCTGGCGTGGCGCACGTCCACCACATGGCGCAGCGGCAAGCCGTCGACCTTGTCTGGCAATAGCTCAAGAAAGGCGCCGAAGTCGGCCGCGTTGAACGTTTTGGTAGGCGCAAATTGCCACACCACCGGCCCCAGCTTCGGGCCGAGTTCGGCGATGCCGCTATGCACGAAGCGGTGGATGGAATCTTTGGCGCCCGCCAGTTCGCGGCGGTTGGTCGCGTAGCGCGACGCCTTCAACGAAAAGACGAATCCGTCAGGCGTTTCGTCGCGCCATTTGGCGAACGTGGCCGGCTTCTGCGTGCTGTAGTAGGTGCCATTGATTTCGATGGCGCTGAGCTGCTGGCTGGCGTATTCCAGCTCCCGAGCGTGGGGCAGGCCTTCGGGATAGAACGGGCCGCGCCAGGGGGCAAACGTCCAGCCGCCGATGCCGACGCGGATGATGGGGGAAACGTTGGGCCGATGACGATGCGGCATGTCCAGGCGCTCCATGCAGACGAACGAACCGGTTCACTGTATTCCTGTGCAGAGGCGGGCGTAAAGCCCACGCCGCGGGATTCGCACCGCTTGATCCGGGGTTTGTCGTAGCGGTGATACGGACCGTTGGCCGTTGCCGCCGTGCACAAAAAAACACCTGTTTCGATACAGTTTTGCGATAACGTGTGCGAATCTCTTCCGATATCGCCCGGCGCGCGCCGGCTCATCATGCCCGATCTGACTCATCTGCTGACGTTCGCCCTGGTTGCGCTGGGCATGGTGCTCACCCCCGGGCCCAACATGATTTACCTGGTGTCCCGTTCCATCTCGCAAGGCCCGCAGGCTGGCTTGATTTCCCTGGGGGGCGTGGCGGTTGGCTTCATCTTCTATGTGTGTTGCGCGGCGTTCGGCATCACGGCGCTGCTGCTGACCGTGCCGGTGGCCTATGACGCGCTGCGTATCGGCGGCGCGCTGTATCTGCTGTACATGGCGTGGCAGGCGATCCGGCCCGGCGGCCGCTCGCCGTTCCAAGTGCGCGAACTGCCCAAGAGCAGCCCGCGCACGTTGTTCACGATGGGGCTGGTGACCAATCTGCTGAACCCGAAGATCGCCGTCATGTATGTGTCGTTGCTGCCGCAATTCATTCAGCCTGATCATGGCAGCGTCTTCACGCAGTCGCTTGTGCTGGGCATGACGCAGGTTGCCGTCAGCCTGTCGGTGAATGCCGTTATCGCCATCACCGCCGGCTCCATCGCCGGTTTCCTGGCGGGCCGCCCCTTGTGGATGGTGATTCAGCGCTGGCTGATGGGCACCGTGCTGGCCGGTCTGGCCGTGCGCATGATCATGGACACGCGCCGCTGATGCCGAAAGAAGACGGTTTCTTTGCATCGCTGGGCGTCATGCTCGGCGAGGCCCTGCGCGCCATCGTCGCGGGCATCAAGTGGTTGCTGGGCGGCCTGGGCGGCGCGTTGGGCGACTTCTATTCCGGCTTGTCCAAGGCAATGGGCATGAGCCCGTCGCTATTCAACTTTGTGCTGCTGGTGCTGGGGCTGATGTTCCTGTGGGCGGCCGTCAAGGCATTGCTGCGCCGCTCCATCGTGGGCTTTCTGTTCTGGCTCGTGCTGGCCGTGCTGGTGCTGGGCGGGCTGGTCGATTAGGACCGGCAGCCGGCGTTCGCGACGGCCGAGTCGATTAGGACCGGCAGCTGGCGTTCGCGACGGCCGAGCCGATTCGGACTGGCAGCCGGCGTTCGCGACGGCCGAGTTGATTCCGACTGGCAAGGGCGCTCAGGCCGTTCTCCGCGCCTGACGCGCCACGTCACCCAGCCGCTTGATCAAGGCAGGAAAGCGGTCGGCGCTGGTGTTGCCATAGCCGATCACCACGCCGTTATCTTCGGGCCGTGGCGTCACGGCGAACGACGACAGCGAACTGGGGTTCATGCCCAGCTTGCGCGCGTCGTCCACAATGCGCTGATCGGGAAATTCAGGCGGCAAACGCACCGTCAGATGCAGCCCGCTATGCCCGCCCAATACCTCATGCTCCACGCCCAAGTGCGCCGCCAATGCGTCGCGCAGCGCCGTCTGGCGCTGGCGGTACAAACGGCGCATGCGGCCCAGGTGGCGTGAGAACTGCCCGTTCTCAATGAAGGCGGCCATCGTCAGCTGCTCCAGCCGATGGCCGCCGCGCAGCATCTCGATGATGGACGGCATTGCGGGCTTGGCGATGGCTTCGGGCAGCACCAGAAAGCCCAGTCGCAGAGCGGGGAACATCGTCTTGCTGAAGGTGCCCACGTACAGCACGGGCGCGTCCGGCAGCAGGCCCTGCATGGCCGCGATGGGTTCGCCTTGATGGCGGAATTCGCTGTCGTAATCGTCTTCGATAATCCACGCGCCCGCCTGCCGCGCACGTTCCAGCAATTCCAGCCGGCGCGCCACCGACAGCACCGCGCCCGTCGGATATTGATGCGTGGGCGTGGTCTGGATCAGGCGCGGCGGGTTCGACAGCCACGCGTCAGCCGGGATGGCAATGCCGTCGGCATCCACCCGCATGGCCACCACGTTCAGGTCGCCGGCATTGAAGGCGGACTTGGCGCCCCGATAGCCGGGTTCTTCGAGCCAGGCCGTGTCGCCCGGGTTGGTCAGCAACTGCACGCAGAGCGCCAGCGCCCCTTGCGCGCCTTCGGTGATGATGATGCGCGAGGCATCGCAATGCACGCCGCGCGACACGCGCAGGTATTGGGCGATGGCTTCGCGCAAGGCGGGTTCGCCGATGGGATGGCCGTAGCCCAAGGTGGCTGCGGGTGCGGCTTGCAGGGCGCGGTCTTGCGCGCGGCGCCACGCGTTGATGGGAAACTGGGTCAGCGCGGGCGTGCCGGGCGTCATCGGCAGGGAACTGTCAACGGGTGAACGCGTGGAGACGATGCGGGACAGCCGGGTGGCGGTCGCCAGCGCGTTCGCGGCTGGCGGCGATGAGGAGTCGGGCGTGCGGGCGGCGCGGGCGGCACGACCCGCGGGTTCGCGGGCGGCGGACAACGCGGCGGTCGATACCGCGGCGGTCGATACCGCGGCGGTCGTCACCGCGGCGGTCGATACCGAGGGGGTGGACAACGCCGCGGTGGACAACGCGGCGGTCGACACCGCGCCGGTCGTCACCGCTGCGGCCGACAAGGGCGCGGCCGACAACGCCGCAACCCGTGTTCCTTGCCGGTCGGCGATGACGTAGCCTTCGGCCGTCAACTGCTCGTAGGCAATCAGCACGGTGTTGCGGGAAATCTCCAGGTCTTCGGATAGCGCGCGGGACGAGGGCAGCTTGCCGCCCGCAGGCAATTGGCCGGCCAGGATGGCCTGCTTGAGCCGCTGGATCAACTGGCGCTGGCGTGGCGGCGCGCCGGGGCCGCGCTGCAATGGGCTGGAAAGCAGGGGGCTGGACCGCAGTGGGCTCGCAAGCGCAGCAGGGTCGGCAGGATGGCCCGGGGGTGAGGGTGTCATGGCCCTATTAAATTCAGTCGTCGTGGTGCTTTTTATGATGCCACGATTCCGATATCGTGAGGCCATGCGTGTTGCGTCCGCCACGGCCGGCGGCGCGCGCTAACCAGGATGAGGCTCCGTCGCATGCAACCCCGCGTCAATGCATTTCAACAACCGATTGGCCCCGATCTACCCGGCTGGACCCCGCGCGCGCGTCCGCCGCTGACCCCCGCCGTGGGCCGGTATTGCCGGCTGGAACCCTTGTCCGCCGAGCGCCACGCGGCTGACTTGTACCAAGCGTTCAGCCAGGCGCCGGACGATAGCGACTGGACTTACATGGGCGTCGGCCCCTTTGCCGACGAGGCCGCGTACCGCGCGTTCGCCGAGTCCGCTCAAGCGGGCAACGACCCGCTGCACCACGCCATCATCGATCTGGAAACCGGGCGCGCCATTGGCACGCTGGCGCTGATGCGCATTGACCCGGCCAACGGTGTCATCGAAGTCGGCTTCGTGTCATTTTCGCGCCAGCTCAAGCGCACCCGCATCGCCACCGAAGCGCAATTTTTGCTGATGCAGCGCGCGTTCGATGAACTGGGCTACCGCCGCTACGAATGGAAATGCGACAGTCTGAACGCGCCGTCGCGCAAGGCGGCGGCACGGCTGGGCTTTCAGTTTGAAGGTGTGTTCCGCCAAGCCACGGTCTACAAGGGCCGCAGCCGCGACACGGCGTGGTTTTCGATCATCGACACCGAATGGCCCGCGCTGCGCGCCGCCTACCAACGCTGGCTGAGCCCCGAGAATTTCGATGCCGAAGGCAATCAGCGCGTGGGTCTGGCTGAACTGGCCGCCAAGGAAAAGGCCGCGTGCGCCTGATCCCGGTTGCGCTCGCCCTGTTCTGGGGGCTGAACTGGCCGGCGGTGAAGATCATCCTGTCGATCTTCCCGCCGTTTACGTTGCGGCTGCTGGGCCTGGGCAGCGGCGCCGTGCTGCTGTTGTTGCTGGCGGGCGCGAAGCGGGTGGCCTTGTTGCCACCCCGCGCGTCGTGGCCCGGCATTATCGTCGGCGGCGTGCTTGCCGTGGCGGTGTTCAACCTGGCGGTGGCCTGGGCGCAGCTCAGCACCAGCACGTCGCGCGCGGCGGTGCTGACGTTCACCATGCCCATGATGTCGGCACTGCTGGCCTGGGCCGTGCTGGGCGAACGCCTGGACCGGCGGCGCGCGCTGGCGTTGCTGCTGGGCGCGATGGGCGTGGCGATTCTGGCGTGGCCGGTGCTGCAGGCGGTCTTCGGCGAACATGACCCGGCAGCCGCCAAGGGGCTGGTGTTTCCGCTGGTGGCGGCATTTGGCTGGGCGGCTGGCACCGTCTATCTGAAGCGCTGGCCGGTGGCGGGCAACCGCATCGTCATCACGGCATGGCAATTGGTTGTGGGCGCCACCTGCGCGCTGGCGGGCATGCTGATCGCGGGCGAATCGTTTCCCACGCAGGGCTGGAATGGACGGGTCGTGGCGGCGCTGGCGTTCCACATCATCTTGGGAACGGCGGTGGCGTATTGGCTGTGGTTCGTGCTGAGCGAACGCGTCAGCGCGACGGTTGCCGCGTTGACGACGCTGATGGTGCCCGTGGTGGGCGTGCTGGGTGCGATGGCCTTGGTAGGCGACCGGCCCGGCGCAGCGGATTGGTGGGGGTTTGCGCTGGTGTTGGCCGGCGCGGCGTTGATTGTGTTGAACCTTGGGGCGGTGCAAAAACGCGCCTGAGGTGGGTTTGACCCGGGTCCGCTGCGGGCCTGACGCGGCGGTTGCCTCTGGCCTGAAGCGGGCCTGCCTCGGGTCTGAAGCGGGTCTCGCCTCGGGCCTGAAGCAAGCCCGAGGGATATCCACTTCACCGCCTGCGCAGCTTCTCGCGCAGCAAGCCCGCGCCGCTGACCAGTGTGATCCCCGCCAGCACCATGACCGCGCCCAGCACGAAATGGCGGTCCAGCGGTTCGTCCAGAATCAGCACGCCAAAGCTCACGCCAAACAACGGTGTCATGAACGACAGGATCGACAGGCGCGACGCCAGATACCGGCGCAGCAGCCAGAACCACGCCAGATAGCTCGACAGCGCCACCACCACCGACTGAAACGCCACGCTGAGCACGGCGGCCTGCGTGTAGCGGATGCCGTGCTGGCCCGTGAAGGCCGCGTAGGCTAGAAGCACCACCGAGGCCACGGCCATTTGATAGAACAAGGTCTTCGACGGCGCGGCTTCCGACAGCGAGGTCTTGCGGATGGCGACCGTGGTTGCGCCCCACAGCAAACCCGCCGCCAAGCCCATGGCGTCGCCCAGCAGCATGTTGATGCCGGCCGCCGCAGTGCTGCCCGCCACAGTGCCGCCCGCCGCATCACTGCCTCCGCCCAGGAACGCCACCCCAATTCCCCCGAACGCCACCGCCACGCCCAGCCATTGCAACGGCTGCATGCGCTCTTCGGGCAGCAGCCAATGCAGCCCCAGCGCGGCGAAGATGGGCGCGGTGTACAAGAACACCGACATATGCGAGGCCGTCGTGTACAGCAACCCCTGCGCCACAAACAGGAATTCGCCCGCGAACAGCAGGCCCACGATCAGGCCGGGCAGGGCAGTGCCGTCGCGGAACGCGCGTCCGCCTTCCGCGCGGCCCACCACCACCGCCAGCACCAGCGCCGCGAACGTCGAACGCAGGCCAATCTGCATGATCGGCGCGATGTCGCCCGCGACGAGCTTGATGGCGATCTGTTGAAAGCCCCAGCACACGCACAGCGCCAGCATGCCGGCGGTGGCCAGCGTGTCCAGCGGCAGACGCAGCGGTTTGGAGGAGGGGGCTGAGAGCGGCGCGCTCACGGCAGTTCGGCGGGGTAGCTGTCCAGCGCCAGGCCGATCTGCTGCCGAAGATCCCATTCGGCAAGCGTCGATTGCACCGGACCAAAGAAAGCGCCGTCGCGCGTGACGAACATGGCGGGCAGGTGGAAGACTTCGTAGCGTTCCACCAGGCCGCGGTTGTCGCCTGCATCCACCCAGCAAACGCGTTCGACGGGTAATTCCAGCGCAGGCAATTGCTCACGCGCGATGCGGCAGGTGCCGCAGGTGCGGCTGTGAAAGACCAGCAGCGTCAGGCCGGGGGCGTCCAGCAGGAAGCGGTCGGCGGTGCTGTCGTTGAGTTCTATCTGTTCCATGGGCGGCAAGATTACGTGCGGTGGGCGCCGGGCGAACCCTGCGCAAGGCGTCCATTATGGCAGCGCACCGCCTGCCGCCCGGCGATAACCGCAGCGGCGGCAGGGGTCTGCCGATATCGGGGCTGCCGAAGCCGGTCTGCCAGCAACAAGCCGGCCTCAGTTGCCGCGCAGCACGCGGTCAAGCTCCAGCACCGATTGATACAGCACGCGCGTGCCGTCCAGCAACTGCGCCGGTTCAATCCACTCTTCCGGGCAATGGCTGCGGCCGTTCAGGCAGGGGATGAAGATCATGCCGATGGGGCCGGTGGGCGCCATGTACACCGCGTCGTGGCCCGCGCCGCTGGGCAGGCGCATGGACGCGTAACCCAACTGGTCGGCGGCGGCCTTCACCGCGTCCATCACCAGTGGCGAACAGTCGGTGGGCTGGGCGCGGCTCAGCTGCGAGAAGTGAGCCGTCAGGCGCAGCGCCTTCAGGTCGTCGGCCACGCCCGCCATCAGCGTTTCGGGAAAGGCGTCCAGCACGGCATTGCTGTCGCTGCGCATTTCAAGCGTCAGCTCGACGCGGCCCGGCACCGCGTTGGCGGCGTTGGGCGTCATCGACAAACGGCCCACCGTGGCCACCACGTAATGCGGATTGCCGCTGGCCGCGCTGGCCTGGCGGCTGGCGGCATCAATAATGCGCGCCGCGCCCACCAGCGCATCGCGCCGGATATCCATGGGCGTGGTGCCCGCGTGGTCGGGCTGGCCTTCCACCACAATCAGCACGCGGCGGATGCCGACGATGTTGGTGACCACACCAATCGGCAGCCCACGGCTTTCCAGCACGGGGCCTTGTTCGATATGCAGTTCAACGAACGCCGCCGTGTCGCCCGCGCGGCGCAGCGGCGCACTCAGCGCGGCCGGGTCGCCGCCGATGCGGGCGATGCCTTCGGCCAGCGTTTCGCCTTCCGGGTTGCGAGCGGCCAGCATGTCGGCCGAGAGCTGGCCGCACAGCGCGCGGCTGCCCACGCACGAGATCCCGTAGTCGCTGGGCTCTTCAGACAGGAAGTCGATGACTTCAAACGGATGGTCCAGTTCGATGCCGTGTTCCTGCATCGTGTGCGCAACTTCAATACCCGCCAACACGCCGATGATGCCGTCAAAACGGCCGCCTGCCATGACGGTGTCGCAGTGCGAGCCGGTGGCGATGGGTTTGCCGCCCGGGTTGCGGCCGGCGCGCGTGCCGACCAGATTGCCGCCCGCATCCAGGCGCGTGGTCAGGCCCGCCGCTTCAAACTCGCTGCGCAGCCAGGCGCGCGCGTCGTTGAACAGCGGCGAAAACGCGCGGCGCGTCCAGGGGACGTCGGGCAGGGTGAAGCGGGACAGGGTTTCAACGCGGGCCCAGAGGCGTTCGGCATTGAGAGGGGGAAAAGCGGGGGAGGGGTGCGGCATGAGAATTCCTGAACGATGCGCCAGGGATTATGTCATGACGAACTTCCGGTCTGGGCTGCGTTGCGGACGTCACGGTATCCCGCGTGCAAATGGCGCATGACGTCACGCTGACGCAAGGCGCTGGCGTCAGCGTTCATGTCTGCTCGATTCAGCGCATGATGCCGCTGCCGGACATCAATGCCAACTGCGTACCGCTGATCTTGCCTTCCTCCAATTGCCGCACCGCCTCGATTTTGAACTCTCGGCTGTGGTGCTGGCGCTTGGCATCGCTCGGCTTGGCTTCGGGTTTGGATTTGGATTTGGATTTGGGTTTGGGTTTGGATTTATCCATGGGACACCTCCTTCAAGTATTGCCTACGTCTTAGGGTGTCCGGAAAACCCGGGTTCGCTAAGACTGAAATATCATAGATAGCTCATCCGAGGAAACCGACATGACATCGCAACAACGCTTCCTGGATCATCTCGCCGCTCATGGCTGGACGGTGCTGCGGACCACGCCCACCTCGACGCCAGCGGCCGCGCCGGGCGAGGCGTACGGCTATGACGCTTTCTTGGCGACATTCACCGAATTGCACAACGCAAACCAGACACGCTGGTTCTTGAGTGCAGCCGACCATGACTGCACGGCGGACAGCGCCTTTCCCTGGCACACCCTGCGCGATATCAGCCTGGAGGCCGCGCTGGACGACGCCGGCCGGCAGGCGGTCCTGGACTTCTGGCAACAGCACACGCCGATCTACATGAGCGTTGCCGGCGATTACGAATTCCTGGCGATAGAACGCGACTCGGGCCGCATCGTGCACGGCATCGAGCCGGAATTCGAGGACACCCGCGACGTCGCCCCGAATCTCGCGGCCCTGTTCGAAGACATGATTGCGGGCCGCGCCATGGCGGCGCTACTGACGTAACGTCGTATGCAACAGCCTACGCAGCCCCATATGCCGCCCGATCTCAAGGCGTATACCCACGACGATATTCCGGCTCAGGAAACTGGGTTGGACTGTGCAACCGCCGACGTCTTCCGGCCCGTTGCTGCCGTTGAAACTTCGTCGAGCAAACGCTGATTCGTAGCGGATGATCCTGCGGCATGTTGCTTGACGCGCTACTTCTTCGCGAGAAACGCCGCCACTAAGGCGTTTGCGTGACCGAGACCAATCTGGTGCTGTCCCCAACGCCTACGCGGCCATTGGCGCGTCACGGGTTCGTGCATCCCGTTGATTGGCTGGCTGCCCAGTGCCGCACCCCCCCCGAATCTCCACATGGGTGGGATTTGTTCTACTGATGGCGCCTACGACTTTAGTCTGATGCGGGTCTCGCCAGATGCTGGTCCAATCGGCCCCTATTTCTTTTGAATGTCCCCTAGGCATCCACGACTTGCCATCCATCTTCGGTGGCCTGTGGGGTGGCGCTTGGCGGGGCAGTCAAAGAAGCATCTAGGCATTTATTGCCAGGTCGACCATAAGATCTATTCGAAGAGTGGCCCCCCGGTTTGGAAACACGGCTTACCTATAGGCATCGCGTGTCACACCACCGTGTGAGCATTCGCGACGTATGAGCGACCTGCAATTGATTTACGCCGGCTACACAAGGACGGAATCGACATGACGGATCGCCAGTTTCCCACAGTGCTGACTGCACTCAGCGCCGCTATTGCAGGCGCGTTGCTCTCGGCCACGGCGTCGGGCCAGACGACGCTGCCCTGCTCAGGTAGCACTGCACTCAATTGCCAGGTGTCTGGGACCTATTCCCAAGAGATATTCGTCCATCCCACTGGAAATAATTCGCCGGTGCCCACGATGACAGTTGGCGCGACGGCCGACATTACCGTTTCGGTGCAGGCGTCGACCACGGCGGCGCTGAAGATCTTGTCGTTCGGTGATAACGGCAACCCCAGCGGCACGCTGACCGGTGGCGATACGCAAGGTTTAACCGTTACCAACAGCGGAAATCTGACGCTTCAAGGTAGCTCGACCGCCATCAGCGGGGACTTCTATGGCCTGTTTGCCCAGATGCTGGGCGGCAACGGCGTGAGCAGCAATGATGGACATGATGGGGGCAATGGCGGCGTGGCAGGCCGGTCGCCGGCACAGATTTTGTCGCTGACCAATAGCGGCGCGATCACCATGACGATGCCAAGCGTGAGCGTCACCCAAGGCGCAGCCTTATCTGCACTGTCCGAAGGCGGTGTGGGTGGCGAGACGTCGGAAGGCAGCGGGGGCGCAGGCGGTCAGTCTATGGGTGTCACGTTGGTCAACACGGGCGGCATCAATGTCACGCTGACGGGGACCGGTAGTTACGCAGGGATTCAGGCCGTCAGCAAAGGGGGCTCAGGGGCGTCCAATAGCGAAGGCAACGGCTTGGACGGTGGCGGTGGGGGCGCCGTGTCCGTGATTAATTCCGGCGCGGTCGCACTGAATTGGAATTGGAATAGCGGCAGTGACAGCGGCTCCACGCTATACGGCATACAGGCTCAGGCGCAATCGGGCAATGGCGGCACCGCAAGCCTGGACGGCAATGGCGGCAACGCGGGGCAGGGCGCCGCGCAATTGATGAGCGCGTCGATGACGTTGAATGCGGGTGGAAACGTCAAGGTGACCCAAACGGGCGCGCCGCCCGGCGCGGGGGCGGGAGCCGCAGTCATCATCAAGGGCGGAAAAGGGGGGGATGCCCCCTCCAATCACGATGACGTGATTGGCGGCAACGGCGGCGATGCCGGTCAGATTCAGTCTGGCAAACCCGTGTCATCCGCGTCGGCGCAATTCACGGACACCGATGCAAGCGTGACCACATCCGGCGACAAGGTGTCGGCGATTGTGGTCACCACGACAGGCGGTAACGGTGGCGGCAATTTCAGCACGGGAAGCTACCACGACTTGAACGGCGGACGCGGCGGCATCGCAGGCGATGGCAGCATCTTGGTCTCTGCATTGACGACTGCCATCACCTTCTCGACTGACGGCTCAACGGCGCCTGGCGTCGTCGCCTTGCTGCAGGGTGGGGCAGGAGCCGCTGGCGGTTTTTACGGCGGTGACATTGCGGGCCTGGGTTCCAGCAATGCGGGTAATGGCGGCGCTGGCGGCAATGCCGGGCAAATCAATATTGCGCTGAACGGGCAGTCCCAACTGCCGATTACCGTCAAGACAACCGGTAGTGACTCGGCGGGCGTGTATGCGTTCACGGGCGGCGGCAAGGGCGCGGATGGCGGCGCGTTGTCGGGCACGATCGGCGGTGGGGCGGGCGGCATCGGAGGCGCGGGCGGCCGCAGTGGTGACGTGAACGTGACCTTGGCGTCGACGGTGCTTACCACGCTGGGTGACAACTCCCCCGGCGTGGTGGCCCAAAGCATCGGCGCCAGCGGGGGAACAGGCGGCACCGCCTCTCAAACAGTGGCCAATGGCGCGCCGGGTGGCGCGGGCGGATCGTCCGGCAACGTCAGCGTGTCGATCGATGGCGCCTCCAGCATCACGACGCAAGGAGTTGACGCGATTGGCATATTGGCGCAGAGCGCCAGTGGAGGCGGAGGTAATGGCGGGGGCAGCGATGGCGAATTGGGCGGAACCGGGGGGGCGGGGGGCGCGGGCGGCAACACCGGGGCGGTCACCGTCAGCAATAACGGTGTCATCACGACGTCGGGCAACACCGCACGCGGCATTCTTGCGCAATCGCTCTCCGGATCAGGCGGGGCGGGCGCCGATGGATACGGTGTCTTCTATAGCGGCGCGGGAACGGGCGGATCAAGCGGCGACGTGGGTACCGTCAACATCACCAACATTGGCACGATCTCGACCGCGGGCAGTAATGCGCAAGGCATTCTGGCGCAATCGGTTGCGGGCGGGGGCGGTGCGGGCGGTCAGGCGGGCGGGCTGATTTGGTCGGTTGGCGGCAACTCGACAACCAACCCGTTTACGGCCAATGGCAACTTGGTTTCGGTGAACGGTTCATCGGGCAGCATTACGACCACGGGCACCGCCGGCATCGGCATTTTGGGGCAGTCCATTGGCGGGGGCGGCGGTGACGGCGGCGGCTCGACCGGCATCGTCAGCATCGGGGGAACAGGCGGTCTGGGCGGCGCGGGCGGGGTCGCCTCTGCCAACCTCAGCAGCGTCAAAATCGCCACGAGTGGAGACGGCGCGCACGGCATCGTCATGCAGTCGGTGGGCGGCGGCGGCGGGAATGCCGGCAACGCCGGCAGCACGGGGCTGTTTGTATCGGTCGCCTTGGGCGGGACGGCGGGCGACGGTGGAGCCGGCGGCAATACGTCGGCCAATCTGACCAATACCACTATCAGCGCATCGGGAACCAAAGCCGCCGGGTTAATCGCGCAGTCTGTCGGTGGCGGGGGCGGCACGGGCGGGCAGGCATTTGCGAGTTCGGTCGGCATGGGATTTTCCGCTTCTGTCGCACTCGGCGGCACAGGCGGATCAGGGGGAAATGGCGCCCCGGTCTCATCGCAAATGATTGGGGGAAGCATCGCCACTGGCCAAAATCCGCTATTGATATTTGGCGCTGGCGCGTGCGGCGGATCTTGCGCCCCGATTGCCTACAACACACTGCCGGTTGACGCCTATGGCGCGGTGGTTCAAAGCATTGGTGGCGGCGGTGGGCTGGGCGGCTCGGCATCTGCACAAGCGCTGGCGTTGTCGGTTCCTGTCGTCCCAAGCGGCAGTGTTCAGTTTGCGCTCGCGTCGGCGGTCAGCATGGGCGGCGCTGGCGGCAGCGGTGGCGACGGTGAATATGTCACTTTTGCGGCGTCTCAAGGGGCGCAAATCACCACCAGCGGGCAAGGCGGAACCGGCGTACTGATTCAAAGTATTGGCGGAGGCGGCGGTGCAGGCGGCGATTCGTCGGCGCTTGCTGCCAGCGCGGGCTACGGGACTCTGCCGGACGAGGCGATCTCGCTTTCCGTGACGCCTACGTTCACGGTGGGCGGGTCGGGCGGCGTGGGCGGCAATGGCGCTGCGGTCTCGATGGCGCTGGGTGGCTTGATCAATGTCTCAAACGGCGTAGCAAGCTTCACGCCGGATGCGGCGGGCACGTCCACATCCCGTATCACCACCTTTGGCGACTACGCGAATGGCGTCAAAGCCCAGTCGATTGGCGGGGGCGGGGGCGATGCGGGCTTCGGCACGGGAAATACGCAGGCGTTTGGCAGCGGCTATAGCCTGACGGCCAATGTGTCACTGGGTTCGACGGGTGGCTCAGGCGGTGACGGCGGCGCGGTGCAGGTGCAAGTCCTTCCCACCGCCGCCATCACCACCTATGGCTCGGGTGCGATCGGTGTCATTGCACAAAGCATCGGCGGCGGGGGCGGCACCTCGCAAGGCGGATCGATCAACGTCGGCATCAGCGCCAGCAATATTTCGCCGACCGCGAACCTCGCAGTGGGTACGAAGGGCGGTGGCGGAGGCAGTGGCAGTACCGTCATCGTCGACGTTGATGGAAGCATCATCACAAGCGGGGGCGACGCGGTGGGGGTGTTGGCGCAATCCATCGGTGGGGGCGGCGGCCTGGGTGGTTCAGCCGGCTCAGATGCGTCAGCCGACAACCCGGTCATTGCAGCTACTTTCGTGCGCGCAGGGGTGACCAACATCACCAACGCAGCCGTTGCCGATAGCGCTAGCGGCGCGCGGGTATTCAAGGGCTCGTTCAGCGTGGCCCTGGGCGGCACGGGAGGCGCCGGCAATACCGGGGGCGCTGTGACCGTGAACCTGGGCGCTGGCGGCTTCATTCAAACGGCGGGCGACTGGGCCAGCGGCATCGTGGCCCAGAGTGTTGGGGGTGGCGGTGGCAAGGGCGGCATCGCCGCTGCAACCGGCATCGCCCACCTGCCGGACGTGACCATCAATTCCAACGTCACCCTTGGCGGATCGGGCGGTTTAGGCGCCGATGGCGGTCAGGTCACGACCAACCTGTCGGGTGGCGTGATCAAGACGGCGGGCTATGCGGCGTCGGGCGTGCTCGCGCAAAGCATCGGCGGCGGTGGCGGCTGGGGAGCCGACGGGTCGGACAAGTCTGGCGGGCTGTTTTCAGTGGGCAGCGGTAACGGCGGCAGCGGTGTCGCTGGCGGAGTCGGCGGCAATGTCACCTTGGTCACCAAGAACAGCAATACGATCACGACCACAGGCGAAGGGGGCTTTGGCGCGGTGCTGCAGTCGGTAGGCGGCAGTGGGGGTTATGCCGGTTCGGGCAGCGGGCAAACGCTTGGCCTGGGGCCGCTTGCCATGCCGGCCACCCAGTTGGTTAGCGGCAGCCAGGCAAGCTATAACTCTGGCGGCGGCGGCACTGTGGCCTTCCAGGACCAAGGCAGCATTACCTTCAACACCTATGGCAATAACGGTTTCGGCATATTGGCGCAGAGCATCGGGGGCGGTGGCGGCATCATTGCCAATTCCCAAGCCCAGCTTGCATCCAGCGTTCAAACCAGCATCTATGGTTCCAAGCCGTTTTCAGATAGTGTTTCTGACGGTGGCGCGGTCAACGTGACCTTGGGCGCGGCCAGCAGAATCAACACATCGGGTACCGGTGCTCACGGTATCGTCGCGCAATCGGTGGGCGGCGGGGGCGGCATCATCGGTCTGCCGAACACCGGGGCGATATTGACAATCGACCGCAGCAAAGTCGGTACATTGACGCCGGGGTCTGGAAGCGGCGGAGATGTCACCGTGACGGTGCCAGGCACCATCTCGGTCACGGGCGATGGCGCAGTAGGCATCCTGGCGCAAAGCGTAGGCGCTGGCGGTGGCCTGCAACTGGGCACTGATGGCAACTCCGTCTACGCGGGCTCCGCCATGAGGGGCGTCATGAACGATGCCACCGTCACGGTGAATGTGCCCGCCAGCGGCTATATCGGATCGCACGGCATGAACAGTGTCGCTATCTTTGCGCAAAACACCAATGGCAGTGGCGGTGTCAAGATGACGATCGATGGCCTGGTCGTGGGCGGCGGCGGCCCCGGCGCAAGCGTATGGATCGACAGCGTTGTCGACAGCACGCTTACCATCGGTCAAGGCGGTGAGCTGACACAGGTACAAGAGAACGCCATTCTTGCAACGGGTAGCGCGCTTGGGGTCACCAACAATGGAACGATCCAAGGCTCCGTGGCGTTGAATGGGGGCAAGATGGTCAACAACGGCAGTGTGATGGCCGGCGTGGAATTTGAAGGCGACCTCGTCAACAATGGCCTGGTTGCACTCGGTGGCAAGGAAGGAAGGCTGCTGGGGTATCAACGCACACGGTTCGCGCAAACCACGTTGACGGGTGACTTCTCGCAAAGCGCGTCGGGCGTCTTGCAAGTGGGTGCGGATTTCAACGCGCTGGTGTCCGACAAACTGCTCATCAACGGCCCGGCCACGCTTGATGGCGGCGTGCTCATCGCGCCGCGCGCGTTGCTGCCCAAGCGTGAGCTGTCGGTATTGACGGTGAATGGCACGCAGGCCGGCGCGCTCACGGCCGTGGATTCACCCGTGTTCGATTACTCCGCCCGGCAAAGCGGCCAAGAGACGTATGTGCATGTGGCTAGCGCCAACTTCAACGCCAACTCCATGGGACTGGCGGGGAATCAATCCGAAGTGGGCAAGCACCTGCAACAAGGTTGGGATCTGGGTGGCAGCAGTGCGCTCTCGACGCTGTACGCCGTCTTGGACACCGCATCCAGAACCGGCGCGGGCGAATACCAGGCGCGCCTGACGGACTTGTCGCCCGGCGTGGCCTTGGCGCCGGCTGCGCAGATGCAGTTTGCGATGGCACGGTTCACCGGCGCGATGATGTCTTGCCCCACGTTCAATGCCGCGGACTCGTCTACCAAAGAACAGAACTGCTTCTGGGGTGAAGTCAGCGGCCGCCGCACGAAGCAGGATGGGGTCGACCGCACATCAAGCTTTAGCTACGACAGCACAACGTATCAGTTTGGCGGTCAGCGCGAGATTGCACCCAACACATTTCTGGGTGGTTCCATGGCATACCAGAACTCCCGTCTGGCGGGTGATGACCGTCGTGTCAGCGGATCGGGCGATGCGGGTTACGCCGGTATCGTGCTCAAAAGGCAAGTGGATCAGTGGACGTTTTCGGGTGCACTGGGCGGCGGGTATGGCTCGTACGATATGGACCGGAACCTGAACATTGCGCGCTACGGCAATACGGCCAAGAGCAGCCCGAATGTGTATAGCTTTGGCGCACGGCTGCGAGCCGCGCGCACCTTCGCGCAAGGCAGCTTCTATCTGAAGCCCTATGTAGACCTGGATGCCACGTACTCCCGCATGCCGGGCTACACCGAGTCGGGCGACGCGTTGCGCTTGAAGGTCGATGGCAGCGACCAGTTCGTGCTGGGCGTGGCCCCGACGCTGGAGCTGGGTGGGCGAGTCGACCTGCCCAAAGGCGCAATGATGCGGCCGTTTGCATATGCCGGCGTGTCGTTGCTGTCGGAAGACGGCTGGAAGACCAAAGCGCGTCTCGACGGGGCGCCTGCGGGCGCGGGTTCGTTCACAACCTCCATGCCAACTGACAACGTGATCGGACGCGTGGGAGCCGGCTTCCAAGTATTGAACGCAGCCGGTCTGGACTTCCGCTTGCAGTATGACGGCGAGTTCGCCTCCAAGGGCAGCAGCCATGCGGGAGCTCTGAAGGTATCGATGCCGTTTTAGGCAGTGTGCCGCTGCGGGAGTATGCGCCGCATGTTCATCGTGACCAAATAGCGCATGTGTGGCGGTGAGCCAGCACCGGTTCACCAGGGGCGACGGCTAGGAAGGCGGCCTTTTCTGGCAACCGGGTCACAGATGAATGGCGGGCGGCGCGGCTGCACCGATCGAAGGCGAGGGTACTTTTACGCGCATCCAGATGAAGAGGCCGGCAAACAGCATGAGACACCCTCCTGCAACGAAAACGCCTTCAATGCCTCTCAGGCTGAACATTGCACCGCCTGCTGCGGCGCCTATGGCGATTGAGGACTGCACCGACGCTACGACCATCCCGCCCGCACTTTCGGCTTGATCCGGCACGGCGCGCGCGACCCAGTTTGACCATGCAACGGGAACGCCTCCGAACGCGAGGCCCCACGCTGCAATCAGCGTTGCCTGACCCGGTATGGACGCCGGGAAAAGCGCCATCGCCAAGGCGCTCCCGCCGACGAGGGCCGGCATCAGAGCCAAGGTGACATACAAGCTACGCTGCATCAGCCAACCTGCCAGCATGGTGCCTGCGAAGTTCGCAATGCCGAAGCCAAGTAGCATCAGCGCCAGGCCGTTCGTTCCAACGCCCGCAGTGCTTTCCAGGAACGGCCGGATATAGGTAAAGAGAGCGAAATGGCCTGTATGCGCCAGAATGCAGCCAAACATTCCAAGGGCAATTCCGGGCCGCAAGAGCACGTCCAAAATCGTTCTGAGCCGGGCAGGCCGGCGCGGCGCCATGCGCGGCAACGTGAACCATTGGAACGCCAGCGTCAATACACCCACTGCCGCAGCGGCGACAAAGGCGCTGCGCCATCCGAACTGGCCGCCAAGATAGCTCCCCAACGGTACGGCGACCACTGTCCCCACGGCAATGCCGCTAAAGATGATGGATAACGCGCGTGGCAGGAGCGCCGCCGGTACCAATCGCATGGCGACAGCTGCCGCCATGCTCCAGAACCCTCCTAAGGCGATCCCGAGCAGGACGCGCATCAAGAGCAGCACCCACATGCTCGACGACGCCGCAACCAGCAGGTTGGACACAATCATTAAAGTGGAAAAGCCCAGCAGAACCGTACGCCGATCGAGGCTGCGCGTAAGACCGGGCACGAGCAAGCCTGCGAAAAGCGCCACCACCGCAGTAACCGTCACTGCCTGACCCGCCATGGCTTCTGATACGCGTAAAGCTTCCGCCATGGGCGTCAGGAGGCTTGCCGGCAAGTACTCCGCGGTCAATAGGCCGAATACACCCATCGCCAGCGAGAACACTGCGGTCCATGCGGCTGACACCGGCTCAATGTCCACCGGGCTGGCTGAACCTTCGGGGTTGGAAAGATCAACAAAACTACGCATTGCACTCATCCAAGAAAATCAGTGAGTGCAGTCTAGGACTTAGGATCGGGATGATCTATGATGTTCCGTACTGAATTTTTGACAGAAAATCCGATGTCGTTGTCGCACGATTACGCTCTTCCTCCGCACTTGATCAGTGAGTTGCTTACCGGAATGCGTCTGCGCGGGGTGCAGTACCGGCGTGTGCAGACCGGGCCCAGTTTTGGACTGAGCTTTGACGCGAAGGCTGGCCACGGTTTTTTCTACTACTTGGCTGTGGGCTCGGCCGTACTACGTACCGAGGCGGGCGGCTTGCACAAGTTGAGCGCCGGCAATGCGGTGTTTCTGCCTCATGGGCAGGCTCATCAATGGCTTTCCGCCGAGGACGCCGACTTGCAAGATATCGAGACGCTTGAAGCCGCCTTGATCGGCAATTCCGTGACCGATGTGGATGCCTGCCCAAGTACCAGCATCGTACCCAGCGCAATCTTCTTTTACGGTTGCATGGAGTTCGACCTTGGCGGCATGCGGGCTCTGGGGCAACTGATGCCGGACGTCATGTGCGTGAATGCCGACAGCGACCGCTTTCCTGGCATGGTCCCAATTCTGTCCGCGATGAAAGGCGAAATCTGTTCCCGACGCGTGGGGTTTGCGGACATTCTGGCCCGATTAGCCGAAGTGGTCGCCGCGATGATTGTCCGGGGATGGATCGAGTGCGGTTGCGACAATGCCTCCGGCCTGGCCGCAGCGCTGCGTGATCCAAGGCTTGCTCGCGCCATTCTCGCCTTGCATCGCCAACCAGCCCGAGATTGGAAATTGGCTGAGTTGGCGAGCGAGTGCCATATTTCTCGCTCTGTTTTTGCCGAGCGATTTCATGCCACGGTGGGAACGCCACCTTTGCGCTACGCCAACGAGTTGAAGATGCGTCTTGCCAGGCAATGGCTGACGCACGACAGGTTGCCGATCGACACGGTAGCGGAACGCTTGGGATACACGTCGCAGGCAGCATTCAGCCGTGCGTTCAAGCGTGTTACCGGTCTTCCCCCAGGCTCTAGCCGAAATGCGCGTTGAACTTCCACGTAAGGGCCCACGCAGACAGCGTTGGCCGGAACGGCGGTGGATAGCAACGCATCACGCATCACGCATCGCCTTCGCCCTATGTTCGGCCAAGGAAGTCTAATGGACAGCATGCGACCAACGTCCGATTCTGGCCGATTAACGTCGTAGCGGAAGTTCGATTGGATAGCCGAAGGCAAGCTCAGAGTGCTTATCGGAGGCGAGTATCCACTTGCCGAAGCCGCAAGGGCCCCCGTAGAGATGGCAAGCCGTTTCACCGTGGGCAAGCTGCTACTGCACATGGCTTGAAACTGAAGACGCTTCAGCGCGTGGGCGCATGAGTCAGATGTGGGCTGGTTTGAGCAACCGGGGAAATCCGGGTGAGTCCAGCCTGACCCCATTGTTTCGCATCTGACTATCAGCATGGCGCGAATTGCCGTGTATTCGACATTCCCGCCAACACGACATTGGCCTATTCTGCGCTCGCCCAGAACCGTCTTCGAGTGCCGTCATGACCGCGCAGACCGATTCCCGCAGCCGTGACGTCCAGACCGAGCGCCTGCTGACCGCCCCGATTTTGCCTGTGATGTTGTCGCTTGCCGGCCCGACACTGCTGGTGATGCTCAGCCAAACCTTTGTCGGACTGATGGAGGTGTGGTTTCTCTCCCAGCTCGGTGAAGACGTGCTCGCTGGCGTGTCGGTTGTGTTTCCACTGCTGGCATTGACGACGGCGCTTGCGACCGGCGCGGTCGGTGGGGGAATGCTTGGCGCAGTTGCGCGGGCGCTGGGGCGCAACGACCGCGTGCAAGCCAACGCGCTGGTTTGGCATGCTGTCGCCATTGCGGTGGCGTTTGGGCTTGTCACGGCAGGGCTCGTCTTGGCTTTTGGCTCCGCGGCGTTCCGTGCCATGGGAGCTAGCGGCGAAGCGCTTGCGCACGCCGACCACTATGCCGCCGTCGTCTTTGGCGGCGCACCGCTGATATGGCTGTTCAATGCACTGCTGGCGGTCATTCGGGGCAGTGGCAATGTGCGCTTGCCGATGCGGGTGGTGTGCGGCGGCGGCGTCATCCTGATACCGGTATCGTGGCTGCTGATCTTTGGCGCGGCAGGCTTTCAGGGGCTGGGCGTGACAGGCGGCGCGTTGGCAATGGTTTTGTATTACGCCGTTGGTAGCCTGGTTTTCGCAATATATCTTTGGCGTGGCCAAGGGGTGCTGCAGCCGGCCGCCAGACCGGTGCGGCTGCAACGTCGGCTATTTGCCGAAATTCTCAAGGTCGGCGGCGTGTCGGCCCTTATCGCGACAAGTACCAATCTCACCATCGCCATCGTTACCGGCTACGTTGGGGCGTACGGTCTGGCGGCCGTGGCCGGATACGGCGCGGCTGCGCGATTGGAATTCTTGTTGGTGCCGCTCAGTTTCGGCATCGGCGGGCCTGCCGCGATCCTGATTGGCACCAACGCGGCGGCAGGCAGGATCGATCGCGCACGCCGCGCCGCGTTGATCGCAGCCTGTCTGGGGTTGGGCGTTGCCGAGACTATTGGGTTGGTGGTTGCGATATGGCCCGAGTTATGGCTGGGCGCGTTTTTGACGGACCCCGAAAGTGTGGCGACGGGAAGCGTTTACCTGCGCCATGTTGGCCCCTTTTTTGGCTTCTTCGGGCTTGGATTCACCCAGTACTGCGCCGCGCAAGGCACCGGAAAGATGGCGGTACCGTTGGCGGGGGCCTTGGCGCGCACGGTGGTGGCGTTGGGTGGGGGGCTGATCGCCACCACGCAGACCGGGCTGTTCGTCAGCGTGGGCCTGGGTATGGCGGCTTTTGGTGCGGCGGGGCTTTATGCGCTGCTGCGCGATTGCCGGAAACAGGAATAACGAAGGATGGCTTTCGACGTCCAAATGGCGCAACAAAGTGGGCCGATATTTTTCAACAACGTGGATGCCGTTCCCCGTGCCGGATTAAGCTGATCTTTCATTGCCTGAAAAGGAAGCATGATGCGGCACGTTGGTTTAATCCTGGAAGATGGCTTCCAGCTGATGGGTTTGGCGGCGCTCTCTGCCTTTGAGCTCGCCAATACTGAGCTGGGCGATAAGGGCTATCGGCTGACGGTGCTCTCTGAAAAAGGCGGCACGGTCAGGTCGTCCATGAACGCAGGTATCGAAACGACGCCGCTAGGTGTCATACCCGATACCCTGATGGTTGCCGGCCAATTGGCGCCCCAGGATATTTCGCCCGGGCTGCGTGCGTATCTCGCCCGTGCGGGGGAACAAGCCCGCCGGGTGGCTGGGGTATGCACAGGCGCTTTTGTGCTGGCGCACGCCGGTCTGCTTGACGGCCGTACCGCCACCACGCACTGGGCGCATGCGCCGGCGCTTCGGGCGCGCTTTCCGAAGGTCAGGGTCGAAGAGGACCGAATTTTCATCCGTGACGGCAACATCTGGACGTCGGCGGGAATGTCATCGGCCATCGACCTGACGCTTGCGCTGATCGAGGACGACCATGGGGCTGCGCTTTCCCGGGCACTGGCTCGTAGGCTTGTCGTCTACCATCGTCGCCACGGCGGGCAATCGCAATTTTCGGCGATGCTTGCGCTGGAGCCTCGCTCTGACCGGGTAAAGCGCGCGCTGGCCTACGCCCGTGAAAACCTGCGCAATCCCTTGTCTGTCGAAGAGCTTGCCGAGGCTGCCAGCCTGTCACCGCGTCAGTTCAGCCGGGTATTTCGCGAAGAAACCGGGCGGTCTCCGGCCAAGGCCGTGGAAATGCTGCGCTTGGAGGCTGCGCGCGTCATGTTGGAAGACGGTCGTCACCCTTTGGAAATCGTGGCGCGTGACACGGGTTTTGCTGACCGTGACCGAATGCGGCGCGCCTTTCTGCGCAACCTTGGCCAGCCCCCGGCCAGCGTGAAGCGGAGCCTGGTGTCGATGCAAGACCGCGACGCCGCCTGACTGACCTTGGGCGGCCTGCTTATAACCCGTGTCCGTTTTTGCCGGATCTATGGCATTTGAGACTTCACCCGACCCGCGCATAGTACGTCCATCGAAGGCGCCATCCAGGCGCAACACAAGGACAAATCATGCAGATGACGGGCAACACAATCTTTATCACGGGCGGCACCTCGGGCATTGGCCGCGCGCTTGCCGAACAGTTTCATTCCCTGGGTAACAAGGTCATCATCGCCGGGCGCCGTCAGGCGCTGCTGGATGAAGTGGCGGCGGCCCGTCCGGGGATCGAGGGCGTCGCCCTGGACATCTCGGATGCGGCCGACATCGACCGCGTTGCCGCGCAACTGATCCGCGACTACCCGACGCTGAATGTACTGATCAACAATGCGGGGATCATGCCGTTCGACGATCCTTCGGGCCGGATCGATGATGCCGTGTCGCGCCAGATTCTCGACACGAACCTGCTTGGCCCGATCCGGCTGACCTCTGCGCTGATCGAACACCTGAAGGCGCAGCCGCGCGCGACGATCATTCACAACACCTCGGTTCTGGCCTACGTGCCTATCGCCACCAATGCCGTCTATTCCGCCTCGAAGGCGGCGCTGCACTCGTATGCCTTGTCGCAGCGCTTCATGCTCAAAGGCACCAGCGTGTCCGTCCAGGAAATCGCGCCTCCGTGGGTCGACACCGACCTGATCAAAAAGAGCGGTGATCCTCGCGCCATGCCGCTCGATGCCTTTATCGCCGAAACGATGAAGGGGCTGGCAACCGACGCACCGGAAGTATTTGTTGAGGCGATTCGTGCCCTGCGCGACAACCCCGGCATTGACGAACATGCGCTGATTGACGGTTTCAACACTGAAATCGCCGCCAATCCCATCCCCGTCTAAGACGCCTGATAGGCGGGCTTGCGCCCGCACAGACTGCATTTTTAGGAGAGTTGCGTCATGACCGCAACGCTTGCCGACGATTCGCGCACGGTGTTGCTGCCGGCGGGATTCCTGGCCTTGGGAACGTTCGCCATTGGCACCGAAGGCTTCATGATCGCGCCCTTGCTGCCGGTCATGGCGAAGGACTTTGCGCTGCCCGTTCCCACGGTCGCCCTGTTGGTGATCGTGTTCACGCTGGTGCTGGCATTGTCGTCGCCGGTGACCACCGTGGCCACCGGCCGCATGGCGCGCAAGCAGGTGCTGCTGATTGCGATGGCCCTGTTCGCCATTGGCAACGTCGTGGCCGCGCTGTCTTCGTCGTTCACCGTGCTGATCGCCGCGCGCGTGCTGATGGCCATTGCGGCGGGGCTATATGTGCCCGCCGCCAATGGCCTGGCCGGCGTCATCGTCCCACCCACGATGCGGGGGCGTGCGCTTGCCATTGTCAGCGGGGGGCAGACATTGGCCATCGCATTGGGCCTGCCGCTTGGCGGACTGATCGGCCACGCGTTCGGCTGGCGGGCAACCTTTCTGCTGGTCGGCGCGATGAGCCTGGTGGCCATTGCAGGCATTTTGACTGGCATCGACCGTGACGCGGGGCAGGGCATCGCGGTGGCCAGTTTGCGCGAACGTGTTTCGGTGGTGGCGCAGCGTTCCGTGTTGCGCTTGCTGGCGGTCAGCCTGTTCTGGTCGATCGGCGCCTTTGCTGCCTACCCGTATATCGCCGAGTATCTGAGCGCCGTGTTGGCCTTTGGTCCATTGGAGATCACAGCGTCTGTCTCGCTCTGGGGGCTTTGTGCAGCGGCTGGGGTCATGACGGGTGGGGTCCTCAATGATCGCTTCGGGGCTGACACGGTGGTGCGCGGGTCGCTCGTGCTGTTGGCGTTGTCGTTCCTGGCTTTGGCCGTTGCAACGACGCTGCCATCGGGCGTTTCGTTGGGTCTGGTGATGGTCGCCGTGGCTGTGTGGGGCTTCACCGTGTGGTCATTCTTTCCCGCGCAGATGGCACGGCTTATCGGCGCGGGCGTCCCCTCGCAAGCGCCCGTTGCGCTAGCGCTTAACACCTCGACGATGTATTTCGGATTTTCAATCGGTAGCGCCCTGGGGGCCACCGTGTTGGGCGCTGGCGCCATTTGGGCAATTGGCGTCGTGGCGGCCATGGCGGAACTGATCGCCTTGGGCCTGAACGCCGCCATTGCGCGTAGAGCTTGAATTTCTCTGGATCGGCGGGTTCACCGCTGCCGGTTTTCAGCAACACCACTTTGAAAGGAACCAAGAAAATGACTTCCCGTATCAATACGCCCGCCGCCGCTAGCGCCTCCGGCGAAACCGCCGACGTTTTCGCCGCTATCCGCAAAGCGGTGGGCATGGTCCCCAATGCCTATGCGGCCATTGGCGCCTTGAATACGCCCGCACTTAAGGCGATGCTGTCCGCCGACGCGGTGCTGGCGCAAGGTGTCCTGTCCGCGCAGGACCGGGAAACTATCAAGTTGGCGGTGAGCGCGATTGCCGGTTGTGACTACTGCGTCGCTGCACACAGCTTGGCGGGCAAGGCGTCGGGCCTGCCCGTGGACACCGTGCGCGCCATCAGGGCGCTGCAGCCGACCGGCGATGCAAAGCGCGATGCGCTGATCCAGTTTGTCCGGCACCTTCAAGAAGGCCGAGGCACCCTCGACGCCGAGCAACTCACGGCCTTGCGCTCGGCGGGCTTTCCAGACGCGGCCGTCGTGGATATCGCATTGGCCATCGCCGTCATCACGTTTACGAACGTGTTCAATCGTGCGAATGACACCGTGGTGGACTTTCCAGAACTGAAGTGATGGGAGTGACGGGGGAACGAGAGCAGTAAGGAGGGGCGGCCGAGTCGGGTCGATGACCGTTCCCGACCCGGAGCGGTCCTATGTGCGGTCAGGGTGTATTGATTGAAAGCCGAGGCCATCGGTGGCCGAATCGCTTGGAATTCACGCGGTGCATAAACGTTGAGACGCTCGCCCGCCGAGGGTTGTGCCGAACTCGCAGTTCAAACAGGTCATTCAATCCGTACGGCGCTATGACCTTCAATGATTCATCACCGTCCAGGCAAATGCCAACGCAAGTGGCAAACTCTGGCCAAGTGGCCAGCCCATCTTCCAAAGACGTTAGGGGTGAAACCGCCTGACCGAGCGCTTCTGCGAACCACTCGTGCACTCTGGCCTGGTTTGTCACTTCCCAAGTGAGCGAGGGAAGGAGCCAATGCAGCCGCTCTTGAAGTTCGGCATCCAGAGCTAGAGGCGCTTCGGCATCAAAGTACGCAACGTCCACGTCATCCAAGTTCGAGGGCTCCTGAAAGCCATGCAAGCTATCCCAAACCAAGGATCTGATGGCCCCTGCACCGATGCACCACGAGGGCAAACCAAGGCAGCGAACCGCCCGCAGCGCAGCCATCAGTTGCTCAGAGGATTCGACGAGGTCGCATAGTTGTTGCTCATAGCCCGCTCGAACGTTTGTCATCATTTCGCCAGGAACTAGAATTTCCGGTTGCTTGTATGTGGAAACAGCATATCCGGAATCGTCGGCTGTCCGCTTCTGGCCGTAAGCAGTCCTCAATGTGCCACATCGCGTCGTTCAGACCCGACGTGACACAAGCTCGGCCAGAACCGTTTCAAGCTCGACCTCGCCGTGGGTGATTTCATCAGGGCGCCCTTCGAAATCGATCCAACCTTCGTTGAACCCATCCAGCATGCGCATCCGTGGCAGCGGATACTTCATGCCCTGTGAGCGGAACAGCGCTTCCCAGGTCTGCCTGTGGACACGCTCGGCGCGGACGGGGCGATCGAGCACGCGAGCGAAAGCCGACGCGAGATCGTTGGGTGACACTCGGCGCGGGCCTTCGAGTTCGACAATGCGTACGCCGGCCCACGTCTGCTGGAGAAGTTCGGCCGCAACGCGCCCGACGTCTGCGGTAGCGACCATGGGTACGGGCTTGTCGAGCGGCAGCAGGTAACTGGCGATAACGCCATCGTCACGCGCGGACGCGACGTCCCATGCTGCGTTATCCATAAACCAGCCCGGCCGCAGGAAGGTCACCGGCATGGGCATCTTGCGCAACGCCTGCTCCATCAATGTGCGCTGAGTGAGCAGATTGCTTTCTTGCGCCTGGGCTCCGATCGTCGACAGGCAAACCACTTTTTCGGGCCGTGCCTTTGCAATCGCCGTTGACACGGCGTCGATCACCGCCTGCGCCTCGGGAAACCCTGGCTCGGGATCGAACTCGGAAGGAGGCAGGATGAAAACACCTTTTGCGCCTTCGAACGCAGCGGTGAGCGACGCAGCGTCTTCCATGCGAGCCATCGCGATTTCACAGCCTAGCTCTGCCCACGGACCCGCTCGTGTTGTGTCGCGCAACACCGCACGCACCGGTTGACCGGCTGCGAGAAGCTGGCGGGCGACTGCGCCGCCGACTTTGCCTGTGATCCCCGTAATTGCAAACATTGCCACTCTCCTTACATGGATAAATAACGTGGCGCCGCAAAGGCGCCGTTCATCGACGAAGCGTCGGTGAAGTGCATTCTGCGGAAATGCCAATCAAAACAAAATGACAGGGATAGCACTAGATAAGTGACATAGAATCACTAATTAGGCATGATTGAAATCGGTTTGAAGCATGGCCGTCCGGGGCGAGGATGCCGTGCTGACCTGTAGCCAATCACTTGTGACCCATCATCCGTCCTACGAGCGCGACCATGAAATACAGTAGCGAGAAGCTGTCCGGCGGCATTGGCGTGTTTGCAGCGGTAGTCGATGCAGGGACGTTTGCCGCCGCTTCGGAAGTGCTGGGAATGTCGCCGCCAGGCGTCAGTCGGGCGGTTGCGCGGCTGGAAGAGAAATTGAAGATCCGGCTCTTTAACCGGACGACGCGCTCCGTCTCCCTGACAGAAGAAGGCCGCCGGTTTTACGAACAGGTCATGCCTCATCTTGCAGGGCTGGAGGAAGCAGCCGCGGCCGCGGCAGGTGGCGCGTTGGCGGTGCGGGGAAAGCTGAGAGTCAATCTGGACCCCGTGTTCTACCGGATCATTCTTGGGCAGCGGCTCAATGCGTTCATGGACGCGCACCCGGAGCTCGAAATCGAGTTCATCGCGCGAGACAGTCTGGGTGACCTTGTCATGGACGGTTTCGACCTTGCGCTACGGTTTGGCGAGCCCAAGTCATCCACCCTGATCGCGCGGAAACTGCTGGATAGCGGCATTGTGACGGTCGCCGCGCCGTCGTACATCGCGCGTTGGGGGCGACCAGCCAAACCGGAAGAACTTGAAAGCGGCAACCACCGATGCCTTGAATTCCGCAATCCGGGGACGGGCAAGCCGTTTCCTTGGGAGTTCCACCGCAGGCGAAAACGCATCTTGGTCGACACCCGAGGCCGCCTCACGGTCAACGATCCCAGCGCGCTTCTCAATGCATGCCTGGCCGGCTCAGGGATTGCGCAGATGCTTGTCCTGGGCGCCGAGCATCTGATTGCCGAGGGCCGCTTGGTTAATCTGTTTCCCGAATGGACCGACGAGCGATATCCCTTTTACGCCTACTACCCGTCGCGCCATCACATGCCGGCAAAGACCAGGGCGTTTCTTGACTTCGTTATCGAGCTGACCCGCAATCAATGACGCGCCGGCACAGGCTGGCGCTGCGACGGCGTGACCGCGTCAACGCCGTTCTGTGCCGTTACGCACGTCGCACAAACTCCACAAAGGCGTCTGAGCTAAGCGGCCGGCTGACGAGATAACCCTGGATGGCGTCGCAGCCCGCGTCCTTTAACTCATCGGCCTGATGTTGGTGCTCGACCCCTTCGGCGATTGTTTTCATGCCCAGCGAACGAGCAAGACCGACGATGCCTCGAATTACCGCCGAGGCCTTCTCTGACGCCGCCAGCCCGCGGACAAAGGATTTGTCGATCTTGAGCGTGTCAACAGGCAGCCGGACCAGATAGCTCAAACTGGAGTATCCCGCACCGAAGTCGTCGAGCGACGTGGATAGTCCGGCTTGTTTCAGCGTGGCGAGAACGGAAGTCGCCATTTCGATATCGCTGACCAGGCAGTCTTCCGTGATTTCCACATCGAGCATGGCGGCAGAGATGCCGTGTTTCCGGACGGCATGGTGAATGCGATCTGCCAGCCCCATATCGAGTAGTTGCCGAGCCGATAGATTCAGGCTGATTCGCGGTACGTTGACGCCCATCTGTTGCCATGCGGCGATATGCAGGCAAACCGCATTGAGCAGCCAATCGACAAGGACGCCCTCGTAGGGGGACTCAAGCAGCAGCGCCAAGAATGCGTCAGGTGTCAGCAAGCCCCGTTCGGGATGACGCCAGCGAAGAAGCGCCTCGGCACCGATCAGGGTGGCGTCCGCGAGAGATATCTGGGCCTGGAAATGAAGCTCGAACTGGTTCTGCGCAAATGCCGCACGCAGATCGGAGCGCAACGCGACCCGGTTGCGCACGCCCCGGTCCAGTATCACGTCATACGTGCGTACTTGAAGCCCGCCAGCCGACTTGGCCGCGTACATGGCCGTATCGGCCTGACTCAGCAACGTCTCGGCGGTTTCGGGGTCTTCTCCCATCAGGGCGATACCAATGCTGGCAGACAAAGATATCGCTCGACCGCCTATTTCGAACGGCATGGCAAGCGCATTGAGCACCGCGAAGGCGCACGCTTCTGCGGCGCTTTTTGTGGTGTTGCGCAACAGTAGAACAAACTCGTCGCCGCCTACGCGCGCAGCAAAAAAGGCAGGTCCGAGACTTGCGGTAAGCCTTACCGAGAAATTACGCAGCAGTGCGTCACCGGCAGCATGGCCGAACGCGTCGTTGACTTCCTTCAGATGGTCCAAGTCGATAAACAGCACCGCGACAGACACGTCATTCGGCGTGCTTGGCAAAGCAGCGCCAGCGACGGCACGAGACAGGGCTTCCATGCAACTGCGTCGATTCGCCAACCCCGTCAGATAATCGTGACTCGCTTCAAACTCCAGTTGGGCAGCGTGCTCGTGTTCGCGCGTGACGTCGCGAAAAAGCACCGTAATACCCTCATCGTGGCGAAATGAGCGCGCTTCAAACCAAGTGCGGAGCGGGGCGTAATAGCCAGTGTGGCAGCCGGGACGTCCTGTGGCCGCTGTGTGCCGGTAGATCCGGTAGTAGCCGGAGTTCACCAAGTCCGGGTAACACTGCCAGATTTCGCGTCCGAGGAGGTTTTGTCGCTCCTGCTGCAAATATCGCTCGGCGGTGTTGTTGAGGTACGTAAAGCGCCAGGACTTGTCTATCGACATGAATCCGTCGCTAAGGCTATCAAGCATTTCCGCCAGGTGAGCCGGTGCCGGCTGGTGGGCGCCAGCAGCCGGTGGATCTTGCGTATGTCGTGCCATTTTTCGGACCTATGTTCGCGTGGAACTTAAGAGCCATTGTTGGCCCGCAAACTGTGCGTCCGCGCATTTTAACGGCCTTTGTGCAGCACAAAAATCGCGGTTTCTCGGGCCCCAGCCACCGCTGATGTTCAGTGACCGGCCCTCAGAGTCCCCGGATGGATATGGACCTAGCGGGCGCCAAGGCCGTCTGCGAAAACGGCGTGCTTGTTCTGACGCTGCCGAAAGCGGCAGGCAACCAGAACAAGACCCTTCAGATTGAATGAGTTCCGGACTCCACCCGCCACGACGGCTCGCGCTTTTCCAGGAACGCCGCGACGCCTTCGCGGGCCTCCTCCGTGCTGCGGCAAGCCGCGATGCGTTCGACGGTGTCGTTGATGAGCGCAGCGTTGACGGGTTGCCCCGCGAAGTCTCGCACCAGCCGTTTGCTGGCCTGCACGGCGTCGGGGCCGTTGGCGCATAACGTGCGGCAGATGGCGTTGGCGGTGTCGTGCAATTGTTCTTTCGGCACCACCTCGTGCAGCAGGCCCAGGCGCAGCGCGGTGGCGGCGTCGAAGCGCTCGGCCGTCAGGAAGTATCGGTTGGCCGCGCGCTCGCCCATGGCGCGGATCACATACGGGCTGATCGTGGCGGGCAGCAGGCCCAGCCGGGTTTCAGACAGGCAGAAGTGCGCGCTGTCAGCCGCCACCGCGATGTCGCAGGCCGACAGCAAGCCCATGCCGCCCGCGTAGGCGTCGCCGTTCACGCAGGCGACGACGGGTTTGGGGCATGACCAAATGGTGTGCAGCATGTCGGCCAGCCGGGCGGCGTCGGCACGGTTGTCGGCGTCGGAGTAGGTGGCCATTTTGCGCATCCAGTTCAAGTCGCCGCCCGCGCAGAACGCCTTGCCCGCGCCCGTCAGCAGCAGTACGCGCACGCCGGGGTCTTCGCCGGCCTGCTTGACGGCGGTGGTCAGCGCGGCGATCAGCGTCTCGTCAAACGCGTTGCGCATGTCGGGGCGGTTCAGCGTCAGGCGGACGATGGCGCCGTCGTGGGTGATGTCCAGCGGGGCAGACAGCGAGGCAGAGTGCGAGGCAGACAGCGGGCCAGACAGCGGGGTGGTCACAGTCATGCGGAACCTCCGGATATTTTGAATTTGGCTCAATAACGTTGGATGATAAAGCTGATGATTCCAGCCGTAAATCGGGCCATCCAGGATGACTTCTATAAAAATATTGAGTTATCCTCAAAAAAATAACGGAGCGAGACATGAATCCACTTTCCGACGGCCAAGCTGCCGGTGCGCGCACTGATTCCCACGCCAATGCCGGCGCGGATTCACGATACGCGTCGGTTTTTCGGCCCGGTTTGTTCGACGGCAAGACCGTTGTCGTCACGGGTGGCGGCAGCGGGTTGGGGCGCTGCACCGCGCACGAACTTGCGGCGCTTGGCGCCCGCCTGGCGCTGGTGGGCCGCAAGCAGGACAAGCTGGATGCGGCGGCCGCTGAGCTTGCACGCATCTATCCGGAAGCCGCCGAGCGCATCAGCCTGCACGCCTGCGATATTCGCGATGAAGCCGGCGTGCGCGCCACGGTGTCTGACGTGCTGACCCGCCATGGCGCCATCGACGGGCTGTTCAATTGCGCGGGCGGGCAGTTTCCCGCGCCGCTGGACCGCATCAGTTTCAACGGCTGGAATGCCGTGGTGCAGAACAATCTGCACGGCACGTTCCTGATGGCGCGCGAGGTCTATACGCAGCACATGCGCCAGCACGGCGGGGCCATCGTCAACATGTTGGCCGACATCTGGGGCGGCATGCCGGGCATGGGGCATTCGGGGGCGGCGCGCGCCGGGGTGTGGAACCTGACCGAAACTGCCGCCTGCGAATGGGCGCATGCCGGGGTGCGGGTCAATGCGGTGGCGCCCGGCTGGATCGCGTCCAGTGGCATGGACAGCTACGACGACCACTACCGCGCGGTGCTGCGCGAGCTGAAAACGAAGGTGCCGCTACAGCGCTTCGGCACCGAGGCCGAGCTGGCGGCAGCGGTGGTGTTCCTGCTGTCGCCCGCGGCGGCCTTCATCAACGGCAGCGTCATCCGGGTGGATGGCGGGGTGCCCAACGCGCGCCATTCGTGGACGTTGCAGCCCGCCGAACGCGGCGAGGTCTACAACGGTTTTCCTCAGTACGTGGCGCCGTCCTTGTTTGCAGAACCCGCGCCGGGTTCGTCTGATTCGTCCGACGCTTCGGACGCCTGAAGCCGATGCAGCGCGTCGCGCACTTCGCCGCGGAACCGGGCCAGCGCCAGCGTGTCCTGGCGCGGCGGCTGCAAGGCCTGCCACAGAAAGCCGACCAACTGGTCGGCGGTGGCGGCCACGTCCACGCGCGCGCCGCGCAGAATGGCGTCCCACAGCACATGCTCCATCGGGCCATACACGGTGGACCGCAGCAAGCGCAGCGGCATGTCGCGCCGAATGTCGCCGTCCGCCTGGCCCTGCGCCAGAATTCGCATCAGCGGCGCGGTGTAGCGGCGTTGCAGCCCGGCGTAGACCTCGCCGAAATCATCGTTGCGCGCGCGCCCCTCGGACAAAATGAACGCGCACAGCCCCGGCCCTTCGGCCAGCAGATGCCGCAAATGCGCATGCACCAGATAGTGCAATTGCGCGCGCGCGCCCTGCACATGGGGCAGGCTGTCTTCCACCTTGGCGATGATTTCGTCATACCAATCGCTGATCACCCGCACGCACAGTTCACGCTTGCCGCCGAAGTACGTAAAGATGGTGGCTTCGGACACGCCCAGCCGCTGGGCGATGTCGGTCGTCGTGGCGGCCTGGAAGCCGGCCTCGGAAAAGACCTGGCGGGCCATGTGCAGGATGTCGCGTATCCGCTGCTCGGACTTGGCGCTGGCAGGCGGGCGGCGTATCGGTACGGCGGGGGTTTTTTCCATGCGGACGGCGGTGGGGCGGGTAGGCGGAGCTTATTATTGAGCCAGGGTCAAGCCGGTAGAGCAAGCCCCTGGATGAATCCATAACAACATCAGAGACAAAATCATGCTGTCCCGAGCCGGATCTTATAAGCAGCTTGTGTCCGAATTCCAATGGCAGGTGCCGGCGGCGTTCAACATCGGCGTCGACGCCTGCGACAAATGGGCAGACGGCAGCGGCCGCCTGGCCCTGATCTTCGAAAAGAGCGACGGCGCGCAAACGCGCTACTCGTTTGACGACATCAAGGAACAGTCCAACCGCCTGGCGCACAGCCTGGCCCGCCACGGCGTGCGGCGCGGCGACCGCGTGGCGGTGTATTTGCCGCAGGCGCCTGAAACGGCCATGACCCATATCGCCGTCTACAAGATGGGCGCGGTGGCGGTGCCGCTCTTTACGCTGTTTGGCGTGGACGCCATTCAGTACCGGCTGGCCAATAGCGGCGCGGCCGCGCTGGTGACGGACACGGAAGGTTGCCGCAAGCTGCGCGAGATTCGCGCGAGCCTGCCGGATTTGAAAGTCATCTATTGCATTGATGGTGACGGTGACGGCGAGGCCGTGCCGTTTCACCCGGCGCTGGCCGCCGAGTCCCCCGACTACACCCCGGTACAGACGGCGGCCGACGACCCGGCCGTGATCATCTACACATCCGGCACCACCGGCAAGCCCAAGGGCGCGCTGCACGCGCATCGTGTGTTGTTGGGCCATCTGCCGGGCGTGGAGATGTCGCACGAATTTTTCCCCGAGAACGCCGCCCTGATGTGGACGCCTGCCGACTGGGCCTGGATTGGCGGGCTGCTGGATGTGTTGCTGCCCGCCTGGCACCACGGCGTGCCGGTGCTGGCGCGCCGCTTCGAAAAGTTTGACGGCACGTCTGCCCTGGAGCTGATGGCGCGCCACGGCGTGACGCACACCTTCCTGCCTCCCACCGCGCTGAAGATGATGCGCGGGTCGGCTTACCCGGAAGGCGCGGGGCCGCTGGCGCTGCGCTCGGTGGCAAGCGGCGGAGAATCGCTGGGCGCTGAACTTATCGACTGGGGCCGCCGCGTGCTGGGCGTGACCATCAACGAGTTCTACGGCCAGACCGAATGCAATATGTTGGTGTCGTCGTGCTCGTCGCTGTTTGACCCGGAAATCGGGTCAATCGGCCGCGCCGCGCCGGGCCATCGGGTGGTTATTGTGGATGACCAAGGCGTTGAAGTGGCCGATGGACAAGAGGGCAACATCGGCGTACTGCGGCCGGACCCGGTCATGTTCCTGGGCTACTGGAACAACCCCGAGGCCACCGCCGAAAAATTCGTGGGCGACGTCTTGCTGACAGGCGACTTGGGCGTGCGCGACGCCCAGGGCTTCATCCGTTTCGTGGGCCGCAACGACGACGTCATCACCAGCGCGGGCTACCGCATCGGCCCGGCCCCCATCGAAGACTGCCTGATCGGCCACCCCGCCGTGCGCATGGCGGCGGTGGTGGGCGTGCCGGATGCGCAGCGTACCGAAATCGTCATGGCCTATGTGGTGCTGAATGAGGGCGTCGAGGGCAATGACGAACTCGTCAAAGCCTTGCAGGCGCATGTCCGCACCCGGCTGGCCGCCCACGAGTACCCGCGCGCCATCCGGTTTGTAACCAGTTTGCCAACCACCGCCACCGGCAAGATCATCCGCAGGGAGCTGCGTGACGGCACCTATGCTTGAGCCGTCTCAACCCGTGACAATCTCGTCCATGTGGATGGGTTGACGGGTTGCCCAGCGCTGCAAGTATGATGGCGCAAATTGCATACGGCCCCACACAATTGGGGCCGTATCACCATTAGTCAAAGCATGGAGATAGCCCCAATGAATAAGCCATTGGATGGGGGTTTGGCCGCGTTGAACGTGCCAGCCTACGTCAAGCATCGCGGCCTGGTCGACTGGGTAGCCAGTTTTGTTGCACTGGCCAAGCCGGATCGCGTCGTGTGGTGCGACGGCTCGCAAGAAGAATATGACCGCCTGTGCGAACAGATGGTCCAAGCCGGCACCATGCGCCGGCTCAACCCCGCCAAGCGGCCCAATTCTTTCCTGGCGTGCTCGGACCCGTCCGACGTGGCGCGCGTGGAAGACCGCACCTTCATCTGTTCCGACCGGCCGGAAGACGCCGGCCCCACGAACAACTGGGCCGACCCGGCCGAGATGCGCGACACCTTGAACGGCCTGTTCGACGGCGCCATGCGCGGCCGCACGCTGTACGTCGTGCCGTTCTCGATGGGCCCGCTGGGCTCCGACATTGCCCACATTGGCGTTGAACTGTCTGACAGCCCGTACGTGGCCGTGAACATGCGCATCATGACGCGCATGGGCAAGCAGGTGTATGACGTGCTGGGCGCCGATGGCGACTTCGTGCCTTGCGTGCATTCCGTGGGCAAGCCCCTGGCCGACGGCGAAGCCGACGTGGCCTGGCCGTGCAACCCCACCAAGTACATCGTGCATTTCCCCAAGAGCCGCGAAATCTGGAGCTTTGGTTCCGGCTACGGCGGCAACGCGCTGCTGGGCAAGAAGTGCTTCGCGCTGCGCATCGCGTCCACCATGGGCCGCGACCAGGGCTGGCTGGCCGAACACATGCTGATTTTGGGCGTGACTTCGCCCAAGGGCCGCAAGTACCACGTGGCGGCGGCGTTCCCGTCCGCCTGCGGCAAGACCAACTTCGCTATGCTGATTCCGCCGCAAGGCATGGACGGCTGGAAGGTCACGACCATTGGCGATGACATCGCCTGGATCAAACCCGGCCCCGACGGCCGCCTGCACGCCATCAACCCGGAAGCCGGCTATTTCGGCGTGGCCCCGGGCACCAGCGAGCAGACCAACTTCAACGCCATGGCCACCTTGAAGGCCAACGTCATCTTCACCAACGTGGCGCTGACCGATGACGGCGACGTCTGGTGGGAAGGCATGACCGACACGCCGCCCGCGCACCTGATCGACTGGCAAGGCCAGGACTGGACGCCCGCCATCGCGCGCGAAACCGGCCGTAAGGCCGCGCACCCGAACGCGCGCTTCACGGCGCCCGCCGCGCAATGCCCGTCCATCGACCCCGAATGGGAAAACCCGAAGGGCGTCGTCATCGACGCGTTCATCTTCGGCGGCCGCCGATCCACCACCGTGCCGCTGGTGACCGAAGCGCGCAACTGGGTCGAAGGCGTCTACATGGCCGCCACCATGGGCTCGGAAACCACCGCCGCCGCCGCCGGGCAGCAAGGCGTGGTGCGCCGCGACCCGTTCGCCATGCTGCCGTTCTGCGGCTACAACATGAGCGACTACTTCAACCACTGGCTGAAGCTGGGCAAGCAACTGGAAGCCACCGGCGCCACCTTGCCGCGCATCTACTGCGTCAACTGGTTCCGCAAGGGCCCGGATGGCAAGTTCGTGTGGCCGGGCTTTGGTGAAAACATGCGCGTGCTGCGCTGGATGCTGGGCCGCATCGACGGCCAGTCCAAGGGTGTGGACCAGGTGTTTGGCGTGTCGCCCAGCTACCAGGACATCGACTGGACCGGGCTGGAATTCACGCCCGACAAGTTTGAGCAAGTCATGTCGGTGGATGCGGGCGCGTGGCGCGACGAGCTGGCGCTGCACGACGAGCTGTTCACCCAGCTGGCGGCGGGCTTGCCTGAAGACCTGCCATCCACCAAGACGAAGATCGAAGGACGCCTGGCGGCCTGATCTGCCAGGCTTTGACCGGTGTGCTGAATGTGTAGCTGAGCGTTTAGCCGGGGCCGGTTAGCTGAACCGCACTCTGATCTGCCCGCGCGCCCCATCGGCGCGCGGGCTTTTTCTTTTCCGCTGGGCGGATCGCACCACCCCGCCGCAGATCACAAGGCACAATGCGTTCATGAAACTCGATCCGGAAGACCTGGCCAAGATCTCCTCATTGACCTTGGCGCATTACGAAGAGAACGCGGTGTCGTTTGAAGCGGGCACGCGCGACCACGATGTCAGCCAGAACATCGCGGCCTTGCTTCGGCATATCCCGGGCGCACCACCCTACGACATCCTGGACCTGGGCTGCGGCCCCGGCCGCGATCTCAAGACCTTTGCCGCCTTGGGGCACCGGCCGGTGGGGCTGGACGGCACGCCCAGTTTCGTCGACATGGCG
This sequence comes from Achromobacter sp. 01N37, assembly GCF_056399725.1. NCBI lineage: Bacteria > Pseudomonadati > Pseudomonadota > Betaproteobacteria > Burkholderiales > Alcaligenaceae > Achromobacter > Achromobacter sp. 01N37. The sequence continues at coordinate 170,336 of NZ_JBFTRX010000003.1, forward strand.
CGGGCAGCTAGCGGCTGCGAGGTTTGGCAGCAGGACTTCCTGCAACTGGCGTTGCCCGCCGAGCGCTTTGACGGCATCTACGCCAACGCGGTGCTGTTCCATGTGCCGGGCCAGGAACTGCCGCGTGTGCTGCGCGAATTGTGGACGGCGTTGCGGCCAGGCGGCGTGCTGTTCAGCTCCAACCCGCGCGGTGGCAACCAGGAAGGGTGGAATCGCGGGCGCTATGGCGCGTATCACGACCTGGACGGCTGGCGCGCGTTGATGACAAACGCGGGCTTTGAAGAGCTGGAACACTATTACCGGCCGGATGGCTTGCCGCGTGATCAGCAGCCTTGGCTGGCCAGTGTGTGGCGGCGGGTGGGGTAAGGCGGGGCCGCGCGCTTGCAGGAATCGGACAGGCGCCGCGAATTTCGGCCAGGTCCGTCGACATAGATCAGACTTTCATCGAATAGCCGCAGTCGGCGGATAGCCGCCGCCGGATCTGGCTACCGGGGCGGCCGTCCGCAGCGCCAGTATTCACCTCATCCAATCAGCACTGCGATGAGGTGATGCGATGAAAGGTCTGGAAAACAAAGTCGCCATTGTGACGGGCGGCGCCACGCTGATCGGCGCGGGCGTCGTTCACGCGTTGCGCGCCAAGGGCGTGCGCGTGGCGCTCTTCGATATCGACGCCGCCAACGGCGAACGCGTGGCCGCGGCTGACAAGGCCGGCGAACGCGTCGCCGCGGCCGGCAAGACCGGCGCGCGCTTCTGGCCGGTGGACATCACCGACGACGCACAACTGGCGCGCGGCGTGGCGGATGTGGCGGCCCACTTCGGGCGCATCGATTATCTGGTCAACCTGGCCGCCACCTATCTGGACGACGGCGCTGCATCCGGCCGCGCCGACTGGTTGCGCGCGATGGACATCAACGTGGTCAGCGCCGTGATGGCGGCGCGTGCGGTCCACCCCCATCTGGTCGCCGCAGGCGGCGGCGCCATCGTCAACTTCACCAGCATCTCGTCGCGCGTGGCGCAGACGGGCCGGTGGCTTTATCCCGTATCCAAGGCCGCGCTGCTGCAAGTGACCCGCAGCCTGGCGATGGATTACGCCGCCGACCGCATCCGCGTGAATTCCGTGTCGCCGGGTTGGACATGGTCGCGCGTGATGGACGAGCTGACCCAAGGCGACCGCGCCAAGACCGACCGCGTTGCCGCCGACTACCACCTGCTGGGCCGCGCGGGCGACCCGGCGGAAGTTGCCGAAGTCGTGGCGTTTTTGCTGTCCGACCATGCCAGTTTCGTGACCGGCGCCGACTACGCGGTGGATGGCGGCTATTCCGCCATGGGCCCGGAGCAGGCGCGTCCCGCCATCCCGCGTCTGGCCGAGTAAGCGCGCCGCCTTGCCACTACCGGCCCGCGCGCGCAGCGGCGGAGCCAGCAATCCAAAGGAGAGTAATGATGCGTCGAATCGCAATCGTGGGCGGCGGGCAGGCCGGACTGCCCCTGGCGTTGGGCCTGCTGGACAAGGGATACGCGGTGACGGTCGTCACCAACCGCGACCCCGACAACATCCGCAACGGCAAAGTGATGTCCAGCCAATGCATGTTTGATGCGTCGTTGCAGGTGGAGCGCGACCTGGGCCTGAACCTGTGGGAGGCCGATTGCCCCACCGTCGACGGCATCGGCCTGGCCGTGCCGCATCCCGAACAACCGGGCCAGAAGGTGATCGACTGGGTGGCGCGGCTGGACAAGCCGGCGCAAGCCGTGGACCAGCGCATCAAGATGCCGGCGTGGATGGAATTGTTTGAAGCGCGCGGCGGCAAGCTGCTGATCCAGGACGGGGGCGTGGCCGAGCTGGAACTGCTGGCGGCGTCACATGACCTTGTGCTGCTGGCCGCAGGCAAGGGCGACGTCGTCAAACTGTTCGAACGCGATGCGCAGCGCTCGCGCTTTGACCGGCCGCAACGCGCGCTGGCGCTGACGTATGTCAGCGGCATGCGCCCCGCGCCAGACTATTCCCGCGTGGCGTTCAACCTGATTCCGGGCGTGGGCGAATACTTTGTGTTCCCCGCGCTGACCACTAGCGGCCCCTGCGAAATCATGGTGTTCGAAGGCATTCCCGGCGGTCCGATGGACTGCTGGCGCGACATCAAGTCACCGCAGGAACATCTGGCGCAAAGCCTGAACATTCTGCGTACCTATCTGCCGTGGGAAGCCGAACGCTGCGGTGCGGTGGAACTGACCGACGCGAACGGCATTCTTGCCGGCAGCTTCGCGCCCACCGTGCGCAAGCCGGTGATGACCCTGCCGTCGGGCCGGCTCGTGTTCGGGCTGGGCGACGCGGTGGTCACCAACGACCCGATCACGGGGCAGGGGTCGAACAACGCCACCAAGGCGTGCGCCGTTTACCTGGATGCGATTGTGGCGCACGGCGACGGTGCGTTCACCGCGGACTGGATGCAGCGCACGTTCGAACGCTTCTGGGAATACGGCGAAGCGGTCGTGGAATGGACCAACTCGATGCTGATGCCACCCGCGCCGCATCTGTTGAAGCTGCTGAAGGCGGCCGAGGACTCGCCCGCGCTGGCCAGCGCCATCGCCAACGGCTTCAACCATCCGCCCGCATTTTTCCCGTGGTGGCGCGACGATGTCGCCTGCGACGCGTTCATCGCCTCGAATGCAGCCCGGGCAGCGCGGGCGGCCGCATGACGGCCCCGCTGGACTGGGGCAGCACGGACCTGCATCCCAAGGTCCTGCGTGGCGTGCTGGGCAGCTACCCGACGGGCGTGGCCATTGTGGCCACGCGTTGCCCGGACGGGCGCAATGTCGGGCTGACCATCAATTCTTTTGCCTCGCTATCGCTGGACCCGCCGCTGGTGTTGTGGAGCCTGGTGAACCACTCGCCAAACCTGGCGGCGTTTCGGGATTGCCGCCACTTCACCATCAGCGTGCTGGCCTGCGGGCAGGAAGCGCTGGCGATGCGGTTTGCGAGTTCCGCCGTGCCGGACAAATTCGACGGCACACCGCTGCATGAAGTGCCCGAAGGCGTGCCTGCCATCGCCGGGGCCGTCGCCACCTTGGTCTGCGCCAACGATCAGCAAAGCCCGGCGGGCGACCATCTGCTGCTGTTTGGCCGCGTGCTGCGCGTGGCCAGCGCGGCCAGCGCCGTGGCAACACCGCTGGTGTTTCATGCCGGGCGCTTCACCGCGCTGACCGCCGCCTAGCAGCCCCCCCACTTCACGTTGGAGCAAGTCATGGCGACCCCGTCAGCGGCGCAGATCATCATCGTCGGCAGTGGCATGAATTCATTGGTGTGCGCGGCGCTTTTGGCGCAGCGCGGCAAATCCGTGCTGGTGCTGGAACGCAACGACCGGCTGGGCGGCTGCATTCGTACCGAAGAACTTTTCCCCGGCTATCGGCACGACGTACTGTCTTGCTGGTATCCGCTGTTTGTGGGAAGCCCCGCCTACGCGGCGTTGAAACCCGCGCTGCATGCGGCCGGTTTGGAATTCATGCAGGGCGATTACACGACGGGCCTCGTGCTGCCCGACGGTTCCGGCCTGGCGCTCAGGCAAGACATCGAAGACACCGCGCGCCGGCTGGACGCCTGGGCGCCGGGCGACGGCACGGCCTTTGCGCACATGGCGCAGCGTCTGTTTGGCGAAGACGCCGCGCTGACCTTCGGCCTGTTGGGGCAGAACCCCTACGGCGCCGGCATGGTGAAGCTGTTGTTCAAAGAATGGCGCAAGCGCGGTGCAGACGGCTTGGCCGCGTTTGCCGCGGATTCAATGGAGCCGTTTCGCCGCTGGGCCGAACGCGCATTGCAGTCCGACGCCGTGCGCGCCCTGATCGCACCGTGGGTGTTGCACACGGGCCTGGGTCCGGATGACGCCGCGTCCGCGCTGATCGGCAAGCTGACGTTTGCGGCCGTGGTGGCGGGCGGCATGCCGGTGGTGAAGGGCGGAGGCAGCGGCATCGTCGCCGCGCTGGCCAAGGTGATCGAACAACACGGCGGGCAGTTGCTGACCGGCACGACGGTCGAACGCATTCTGACGCGTGGCGATGGCCGCAAGCGCCACGCGGTGGGCGTGGTGGCGAACGGCCGTGAGTACGCCGCGTCCGACGCCGTGGTGTGCAACGTGACGCCGGGCCAGTTGTATGAACAGCTGCTGCCGGATGCGCCCGCGCCCGTGCGCCAGCGCGCCGCCGCGTATCGCTACGGCCGGGGCGGCATGCAGATTCACTTCGCGCTGAATGCGCCGCCTGATTGGCTGACGCCGGAACTGCGCCACGTGCCGCTCGTGCATCTGACGGAAAGCATGGAGCAGGTCTGCCTGTCAGTCACCGAGGCCAACAACGGCCTGTTGCCCGCGCGGCCCACCTTGGCCATCGGCCAGCCCGTTGCCGTGGACCCCTCGCGCGCGCCGGAGGGTGGTTGGATCTTGTGGGTGCAGATGCAAGAGCTGCCGGTGCGCGTCAAGGGCGACGCGGCGGGCCAGATCACCGTGCCGGCGGACGGCCGCTGGACCGATGCGCTGCGCGAAGCCGTTGCCGACCGCGTGCAAGCGCGTCTGGAAGGCGTGATGCCGGGCCTTGCCGGCCGCATCGTGGGCCGCCGCAGCTATTCACCCGCCGACCTTGAAGGCATGAACGTCAACCTGGTTGGCGGCGATCCGTATTCAGGGGTGTGCTCGCCCGACCAGTTTTTCTGGCTGCGGCCCTTTGCCGGCAGCCACGGCGCGCGCGGGCATCGCACGCCGCTGCGCAACCTCTTTCATATCGGCGCTTCTACCCATCCCGGCCCCGGCCTGGGCGGCGGCTCCGGCTATCTCGTCGCGCAACATCTGGCGCCCCGTGCGGGCAGGAGCGGAACATGAGCACACACTTTGAACCCCGGCGGCAGGCTTGTGCCGTGGCATTGGCGCTGGCCAGCGCGGCGGCGTCGGCTACCGAAGGGGGCGGGTTGGGCATCTACCCCGATGGCCTGGAAAACTTCATGTCGGGCGCGCTGCCGCCGCCCGGCGTGCACATGCTGGTCTATGGCGGCGGAGCGCGCTACGACACGCTGCGCGGCAACGATGGCCAACGTGTGCCGGTGCCGGGCTTCAAGGTCGACGTCAACGTGCTGGCGCCGCGTTTGATCTGGGTGACCGAGCAGCAGATGCTGGGCGGGCAACTGGCCTTTCACGCCATCGCCCCCTTGCTGGACGTGACCTTCAAAGCGGCCGGCGAACGCTACCGCAGCACGGGCCTGGGCGACATGACGCTGGGCGTGGCGCTGGGCTATCACGTGTCGCCGTCGCTGCACTACGTGGTTGGGCTGGACATGTACGCGCCCACCGGCGAGTACAACCGCAACGACCCCTCCAGCCTGGGCAAGAACTACTGGACGGCGCAGCCCGTGTTCGCGTTGAGCCGCATCAGCCCCGATGGTTTCAACGCGGACCTCAAGCTGATGTACGACTTCAACTTCACGAACTCGGCCACCAACACCCGTTCCGGCCAGGCCATCCACGCCGACTACGCGCTGGGTTGGGGCGTGGGCAAGGGCTGGGTGCTGGGCGTGGGCGGCCACGCCTTCCAGCAGGTCACGGACGATAGCGGGCCGAACAGCGCCGCCGGCCGCGCCCGCGCGTTTGGTGTCGGGCCGGCGGTGCGATACCTGAACGACAAGGGCTGGCTGTTCACCGCCAAGTGGCAGCAGGAATTCAAGGTGAAGAACCGGCCCGAAGGGTCGCAGCTTTACGTGAAGCTGGCGATTCCGTTCTGATGGCCGGGCGGCCAGGGTTTGCCCGCCGCCGCGCCCGCGTGATACAAGACGGGCCTCTTCAGCTGTCTGCCTTGGTTTCATGGTCTCCGCTTCGACGCTTGGATTGTTCCTGGCAGGGGTCGCCGTCATTCTGGCGATGCCCGGCCCCACCAATACCTTGTTGGCCGCGGCCGGGTTGCGCCAAGGCTTCCTGCGGTCAGCACGCTTGACCGGCGCAGAACTGGCCGGCTACCTGATCGCCATCACGGTCTGGGGCCGCTTTCTGGAACAGGCGGCGCAGGCGTTCCCGTGGCTGCCAGCGGTGGTGCGCGTGGCGGCCAGCGTGTACATCGCCTATCTGTCCATCCGCATGTGGCGCGCGGCGCAAACGGTGCCATCGGCCGCGCAACAAATGATCGGCATGCGGACGCTGTTTGTGGCGACGCTGCTGAATCCCAAAGGCATCCTGTTCGCCAGCGCCATCTTCCCGCCTGCGGCCTTTTTGACCTTGTCCACGTACCTGGTCTTCATGGCGATATTCGCGGCGCTGCTGGTGCCGATCGGACTGATGTGGGTGGCGTTCGGCGCGTCGCTGGGCAGCCAGAAAATCAAGTGGATCAGCCCGGCGCAAGTGCAGCGTGGGGCCTCTGTGGTGCTGGGTCTTTTTTCGTTGAGCCTGGCCTGGGCGGCGTTCCGATAGCGCGGCGCTCCATCGCGCCGCGTTCCGGTAGGGCGCAGTGAGCAGGGCGGTCTTATTCGCCCAGCCGCCGCAAGCTCTCGCTTGGGCTTTCGCCATAGCGCGCCTTGTATCCGGCGCTGAACCGCCCCATGTGCGCAAACCCCCAGCGCAGCGCCACGCTGGCGATGTTCTGGCTTTCGCCCGACAGCAGCTCGGCGCGCGCGCGTTCCATGCGCAGGTCACGCAGATAATGCATGGGGCTCACGTCCAGGAATTCCTTGAACCCTGCATACAGGCTGCGCACGCTGACGCCCGCGATGCGCGCAAGATGCTCGGCGCTGACTGGCTCATGCGCGTGCGCTTGCAGGTAGTCTTGCACGCTGCGCACATGGCGCGGCAGCACCGCGCCGCGACGGCCAGGCGGCACGCCCGTGTAATTGTGGGGATGGGCCGACAGCAGGGTGGCGGCCACCAGTTGCTCCATCTGATGCACGATCAGCTTGTGCGTGGCCAGGTCCGCGTGCTGCGAAGAACAGTCCAGCAAATACGTCATCAGGCATCGCCATGCCGGACAATCGCGCCAGCGGAACCCCAGTTGAAAACGCAGCGGCCGATCCAGCGTGCCGCCCAACTGGCCCACCAGCGTGCGCTCCAGCAACGAACGCCCCACGCGCAGCATGAACTGATCGTTGTCGCCGCTCCAGCACATGGCCAGATCGTCGTCAGGGCTGACCACGGAAGCCAGCTCGGATGTGGAATCCACTTGTTGCGGGCCGCTGCGGATACAGGCAGAACCCGACAACGGCATCTGCACCAGAAAGAAATCTTCCAACGGCCCGGGCCGAATCTCAACCTGCGCCCCGTAGCGCAGGCGGTTCAGCGAGACCTCGCCTAGCGGCAGATGATGCATGCGCGCGTCCAGCCGCTGCGCCGCGCCCACCACCCCCAAATGATGCGGCCGCATCACGCGGCCAACCATGGAACGCGCTTCGTCCAGATCGCCCGACGCAAACAACTGCTGCGCCGGCAAGCCCAGCACCGACTCGATCCGGGGGCCGGCGGGCGGCCAGGTCGTGCTGAAGGCGGACGATGTCGGGTTGAGCATGGCGGGGGCGTCCTTGCGGGGTCTCACGGGCCTTGAAGGCTCTGATAGTAAAGCGGTGCCGGTCCCGGGTGACTGGTGGAAAACCCGTCCCGCAGCCCGGGAGCCTGTCCGCTTTTTGCGTACGCTGTCCGCAAAATGCAGAAAACCGCGGAGGGCATCCGCGGTTTTCTGACGATGGCAACAATGCCGGCAGGTCAGTGCATCTGGCCGTAGCGTCCGGCGTTGAAGTCCTGGATGGCTTCAACGATTTCCGCCTGCGTGTTCATCACAAACGGGCCGTACCCCACCACAGGCTCATCAATTGGCTCGCCGCTCAAGATGAGGAACACGGCGTCGTTGTTCGCTTCGACCGTGATGCTTTCCCCATCCTGCGAGAACAGCGCCAGCTGCGCATCACGCGCCACCGTTTCCCCATTGACCAACACCGTGCCGCGCAGCATCACCAGCATGCTGTTGCGGCCGGCGGGAATGGGAAACGCCGCCGACTTGCCCGCATTCAAGCGCACGTCCCACACGTCAATCGGCGTGAACGTATGCGCCGGCCCGGCATGACCCGCGAAACTCCCCGCAATCACCCGCACGCTGCCCGCGCCATCCGGCAATTCCGCCACCGGAATATCCGCATTGAGGATGCTCTGGTAACCCGCCGCCGCCGACTTGTCCTTGGCCGGCAGGTTCACCCACAACTGCACCATCTCAAGCTCACCACCCGTGCGCGTGAACGCGTGCGAATGGAACTCCTCGTGCAGAATGCCGGACGCTGCCGTCATCCATTGCACATCGCCCGGACCAATCACGCCGCCGTTGCCGGTGGAATCGCGGTGTTCCACTTCGCCGCTGTAGACAATCGTCACGGTCTCAAAGCCGCGATGCGGATGCTGACCGACGCCGCGCGGATGGTCGGCCGGCTCGAACTTTGCGGGGCCGGCGTAATCCAACAGCAGAAACGGGCTCACGTTCTTGCCCTTGTCGTTGTAAGAGAACATCGAGCGCACGGGAAAGCCGTCGCCCACCCAATGGGGGCGAGGGGCTGCATGCAGGCCGAGGATCTTCTTCATGTTTCAACTCCTATTGCGCGGCCCCATCGGAGCCGTTCGACATAGCAATAAAGATAAGGGCGGAACGCTCGTTTCGGTAGACCCGGAAAGTGATAAGGACTGTTCCATGAATCGGACGATGACTATCAGTTCACATCTACAACTTTATGGCATCGGCCAGATGGATGACAGCCTGTTTTTTAGGAAAAGTCCGATATTTCAATCGGTTGGGCAACCGTAGAGTTCACCCATGCCGCCGGCAGCGCCGGCATCCCACCTACCGCCCACGCTCCAATTGCCTTCCGATCCCATGACGTCTACCACTCCCTTTCGCTTCCGCTCCGTCGCCACGTTTCTGTCCCTGGCCGCCGTCGGCATCGCCTCCGGCCTGCTAGCCGGCAAGCTCTACCTGCTGTGGCAAACCCTGGCGTGATGCGGCAAATCCTGGTGTGACGCGGCAAACCCTGGTGTGATGCGGCAAATTTCCGCCTGACGTATCCTTCCCGGCATGAAACAACGCGTGGACCCCGCGCCCGCCGGGCGCATCGAACCTGTCACCGGCTTTGCCCCCGTCGCCACCCCCGACGCGCGAGTGCTTGTCCTGGGCTCCATGCCCGGCGTGGCGTCACTGAAGCAAGCCCGCTACTACGCCCACCCCCGCAACGCGTTCTGGCCCATCGCCGCCCAGGTCCTGGGCTTTGACGCCACCGCAGACTACCCCCAGCGCCTGCAAGCCCTGCAAGCCGCCGGCGTCGCCCTATGGGACGTCCTGCAAACCTGCGAGCGCCCCGGCAGTCTGGACGCAGACATCCGCCACGACACCCTGATCCCCAACGACTTCGCCGCCTTCCTGCAAGCGCACCCGGCCATCACCCGCATCTGCTTCAACGGCGCCAAAGCCGCAACACTCTTCCGCCGCCACGTGATGCCCACCCTGACGGCCACCCTGGACTACCAAGACCTGCCGTCCACCAGCCCCGCCCACGCCGCCGCCTCATTCGATAAGAAACTGGCAGCCTGGAGCAGAGCGCTGAAAATCTAGGCAAGCACCCCGGCACCGGCATCGTTATCCCGCAGCCCGCGCCCCAAAGCCCATCCGTTCAGCAGRCACCCCCAAAGCCAAAAAAGGCCGCGCAGGGCGGCCGTCTTTGGCGACCCTGCACGATCTTGCCGCAGCCTCCGCCCCTGGCCAAAACGCCAAGCACCCCGCTCGCCCCAGCGGCGGTGGCTCAGCACTGACGCAGCCGGGTGTCCCGTGGGCGGGGCGGGCGCGGCCGTTCGGTGACGCCCGACGGAATCCGAAGGAAGCCGAAGGCGACGAGGATGAGGACGGGGCAGTCCGGCCCCGGCGGGCCGGACCGTCATCGTTGGCCGCGCCCGCCCCGCCCACGGGACTCCCGGCGGCCCAAGAACACCGGCCCCCGCTAGCAATCCCCAGCCCCCAAAAACAACACCCCCAACATCTCCGTCCCCAATTGACCCATATCAACTCCCTATATAACCAGGAGTGATAAGTTCATAACAACTAATAGCTACCCGTCACGAACACCTCAAACCCCATGCCTCCCGCACCCGACCACCCCCCCTCCAGCAAACGCGGCTTCCTTAAAGGCCTTCTGGGCTTAAGCGCCGCCGCCACCATCATCCCCATCCACGCCGAAGCCACCGGCCTGAACGGCCAACCCCCACGCCGCCCCGGCATCCCCGGCAAGCGCTACGGCATGGTTGTCGACATGCGCAAATGCATCGGCTGCCAGTCATGCACCGTCAGCTGTTCGCTAGAAAACCTGCCCCCCATCGGCCAATTCCGCACCACCGTTCTGCAATACGAAGTCACCCCCGACGACGGCGGCCCCTGTGCCATGGTCATGTTGCCGCGCCTTTGCAACCACTGCGACAACCCCCCGTGCGTCCCCGTCTGCCCCGTACAAGCCACCTTCCAGCGCGAAGACGGCATCGTGCTCGTCGACAACGAACGCTGCGTCGGCTGCGCCTACTGCGTCCAAGCCTGTCCCTACGACGCCCGCTTCATCAACCACGACACCCAGACCGCCGACAAATGCACCTTCTGTGAACATCGCCTGGAAGCCGGTCTGCTGCCCGCTTGCGTCGAAAGCTGCGTCGGCGGCGCGCGCGTCATCGGCGACATGAACGACCCCGACAGCGCCATCTCCAAACTGCTCGTCGAACACAAGGCCGACATCAAAGTCCTCAAGCCCGAAATGAAAACCGACCCTCACGTCTATTACATCGGCCTGCCCGATGCATTCGTGCACCAGGTCGACGGCCAAGCCGGCGTGCGCCTGGCTGGCGGACATTGAGCCACTGAAGGGGACATTCATGCAGATCTCGGAATTGCTCACGCCGGTCTATGACGCCGCCTGGCTGCCTTGGGCCGTGCAGTATTTCTTTCTTATCGGCATCGCCGCCACCACCGCACTGACCGCCGCCTTCGCCGCATTCGGCCACGCCGGCTCGCCCGCGCGCCAACTGCTGCCCGCCGCCGCGGCCGTACTGCTCGTCACCGCCATCGCAGCGCCTGTATCGCTACTTGCCGACTTACATCAGCCCGGAAGATTCTGGCACTTCTACGCGCACCTCACGCCCTGGTCATGGATGTGGCTTGGCGCCTTGCTGCTGCCCGTCTTCGTCGGCCTGTCCGTGCTGTTCTGCGCCGCCTGGTGGTGGGGCCGAATCGCGTGGGCTCGCCTGCTGGCCGTTGCCCTGGCCCTGTCCGCCTTGTCCATCCTGGTCTACACCGGCGCCGAAGTCATGGTGCTGCGTTCACGGCCCTTGTGGCACACCGTGTTCCTGCCCATCAACTTCGCGCTGACCGCCTGGCTCGGCGCATTGGGCGCCATGTTCCTGGTGGGCCGCTGGCTGCCGGGCGGCCTGAAGGCGGTGCCGGTGGGCCTGCTGCGCCGCCTGAGCCTGACTGCGGTTGTCATGATGACGCTGGGCGCAGGCGCCTGGAGCCTGCTCGGCATGCTGGGCCTGGACCCGTCGTTTGACGCCGCGCTGCGCCTGTTCGCCGAATTCCCCATCTGGCGCATCAGCCTGGCCGGCGCCGTCATCACCGGCTTCTGCATGATCGCCTTACTGCAACGGCCCGCATCGTCGCTGACCGCGCCGCTGCCGTCCGCCACGCTTGCGCTCACGATGCTGGCCGCCGCATGGATCTTCCGCTGGGTGGTCTTCATGAGCGTCCAAGGCGTACCCAAGTACGGCGCCGGACTCTATTTGTACGAGATGCCATGGGGCAGCGACGGCCTGCTGGGCATGGTCGGTGTGCTGGGCCTGTGCGTGGCGCTGGTCACCATGGTGACCTGGGCCTTGGAACGGTTCCCCGCTCGCGCACGTGGCATGGCGGCCTGAGGCGGCCGCCACATCAGGCCGCTAAATGATGCCGCCAAATCAGGCCAGCCAAATGAGGCCAGCCGAATAAGGCCAGCCAGATGAGCCCGCCCGAACAAGACATGGAAGACAACACAATGAACAAGCTCCCCGATCACGACAAGCCGGACCCTACGGCTGACGACCCCCACGAAAACTCCCCGCAAGACGCCGCCCGTCGCAAGCTGATGGTGCGCGGCGGCCTCGTCGCCGGCGGCATGGCCGCCTTTGCGGCCGGCTACGGTGAAACCGTCACGCGCGCCGTCAAAGGCCTGGCCCACGGTACGGCCGGCGTCCCCACCGCCCACGCCGTGCGCGGCAACTCGCTGACGCCGGAATTCCGCATCGACCCGCTCACCGGCCTGCTCAACGCCCAACCCGGCCAGACCGTCAGCCCCTCCAGCTGTCTGGGCTGCTGGACGCAATGCGGCGTGCGCCTGCGCATCGACACCAAAGAAAACCGCATCCTGCGCGTGGCGGGCAACCCGTATCACCCGCTGGCCACGACGCGGCCCGCCGCCATGGAAGCGCCCGTGCGCGACGTCTACGCGCAACTGGGCGGCGACAACGGCCTGGAAGGGCGAGCCACGTCCTGCGCACGCGGCTCCGCCATGCTGGAACAAATGAACAGCCCGTTCCGCGTGCTGCAACCGATGAAGCGCGTCGGCGCCCGCGGCGAAGGCAAGTGGCAAACCATCTCGTTCGAACAGCTGGTGCAGGAAGTCTGCGAAGGCGGCGATCTCTTTGGCGAAGGCCATGTGGACGGCCTGCGCGCCATCTACGACCGCGACACTCCGCTGGACCCCGACAACCCCGAGTACGGCGCACGCGTCAATCAGTTCCTCTTTACCGATGCCTCCAACGAAGGCCGCACGCCGCTGATCCAGCGCTTTGCCGCGCAGTCGTTTGGCACGGTCAACTTCAGCAACCACGGCTCGTATTGCGGACAAAGCTTTCGCGTCGGCGCGGGCGCGGCGTTGGGCGACTTGAAAGGCATGCCGCACGGCAAACCCGATTGGGACAACGCACGCTTTGGCCTGTTCATTGGCGCGGCCCCGGCGCAGGCCGGCAACCCGTTCCAGCGGCAAGCCCGCCAGTTGGCCGAAGCCCGCGTGCGTCCGGAAGAAGACAGCTTCACCTACGTCGTCGTGTCGCCCATGCTGCCCGCATCATCCAGCTTGTCGGCAGGGTCGGGCAACGAGTGGCTGCCCGTGAACCCCGCCGGTGACCTCGCGCTGGCCATGGGGCTGATCCGCTGGATTCTGGATCACGAACGCTTCGACGCCCGCGCGTTGGCGCAGCCCGGCCCCAACGCCATGAAGGCGGCGGGCGAAGCCACCTGGACCAACGCCACGCATCTGGTCGTGGCCGAACGCGGCCATCCGCGCCTGGGCAGTTTCGTGCGCGGCGCAGACATGGGCTGGCCGCGCCCGGCCGACGCCGATGACAAGTGGGAAGACGTCTACGTCGTGCGCCTGGAAGACGGCACGCTGGCGCCGCACACGACGGCGTCGCCCGCCACGCTGTTCGTGGACGACGCCATTGCCGTACCCGGGCTGTCGGCGGACCCGCTGCGCGTCTGCTCGTCGCTGGCCCTGCTGCGCGAAGAATCGCACCGCAAGTCGCTGGACGAATACGCCACCTTAAGCGGCGTGCCGGCCGACAAGATGGCATCGCTGGCGGAACGCTTCACCAGCTACGGCAAACGCGCCGTGGCCGATGCGCATGGCGGCACCATGAGCGGCGCGGGCTTCTACACGGCCTACGCCATCGCCATGCTCAACACGCTGGTCGGCAACTTGAACGTGGACGGCGGACTGGTGCTGGACGCCGGCCCGTTCCCGCCTTACGGCCCCGGCCCGCGCTACAACATCGCCGGCTTCGCCAACCGCGCCACGCCCAAAGGCGTGGCCCTGTCGCGCAACCGTTTCCCCTACGAGAAATCCAGCGAATTCAAGCGCAAGAAGGCAGCCGGCCAGCCGGTGTACCCGGCGTCGGCGCCCTGGTATCCGGCAACCGGCGGCTTGAGTTCAGAGATGCTGGCATCCGCCTTGGCCGGGTATCCCTACCGCGCCAAAGTCTGGTTCAACCACATGAGCAACCCGGTCTACGGCATTGCCGGCTTCAAGACCGTGCTGGCCGACAAGATGAAAGACCCGCGCATCTTGCCGCTGTCGGTGTCGATCAACCCCTTCATCAACGAGACCAACGCGCTGGCCGACTACATCGTGCCCGACACCGTCACCTATGAAAGCTGGGGCGTGTCGGCGCCGTGGGCGGACGTGGTCGCCAAAGCGTCCACCGTGCGCTGGCCCGCCGTGCAACCCCGCGTGGCGCGCACCGCCACCAACGAACCCGTGTGCCTGGAAACATTCCTGATCGCCTGCGCCAAGCGCCTGGGAATGCCAGGCTTTGGCGCCAACGCCATCTCGGATAAAGACGGCGGCAAGCACGCGCTGGACACGCCGGAAGACTTCTTCCTGCGCGGCATGGCCAACATCGCATTTTCTGCGGGCCGCCCCGTGCCGGAAGCCAGCGACGACGACATGGCGTTGACTGGTGTGGACCGCTATCGCGGCCTGCTGGAGCAAAAGCTCAAGCCCGGCGAATGGCGGCAGGTGGCAATGCTGATGAGCCGGGGCGGGCGCTTCGACAAGATGGAAGACGCCTGGGTGCAAAACGGAGAATCGCGGCAGACGCGTCTGGCCTACGCCAAGCCTCTGCAAATCTGGAGCGAAGAACTGGCCGGTTTCCGGCACGCGATGACGGGCGAACGCTATAGCGGCTGCCCCACGTGGTATCCCGCAAGGCTGGCCGATGGCCGCGACGTGCGCGCCGAGTATCCCGCGCAGCAGTGGCCGTTCCTGCTTAGCTCGTTCAAGTCGAACCTGATGAGCTCGATGTCCATCGGCGTGAACCGCTTGCGCCAGGTGCATCCGCATAACCCGGTGTCAATCAACCGGCAGGATGGTGAACGCCTGGGCATCCGCAACGGCGACGCCGTGCGCATCGTGACGCCGGGCGGCGCGGTGACGGGGTTGGCGCTGCTGCGCGACGGCATCCAGCCGGGCGCGGTCGGCATCGAGCACGGCTATGGCCATACCGAACTGGGCGCGCGCGTGCACGTGGTGGACGGCAAGCCCATGCCGCATGACGCGTCGCTGTCGGCGGGCGTCAACCTGAACGACTTGGGCTTTGGCGACACGACTCGGGGCGAGCACGCCAACGTGTGGATCGATTGGGTGTCGGGGGCGGCGGTGCGCCAAGGCTTGCCGGCGCGCATCGAGCGGGTGTAGGGAAGGGGGGCCGATGCCCCAGCCTGACGCGGAAAGCCTCGCGTCAGTGCCTGAGGCTGGACGTCATCACGGCGTGACCGTGTCGGCCACCAGTTCCAGCCCGTCGGCAGGCACTGCCACGTCAGGCAGCATGCCGCTCAAGTCGCCAGGCTGAGCGGCGGCCGTGCCAGACCGGCTGATCCGGATTTCCACCCGGACCTTGCTGGCGCGGGACAGCGTGGCGTCGGGCGACATCGCGTTGCTGTCATCCAGTACGAAGGCGCGCGGCAAGTCCGACACGCGCATGCGCAGAATAGCCAGAGGCATGCGCGAGCCTTCAACGGGCCGCGCCAGAATGAACACGGTATCGCCGGGCCGCACGTTGCTGCGCAGCGATTCGGCGATGCGTGCGTGGCCGCTCAGGCGGGGCGTGGTGGCGGCGGTGCTGGCCTGCGGCGCCGGTGTTGCGGGTGCGCCGGCAGCCGGGCTGCCCGAAGCCGGTATGCCCGCAGCCGGTATGCCCGAAGCCGGTACGCCCGCAGCCGGTATGCCCGCAGCCGGTACGCCCGCAGCCGGTATGCCCGCAGCCGGTACTCCCGTCGCCGCCATCCCCCGAGCTTGCGCGATGTTCGATTGAATCTGACGTGCGGCTTCCGAATCCGGGGGCAGCAGCGTTTGCAAGCGTTCCCAATGCGCCAGCGCTTCGGCCGCGTCGCCCCGGCGCAGCGCCATCATGCCCGCCAGCGCCAAGGCTTTGGGCTGGTCGGGTTGTGCCGCCAACGCTTGCGCCACGGCCGCGATGGCGTTCGCGTCTGGCACGCCCTGATTGGCTGAAAGCAGTGCGTCGGCCAGATCGGCCAGCACGGCGGGTTGCCCCGGCACCAGACGCAGCACCTGCTGATACGCCGCCACCGCATCCGTGTAGCGGCCCAGCGTTTCGTAAGAGCGCGCCAGCGTGTACCAGCCGTCGGCGTCATCCGGCGTGGCGCGCAGGCGCTGCGCCAACGCGTTGATGGCTAGCGCCATGTCGTCGCCCGAGTCCTCGGCATGCGGTTCGGCCGCACGCGTCATGGTCACATCCGCCGCCGCCCGCGGGTTGCCCAGCTTGCCGTACAGCAGCACGGCGGCCACGGGAATCAGAACGCTTAACAGGCAGGCGGCGGCGATGCCGGCGCGCTGCCCACCGGCCGGCGCCGCTTGCGATTGGCGCAGCGCCAGGTCTTGCAACAGGTCACGCTGCAACTCCTCTTCCGCCCGCACACGTGCGGCCGGACTGAGACTGCCGTTGTTCAGGTCGCGCTGCAATTGTTCGCGCTGAGCCAGATAGAAGGCGCGCACATTGGCGTCTGCCGTGGCGGACGGCCGCGTCGGCGGACGGCGCACCAGCGGCGGGATCAGACACAGCAGCGTGGCCAGCAACAGCAACAGCACAACGAGCCATAGCGTGGTCATGAGCCAGTGTCCAGAAAGCGGGCGGCGCGGGCGCGTTCGTCGGCGGTCAGCGGCGC
Organism: Achromobacter sp. 01N37; assembly: GCF_056399725.1. Classification (NCBI taxonomy): domain Bacteria; kingdom Pseudomonadati; phylum Pseudomonadota; class Betaproteobacteria; order Burkholderiales; family Alcaligenaceae; genus Achromobacter; species Achromobacter sp. 01N37. The sequence continues at coordinate 187,064 of NZ_JBFTRX010000003.1, forward strand.
GCGGGCGCCGGCGCGCCGTTTGAGCGTACGCAGCAACACCCAGAAGCCCAGCGCCAGCAGGGCAAAGGGGCCTAGCCACAGCAACCAGGTGATGGGTTTGAAAGGCGGGTCGTAGCGCACGAAGTCGCCGTAGCGGTCTTCGAAGAAACGCATGATCTGGGCGTCGCTACGGCCTTCGGCCAACTGCGCATGGATCAGGTTGCGCATGTCATGCGCCAGCGGCGCGTTGGAGTCGGCCAGCGTCTGGTTCTGGCAGACCAGGCAGCGCAAGCCGTGCGCGAGTTTGTCGGCGCGCTGCTGATCGGCGGGCGATAAGGCGGGCAGGGCGGCAGCCGGAGGCGTGGCGGCAAAGGCGGCGGGCAGCGCATTCAACGCCGTCGCCAGGGTCAAGGCCAGCGTCAACGCCAACGCCAGCCTCATGCCCACCCGCAACGCCAACCTCTCCCTCAGCGTCAGCGCAGTCATCCCTTGCCGGCGCGCCGTCATTTCAGCTCCTTGATCAGCGGCTGAATCCGCGTGCGCCAGATCTCCGGGGTGATCAGCCCCAGCTGCTTGTAGCGAATACGCCCTGCGCCATCGATCACAAACGTTTCCGGCACGCCGTAGACGCCGTATTCGATCCCGACGCGGCCATCGGTGTCGGACGCCGACGCGATGTACGGGTTGCCATTGCGCGCCAGCCAGGCCAGCGCGTCGTCCGGTTTGTCTTTGTAGTTCAACCCATACAACGGCACGCCGTGGCGCTGGGCGGCTTCGCGCAGCACGGGCAATTCTTCGCGGCAGGGCGCGCACCACGACGCCCACACGTTCAGCAGCCACACCTGCCCGCGCAGCGATTGCACATCCAATTGTTGGCCCGGCGCTTGCAGCAGCGGCAGGCTGATTGCGGGGGCGGGCTTGTCGATCATGGCGGACGGCACGGCGCGTGGGTCACGCGACAGGCCCATCGCCAGGAAAATGGCCATCGCCATGAACACGCCCAGCGGCAGCAGGTAGCGCAGCATCAGACGCCCTCCCGCGATGCGTGGTGAACTGGGCGGCTATCGGGGGGCAAGGTTTTCGGATCGCGCACCCCCGCTTCTTGCGTGCGGCGATAGCGCTTGTCGCCCGCCGCCAGCAATCCGCCCAGCGCCATCAGCAGGCAGCCCGTCCAGATCCATGTCATGAAGGGTTTGACCTGAATACGCACCGTCCACGCCGTGTCGCCCACGGGTTCGCCCAGCGCCACGAACAGGTCGCGCGTGAAGCCGCTGTCAATATCCGCCTGGCTCAGCGCCATGTCCTGCACCGTGTACAAGCGCTTTTCCGGGTACAGCGTCACCACCGGCTTGCCGTTGCGCGTGACGGGAAACACCGCGCGCTGCGCACTGTAGTTCGGCCCGGTTGCTGGCGCGAGGCTGGCGAATGTGAATTGGTAGCCGCCCGCTTCCTGCGTGGCGCCCAGCTCCAGGCGTAGCTCGTGCTTGACCTCATAGCCGTTGGCCAGCGTGACGCCGGCAATGAAGATGCCCACGCCCGCATGCGCCAGCAGCATGCCGTACCAGCTGCGCGGCTGCCTGCCCAGGCGGCGCAGCCATTGTCCGCGCCCGTCGGTCTTGTCGTTCAGACGTTGCCAGGCGTGGACGGCGGCGCTGGCGACTGCCCACGCCGCCAGCCACAGGCCCAGCATGATCATCGGCGAACCCAGCCGCAGCGGGCCGGGCATGGCCAGCGGCAACAGCACGGCGGTGGCTACACTGACGGCGAAGGCGGCGCGCAAGCGGCGGGCCAGTTCTGGCACCTCGGCCTGCTTCCAGCGCGCCACAGGTCCGACCCCCATCAGAAAAATGGCGGGCGTCATCAACGGCACGAACACGGCTTCGAAGTAGGGTGGCCCGATCGAGATCTTGCCCCAGTCCAATACGTCCAGCACCACGGGATACAGCGTGCCCAGCAGCACGGAGCCGGCCGCTACCGTCAACACCACGTTGTTCGACAGCAACAGCGATTCACGCGACAGCAACGCAAAGCCGCCGCCCAGTCCGACCGTGGGCGCGCGCCAGGCATACAGCATCAACGACCCGCCGACGATCACCGTCATGAAGGCCAGGATGTACAGGCCGCGCCCCGGGTCTACGGCGAACGCGTGGACAGACGTCAGCACGCCCGAGCGCACCAGGAACGTGCCCAGGATGCTGAGCGAAAACGTGCAGATCGCCAGCAACACCGTCCAACTGCGAAACGCGCCGCGCCGCTCGGTGACGATCAGCGAATGAATCAGCGCGGTGCCTGCCAGCCAGGGCATGAACGACGCGTTCTCCACCGGGTCCCAGAACCACCAGCCGCCCCAGCCCAGCACGTAGTACGCCCACGCGCTGCCCAGCAAAATGCCGACGGTCAGAAATGTCCACGCCGCCAGCGTCCAGGGCCGCACCCAGCGTGCCCACAGTGCGTCCAGCTCGCCCGACAGCAGCGCGGCGATGGCGAAGGCGAAGGCCACCGAAAATCCCACATACCCCATGTACAGCATGGGCGGATGCACGATCATGCCGGGGTCTTGCAGCAACGGGTTCAGGTCGCGGCCGGCCATGGCGGGGGGCATCAGCCGTTCAAACGGGTTGGACAGAAACAGCAGAAACAGCAGAAAGCCCACGCTGATCCCGCCCATCACCGCCAGCACGCGGGCGGCAAAGGGCAGCGGCAGGCGGCGGCTGAAGACGGCCACGGCCAAGGTCCAGGCGGTAAGCAAGTACAGCCATAGCAGCAGCGAGCCCTCATGCCCGCCCCACACAGCGGCGAAACGGTAGGCGGCGGGCAGGTCGGCATGCGAATTGCCCGCCACGTACAGCACCGAAAAATCGTTATGCACGAACGACCAGGCCAGGCAGCCAAAGGCCAGCGTCGTCAGCGCGAATTGGCCGACAGCGGCGGGCCGGGCCACGCGCAGCCCCGCTTGCCAGCCAGTGGCCGCGCCAATCAGCGGCAGCGTCGTTTGCGCCAGCGCCACCAGCAGCGCCAGGATCAGGCTGAAAAGGCCGATCTCGGGAATCATCGCGCCTCCGCCCGCATGGCGCTGTTGGCCGTGGCCGTGGCGTTGGCGTTGGCGGGACCTTTGTTGCCCGCCCGCTTCAACGCGTCGGCGGCTTCGGGCGGCATGTAGTTTTCATCGTGCTTGGCCAACACCTCGGTGGCGCGGAATACGCCGTCGGCATCCAGCTTGCCGGCGGCGACGACGCCCTTGCCCTCGCGGAACAGGTCGGGCAACAAACCTTGGTAGGTGACGGGTACGGTGTGCGCGGTGTCCGTCACGATGAAGCGCAAGGTCAGGCCGTCGGCGTCGCGGCGGACCGAGCCTGGCTCCACCAGCCCGCCCACGCGGAAACTGCCGGTGCGCGGCGCTTCCTTGGCCGCCACTTGAGACGGGCTGAAGAAGAACACCAGATTGGATTGCAATGCGTTGAGCACCAGCGCGGTGGCCAGCGCCAGCAGGCCGAGCCCGCCCGAGATGGCCAAGGCGCGACGCTTGCGCGGGGTCATGGGCGGTCCTCATCGGGGCGGACGGTACCGGGGCGGTCCATACCGGGGCGGTCCACACCGGGGCGATCCGCACCCGCGCGCCTATCGCGGCGAACGCGTGCGCGGCGCCACAGCAGCATGACTTCCACGCCCATCAGCACCGCCGTCACGCCATACGCGCCCAGAATGTACGGACCATGCCCCTGAAGGGAAAAGATCGCATCCCAAGTCATCGGGCCTCCTTCGCGTTGGCGTGCAGCACGCCCGGCTCACGCTCCGCGATGATGCCGCGCACGCGCGCCAGCGCCACGGCCGCGCTGTATAGCCAGAACGCCGCCACCATCAGCAGCATGGCGGTGACCATGATGCGCGCCATGCTGGGCGCGGCCGTCAGATTGATGGACGCGCCTTGATGCAGCGTGCTCCACCAGCGCACCGAGAAATAGATGATGGGCACATTCACCACGCCGGCCAGCAGCAGAATGGCGCCGCCGCGATCGGCGCGCCGGATGTCGTCGGTGGCGGCCTGCAAGGCCATGAAGCCCAAATATAAGAACAGCAGAATCAATTCCGACGTCAGGCGCGCATCCCACACCCACCACGCGCCCCACGTGGGCTTGCCCCACAACGCGCCTGTCCACAAGGTCAGGAAGGTGAACAGCGCACCCGTGGGCGCCAGCGCACGCATCATCATGAACGACAGCCGCGTGTTGTAAATCAGGCCCAGCGCGGCATACCCGGCCATCACCAGATACAGAAACATCGACATCCACGCCGCCGCCACATGGATGAAAAGAATGCGGTAGACCTCGCCCTGCTGGCTGTCGGTAGGCGCAACCGCCAGCCCCACCACCAGGCCCGCGGCGGCGAATAACGCGGCGGCCAGCGCCAGCAGCGGAATCAGCCGCCCGGCCAGCGGGTAAAACACCGCCGGCGATGCGTAACGCATCCAGCCCGAGCCAGACGCGGCGGCGTGCGCTGAGCCCGGCAGCGACGGTGACATGGACCCCGGCGAGGGCTGAGGCGAATGGAAGGCGGGAAGCTTCTGCATGGGGCCTCTTAGTCCAGCGCCACGCGCAGCGCGGCGGACGCGCTCCAGGGGCACAACAGAATGGCCAGGCACAGGCAGGCGCCCAGCAGCGACAATTGCGGCCCGGCGGCCAAGCCCGCGTGCGTGGCCGACACCGCGCCCGCGCCAAAGATCAGCACGGGCACATACAGCGGCAGCACCAGCAAGGGCAAGAGCGCGCCGCCGCGCAAACCCAGCGTCAGCGCCGCGCCCAGCCCGCCCACCAGCGCCAGCGTGGGGGTACCCAGCAGCAGCGATAGCGCAAGCACGCCAATTGCCTCGGGCGGCAAGCCGAATTGCAAGGCCAGCACGGGGCTGGCGAGTATCAGCGGCAAGCACACGCTGAACCAGTGCGCGGCCAGCTTCACGCCCACCAGCAAGGGCAGCGGATGCGGTGACACCAGCAACTGTTCCAGCGCGCCGCTGTCATGGTCTTGGGAAAACGGACGATGCAGGCTCAGCAGGATGCCCAGCAGCGCGCAGACCCACAGCACGCCTGGCCCGATGGCCAGCAGCAACGCGGGGTCCGGGCCTATTGCCAGCGGGAACAACGAGCCCGCAACGATGAAGAACAGCGTGGCGCCCAACGTATCGGCGGGCCGGCGCCAGGCGAGCCGGATATCACGCAGCGCCAACTGAGACAGCGTAGCCAGCATCCGCGTAGTCATCCAGGTTGAGGGTTTGCGTGCGGGTTGCGGCCGCTGCCACCGCATTCGGCTTGCGGTGCGACGCCACCACCGCTGCGCCGCCGGCGTCCAGGTGCGCATCCAGGGCCGTCCACAACTGATCCAGGCTGGCCGCGTCCAGCCCCGCATCGGGTTCGTCCAGCAGCCATAACGGCTTGCCGCCCAGCACCACGGCGGCCAGCGCCAGCCGGCGGCCCTGGCCTTGCGACAGGCGCGCGGCAGGGGTGTGCAGACAGGCATCCAGGCGCCAGGTGCGCAAGGCGCTTGCGATGGCGTCATCGTCTTGCGGCGTGCCTGCCACGTGCAGGCTATACCGCATGTTCTCCAATGCGCTCAACTCGCCGGTCAGCCCATTGGCGTGGCCCAGAAACGCCACGCGGGCGAAGTAGGCGGATGGGTCTTGCCGGAAGTTGCTGCCTTGTGCATACAAGTCGCCGGACAGCGGGCGCAGCAGCCCCGCCAGCATGCGCAGCAAGCTCGTCTTGCCGCTGCCGTTGGCGCCTTGCACATGCAGCAGCTGGCCGGCGTGCAGATCAAAGCTGACCGCGCGTAAGCCATCGGGTTCGCCATGGAGTGGGCCACTGCGTTCGCCATGGGGGCCGCCAACCTGTCCGCCGTTCAGTCCCCCGCGCGGGCTGCGTAGCGCGCAAGCCGCCAGCATCGGCGGCGGGGCGTCAGCGGGCCGCATTCGCAACCTCTTTGGGCGCGCCGGGCGGTGTTGCATCGGAAGTCTGGCCCGGTGGAATGTGCGGCAGCGTGTGGGCAATGCCCTTGTGGCAATCGATGCAGGTCTTGGACTTGTCCGCCAGATACGTGCTGTGCATGTTCTGCGCACGCACGCTCTGGCGCGTGAAGTCCATGTATTCGTAGTTATGGCAGTTGCGGCATTCCAGCGAATCGTTGGCCTTGAAGCGCGCCCATTCGTGCTGCGCCAGTTCCAGCCGCTTGTCCACAAACTTTTCCCGTGTGTCGATGGTGCCGAAGATCTTGCCCCACACTTCCTTGGACGCCTGCATCTTGCGCGCGATCTTGTCCGTCCAGTTGTGCGGCACGTGGCAGTCGGAACACAGCGCGCGCACGCCTGACCGGTTGGTGAAGTGGATGGTGCCCTTCAATTCGGCGTACACGTTGTCGCGCATTTCGTGGCAGCCGGTGCAGAATTTTTCGGTGTTGGTCAGTTCCATTGCGGTGTTGAAGGCGCCCCAGAACAGGATGCCGCCAATAAAGCCGCCGATCGTCAGAAAGCCCAGGCTGAAATGCACGCTGGGGCGGCGGATGATGTTCCAGTAGCGCTTCAGAAGCTTGAACATGGCGGCGTCCTCTTCCTTACTTCTTCTGGGACGCCGGGGCGGTCAGGCGCTTGAGGATCACGTCGATGTCTTCATACGTGTTCGACACCAGCGGTTTGGCCTCGGCCTGCGGCACGTGGCATTGCACACAGAAATAGCGGCGCGGCGACACCTCGGCCAGCACATTGCTGTCGCGGTCCATGTAGTGCGTCACGCTTAAGGGTGGCGCCTGCGTTTCCTCGGTGTTCACGCGGGCATGGCAGGCCAGGCAGCGGTTGTAGTTCTTGTCGATCTGATAGCCGTCGATCTTGTGCGGAATGGTGGGTGGCTGCATCGAATACGTCCGCATCCGCTTGATGTCCTTGTTTTCAATCGGGCTGATCAGCGGCGGATTGGTTTCCTCGGCAATTGGCGTAGGGCCGCGCATGGGGTCTTCGACCTCAAGCGGCGGGGCGGCCCAGGCGGCCGAACTCAGGGCCGAGCCGATGGCGATCACGATGGCGATGGCGGTAGCGCGTACGTTCATGGCTGTCTCCCGGGCGCCTTCAGACCTTGACGATCTTGACCGCGCACTTCTTGAAGTCGGTCTGGAACGAGATCGGGTCGGTGGCGTCCAGCGTGACCTTGTTGATCAGCTGGCCGGCGTCAAACCAGGGCACGAAGACAAGGCCGCGCGGCGGCTTGTTGCGCCCGCGCGTCTCAAGCCGCGTGCGCATCTTGCCGCGCCGCGACACGATCTCGACTTCCACGCCGCGGCGCAGGCCCATCGCCTGCGCATCGTCGGGGTGCATGAAACAGACCGCGTTGGGAAAGGCGCGATACAGCTCAGGCACGCGCCGCGTCATCGAACCCGAATGCCAGTGCTCCAGCACGCGGCCGGTGGACAGCCAGAACGGATATTCCTGGTCTGGCGATTCCGGGGGCGGCTCGTAGGGCAGGGCGTAGATGACGGCGCGGCCGTCCGGGTTGCCGTAGAACTCGAAGCCCGCGCCGGCTTTGACGTAAGGGTCGCTGCCTTCGCGGTAGCGCCACAGCGTTTCCTTGCCATTGACGACCGGCCAGCGCAGGCCGCGCGCTTCGTGGTAGGTGTCAAACGGCGCCAGGTCGTGGCCGTGGCCGCGGCCGAATTCCGCGTACTCCTCGAACAGCCCTTTCTGCGCATAGAAACCGAACGCCTTCGCTTCCTGGTTTTCGTAGTCGGCGTTCAATTCGCTGTTGGGGAATTTGTTGACCTTGCCATTGGCGAACAGCACGTCGAACAGCGTCTTGCCGCGGTACTCGGGCTTTTTCGCCAACAAGTCCGCCGGCCACACTTCTTCCACCTTGAAGCGCTTGGAAAACTCCATCAGCTGCCACAAATCAGAGCGCGCATCGCCCGGCGCATTCACCAGCTGATGCCAGAACTGCGTGCGCCGTTCTGCGTTGCCATAGGCGCCTTCCTTTTCCACCCACATCGCGGCGGGCAGGATCAGGTCGGCGGAAATGGTGGTGACGGTGGGGTAGGCGTCCGACACAACGATGAAGTTGTCGGGGTTGCGGTAGCCGGGCAAACCTTCATTCATCAGGTTGGCGGCGGCCTGCATATTGTTGTTGACCATCACCCAGTAGGCGTTGATCTGCCCGTCTTTCAGCATGCGGTTTTGCAGCACGGCGTGCGCGCCCACCTTGTCGGGGATGGTGCCGTCGGGCAGTTGCCACAATGCTTCGGCATGCGCGCGGTGCTTGGGGTTGGTGACCACCAGGTCGGCGGGCAGGCGATGCGAGAACGTGCCCACTTCGCGCGCGGTGCCACAGGCCGAAGGCTGCCCCGTCAACGAGAACGGGCTGTTGCCCGGCGTGGAGATTTTGCCCGTCAGCAGGTGGATGTTGTAGACCATGTTGTTGGCCCACACTCCGCGCGTGTGCTGGTTGAAACCCATTGTCCAGAATGACGTCACGCGGATTTTCGGGTCGGCGTAAAGCTCAGCCAGATCCTGCAATTGCTTTTGCGGCACGCCGGTCAGTTTGGACGTGTATTCCAGGTCGTACTTTGAGACGAACTTCGCAAAGTCGTCATAGGTGATGGGCTTGGAGCCGCCGGCCTTGTCGGCGTTCTTGGCGGCCTTTTGCAAGGGGTGGTCGGGCCGCAAGCCATAGCCGATGTCGGTATTGCCTTCGTGAAACACCGTGTGCTTGTCCACGAAGTCGCGGTTCACGCGCTTGGTCTGGATGATGTAGTTGGCGATGTAGTTCAGAATGGCCAGGTCCGTTTGCGGCGTGAACGTCAGCGTCAGGTCGGCCAGTTCGTACGAGCGGTGCTCGAAGGTGGACAGCACCGCCACCTTGGTCTTGGGCGCAGACAAACGCCGGTCGGTGACGCGCGTCCACAGAATGGGGTGCATCTCGGCCATGTTCGAACCCCACAGCACGAAGGCGTCGGCGTTCTCGATGTCGTCATAACAGCCCATGGGTTCGTCGGCGCCGAAGGTGCGCATGAAGCCCACGGCGGCCGACGCCATACAGTGCCGCGCGTTCGGGTCCAGGTTGTTTGACCGGAAGCCCGCCTTCATCAGCTTGAGTGCGGCGTAGCCTTCCCATACGGTCCATTGCCCTGAACCGAACATGCCCACCGCAGTCGGCCCTTTGTCCTTCAACACCCGCTTGAACTGTTCGGCCATCACGTCAAAGGCCTGGTCCCAGGACACCGGCGCGAACTCGCCGTCCTTGGCGTACTTGCCGTCTTTCATCCGCAACAACGGGGTCGTCAACCGGTCGTTGCCGTACATGATCTTCGACAGGAAATAGCCCTTGACGCAGTTCAGGCCCTTGTTGACCTCGGCGTTGAAATCGCCATGCGTGGCCACGACCTGGTTGTCTTTCACCGCGACGTTCACGCCGCAGCCGGTCCCGCAGAATCGACAGGGCGCCTTCGACCATTTCAGTTTGGCGGCCTCGGATTCGGTCACGATGTTCTGCGTGTAGCCCACGATGGGAATGCCGGCCACGGTGGCGGCGGCAGCCGCTGCGGATTGCTTGATGAAGTCTCTACGAGCCATGGACATCGCCAATCTCCTCGTTCATCGCGGCGAGCGTGTCGGCGTGCTGGTAGACCAGCGCCGAAGCCAACACGCCATCCAGGCGCTGGATCTCGGAGATCCGCGCCATCATGTCGTCGGTGGAGGGCGCTTCCAGCGTGACGACCAGCTTGCCGGTGTCGGACGCGCCATGGATTTCCGATCCCGCAATCGCCAATATCGCGGCGCGGACCTCGGGCAGTCGTTGGGGCAGGGCGTGCACCACCAGGCTCGCGATGTGCAGCTCGGGCGCCGCAGCGGGCGCAAGGGGGGGAAGCGCGGACATGGAGGGTTCCGTCGCGTCTGTTCAGCTGCCCGGAGGGCCGGCAAGCAGCTGGTAGAACCAGACGATGAAACCGTATCCCGCCACGATGATGACCGTAAGGACGGGGGCCATGACTGCCGTCAGGAACAGAAAGCTTCGCAGCTCCTGCGGCTTGGTATAGCCATCAGACTCGTTTTGCACACACCACCTCACTTTGACAGTTGGGGTATTGCATTGAACGTGCGGATGTCGAAGTTTTTAGCAGTGCTTTTACATGCCGTCAATGTTGCATCACGGCGAAACAATCATGAATTGGCGCTGTATAGGCAGGTGCCTGACGCTTGCCCGGACGGGTGTCCGGGGCAAGCGTCAGGCAGCCGTACTGATTCGCGTTGCTAATCAGAAGAAGGGTGACGGCTTCCAGTAGGAAGGGTGAGGGCTTCCTACTGGAAGGGCGAGCGCTTCGCTGGATCAGCCGATTGCGCCGTAGATGCGGCGCGCATCTTCTGCCGTGGCCAAGGGCCGGCCCAGCGCGCGGGCGCCTTCGGCGGCTTGGCGCACCAGGTCGGCATTGCCCGGAGCAATGCCGCCGTCGCGCAGCTTCAGATTATTTTCGAAGCCCACGCGCATGTGGCCCCCGAACGCCGCCGCCGTCGTGACGCAGGCGTTTTCCTCGGGCCCGAAAGCGCAGATCGCCCACGGCAGCGAATGATCGTAGGCAGCCAGAAAGGGCAGCAAGTCATACGCGGATGAGGTCTGGCCCACGCTGTACCGGCCCAGCACGAACAGCACTGACCACGCGCCGGGAGGCACCAGCCCGCGCGCGCGCAGCGACAGCCAGCGCCGCACATCGCCTTCGTCATACAGAATGATCTGCGTCATGATGCGGCGCTCGGCAATCCAGGCCAGGAACGCCGCCAGTTCCGCTTCGGGAATATCCGGCACGGCAATTTCACGCAGGCCGATCGACACGGCTTCGGGTTGCAGTTCACGCACCAGCGCGATTTGTTCCGCGGCCTTGTAGACGCCCGCGGCTTCGCTCGTGACCTGCACCAGCAGCTCGCGGCCCACGGCGCGTTCCACGGCCGCCAGCGCGTCGCGGTACGCCTGCGCGTCCAGCAGATGGCTGCCGTCGGGCTTGCGCACGTGCATGTGCATCATGCCGGCGCCCGCGTCCAGGCAGGCGCGCGCTTCACGCGCCAGGTCGTCGGCCGTCAACGGCACGGCGGGGTGGTCGGCGGCCTTCTTGTAGGCGCCGTTGGGCGCCACGGTGATGATGACGGGGGAATCGGCCAGCGCGGCGCGCGGCAGGGCGGGGGCGTTCAAGGTTGAATCTCCGGCAGCTCGGGGTTGATCAGGTCCAGGCCGGCGCGCAGCAGGCGGTCATAGCGCGCGCGCTCGGCGGCGATGGTCTCGGGCGTCCAGGTGTAGAAGCCTTCGCCCGCCTTCATGCCATAGCGGCCGTCAGCGGCGCGCTCGGTGAGGCAGCGCGCGGGGTGGTCCGCGTTGCAGAAGGTGGGATACATCGTCGCGCCCGCGGCGGCGTGCACATCAATGCCCGCGTGGTCGCGCTGCATGACGGGGCCGGCGGCCAGAAAGCGGAAGCCGAAACCAAAGCGCACGGCGGCGTCCACGTCTTCCGGCGAGGCGATACCGCGGTCGATCAGGTCGAACGCTTCGCGCGACAGCGCGTGCTGCAAGCGGTTGGCCAGAAAGCCCGGCAGGTCCTGCTTGACCTTCACCGGCACACTGCCGCAACGGCGCATGAAGGCGATCAGTGAATCTGCGCACGCGTTGTCGCTGGCCTCACCCAGCACCACTTCCACTAGCGGCACCAGATGCGCCGGCATGAAGAAGTGCAGGCCCAACATGCGGCCGCGCGTCTCCAGGCCCTGGCCGATGGCGCTGATCGGGAAGCTGGAACTGTTGCTGGCCAGGATCGCGTCCGGCCGCGCGCGGCGCACCAAATCCGCAAACAGCGCCTGCTTGATGTCCAACCGTTCGGGAATGCACTCGATGACGAGGTCAACCGTGGACCAGTCCACCTCGTCCAGGCTGGGCGCGGTGGCCAGCAGCGAGGCATTGGCTTCGCGGCCTATCGTCTTCAGGTTCTCGGCCACGCGGGCGGGCAGGCCCGCCGCGCGCTCGGTGTTCGATTCGATCACGGTCGTACGGCAGGCCGCGCGGGTCAACACCACCGCCACGTCAGCGCCCATCGTGCCGCCGCCCACCACCACTGCATGCGCCGCGCCCGGATTGGGCAGCGCTTTTGCGTCCGTCTGCATGGTTTGCTCCTATGTCTGGATCATCATTGGGGGCGAGTGTAGAGAACCCGCTTTGATTGATGAATCAGATTTTTTGGATAGAATGATCGCCAAATCAGATCAATAGGGCGGGGCGGCAAACCATGCAGATCAATCTTTCGATGCGCGATATCGACACCACCCTGGTGCTCGGCCGCACGCTCAACTTCCGCCAGGCGGCCGCGCAGCTGCATTTGTCGCAATCGGCGCTGTCCACCCAGATTCAACGCATTGAAGAGGCGCTGGGCGTGCGCCTGTTTGACCGCACCACGCGCACCGTGCGGCTGACGGCGGCGGGCGAAGTCTTCATGCAGCAGGCCGCGACCTTGCAGGTGGCCTTCCGCGACGCCATTGCCGCCGTCAGCGGCGTCACCAGCGCCGAGCAGGGCCAGGTGTCGGTCGCCGCCTTGCCGTCGCTGGCCGCGCGACTGCTGCCGCGCGTGCTGATGGCCTATCGGCAAGACCATCCCAACGTCGCCCTGAAAGTGCGCGACACCTTGTCTGGCCCCGCGTTCGACCTGGTGCGCGCAGGCGAGGTCGACTTCGCGCTCACCGCCGCCGACCCCCAACACGCCGACCTGCACTACGTGCCGCTGATGTCAGACAGCTTTCTGCTGCTGATCCCCGAGTCGCACGCCCTGGCGAAAACGCGTGGACCGTTGCGCTGGGCCGACACCGCCACCGCCGCGCACGTATCGATGGTGCAGCCCAGCAGCGTGCGGCAGTACACAGAGTGGGCCTTCCTGCAAAACCGCATCCGCTTCACGCCCGCGTTTGAAGCCGAACACCTGACCACCATTGTTGCGATGGTTGAATGCGGTTTCGGCGTGGCGGCGCTACCTGAGATTGCCGCGGGCGCAGTGTCGCAAACCGCCATCGTTCAGCGCCCGCTGATCGGGCCGGTGGCGGAACGGTCGATCGGCTTGGTCACGTCACGCAACCGCAGCCTGTCGCCCGCCGCGGCAGCGCTGGTGCAAACGCTGCGGGAGTATCTGGCGGCGCAGGTGCGGTAGGCGGTCAACGGTCGCGATTCTGCCAGCGTCCTTTTAGCGAGAATCGCTTGGGACGCGGCGGCGGCGAACCCGGCTTGACGACCCAGCGGTGTAGGTTCTCCAGCAGCGCCGCCCGAACCTCCGGCGGATAGTCGTCGATGGTCGTCAGCGGCGGAATCGGTTTGTCCGGCAGGCCCGCTTCCTGAATGATTTTCGGCCAGCGCGGCCGCCAGCACAGCAACAGTGACGCCCAATGCGCCAGGCCCAACACCACCAGCGCAGGCGAGATCAGCAGCATCCCGAACCAGGTAATCGGGCCGCTGTGCCGCAGGTACGGGCCTAGCGCCTCGAACTGTGCGGCGAACGCGGGCCAGGGCAAAGGCAGGTGCGAGCTGATACGCGGCGGGTCAACGGCGTCTAGGCCACCTTCGTCCATGTAGCGGCGGATGTATTCCCACTCGGCTTTCATCTCGGCTTCGCTGACGCTTTTCTTGCCGACAAAAACCATGTTGGGGAATGGCAGCGGAGAGTAGGGGGGGTACCAACCGACGATGAGATTCACACCCGGGACTTCATCGTGATGGATGTCGTCCCAAGGCAATACCGCAATGCCGCCGCAACTGGGCGGGCGATGGAGATAGACCTGGCGGGTGATGCGATTGAAGCGGATGAGGAGGTGGCGAGAGGTGAAGGATTCTAGGCGGGTGAAGCGGAAGAGGTATTTGAATCGTCGCTGGCCAGCTCAAGATTCAGGATGAAAGGCTCGGAAAGCGCTTCCTCCAGCGTGAACTCGACGACCTCGAACACCATGCCGCCGACGATGCTGAAACTGAAGTGCAGGTCGCGCTGTCCGGTCACGATGCCCCCCCGAAATTTGGTGCCGATATGGTCGGCCACATTCCGGCAAGGGGCTATAGGAGGACTATGAAAGTCGGGGACTTGGAGCCCGGCGACCCCATGATGAGCGCGCACCCGGACGTCAGCAGCAATACGGACGCCGCCTCCGCCTACTCGGCTGCAACCGGCTCGGCAAAGCGGAATATCTCGGTGTAAACCGGCTCGCTCCAATAAGTGAGCCTGGCGCCCAGCTCGTCCCGCGCGGCCTTGTAGTCGCCCAGTAGCCCCGCGTACGTCATGTAGGTCTTGTCCGACTCGCCGTAGAACCGCGTAAACGCGCGCGACATCAGCGGGGTGCCTTCCGAGTCCTTCAGCGCGTACTCGATGATCGTCACGGGCTTGTACGAGTCGGTGGCCGACGTGGCCCCATAGCCCGTGCTGACGCGCAACATCAACTGCATGTAGCCATCCGAGGCCACCAGATCATTGGAGGTGCTTTGCGCCAGTTCGCCGCTGCCGCTGGGCCGAGTCACCTGCGTCACCTTCACCTGGCGGCCGTCCTTTTCAAGCAAATCCCCAATCTGCCGGGCGAACCTCTCGTTGAGGCTCTCGCCGGGCAGATTGTCGGTAATCAGTGCGGAGAATTCTTCCGAGCGCCGTTCGGTGCGTGACTTGACATCCAACTTGTGCGCGGCGTCGGCGCCAAGGCCGGCCAATAAACCGATCGGCCCCAGCAAGCCCAGCAGGCTGAGCGACTTGGAACCGCCTAAATCCATCACGACGTATTCGTCAGCGTGGTAGAAAATCTCGACCTGCTTGCCGGACTGGATCGCCGTCCGATTGGCTTGCTTATCTAACTGGTATCTCGGGCTGGGCTGTTTGACTGCGCAACCACAAAGTGCCATTGCTGCAACGACTGCAACTGCGGAAAGCTTCTTCATTTCTTATTCCAAGCCTGACCGTTACTTTGACGGTATGGGTAAAAGGGACGTGCAATGGGGCCCGCAATGGTCGGCCACATTTCAGAAAGGGGCTATAGGACGACTATGAAAGTCAGGGGATGGCTTCTCTGCTTCGCGCTCGACTATCATGGATATACTTTTTATATGTATATCCAAGGAGGGGCTTACGATGCGAGTCGCCAAATGGGGTAACAGTCTGGCCGTGCGTCTTCCGGCCAGCGTGGTGGAGGCGTTGGATCTGCAAGAAGGCGACGATATCGAGATTCACGTGCAGGGTGACCGTCGCTTCGAAGTGCGTAAGACGGCGGGCGAAGAGGGCGTGCTGGCCAAGCTGCGCGAATTTCGTGGCAGGTTGCCCGCGGACTTTGTCTTTAACCGAGATAAGGCGAACCGCCGTGATGGCTAACGCGCGCGTGTTTCTCGATAGCAATATCGTGGTCTATCTCTTGAGCGCGGATTTGGCCAAGGCCAACGTCGCCGAGGTTCTGCTCAGAAGCAAACCCGTCATCAGCGTGCAGGTGTTGAATGAAGTCGCCAACGTCTGCGCGCGCAAGTTGAAAATGGGCTGGGGCGAGATCGACGAATTTCTGGCGATGGTCAGGGTGTTCTGCCGTGTCGCGCCACTGACGGTAGAGACGCACGACAAGGCTCGGCAATTGGCCGAACGCTATCAATTGTCTTTATATGATGCGTGCATCGTGGCGTCGGCGCTGGCGGCGGACAGCGAAATTCTTTACACCGAAGACATGCAAACTGCGATGTCGATTGACGATCGGCTGACGCTGATCAACCCGTTTGTTCAACAGCGTTCACGCCTGGCCGAACCGGGGGCTTGAGCCGCATTGGCGCCACTGGCCTCAAGCATCACGCCCGCAACCGCATCTGCTCCGACGCCAGATACGCGTCTCTCGACGGCAGCAGATGGTCCCGGCAGATGGTCATCAGCGCATTTCGGTCGCCGTCGCGCAGCGCCTGGATCATGGCCCAGTGTTCTTGTCTGGCGCGTTCTCTGTAGCCAGCGGCAACCAGCGTACCGAAGCGGATCGGGTGGGTGCGGCGGGCGTATTCTTCGATGGCCTGGCCTAGCACGGCGTTGTCGAGCAGGCCGAAGAATTCGCGGTGAAAGCGCTGGTTGCTGCGGAACACGCGGCGCGCATCGCCGTCGGTGACTGCGGCGTCGTGTTCGCGCTGCACCGCCACCAGCGCCGCCAGCCGGGCTTCGGGCACGGGTAGCGGCATCTGGCTGGCGGCGTGCACTTCCAGCACTTCGCGCAGCGCGTACAACTCCATGACTTCGCGCGCGGAGAACGTCCGCACGACGGCGCCGATGTTGCGCTTTTTCTCGACCACGCCCAAGAGTTCTAGCTCGCTCAGCACTTGCCGCACGGCATGGCGCTTCATGGAAAAGCGCGCCATCAGCTCGTCCTCGGTCAGGCGTTCGCGCGGGTGCAGCCGGCCGAAGACGATGTCTTCTTCCAGGGCGGCCACCGCGGATTGCGTGGCGTCGGGGGCCTCTGCTTGCAGGGCGTCGGGCGTGATGGCGTTCATGGCGGCGGTTGGGTTGCGGGGGCCTGTGGCGTGGGGGTTGACAGCGTGGGGCTTACTTCTTGGGCACGGTGTCGTGCGTAACGCCGGCGCGCAGGAAGTCGAAATCAACGCCCTGGTCGGCTTGCGTCACGGTTTGCAGGAACAGCTTGCGGTAGCCGCGGTCGGCGGTGGGGCGGGTGATGGGCTTTTCCGCCGCGCGGCGCGCGAGTTCGGCATCGTCCACCAGCAGGGCAATTTCACGTTGCGCCACCGACAGGCGGATGCGGTCGCCATTTTGCACGTAGGCCAGCGGGCCGCCAATGGCGGACTCGGGCGTGACGTGCAGCACGATGGTGCCGGCCGCCGTGCCGCTCATGCGTCCGTCGGAAATGCGCACCATGTCTTTCACGCCCGCGCGCGCCAGCTTCTTGGGGATCGGCATGTAGCCTGCTTCGGGCATGCCCGGCGCGCCGGTCGGGCCAATGCGCTTGAGCACCAGGATGTCGTCGGCGGTCACGTCCAGCGCGTCGTCATCGATGCGGCGCGCCATGTCTTCGGCGTCTTCGAACACCACGGCGCGGCCTTCGTGTTCCATCAGCTTGGGGTTGGCGGCCGATTGCTTGATGATGGCGCCGCCCGGGGCCAGGTTGCCGCGCAGCACGGCCAGGCCGCCCACGGGGTAAATCGGCGACGCGGCCGTGCGGATCACGTCCTGCTTAAAGGGGGCGGGCGCGGCGTCCAGTTCTTCGCCCAGCGTGCGGCCGGACACGGTCATCACGTCCAGGTGCAGGTAGGGGCGCAGTTCGCGCAGCAGCGCGAGCATGCCGCCGGCGTCGTGGAAGTCTTCCATATAGTGCTGGCCCGACGGCTTCAGGTCGACCAGCACGGGGGTTTCGCGGCTGATGCGGTCCAGGCCCGCCAGGTCGATGTCGATACCCAGACGGCCGGCGATGGCGGTCAGGTGGACGATGCCGTTAGTGGACCCGCCGATGGACAGCAGCACGCGCAAGGCGTTTTCGATGGACTTGCCGTTGATGATCTGGTCGGGCGTCAGGCGCGACGCGGCCATGGCAACCGCCGTGGCGCCGGTGCGTTCGGCCACGCGCACTCGGTCGGCGGTGACGGCCGGGGCGGACGCGCCGCCCGCCACCATCATGCCCAGCGCTTCGGTGATGCAGGCCATGGTGCTGGCCGTGCCCATCACGGAACAGGTGCCCACGCTGGCGACCAGCTGATTGTTGACGTCGGCGATTTCCGGCGCGTCGATTTCGTCGGCGCGGTAACGGCCCCAGTAGCGGCGGCAGTCGGTGCAGGCGCCCACGCGTTCGCCGCGATGCGAACCCGTCAGCATCGAACCGGTAACCAGTTGAATGGCCGGCACGCCGGCCGATGCCGCGCCCATCAGTTGCGCSGGCACCGTCTTGTCRCARCCGCCGATCAGYACSACCGCATCCATSGGCTGGGCGCGRATCATTTCCTCGGTGTCCATGGACATGAGGTTGCGCAGGTACATGCTGGTSGGCKSSGAGAAGCTYTCRTGCACCGAGATGGTSGGRAAGTCCAYCGGCAGSCCGCCCGCCAGCATGACGCCGCGCTTGACCGCTTCGATCAGTTGCGGCGCGTTGCCGTGGCAGGGGTTGTAGCTGCTGCCGGTGTTGACGATACCGATGATGGGACGAGCCAGCGCGTCGTCGGACAAGCCGGCGCCCTTGATGAATGCTTTGCGCAAAAACAGCGAGAAACCCTTGTCGCCGTAGTTCGTCAGCCCGCGGGCGACGCCGTGCGCGGTGGCGCTGTCGCTGTCAAAAGGGCCCATCGCGGGCTTGTCGCCCTTGGTCTCGTCCGTCATTTTCAGTCCCGATAATATTATTGATAATCCAGGTGCAAGATCATATCCAGCCTTTGAAATGCACCGCAAGCGGTTTGTGCGCCCCGATATATTGATCTATTTATCAGATCAGTCGATAGAAAAATTCTGATTCTTCTATCAAGTTTGCACTCCTACACTGGCGCGGTTGACGAGCCGGGCGTCCGTCCTATTCCAATACTCATCCCGGCTGGAGAGACCCCTATGTCAGACCTGCGTCTGCGGCCGCGCCGTGCCGTCCTGCTTTCCCTGCTGGCCATCTGTGCCGGTGTGTCCGCCCCGGCGATGTCCGCCGATGCCTACCCCGACAAACCCATCCGCCTGATCGTGCCGTACCCGCCCGGGGGCGCCACTGACGTGATCGGCCGCGTGCTGGCGCAAGAGCTGACGGGCGCGCTGGGCCAGTCGGTGATCGTGGAAAACCGCGCAGGCGCGGCGGGCAATATCGGCGCCGACCAGGTCGCCAAGGCGCAGCCGGACGGCTACACCTTGCTGATGGGCGCGCTGACCAGCCACTCCATCAATGCCGCGCTGTACCGTGGCCGCGTGACGTATGACGTGGAAAAGAGCTTCGCGCCGGTGTCCATCGTTGGCACGGTGCCGCTGGTGTTCGTCGTGAACCCGTCGGTGCAGGCCAAGACGCTGTCGGAATTCATTGCGCTGGCCAAGTCCAAGCCGGGCTACATCACGATGGCGTCGGCCGGCAACGGTTCGCCGCAGCAYCTGGCSGGYGARATGTTCAAGCGCACCGCAGGCGTCGACATCCTGCACGTGCCGTACAAGGGCAGCGGCCCGGCCATGACCGACCTGATGGGCGGCCAGGTGCTCAGCATGATCGAAACCGTGCCTGCCGCACAGGGCAACATCAAGGCCGGCAAGCTGCGCGCGCTGGCGGTGACCTCGCCCCAACGCGTGGATGCGCTGCCGGATGTGCCCACTGCCGCCGAAGCCGGTTTGAAGGACTTCGAAGTCAGCTCCATGTTCGGCATCGTCGCGCCCGCCAATACCCCGGCGCCGGTGATCGACCGCCTGAACGGCGAGCTGAAGAAGATTCTGGCCAAGCCGCAAGTGCAGGCATCGCTGTTGAACCAGGGCGCCATCGCCACGTGGACGACGCCGGCCGACGCCAGCGCCCGCGTGTCGGCAGAACTGGCTCGCTGGACGAAGGTGATTGATGAAGCCGGCGTGAAGGGCGACTGACCGCCTGCTCGCGCTGCAAACGGCTCCGGGCGCTGATTATTCGCCCGAGTCCTCGCAAAATTGCGCCATTTACGCCACACGCCAGAGATTTCCCAAGGAATCTCTGGCGATATTTTTTGTGCGTTGCGTAGATGCTTGACGCAACAAGCAATTCAAACGCCGGTTCGCAGACGCATTAAATGGTCGGGAATGGCAAGAGTATTACGCGGCGCATCACAACGCCGATGCAATAATCCGTAATACAGCGTTTGACGCCCCTTAAGCGGGTATTGACCCCATTCGGACTAGGCCGTAATGTACTTTTCGGTCCAGGCCTTGGACAGTGGGGGGATACCACGATGACTGAGAATCAGGACGAAAAGTCGATCCTGTACACGCATTTCGGTACGCATAGCCCTTATTGGAGGCTGGCGGCCGATAGCGATGCCATAGAACTGGCTGCCATCAAGGGCGCAACGAATGTCGCGATGGGATTGCGCCCGGATCAGGCGGACATCATCCGCGCGCTGACGGGCATTACGTCCAGCGTGCGCATCGATATTGCGTTGTACGGCGATCTGCTCAGGCTCCATCTGGTGGGCCGCAAGATCAACCCGAATGAATGGGCCGGCACCGCATCGGCGCATTCCGATACCGAATCGGTTGCCAAGGACCTGGTCGAAGGCTTGTCGTTTGCCGAAACCGTGGTGTCCGAAGCCAACTCGGTGATCGTCATCGTGGACCAGAACGGCCGTGTGCAGCGCTTTAACAAGCTCAGCGAGGAATACACCGGCAAGCGCGAACAGGACATCGTCGGACGCAGCGTGTTCGAGATGTTCATGACGCGCGAAGAGGCCATGGCCTCGCGCCGCAATATCGCCGAGTTCTACAAGCGCGGGCAGTCCTATGAAGTGGAACGCCTGATCAACACGGTCAAGGGTCCGCGCCTGTTCCTGTTCCGCAATAAGTTCGTCACCAGCGGCAGCGGCGAAAAGCGCGTCTACCTGATCTGCTCGGGCACCGACATCACCGAAGAACGCGCCGCGCAGGAACGCCTGCGCGTGCTGGCCAACACCGACATGCTGACCAATCTGCCCAATCGCCACGCCATCACGGCGCGGTTGAAAGAGGCGCTGGCGGTGGGCAAAGACGGGCACGGCGGCGTGTTGTTCCTGGACCTGGACAACTTCAAACGCATCAACGACCACTACGGCCACGGCTTTGGCGACCGCCTGCTCAAGGCCGTGTCGGTGGCCATTTCGACTTGCCTGGCAGAAGGGCAGACGCTGGCCCGGCTGGGCGGCGACGAGTTCATCGTCTTGCAGGAAAAAGCGCAAGCCTGGGAACTGGAAGCCACGGCCGAACGCATCATCGAACGCCTGCGCGAGCCGTTCCGCCAGGGGCTGATCGAGGTCTACACCAGTTGCTCCATCGGCATCGCCATGTACCCCGACCACGGCGCGGACCTGGACAGCGTGGTGCGCAGCGCCGACATCGCCATGTACGTGGCCAAGGAAGCCGGGCGCCACACTTACCGCGTGTTCCAGCCCGAGATGGACCGCCGCAACGCCGACTACGTGTGGCTGGACACCAACCTGCGCAAGGCCTTGGCCGAAAACCACCTGATGCTGTACTACCAGCCCAAGCTGGCAGGGCGCACGGGCGAAGTCGACAGCGTGGAAGCCTTGCTGCGCTGGCGCTCGCCCGAGCGCGGCATGGTCTGCCCCAGTGTCTTCATCCCCTATGCCGAAGAATCGGGGCTGATCTCGCCCTTGGGCGTGTGGGTCATGCGCGAAGCTGCAAGGCAGGCGGCCGCATGGAAGCGCGACGGCCTGAACATCCGTATCGCCATCAACATGTCGGCGCGGCAGCTGGACGACAAGGGCGTGGTCAGCGACTTCATGCGCGCCATCAACGACGCGGGGATGGGCCCGTGCATGCTCGACATCGAGCTCACGGAAAGCTGCCTGATCGAAGACGAGGGCGCCGCCATCGACCTGATCAAGCAATTCCGCCAACTGGGCGCGCGCGTGCACCTGGACGATTTCGGCACGGGATATTCGTCGCTGTCGCAGCTGGCGCGCATTCCGTTGGACGCCATCAAGCTGGACGCGAGCTTTGTGCGCGGCGTGAATGAAAATCCGGTGTCGCAAGCGTTGGCGCGGGCCATCGTGGCGGTGGCGCGCACGCTGGAATTGAAGGTCATTGCCGAAGGGGTTGAGACGGTTGAGGAAACCACGTTCCTCGATACCCTGGGCGTGGACGCCAAGCAGGGCTATCTGTACGCCAAGCCCATGCCCGCCGCCGAGCTGTCGGCGTGGCTGGCGCATCGGCGCCGGCTGCATCTGATCGCATGACGTTTATTGCTTGACGCACATCGCCTGATTTAATCGCGTGATGTCTGCGCGTTGCGATCGACGGGGCCGGACGCCGGACGCCAGCCCCGTTATGCCAGTAGCGGCAATTCAATGCCGTGCTATCGGCGGCGGTATCAATGCATCGTCGCCTCCTGCACGGCGTCCGTGCTGGAAGCGCTGCGGCGGTTCTGCGCCAGCACCAGGCGTTCCATATAGGCGCGGTCCTTCGGATCGATCGAGAACGCGGCTTCGACCCAGTCTTCGGTAATGTCCATCAATTCGGAGCGTGACAGGTTCAGCACGCGCTGGCGCGCCCGCAGCATGGCCCGCATGCCGTTGAGCTTGGGCCGCATGACGTCGATGAAAGTGCGCGTGGCGCGGTACGCCTCGCCTGGTTCGAACAGTTTGTCGACCAGGCCCTTGCCGTGGAACCATTCGGCCGTGTGCGATTCGCCGGAGCTGATCAGCTCTTCGGCCAATTGCATGCCTGACCGGCGCGCCACCAGCGAATAGCCGCCCATGCCCGGGAACAGGTTGAACGCCATTTCCGGGAAGCCCATGCGGGCATTGTTCTGCGCCAGCACGAAGTGGTGGGCCAGGGCGGCTTCAAAGCCGCCGCCCAGCGCCGTGCCTTCGATCATGGCCAGCGAAATGGCGCCGGTGTCGAAACCGCGCGACGCGGCATGCACGCAGTCCACGCAAGCCCGCGCATAGGCGCGCAGCGCTTCGCGCTTGCCCGTCCGGATGGCTTCGGCGAAGAAGTTCAGGTCTCCGCCCACGTTGTAGATCTGCGGCACCAGCGAGCCCGTGACCCAGAAGTCGATGGGCAGGCCCGAATCCTTGGCGGCGCGCGCCAAGGTCATGATTTCGTCGATAAGTTCGTGGTTAAAGCAAGGCCGCGGCTGCGCCCGGAGCATCATCCACATGACACGACGTCCTTCCTCATAAAACGCAGAAATCTGCTTCATGTTGCCGGCTGCGGTAAAGGGGTGGCAGTCTGTATGAATGAGTTGATTCATGTGCTTTCGTCCAATCGATCAAGGTGAGTCGGAGTACTGCCGGGTCAGCCTAATACAGAGCTTCCGGCTGTCGTCTCATGCAAACCTCGTCCGGCTGGCCAGACTTGTCCGTAGGTCAAAGGCCCGAGTGATGAATGCGAAAACCGTGCGAACGGCGTTGCCGGCTCAACCGGTCGAACGAGCCGCGCATCGGCGCAACGGATGAGCACCTTCGCAAACTCAAGAAGATCCGGGCGTTCCCGGATGACCCGCTGAAATCAACAGGACTCATGCGTTGGGATGACTCTGTGGCGGAATGCCGACACAAAATAATTCTCATTTGCAAACAAAATTCGTTCTCGTTAGCATCGCGGCTTTCATAAACCTGAATTGTTGAAGGCGTTGCGATGTTTCCCCCGTTTGTTCCGCGCTCCCTGTCGTTGAGCGTTGCGCTTGCGCTGTCTTGCGCCTTGCCCCAAGCCGTTGCCCAGACGGCGCAGTTGCCCGCGATCAGCGTCGAAGGCGCCAATGCCGACGATCCCCGCGTGCCAGAAGTCACCACCGCCACGCGCACGCAGACGCCGGCCCGCTACGTGCCGCAGACGATCGACACCGTCAAGGTTGAAAACGTGCAGAACTACGGCGTTTCGACCATCAGCGATGCGCTGTCCGGCATGCCCAACGTGTCCAGCGCGCAAGACACGCGCTTTGACTCCGTGCGCATCCGCGGCTTTGACGCCAGCAATGACTTCTATCTGGACGGCATTCGCGACGACAGCCAGTACGTGCGCGACCTGCACAACATTGAACGCATCGAAGTGCTGAAAGGCCCCGCCGCCGTGTTGTACGGGCGGGGCAGCCAGGGCGGCATCATCAACCGCGTCAGCAAGGCGCCCACGCCGGGCCGCGAGTCCACCGTGGAAGCGCAGACGGGCAGCTGGGACCTGCGCAGCGTGTATGGCGATCTGAGCGCCGACCCCAGCGACAACGTCAGCGTGCGCCTGAACGTGGGCCAGGAAGACACGAACAGCTTTCGCCACAAGATCGGTGGCACGCGCCAACTGGTGGCGCCCGCCATCAACTGGCGCATCACGCCCAACCTGGACTGGCTGGTGCAGTACGAGTACAGCCGCTATGACCGCACGCCTGACCGCGGCATCCCCAGCGTTAACGGCCGCCCCGCCGACGTGGGCCGCAGCACCGTCTATGGCGACCCCGACCGTGACTACATCGACGACCGCGCCCAATCGTTCCGTTCACGCTTGGCCTACACGCTGGCGCCCGACTGGCAACTGCGCTACACGCTGGGCGTCTTCAAGCTGGATAGTGATTTCGACAACACCTACCTGACCGGCTACAACGCCGCCACCGGCAAAGTCACGCGCACGCGCTGGCAGCAGAACCTGTCCACCCGCAACATCACCAACAACCTGGAAACCGAAGGCCTGTTCCACACGGGCAGCCTCGAACACCGGGTGTTGTTCGGCGTTGAGCTTTCGCACCAGGACCGTTCGCCCACGCTGTATTCGGCGGCCACCAGCGGGCCGGGCGCGCAGCCCGTGCCGGCGCTGGACCTGGTCGATCCGAACCTGTCCTTGCAGCACAACGGCCGCATGGCGGTCAGCAGCGATGCGCGCCACAAGGTCAAGAGCCAGGGCTATTACCTGCAAGACCAGATCAAGCTGAACGACGCGTGGCAGGTGTTGATGGGCGTGCGCATGGACCGTTTCAGCATTGATTCCACGAACAAGCTGCTGGACGCGTCGGCCTCGCATGACAGCAGCGGCGTCAGCCCGCGCGTGGGCCTGGTGTGGACGCCGGTGCGCGACCATTCCTTCTATGCGTCCTACAGCAAGACGTTTTCCCCCACGGGCGGCGGCACCATCGGCATCACGCCGAATGCGCGCGGCAATACCAACGACCTGGACCCGGAACACACGCGCCAGACGGAAGTGGGCGTGAAGAGCGATTGGCTGGACGGGCAACTGAGCACGACGCTGGCCGTCTATCAGCTTGAGCTCTACAACCGCCGCACGACGGACCCCAATGATCCGACCCTGGTGCTGCTGACGGGCAAGCAGCGTTCACGCGGGGTCGAGCTGACCGCGGCGGGCCGCCTGACGGGCAACTGGTATCTGCGTGGGGGCGTGGGCTTGCAGAACGCGTCCATCGTGGAAGACAACAATGGCCTGGCCGGCAACCGCATCAGCAACGTGGCGCGGCGTAACGGCAGCGTGTTCCTGACGTACAAACCCGCTGAAGGCTTGTACGGCGAAACCGGCCTGACCTTTGTGGGCGAACGCTATGCCGACAACACCAACCTGACGACGCTGCCGGGCTATGCGCGCTGGGACGCGCTGCTGGGATACCGTACGGGCAAATGGGATTGGCGCCTGGCCGTGCGCAACATTACCGACAAGACCTACTACAGCTCGGCCACCAGCGCCGGCCAGATCCAGTTCGGCGAACCGCGCACCGTTGTCGCCACGGCGCAGTACCGGTTCTAGGCAAGGCGGGCAGGGCGGGCCCGCGTCAGTAGCCCGCATTCATGGCACGCAGCGTTGGCACGGAGCGTTGGCACGCAACCATGGCCCGCATTCATGGCCCGCATTCATGGCACGCAACCATGGCCCGCGCTGCCCGCTACCCGCTACCCGCCAAGCGGTCAGGCGATGCCGCCGTTGGCGCGCAGAATCTGGCCGTTCACCCAGCCGCTGTCCGGCCCCGCCAAGAACGACACCACGCCCGCGATGTCGTCGGGCTGGCCCAAGCGTTCCAGCGGCGGCAGCTTCGTGAAGTGTTCGATCAGCTCCGGGCTTTTGCCTTTCAGGAACAGCTCGGTGGCGACGGGGCCGGGGGCCACGGCGTTCACGGTGATCTGGCGGCCGCGCAGTTCTTTTGAAAACACATGCGTAAAGCTCTCGACCGCCGCCTTGCTGCCGATGTAGATCGCGTAGCCGGGCAGGTTCAGCGCAATGGTGGTGCTGGACACGTTGACGATGCGGCCGCCATCGGCCAGCCGGGTCGCCGCCGCGCGCAGCGTGTTGAAGGTGCCGCGCGTGTTGATGTCGAAGGTGCGTTCGAACTGTTCGTCGGTGGTGTCGGCCAGCGGTTGCACGCTCAGCACGCCCGCGCTGTTGACCAGCACGTCGATGCGGCCGAGTTCGGCCTGCACCTGGTCAAACAGAGCGGTGACGTCGGCCGCCTTCGACACGTCAGCGCGCACGGCAAGCGCGCGGCCGCCGGCGTCTCGGATCTCAGCGGCCAACGCATCGGCCTCGGACGCGCTGGCGGCATAGTTGATGGCCACGGCAAAACCGTCGCGGGCCAGGCGGCGCACGATGGCCGCGCCAATGCCGCGCGAACCGCCGGTCACCAGCGCGACACGTTGGGGGGCTTGTTGGGTCATGAGGCTAACTCCGTCTACAGGGTGGGGATGGAACGAATCATGAACTATTCCAAACAGAAGATAATTACCCTATATTCGCGAACATAATTCCATCTGCATTAATAATGGGCCGCCGCTATGGATCGTTTTCAAGAAATGCAGGTGTTTGTGCGCATCGCCGAACGCCGCAGTTTTTCGCAGGCGGCCGAAGACCTGCAAATTCCCCGCGCCACCGTCACCACGCTGATCAAGCGCATGGAAAAGCGCTTGGGCGCGCGCCTGCTCGAACGCACGACGCGGCAGGTGCGCATGACGCACGATGGCGAAGCCTATTACCAACGCTGCGTGCGCCTGCTGGCCGATCTTGAAGAAGCGGACGGCGCCTTTCTGAACACCGCGCCCAAGGGCTTGCTGCGGGTCAATGCGCAAGGCACGCTGGCCAAGAATTTCGTCATGCCCGGCTTGCCTGGCTTTCTGGCGCGCTATCCCGATATCGT
The DNA here is from genome assembly GCF_056399725.1 of Achromobacter sp. 01N37. Classification (NCBI taxonomy): domain Bacteria; kingdom Pseudomonadati; phylum Pseudomonadota; class Betaproteobacteria; order Burkholderiales; family Alcaligenaceae; genus Achromobacter; species Achromobacter sp. 01N37. Next base: position 213,828 of record NZ_JBFTRX010000003.1, read on the forward strand.
TCTGCACCTGGGCGAAGACGACCGCCTGGTGGATCTGGTGCGGGAAGGGGTCGATTGCGTGTTGCGCGCGGGGGCCTTGCAGGACTCATCGCTGGCAGGGCGGCAGATTGCGCAGATGCCGCAAGTGACGGTGGCCAGCCCCGCCTACCTGGCGCGTTTCGGCGTGCCGGCGCGGCTGGAAGACCTGGCCCATCATCAAACCGTGGACTTCCTGTCCAGCGCCACCGGCCGCGGCATTCCGCTGGACTTCATGGTGGATGGCCGCAACGTGCAGGTGCGTGCGGCGGCGATTGTCAGCGTGACGGGGGCCGAACTCTATACCAGCGCAGCGGTGGCCGGCTTGGGGCTGGTGCAGGTGCCGCGGTATCGGGTAGAGCAGGAGCTGGCGGCGGGGCAGTTGCAGATCGTGCTGCCAGACTGGCCGCCCGCGCCCATGCCCGTGTCGGTGCTGTATCCGCAAAACCGCCAGGTGTCAGCGCGCGTGCGCGTCTTCACCCAGTGGCTCGCGGAGGTCTTCGCCAACGCCTTCGGTCAGACGATGCCGGTCAGGTAGTACACGGCGATCACCACGAACACAGACATCGTCGATATCAATGTGATGGCGAAGATGTCGCCGTAGGACTGCCGGTGCGTCAGCCCCGTCACCGCAAGCAGCGTGATGACCGCGCCGTTGTGCGGCAGCGTGTCCATGCCGCCGCTGGCCATGGCGGCGATGCGGTGCAGCACGTCCATGGGGATGCCGGCGGCGTGCGCGCCGTCGATGAACGTCTGCGCCATGGCCGCCAGCGCAATGCTCATGCCGCCGGACGCTGACCCGGTGATGCCCGCCAGCGACGTCACCGCAATGGCTTCGCCCACCAGCGGATCGGGAATGGACTTCAATGCGTCGGCCACCAGCAGGAAGCCGGGCAACGCGGCGATGACGCCGCCAAAGCCGTATTCCGCCGCCGTGTTCATCGATGCCAGCAACGCGCCCGACACGGCGCTCTTGCTGCCTTCGGCAAAGTGCGCCTTGATGCTTCGAAACGAGAACAGCAAGATCGTGAAGATGCCCGTAATCAGTGCGCCCATCACCGCCCACAACGCCACCTGGTCTTCCACATTGACGGCCATGGGCTTGGGTAAGCCGGGCAGGTTCACTTCGGAACCGGCCGGATACCAGCCCGGAATCCAGCGCGTCAGCAGGTAGTTCATCACGCCCACCACCACCAGCGGCAGCAGCGCAATCAGCGGATGGTGGTTGCGTTCGTTGGCGGGTGTGACCGGCTCATTGCGCAGTTCGGTGCCATAGGTTTCGCCCGCGGCGGCCGCACGCTTGCGCCGCCATTCCAGATACGAGACCCCTACCGTCAACGTGAACGCTGCGCCGATCAAACCCAGCCAGGGCGCGGCCCAGGTCGTGGTTTCGAAGAAGGTGGTGGGGATGATGTTCTGGATCTGCGGCGTGCCAGGCAGCGCCGTCATCGTGAAGGTGAAGGCGCCCAGCGCAATCGCGCCCGGCATCAGCCGCTTTGGAATGCCGCCTTGGCGGAACATCTCGGCCGCGAACGGGTACACGGCAAACACCACCACAAAGAGCGACACGCCGCCATACGTCAGCACCGCGCACACCAGCACGATGGCGACAATGGCGCGCTCCGCGCCAATCATGCGCAGCACCGCCTGCACGATGGCGCGTGAAAAGCCTGATAGCTCGATCAGCTTGCCGAACACGGCGCCCAACAGGAACACGGGGAAATACAGCTTGGCGAAGCCCGCCATGCGTTCCATGAACACGCCTGAGAACATGGGAGCCAATGCCGACGGGTCCGTCAGCAGCACCGCGCCCATGGCAGCAATGGGCGCGCACAGAATCACGCTATAGCCTCGATACGCCGCCAGCATCAGGAACGCCAGCGCCGCCACCACGATAAACAATCCGGTCATTCATTGCTCCTGGAATGAAGAGATAAGGGGTGCAGGGGCTACACCTTACCCGATCAAGCCGGGAGATCAGACCCGCAGCAGCGCGAGGGCCTGATGCGCGATGTTCAGGTCGACCGCGGCGTCGTCGCCGTCGCCCAGATACCAGGCGGCCGACAGCCCGCACCAGGCCACCACCCATTGCAGCAGGCGGCGGCGCTCCAGGCCGGACTCGTCCACCACGATCTGCAAGCGGCGTTCGAAGCAGCCGGGCACGGTGGCTACGGGCGGCACGGGGTCAGACAGGTCGGGGTTGCAGAAGATGTTGGCGTAGTCGAACGTGCGTTCGCCGGTCAGGCGCTTGGGGTCGATGACCAGCCAGCCGCGCTCGCCGAAATCCAGCACGTTGTCGTGATGCATATCGCCGTGCAGCACGGAGACGTCGCGGGGGTCGTCCAACAGGGCGCGCGCGTAACGGGCGCTTTCGGCCAGGATGCCGCCGTGCGATTGCGCCATGGGCCAGAGATCGGTAAACCATTCCTCCAGCCCGCGCAGAGGGGGCAGCGGCTTGGCGCGCGGCGCGTGTAAATCGTTGAGCACGCCGCAAAGAATGCGCGTGGCTTCGTCGTCGCGGCCGGTGCGGGCATAGGCGGCGAGCGAGCGCGGACCCATCGCGCGCTCAAGCAGGATGGCGTCGTCGTCGTGCGCCAGCACACGGGCCGCGCCGTGGCCGTCCCACCAGCGCATCAGCACGCCGCCTTGCCGTTCGTCTTCTTGCAAGGCGATCTTCAGCATGGCGGGCGCGCCCTGATGGATGACGGGCAGCAGCCGCGCCGCATGCGTCTCGATAGGCGCGCCGTCGGGCGTAAGGTTCCAGCGGGACAGGTAGGCGTCGAACATTGTGGGGACCATCGCTCAGCAATCCGAAGCGGAATCCGAACCGGAATCCGAACCGGAATTCAAACCTGAACTCGAACCGGAATCCAACGCCGCAGTCAGCGCCGCCGCCTTGCGCGCCAGCCTCGCCACGCCAAAGCTTGTGGCCAGTTCATGGCCTTCCAGATCGGCAAGCGGTATCCAGCGTGCGTCCCGCGCATCGTCGCCCGCCACGGGCTCGCCCGATTGCCAGCGGCACAGCACGGCGATCAGGATGAAATGCCGGCGTAATGCACCCGCTTCGTCGCGGTCGAAGACGTCAACGGCGTCGAACACATGCAGGGGTTCGGCCACCACGCCGGTTTCTTCGAGCAATTCGCGCGCCGTCGCCGCTTCGATGCATTCACCGGCGTCAATCTTGCCGCCTGGAAATGCCCAGCAGTTTTCATCAGGCGGGTTGGCGCGGCGAACCAGCAGCACGTGGCCGTCTCGGACGACGGCGGCGATGGTGGCGGGAATGGGGCGAGCGGGGACAGTGGTCATGAGGGCATCCAGCGGCAATGCGTGCAGTGTAGAACGCGGACGGGCAGGCGCCCGTCCGCGTGTCTATTGATGGCCCATGCTGATGCCGGGTGTCCATGCTCACTGCGGATGCTCAGTACCGAGCCTCCTTCCCGAGCCTCCTTCCTGAGCCTCCGCTTACTTCTTCACCAGCGGGCAGGTCGACTTCGACAAGGGCATGAAGGCTTGATCGCCCGGCAAGGTCGCCACCAGCTTGTAGTAGTCCCACGGCCGTTTGGATTCTGACGGCTGCTTCACTTCAAACAGGTACATGTCGTGCACCATGCGGCCGTCTTCGCGGATGCGGCCGTTGGTGGCGAAGAAGTCATTGATGGGCATGGCCTTCATCTGCTTCATCACGGCCTCCGGCGCATCGGTGCCCGCCGCCTGCACGGCCTTCAGGTAATGCATCACCGACGAATAGGTGCCCGCCTGGCTCATGTTGGGCATCTTATTCAGCTTGTCGTAGTAGCGCTGCGACCAGGCACGCGTCTGGTCGTTCATGTCCCAGTAGAAGGCTTCGGTCAGCGTCAGGCCGGCCGCCGCGTCCAGGCCGATGGCGTGGATGTCGTTGATATACAAGAGCAATCCCGCCATCTTCTGGCCGCCCTTGGTCAGGCCGAATTCGCTGGCGGCCTTGATGGCGTTGACCGTGTCGCCGCCGGCATTGGCCAGCCCTACGACCTGCGCTTTGCTGGCCTGGGCCTGCAACAGATAAGAGGCGAAGTCGCTGGAGCCCAACGGGTGGCGCGCCGCGCCCAGCACCGTGCCGCCATTGGCCTTGACGACCTCGGTGGCGGACGCCTGCAAGGTGTGGCCGAAGGCGTAGTCGGCGGTCAGGAAGTACCAGCTCTTGCCGCCTTTTTCGACGGTGGCGCGTGCGGTCGTGTTGGCCAGCGACCAGGTGTCGTAGGTGTAGTGCACGGAATAGGGCGAGCACAGGTCGTTGGTGATGCGTTCGGTGCCGGGGCCGCTGAAGACCACGATCTTCTTTTTTTCGCGGGCCACTTCCAGCACGGCCAGCGCGGGCGCCGAGCCTGCCACGTCCATGATGGCGTCGACTTTCTGCGTGTCGTACCATTCGCGCGCCTTGGCGGCGGCGATGTCGGCTTTGTTCTGGTGGTCAACCACCATCAGGTCAATCTTCTTGCCCAGCACCGTGCCGCCGAAATCTTCAATGGCCATCTGGGCGGCGGTGGCGCTGCCCTTGCCGGTGACGTCGGCGTACACGCCGCTCATGTCCAGGATCAGGCCGAGCCGGACGATGTCGTCAGAAATGGCGGCGGGCTGCTGCGCCCAGGCCGGTGCGGCGGCCGCCGCCGATAGGGCGGTGGCGGCGAACAAGCGGGTAATCGTGCTGCGGCAATGCATGGAAATCCGGGGCGTGTTGGCGTAAGCCATGGTTTGTCTCCTCTTGTGCCGGATCTGTCTGAAACTTGCTGGCGCTTCAATGGCGCTCTGGTTTGGGGGCGGGCCGCGCAAATGGACGTGGCGGTGGGGTGGGGCTCCTTGGGCGGTTGAACGAAGGGCGCGCGAATCAGCGATGGGCCAGCAGATCGAATTCCATCCGCACCTTGCGGAACGGGAATTCCAGCCGCGCGAAATACACCACGCGGCCGTCGATGCAGGCATAGCGGCGCAGCTCGGCCACGGGCGACGACACGGGAATTTGCAGAGACTCGGCGGATTCCTGGCCCGCTTCGATCACGTTCAGCACCTGACGCGCTTCGGTGATGCGCGCGCCGTAGAACTGATCCAGCACCGGGGCCACCGTGCTTTTCTGGATGCGGGTGCGATGCTTGCGGAACAGCCCGCTTTCCAGAAAGACTTCGCTGTAGCAGAAGGGGCCGGCGTCGGTCGTGTGCACGCGGCGCAGGTATTGGAACAGCCCGCTGCGGTCGGCCTCGCAAGGCATGCCCAGCGAGTCAGGCAGCGGAGAATCAGCGCTGGATTCCACCAGCGACACCGTGCCCAGCTGATTGCTCAGCTCGACGGTTTCCGCCCAGGTTTTTGGAATCAGCAAGGTTGGCGTTTCGGGCAGCTCGGCATTGACGAACGTGCCAGACCCGCGCGACCGCCGGATCAGGCCGTCTTGTTCCAGCAGCCCAAACGCCTGACGGATGGTCGCCCGCGAGATTCCATAGGTTTCCATCAGCGATTCCAGCGGCGGGATCTGCTGGCCCGGCCGCCAGGTGCGGTTCTGGATATGGCTGCGGAACAGCGCCGCCGCTTGCAGATAAAGCGGCTGGGGGCTGCGCGAGAAAAGCTTGCGGGCGGGCATGGTCAGGGGGCGGCTGGTGGGGAAAGATCCGAGAGCATAGCCTCCGCCATGTCGCGCAGGCGGTGTTTCTGAATCTTGACCGAGTTGGCGCTTTCCACGGACGGGAAGGCGTCCAGCACGGTAAAGCCCACGGGCGCCTTGAAACCGGCCATCGCCGCCTTGCACGCCGCCGTCCAGCCGGCGGGGTCGGCCGTGGCGCCGGCTTGCAGCAGCACAAACGCATACGGCACGATTTTGCCGTGGCGGGTGGCGCCCACCACCTGGCAGGCGCGCACGCCGGGCAGGGTTTCGACGACCTGCTCGATTTCCACGGGGTTCACCAGAAAGCCGGATAGCCGCAACGAATCGCCCATGCGCGTCTGGAAGACGAATTGGCGCGGGGTCAGCGTGTAGCCCAGGTCGCCTGTCTTGAAATAGCCGTCATCCGTGACCGCGTTGCGCGTGGCGTCGGGGTTGTCCAGATAACCCTGCATCAGGCTGGGCGACAAGATTTCGATTTCGCCCGATTGGCCGTGCGGCAGCACTTGCCCGGATTCAGGGTCGCGGGCGCGCACGCGGGCATCAGGATAAATCAGCGTGCCGCCGGGCTGATGGCGGGCCGACACGTCACCCTCTTGCGGGTCGCGCGGCTGGCCTGCCACCAGCGCGATCAGTTCGCTGGAACCGTACAGCCCCGTCAGCGGCACGCCGGCGTCGCGCGCCAAGTCCAGCATGTTGTCCAACGCGGGGGTGAAGCTGGCGAAGCCGAAGAGGCGCGCCGACGCAAACGTGCCGGGGGCTGCCGCCTGCATCATGCCCACCAGCGCTTCGTTGTTCGCATAGGTGTGCGTGACGGCGTAGCGGGCAACGGCCTGCGCGGATTCCGCCGCATTGAATACCGGCGCGCACACCACGGGCACGCCTTGCGCCAGCCCGCCCACCAGCGTCGCAAAGCCGAACGCCCCGCAGAACGGGGCGCTGGCCAGCACGCAGCTGTGGTCATCGTAGCCAAACGCCTGCGCCACCGCCGCGCCATGACGCAGCAGCGTTTGCTGGTCGTGCAGCACAAACTTGGGCTTGGACGTGGTGCCTGACGTGGTGAAGCACAGCACGCCCGCGTTGCCATGCGGGGCGGGCGGCGGAGTTTGGGTGGCGAGCAGGTCTGCGTAGCGATGCGCCGGTTTGTCATGCAGGGTAGCCGGCGCATGTTCATCGTCAGCCCCCAGAGTGACCACGCCTTGCAAACGCGTCAGGTGTTCCGGGGCGACGCCGTCAAGAATCCCGGCGAAGTCGATGCCCTTGAAACCCGGCCAGAACACCAGCCAATCGGCCTGGCCGCGGCCAAGGATATCGGCCACTTCCAGCGCGCGAAATCGCGTGTTGACGGCCAGCACCAGCGCGCCCAGATGCGCGCAGGCCAGAAACGATTCCACCCAGGCCGCGCAGTTGGGCAGCCACACGGCCACGCGATGGCCGGGCTGCACGCCGATGCGTGCAAGGCCTGCCGCCAGGGCGCGGCTTTGTGCGCGCAGCTGTGTGGCGCTGATCCGCTGGTCTTGATCGATCAGCAGCGTGGCGTCGGGACGGCGGGCGGCAAGCGCGTCCAGGTGCGCGGAAAAAGTCGACGTGGGTGCGGTCATGGCTTACACCGTGGCAATCGGCGTTACCGGAGAACCCACGGCGCCGGGCATGCGCAAGGGCGGGGCGGTCAACAGGAAGCGGTTGCGTCCCTGGGCATGCAGCCAGTCGGCCAAGTCCTTCAAGTACCAGAGCTCGGCCAGCGGCACGCCCAGCTTGAACAGGCAATGGTGATGCAGCGGCAAGATCGAATGGCCGGGGCCGGACGTGCGCGCAGGGTAGGACTCCACGGCGTAGTTGTCGGCGCAGATGGCGGCGATGCCGCTGGCGGTGATCCAGTCCAGCAGGGCGGAGTCGGCGCCGTCCAGCACCGCGCCCGTCTGTTCCAGTTCGTGGGGATCGGGCTGGCCGTTCATGGCGACGACGCGCTCGGCGAAGCCTGTGCGCAGCACCAGCATGTCGCCGGGTTCGACGACGACGTTCTGGTCACGCATGGCGGCTTGCAGTTGTTCGTGGCCGACGAGTGTGCGGCCAGGGCCGAAGGCGCGCGCCAGATCCACCAGCACGCCGCGCCCTTGCATGCCTTTTTCGGCGTAGCGGCTGACGCTGAGTTTGCGCGCATACGAGCCGCCGGGCGGGCAGCAGGCGTTGTCGGACGTGTCCGGGTCCACGCCGCCAAAGACGTCAACGCCCGCCGCAAAGCCGTTGTAGTAGACGCGGCGCGGCTCGCCGTCGCCTTGGATATCGAACATTGCGCCCACATGGCACAGGCCGTCCCACTGCGTGGAATATTGCATCGACAGCGTGACCTGATCGTCCGACAGCACGTCAACGGCCTCGGGCTGCACCTGCGACATCGCAAAGTTCAGGTAGGGCGTGCCTTCGCGGAACGTGGGTTTCAACGTGGGCGCATGACGGCGCGGGTTCAGCACGTTGCCGCCGGGCAGGTCCAACGGCAGCGACAGGCAGAACACCTTGCCCGCCTGCACTTCACGCACGCCCTGAAGCACCTTTTCTTCGGTCAGCAGGTTCAGCCTGCCGAGCTCGTCGTCCGGCCCGAAGTCGCCCCAGGTGGAACCTTCGGGGCGTTGCGTCCAGCGTTTCATCTCTTGTCTCCTGGTTATGTTCTATGTTTTTATAACTATAGTACGTATTTACGTACTTTGAAGTGCTTTGAATATTCCGCAGGCTGGAATTTTCCCCGATGTTGCCGAGTTGTACCCACAAGACTTAAGAAGAAATCCGCAGTCAGCGGATTCAAGAGGAGACAGATTCATGACCCAAGCCGTACCCCCGCGCGCCGGGTGGCGCAGCGTTGCCGTGGCCGCGTTGGCCACGCTGGCGCTGCCCGTCATTCACTCCGCCGCGCATGCCGCCGGCTACCCCGAGCACCCCGTCACAGTCGTCGTGCCGTATCCGCCCGGAGGCGGGGCCGACATCTTTGGCCGCGCCATCGCCAACGCGCTGCAGCCGGGCTTGAAGCAAACCGTGCTGGTTGAAAACAAGCCCGGCGCGGGCGGCAATATCGGCATGGCCTACGTGGCGCGCGCCAAGCCGGACGGCTACACGCTGGGCTTGGGCACCATCGGCACGCAGACCATCAACCAGTTTCTGTACAGCAACATGACGTTCGACCCGGAGCGTGATCTGGTCCCGATTGCGCTGGTGTCGACCACGCCGAACGTGATCGCCGTCAGCGCAAAGTCGCCGTACAAAACCGTGGCCGATGTCATCAAGGCTGCCAAGCAATCGCCCGACAAGAAGCTGACTTACGCATCGCCCGGCATTGGCTCGTCGGTGCATTTGACGGGCGCGTACTTCGAGTCGATGGCGGGCGTGACGATGCTGCACGTGCCGTTCAAGGGCACGTCCGCGTCATTGCCTGCTGTGGCGGGCGGGCAGGTGGATCTGTTGTTCGACAACCTGCCGGGCGCGCTGGCGCAGATCAAGGACGGCAACCTGGTGCGCGGCGTGGCGGTAACGTCAGGCGCCCGCGACCCGTCGGTGCCCAATCTGCCCACCGTGGCGGAATCCGGCTTGCCCGGCTTTGACGTCACCGCCTGGTTCGCGTTGTACGCGCCGCGCAATACGCCGGCGCCGGTTGTCCAACAGCTGATCGACGCGGCACGCAGCGGTCTGCAAAGCCAGGCCATCGCCACGAACTTCGCCACCATGGGCGCGAAACCCGGTACGCTTTTCGGCGCCGACCTGGCCGCCTTCGAATCCGCCGAGCGCAAGAAGTGGGGCGGGCTCATCAAAGACAAAGGAATCACTGCGCAATGACAACCCCCATCGCACTGGTTACCGGCGGCAGCCGGGGCATTGGGCGCGCCATTGTGGCGCGCCTGCTCAAGGACGGCTATCACGTCGTCAACTTCAGCCGCCGCGCGCCCGATGACACGCTGCCGGGCGAAACCTTCCGCTCGGTTGACCTGGGCGATGCCGCCGCAACGCGCGCCGCCGCAACGGAACTTGCGGCCGAGCGCCCCGTGCTGCATCTGGTGAACAACGCCGGCATGATCCAGGTGGCCGATATTGAAGACGTGACTGAAGCCGACCTGCTGCGCACGATGGCGCTGAACATCACCGCGCCGGTCCTGCTGATGCAGGCCTTGCTGCCGGGCATGCGGCAGGCGGGCTACGGACGCGTCGTCAACATCGGCAGCCGCGCGGCGTTAGGCAAAGGCGGGCGTTCGGTGTACGGCGCATCCAAGGCAGGCTTGGCGGGCATGACGCGCACCTGGGCGCTGGAACTGGCCGCCCACGGCATCACGGTGAACACCGTGGCGCCAGGCCCCATCGCCACGGAACTGTTCAATCAGTCCAACCCGCCGGGCGCGCCCAAGACGCGCGCGCTGGAAGCGTCCATTCCCGTGGGCCGTGTCGGAACGCCGGACGAAGTGGCCCACAGCGTCGCCATGTTCCTGGACAAGCAGGCGGGCTTCATCACGGGGCAATTGCTGTACGTGTGCGGCGGCATGTCGGTGGGGCTGGCGGGGTAGGCGTGGCGGGGTAGGCGTGGCGGGGTAGAGGCGGCGGGGTAGTGGCGGCGGGGTAGGGGCGGCGGGGTAGAGGCCGCGGGGCAGAAGGCGCGGGGTAGAAGGCGCGGGGTAGAAGCCGCGGGGTAGAGGCCGCGAGGCAGAAGCCGCGGGGGCGCGGCTTGCTGCGGTTTACTTCGGTTTCCAGTGGCGCCCGTCGGTGGACCGGAACACGCCGCCCGTTGCGCAGCAGCCGCCCGCGCCCATCGCCATTTCACCGATCTCGGCTTCCACGGTGTTGCCCTTGCGGGTCAGCGATTGGCGCTGGCACGCCATGAACGACGGGTAGAACTCGGGTTCCAGCACGATCGTCCAGCGGCGCGCGCCGGTCGAAGATTCCGGGTCCGCCTCGTTCAGATACACGTCGCAGTCGTGGACGATCAAATGCACGGGCTGGCCGTTGAGATCACCCTTGAACTCGCGATGGGGAGCCAGGTCTTGAAACAGCTTTTGCTCCAGCGTCAGCTTTGGCTTGGAAGGCGTATCGTCGCAGGCGGTCAGCAGCGTCAGCGTCAGCAAGGCGGCCGCAACAGCGGTCCAGCGGGCAAGGCATTCGCGGTGATTCGGTAGCGTCATTGGGGTGGCCTGTTGGGTACCGGCCCCACGTGATGTTGGACCGTTTTTTTCGACATCTTACCGGTGCTCTGTAGCGCGCTGGCGCGTTCTTCTCGCAGCCGCCGCAAGACTTCCGTGGGCGCCACACCAAAGTGCACCGCAAATTTGCGCTGGAAGGTGCGGCGCGACATATGGCAGGCGTCGGCCATGTCGTCCACGGACCAGCGGGCCGACAAGTGCGCTTCGATTTTTTCCACCAGATCGCGAAAGGGCGCCGCCACACGGTCTTGCAGGCGCAGGCTTTGGCTGTATTGGCGCTGGTCGCCATCGCGGCGCATGAAGACGACCAGCCGCCGCGCCACCTGCTGCGATAGCGCGGCGCCATGGTCACGTTCAATCAGCGCCAGCGCCAGGTCGATGCCGGCGGTCACCCCCGCCGACGTCCAGTACTTGCCGCTTTCAATGAAGATGCGGTCGTCTTCCACGCGCAGCGCCGGGTACAGTTGGCGCAGCCGGTCGGCCGACCGCCAGTGCGTGGTGACGGCGCGGCCATTGAGCAGATCGCAGGCCGCCAACAGAAAGGCGCCCGTGCAAACGCTGCACGTGCGCGGCGTCGTTGCATCCCGGCGGCGCAGCCATGCGCGCGTTTCCGCGTGCGCGCTGGCGCGGTCCACGCCGGGGCCGCCCGGCACCAGCAGCATGTCGATGGGCGTATCGCCATCGGCCTCGAATGTGTTGTCAGCCTGCATGCGCAAGCCCTGTTCCCAGGTGCTGACGACAGGCGTGGCGGCGATGGTGCTCAACTGATACAGCACGCGCCCGGCTTCTTCGTTGGCCGAGCTGAACGCCTGCCACGGGCCCGCCAGATCCAGCGGCTGGAAACCGTCGTACAACACGAACACCACGCGCTGTGGCGCGCGTTCTGGCGCAATCTCTGCATTTTTTGGCACACGCGGCCGGGCGCGTCCGCCTATGCTGGGCGTTGGCGTTCTTGAGGGAGCATCGTCATGCATGTGAATATTCTCTTGTTCGAAGGGCTGACCCAGCTGGATATGACCGGCCCCTACGAGGTCCTGGCGAATGCGCCGCGGTTTACCGTGGATTTTGTCTCAAAAAGCCTGGACCCGGTACGTTGCGACCGCGGCCTGAAATTTTTGCCGACTCAGACGCTGGCATCCGCCACGCAATGCGATCTGCTGGTGGTGCCGGGCGGGCCGGGCACGGATGATGCCATCGTTGACGCCGATTGGGTGGCGTTCACCCGGCAGCAAGGCCTGGCGGCGCAATATCTGTTTGGTATTTGCACGGGTTCTCTGCTGCTGGGCGCGGCCGGCTTGTTGCGCGGCAAACGGGCGTCCAGCCATTGGCGTGCGCGCGAATTGCTGTCGCGCTTTGGCGCGATTCCTACCGACGAACGCTTGTGCGTGGACGGCAACACCTACACCGCGGGCGGGGTGACGTCAGGCATCGACATGGGCTTGAAAGTGGTGGCGGCGCTGTGCGGCGATGACGTCGCCAAGCTGATCCAGTTGCAGATCGAGTACGACCCGAAGCCGCCGTTTCCGGGCGGCACGCCCGCGACGTCGGAACCCGCTATCGTCGAGCGCTATCTGGCCATGTCGCAGGCGCGTTTTGACCGGCGCGCGGCGTTGGTGGACCGGGCGGCGGCGAATATGCCGTAACCCGCCACGAGGTGCGGCGCGGGCTACTTGCCCAGATGGTCCAGCGGCAGCGGGCTTTGCCGCTTGACCGTCTGAATGGCGAAGTTGCTGCGGATGTCTTTCACGCCGGTCAGCTTCAACAGCGTGCCCAGCAGAAAGCGCTCGTAGCCGCGCAGGTCCGGCACCACCACTTGCAGCAGAAAGTCAGACTCGCCCGACACCAGATGCGCCGCGATGACTTCGGGCAGGGCGCTGACCTCTTTGCGGAACTGTTCGGCGTCGCGTTCGTGGTGCCGTTCCACCTTCACGCCGACGAACACGGTCAGGCCCAGACCCACTTCGTCTGGCGCCAGCCGCGCTTCGTATCCCTGAATCACCCCCGCTTCTTCCAGCATGCGCACGCGCCGCAGGCAGGGTGAGGGCGACAAGCCAATCTGCTCAGCCAGCTCCACATTGGTCAGGCGGCCATTCTGTTGCAATGCTTCCAGAATGCGGCGGTCGTAAGCGTCCAGTTCATGTTATGGCATGGAATTAGGAAAAGTGTTTTTCTGCTAGTGGAATGTGCCAATCATCATAATTCCATTGGCATGAATCGCAAGCACATGCCAGCCCGATTTTCCTAGAATGACCGCCTTGAAGAGCATGCGTGGGAGCGCGGATATGGCGGATATGGCGTTGTTTCTTGGGGCCTTGCTGATTGTGTACGTGGTGCCCGGGCCGGACATGATCCTGTTACTGGAAACCGGCGTCCTGCGTGGGCGCGGGCAAGCGCTGGCGGTCGCGGTGGGGCTGGCGATTGCGCGTGCCGCGCATGTGACCTTGGCGGCGCTGGGTTTGGCGGCCTTGTTCAAAACCCATCCCTGGGCCTTCGACGCTGCGCGCACGGTAGGCGGCTGCTATCTGGTGTGGTTGGGGGTGAAGTTGTTGCGCGCGAAGCCGGTGGCGCTTGATGCGACGGGCCAGCCGGCGGCGGGCGGCAAGGGGCTGGGCGGCGCGTTGCTCAGCGGCGTGCTGACCAACGTGCTCAACCCCAAGGCCTTGCTGTTTTGCTCGGTGCTGCTGCCGCAATTCGTGTCGCCTGCGCACGGGTCCATCGGACAACAATTTGCCGTGCTGGGCGTCATCCTGGTCAGCCTGGGGCTGACGTTCGACGTGATCTGCGCGTTGGCAGGCGGGGCAGTGGGGCGCTGGATGTCAGCCAGCCCCCGCGCTCAGAAAGTGCAAAGCGTGATCTTCGGCACGGCGCTGATCGGCTTCGGCTTACGCCTGACGTTGGCGCAGCGCCCGGCGTGATGCCGGGCGCTGTATGGCGAACGGGTTTTGGCAGAGCCTATTTGCCAAAATCTATTTGCCGGCCGCGATCTGCCACCCCTTAGATCTGCCACCCCTTACTTACCGAACGCAAACTCACCGGCGTCCACGTCTTCGTCTTTAGCGGGAGGCGGCGTGGCGCCGTCTTGCAACATCTCGGCTGCCGTCATGCCCTTGGTCAGTTCCAGCGCCTGCCGTTCGAACAAGCGCCGATACAGGCCGCCCTTCAAACGGACCAGCACATCGTGGCTGCCTTCTTCGATGATGCGGCCGCGGTCCATCACCAGCAGACGGTCCAACGCGCGCACGGTAGACAGCCGGTGGGCCACCACCAGCGTCGTGCGGCCCACCATCAGACGGTCCATGGCCTGCTGGATCAGCACTTCGCTTTCGCTATCCAGGCTGGACGTGGCTTCGTCCAGAATCAGGATGGGTGAGTCCGCCAGGAACGCCCGCGCGATCGCCACGCGCTGGCGTTCACCGCCCGACAGCTTCACACCGCGTTCACCCACCAGCGTGTCGTAACCCTTGGGCAGCGACATGATGAACTCGTGCGCGCTGGCCAGCCGCGCCGCCTGCTCGATCTCGGCTTGCGTGGCGCCGGGCCGGCCGTAGGCAATGTTCTCGGCCAGCGTGCGGTGAAACAGCACCGGGTCCTGCTGCACGATGGCGATCTGGCTGCGCAACGATGCCTGCTTCACCTGGGCGATGTCCTGCCCATCGATGGTGATGCGGCCGTCGTTCACGTCATACAGGCGCTGAATCAGCTTGATGAACGTGGTCTTGCCCGAGCCCGAATGCCCCACCAGGCCGACGCGTTCGCCCGGCGCAATGCGCGCGGAGAATTTGTCGTACAACGCGGTGTTGTGCGAGCCATAGCGGAACGTCACGTCCTCAAAACGGATTTCGCCCGCGGTGACCTGGATGGCGCCTGCGCCCGCGCGGTCAGCCACGCCCAGCGGCTGGCGTTCCATCGCGACCAGTTCTTCCATGTCGTTGACCGAGCGTTGCAGGTTGCGAATATGCATGCCCACGTCACGCAGATAGCCTTGAAGCACGAAGAACATCGTCAACGTGAACGTGATGTCGCCCACCGTTGCCTGGTTGCGTGACCACAGCAGCAGCGATGCGCCCAGAATGGCGGCCTGCATCGCCACCAGCATCGCACCCTGAATGCCGCCGTTCAACGTGGCGCGCACCCAGGTGCGGCGCGTGCGGTTGCGCCACTTGTTCACCACGCGATCCAGCCGCGCTTCTTCGCGGTTTTCAGCGCCAAAGGCCTTGACCACCGCATTGCAGCTGACGGCGTCGGCCAGCGCGCCGCCCATGCGCGTGTCCCACGCGTTGCCCAGGCGCGCGGCGGGCGCGACAAACCCCAGCGACAACGCGGCGGTGACGGCGATGTACAACACCGAACCCAGGCCCACCACCAGCCCCATCAGCGGCCAATGCGCACCCAGCAATGCGGTGGCGCCCACCAGCATCACAACGGACGGCAGCAGCGCAATCAGCAGCGTGTCGTTCAGGATGTCCACGGCCCACATGCCGCGCGTGATCTTGCGCACCGTCGAACCGGCGAAGCTGTTGGCATGCCAGTCCGTGGACAAGCGCTGCACGCGATGAAACGCGTTGGACACGATGCCGTTCATCATCTTCAACGTGAAGGTGATGATGTTCTGGAACACGGCCTGGCGCAGCAGCGTGCCGCCCACGCCCAGCGCCACCAGCAGCCAGAAGGCGGTGATGGCGGCGCTCCAGGCCAGCTCGTTGCCGGATGAGCCAGAGGCCACTGCGTCGACCAGTTTGCCGGCGTACATCGGCGTCAGGATATCGGCCACAGCCGACAGCAGCGCCAGCAGCACGATGACAAGCGTGCGCCAGGGTTGCAGGCCCCAGTGCCGAAAGGTAAAGCCCAGAACATCCTTAAAGGCCTGTCCTCGAAAGTCGATTTTTTTTCTAGCCATAACAATGGCCTGGCGGCACAAGACACGCCAGGATGTCCTTGTGATGAAAGAGGGATAACAAGCCATGCGCCGAATGGGCACAGGCGACTGCGTTCAGGTTTTTGGAACAGGCACGGAGGACCAGTCGCTAGGTAACGGTCTAGCGATGGGTCCGCGCGGGCGACGACTTAGTGGCGTCGCGGGGACACGCGCGGGACGGCGTTCGGCATGGGTTGAATCATCATGCAGCCTCCCTGACGGTGAGTTGAGTGGACGAAAAGAAATGGGCACACGCCCGAATTGCTGATTCTATAGAAATGAGTTATGGGAATCAACGGGGCCAGAATGCGGATCGGGTCTGCTGTGGGTTTTTTTCAACGATCAATGTTCCAGGGTCAGCCAGAGCATCGGAGCATCTGCAAAAAAAACCCGCCTCCTGATCCAGGGTGCGGGTTTTTTGCGTCAGGGCCGGAGCACGCCTGTTGCGGATTCCGTCATTCCTTCTTGTACGCCAGGTAGTCCAGATGGATTCCGATATGGTCGGCGATGTAGCGGGCGTCGTGCCAAACCCCCCAGATGAACGAGGAACTTCGGTTGGTGAGGTTGGGCAGGCCGAGGAAGTAGATTCCTTTTTCGGCGGAGATGCCGCGCTTGTGGATGGGGTAGCCGTTTTGGTCAAACGTGTCGACGTCGATCCAGCTGAAGTCGACCTTGAAGCCGGTTGCCCACAGGATGGTCTTGATGCCGGCCTCGGCCAGGTTCA
This sequence comes from Achromobacter sp. 01N37, assembly GCF_056399725.1. Lineage (NCBI taxonomy): Bacteria > Pseudomonadati > Pseudomonadota > Betaproteobacteria > Burkholderiales > Alcaligenaceae > Achromobacter > Achromobacter sp. 01N37. Next base: position 230,276 of record NZ_JBFTRX010000003.1, read on the forward strand.
GGCTTAGGGTGGGATAGGTCAGGCACTCCGGGTCGGGCAGCAGTTTCCAGGCATCCGGCTCGGGCGGAAGGTCCAGGCCATTCTGCTCGATGTAGGCGTCGGCTTCGCGCAGGACTTCGAAGTAGTCGGCATCGCCCTGGGCGACATCGCGGCCAAGGTTGTCGGCGAAGTGCAGCACCCCGTTTTCATACGATGTCGTGATGCCGACCAACTGGATGCCGTCGTGGGCAAGGCGCCGGAAGTCGATGGTCTTGCCGTTCTCGTAGCCGCTCACGGCGAAGGCGACGTGCTCGCGCTTGGGCTTTTTCTTCACTTCGTCCCACATGCCCAGCGCGCCCAGCCACCAGCAGTAGTCGCGTCCGCGGTAGGAGCGGGGCGGCCGGTAGTGTTCGCCCACGGACAGGTAGACGGTGCGGCCGGCCTGGCGGAGTTCTTCGGCGATCTGCGAGCCGGAGGCGCCCGCGCCGACGACGAGCACGGCGCCGTCGGCCAATTGCCCCGGGTTCTTGTAGGCCGAGGAATGAAGCTGCTGGATGCCGGCGCTTTCCGGCACGATTTTCGGATAGGTGGGGATCTGGAAGGGGCCGGTTGCGGCGACCACGTGCTGAGCTTCGATGGTGCCCGCAGAGGTGGTGACGGTGAAGCCCGGGCGCTTGTCGTTGCGCTGCACGCGCAGGACTTCGACGCCAGTGCGCACGGGCGCATTGAGCATCTTCGCGTAGTCTTCAAAGTACTGGGCCATGCGCTCCTTGGGCGGGAAGATATCAGGCCCGACGTCATCGAACTTCAAACCCGGAAAGCGGTCGTGCCAGGCGGGGCCGTTGGCCACCAGCGAGTCCCAGCGTTCGGAGCGCCAGCGTTCGGCGATCCGTTTGCGTTCGAGCACGATGTGCGCAACGCCCATCGCGCCGAGGTGCTCGCTCATTGCGATGCCGGCCTGGCCGGCGCCGATCACCAGCGTGTTGGTTTTTTCAATTGACATGTGAAGATCCTAAGGAATACCGAGACCCTGGTGCGTCTCGTGGCTGACACGACGATCCGATTGGCACGCAGTGTGACCCCGAAGCCTCAACTTGATAACTTCGTTTTTCGGACGGCTGACTTAGGAAAAAGCAAAGGTGTCGGTTTGCCCCGGGCGGCACACGCCATTGCGCTTGCGCCGTCATGATTTCTTTTTTCCGATGGCCCCCATCAGCATCGGCAATGCACTGGAAATAGGGCTTTACCGTATTCTTGACTGCACCAGAACGCTGGCGCCGCAGCACTTGCGTGCCATGCGGCCACCGCCTGTTTTTCCCGGAATTCTCGCGCCGGGAAACTGATCTTCAGTGAGTGCAGCAGCCATGCCGAATAGTCCCTATTCCTCCGATAGCTCCAGCGCGGTCAGCCTGGAGGGAGTGGTCAAGAAATATCGCGGTCACGCGGTGCTTCAACAGGTGTCCCTGAAGATCGAGCGCGGGGAGTTCCTGACGCTGCTGGGCCCGTCGGGCTGCGGCAAGACCACCTTGCTGAACCTGATCGCGGGATTTGCCGACGCGGACAACGGCGAGATCTTCATCGACGGCACGCCCGTCACGGCGCTGCCGCCGTATCAGCGCCAGATCGGCATCGTGTTCCAGAACTACGCGCTGTTCCCGCACATGACCGTAGAGCGCAATATCGCGTACGGCCTGCGGATGCGGCGCGTGCCGGCCGCCGAGATCGAGCGGCGGGTGCGTGAAGCCATGGCGCTTGTAAAGCTGGATGGATTGGGCGAGCGCAAGCCGCGCGAGCTGTCCGGCGGCCAGCAGCAGCGCGTGGCGCTGGCGCGGGCGTTGGTGATCCGTCCTAAAGTCTTGTTGCTCGACGAGCCATTTTCCGCGCTGGACAAAAGCCTGCGCGGCGCCATGCAGGTGGAAATCCGCGATATCCAGCGCAGGCTGGGCGTGACGACGATCTTCGTCACGCATGACCAGGGCGAAGCCCTCAGCATGTCGGATCGCATCGCCGTGATGAACCAGGGCGTGATCCGGCAAGTCGCCACGCCGGACGAGCTATACCGCAATCCGCAGGACCCGTTCGTGGCATCGTTCCTGGGCGACGTCAACATCCTGCCCGCGCACTATCACGGCACCAGCGCGGAAACCATCCAGCTGCGCCTGGGCGCGGGGCTGACGCATATCCCCCGCCAGCGCTTGGTGGGCGGGTCGCACGAGGGCCACCGGCTTGATCTTTATGTCCGGCCTGAACATATCAAGCTGGAAGCGCTGCATAGCGGATCGGTCCTGAGCGGCACGGTCGTCAACCACGTGTTCCAGGGTGATCACGTGGATCTGTACCTGGATGTGCACATTCCTGTGGAAGGGCGCCAGCACGTCATGGTGCGCACCTTCGACCTGAACTGCCTGCATGAATGGCCCGTGGGCGCCGTGGCGGGGCTTGCCTTGCCCGGCCACGGGGTCAGTGTCTTCAACGCGCCGTCCTGAATACGGCTTCACGCGATGCCCCTTCCTGGCGGCCGCGCCTGCGCAGCCGCCGAGTTTCCATTCGTCTGCGAGGCACAGTGCCATGAATCAAATCCCCGCTGAAATGCAAGCCATCATCGCCCGCGAGCCGGGCGACGCCACGGTGTTGACGCTGGCCGGCAGGCCAGTCCCGGCGCCGGGTCCCGGTGAAGTGTTGTTGCGCGTGCATTCGGCCGGCATCAACCGGCCCGACATCATGCAGCGCCAGGGCGTGAGCAAGCCGGCGCCGGGCGTGACCGACGTGCTGGGGCTGGAAGCTTGCGGCGAGGTCGCGGCGTGCGGACCCGGCGTGCCGGATTCCTTGCTTGGGCAACGTCTCATGAGCCTGCTTGCGGGCGGCGGCTATGCGCCGTGGTGCGTGGCGCGCGTGGATCATTCCCTGGCAGTGCCCAAGGCGCTGGACGACGCGCAGGCAAGCGCACTGCCGGAAGGCCTGTTCACCGTCTGGCACAACCTGTTCGAACTGGGCCGCCTGCGCATGGGTGAGACCGTGCTGATCCATGGCGGGGGAGGCGGCATCGGCACGCTGGCCATCCAGATGGCGCATGCCGCTGGCGCGCGGGTCATCGCCACGGACGGCGAACGCGATCGCTTGGATGCCCTGCGCGAACTCGGCGCCGACGAGGTGATCTGCTTTCATGACACGGATTTCGTGGAAGCCTGCGCGGCGTTCACGCAAGGCCGTGGTGTGGACGTCGTGCTGGATATCGTCGGCGGCGATTATGTGCGGCGCAATCTGCAGGCGCTGGCCTTCGGCGGGCGCCACGTGAGTCTTTCTTTTCTGCAGGGTTCGGCCGTCAACATCGAACTGCTGACCCTGATGCAAAAGCAGTTGAGCTTGCACTCATCGACCATGCGTCCGCAAACCGATGCCGAGAAGGCTCGGATGGCGGTCGCGCTCAGGCGCCACGTGCTGCCGTTGGTGGCCGCGGGCCGCGTCCGGCCCAGGATGGCGCAAAGCCTGCCCCTGGCCGACGCCGTGCGCGCGCATCAGTTGCTGGAAAGCGGCAAGGTGTTCGGCAAGCTGGTCCTCAAACCCTGACAAACGGAGAACGGATTGAAACTTCTCTATGCCCCGACGTCCCCCTTCGTGCGCAAGGTTATGGTGTGCGCGCACTTGACCGGCCAGGCCAAACAGATTGAATGGCTGGCCAGCGCCGCGCATCCGGTCAACCGCGACACGCGCATCGCCGCCCACAATCCGCTGGCCAAGGTGCCCACCCTGATCCTTCCGGACGGCAGAGCGCTCTACGACAGCCGCGTGATCTGCGAATACCTGGCCGAGGCCGCCGGCGATACGCAGTTGTTTCCGGCGGGTCCGGCTCGCTGGGTCGCGTTGACGCGGCAGGCCCTGGGCGACGGCCTGCTGGATGCCGCCTTGCTGGCGCGCTACGAGCACACGGCCCGGCCGGCCGAGATCCAGTGGCCGCAATGGCGCGAGGCGCAGCTCGTCAAAGTCCAAGCCTGCCTGGCGGACATCGAGTCGCAGGCAGACGACCTGCCGCGAACGCATCCCAGCATCGGTGACCTGACCCTCGCTTGCGCCTTGGGGTATCTGGATTTCCGCTTTCCCGAATTGGACTGGCGCACGGCGCATCCGCGCGCCGCCGCGTGGTTCTCCGTATTCAACGACTTGCCTGCCATGCAGGCGACCCTTCCTCACGAAGCCTGAGACTGCCTCCATGACGACGCCAAGCGCCACCCCTGCATCTTCCACGGTCTGGTTTCTTAACGGGCCGAACGCCAATCTCTACGGACTGGACGCCAACAAGACTTATGGCTCCGACAGTTTTCCCGTGTTGCAGCAGCGCTGCGAAAGCAAGGCCGCCTCGCTGGGCATCCAGTTGAATTTCGTCCAGTCCAACCATGAAGGCCAATTGGTCGACTGGATTCAGGAAGCGCGTGGCGCTGCGCAGGGCGTCATCATCAACGCGGCCGGCCTGACCTATTCGTCGGTGCCGATCCTTGATGCCTTGTTATCCTTTCCAGGCAGAATCATCGAAGTCCACATGAGCAACATCTGGCGGCGGGAATCGTTCCGCCATCATTCCTATATTTCCAAGGCCGCGGATGGCGTCATCGCGGGGTTGGGCGGCGATGGCTATGAGCTTGCCATCGAGGCCATGTCCCGCCTGATCCACCGCGGCGCCTGAGGCAGACCGGCCATGCACGCATCCTCCCGCCCCGCCGTGTCGGGTGCAATGATCTTCTATAGCGATTTCGACGACTACACGGCCTGGCGCGACGCCATGCAGGCGTGCCTGCCGGACTTGCGTGTGGTGCACGCCAACGACGCGCATGATCCGGCCGACATTCATTACGCGCTGATCTGGAAGGCGCCGTCGGGCTTCTTCAACCGCATGAAAAACCTGCGCCTTATCGTGAATCTGGGCGCAGGGGTGGATTCGATTGTCGGCCGCGAAGACCTGCCCGCCGAGGTGCCCATCACCCGTATCACCGATCCTAATATGGCGCGCATGATGGCGGGCTATGTGCTGTTTGCCGCCCTGCGGTATGCGCGTGATATTCCTTATTTCGAAGCGGCGCAGCGGCGGGGCGAATGGGCCTATCGCCATCCGCGCTCGCCGGAGGCGGTGCGGGTGGCGGTGCTGGGCCTGGGCGAACTGGGCGCCTATGCGGCGCGCGAACTGTCCCGCCAGGGGCTGAACGTGCTTGGCTGGTCGCGCAGCCCGCGCAACATCGAAGGCATCGAATGCCACGCCGGCATGGCGTCGCTGGATACGGTGCTGTCGTGCGCCGACATCCTGGTGGTGATGCTTCCGCTCACCCCGCAGACGCGCGGCCTGTTGAACCGTGAACGCCTGCAACGCCTGCCGCGTGGCGCGGCCCTGATCAATGTGGCCCGGGGCGCGCTGGTGGACCAGGCCGCCCTGACCGACCTGCTGCGTAGCGGTCATCTGGGCGGCGCGACGCTGGACGTCTTCGAGCGTGAACCTCTGCCGCCTGGCGACCCGCTCTGGGCCATGGAAAACGTGCTGATCACGCCTCACCTGGCATCGGTCGCCATTCCGGCATCCGCTGCCGGACAGATCGCCGACAACGTGCTGCGTGTCAGCCAAGGCTTGCCGCCCGTCAATCGCGTCGATGCCGCGCGCGGCTATTAAGCGGCGCCGCCCTGGCCCACGGGCCAGGGCATGTTGACCGGCTCTAGTGGTTGTCCTCGATATTGAGAATCCGGCCCAGCCCGAGGAAGCGGTTCGCGAAGATCAGCAGGCTGGCCGTCACCACGATATACACCACCGACAACGCGGCGAGCGTCGGGTCGGCGAACTCGCGCACATAGTTGTACATCGTCACGGGAAGGGTCTGCGTGCTCTGCGTGGTCACGAACAGCGACGCGGTGAATTCGCTGAACGACATGATGGCCGCGAACAGCCAGCCGCCGAACAAACCGGGCGCGAGCAAGGGCACGGTGATGGTGCACAGGACCCGAACCGGCGACGCGCCCAGGCTGGCGGCGCTTTGCTCCAGGCGCTCGTCCAGGTTCTCCATCGAGACATAGACGCTGCGCAACACGAAAGGCAAAACAAGAATGACGTGGCACAGGATCACGATGCCGTAGCCACGATCAATGTTCAGCTGCGCCACCAGAATCAACAAGCCCAGTCCCACCGTGAAGTGCGGGATCACCAGCGGCGAGAGCAGAATCGCCTGCAGGATGTTCTTGCCGGGAAACGCCATGCGCTTGACGGCAATGGCCAGGCCGGTGCCGATGACCAGCGCCAGCAACGACGACCAGAACGTGACGACCACGCTGGCGCGAAAGCCGTCGCGGAAATCGGAGTAGGTGAAAACACGCTCGAACCACCGCCAGGACCAGGCCTGCGGCGGAAACGTGAGCAAGGCTTTTTCATTGAAGGAAGCCAGCACCACCACCACGACGGGCAGCAGCACGAAGGCCAGGATAAGCGTGATCAGCACGGGCGCGCCGATGCGCAGCCATAGGGGCAGGGATTTACGAAGACCCATGTCAATGTCCTCCAATGACTTTGAGACGGCGCGTGACGCGGCCAAGCAGCATCAGCGCGATCGCCGTCAGGCCCAGGCCCATGACGCTCAGGCTGGCCGCCAGGGGAAAGTTCATGGACGAGAATCCCAGCTGGTAGACCAAGGTGGAAACCGTTGGAACGCGGCCTCCGCCAATCATTTGCGGCGTGGCGAAGGCGCTGAACGTCCAGGCGAATGAAGTCGTGATGCTGGCCAGGATGCCCGGCATAGACAGCGGAAGCGTGATGGTCAGGAACGTGCGGACCGGCCCCGCGCCCAGACTTTCGGCGGCTTTCTCATAGTCGCGGTCGATGTGGGAAATGGCGGTGGCCAGCATCAGCACGACCACAGGAACGGTAACGTGCACCAGCGCCACCAATACGCCAAGATGACTGAACATCAACGCAAGCGGCGTATCGATCACGCCTAGCTTGAGCAGCATCGAATTGATGAAACCCGTACTGCCCAGCACGATGATCCACGAATAGGTGCGCACGATCTCACCCAGAAAGAGCGGCGTGATGGAGACGATCAGGATGAAAGACTTGATGTAGCGGTTTCGCACCCTGACCAGCGCATACGCCAATGGGTACGCGACGAGCAAGGAGAAGACCGTGGTTTCCACGCTCAGGCGCAAGGTGTTCACAAAGGCATCGACGTAAATCTGCTTGCCCATGCCCGAGAAGTTCGAGAGCGTCAGGCCGCCGACATCCAGCGACCCGGGAATGAAAGTGCGCAAGCTGTACTGCAGCACGGCCGCCATGGCGACGCAGATGCATAGCGCGATGAAGCTGGCCGGGGATATCAGCCATCCTCTCAGGGTGGAACGCGCATCCATGTTGGACCCATCCTTCGTATAGGGTGAAAGCGTGGCGGCGCCGCGGCCGGCAAGGCCGCGAGGCCGCGATATCGGCAATCAGTTCATGATGTTTTCGGTAAACCACTTGCGCCACTCGGCGGTCTTTTCGGCGCGCAGCTTGTCATCGATGACGATGGCCTGGGTATCCCATTGCTGCTTGGTCGTGAAAACGCCCGGCAGCGCGGCGTCTTCGGGCGAGACCTTGGCGTCGTCGATGACGGGGCTGGCTTTCTTGGCGGCCACGATCTTGGCCTGCACGTCTGGCGACAGCGCGATGTTCATGAACTTGTGCGCCAGGTCGGACTTGGCGGTGCCTTTCATGATGCCCATGGTGTCCACCCCCAGCACCGCGCCTTCCTTGGGCATCGCCACCTTGATCGGCACGCCTTGGCCGATCATGTAATAGGCGTTCATGGACAGCACGATCTGCACGGGCGTCTCGCCGGCCGCGATCAGTTGCTGGCTGTTGGCATCGTTGGTGTAGAAGGCCTTGAAGTTGGGTTTCAGGGCCTTGAGTTTGTCCTGGCCCTTTTCCCAGGTGCTCGCGTCGCCGCCCGAGAGCAACGCCGACACGTCGATGATATGGCTGGGGTCGAAATCGGGCGCGGACAGCTTGCCTTTCAGCGCCGGGTTCCAAAGATCGTTCCAGCTGTTGAAGGTGATGCCGGCGGGAACCAGATCGGGGCGATAGCCGATGGTGTACACATACGCCCAGCTGCCGATATGGTACGGGCTGATCTTGGCGCGATCGACCAGGTGCGAGTAATTGGGAATTTTGCTCAGGTCCAGCTTCTCGTACAGGCCGCCATTGACGTAGAGCCAGCCGATGTGCGATGTCGTGAACGTGATGTCGCTTTCCGGCTTGGTGGCGAGCTTGGCCTTGTTCAGGCGGTCGATGGTGCCGCCCGTGATGTACTTCACCGGCACCCCTGTCTGCCGCGTGAACTCCTTGCCGATGGTCTCATCGATAAGGTCCCGGAAGCTGCCGCCCCAGGTGCTCACCACCAGGGCATCCTGCGCGTGCGCCGTGCCAGTGAGGGCCGCGCCGGCCAGCATGCCCGCGCCAATGAGTTTCTTGATCATGACATCCCCTTGTCTATGTTGTGAACTACAAAACCTGCTCTAGGAAATTCTTCAGGCGTTCGTTTCTGGGCGAGGCAAAGAACTGTTCGGTGGGCGCGGTTTCGATGATCTCGCCGCGCTCCATGAACACACAGCGGTTGGCCACCCGGCGGGCGAAGCCGATCTCGTGGGTGACGCAGATCATGGTGATGCCGGTCTGGGCCAGGTCTTCCATGATGCGCAGCACGGAACCCACCGATTCCGGATCGAGCGCCGATGTGGGCTCGTCAAAGAGCATGATGCGCGGGCGCAGGCAGAGCGCGCGCGCGATGGCCACGCGCTGCTGCTGCCCGCCGGAAAGCTGGATCGGATACTTGCCGGCCTGTTCGGTCACATTGACCTTGGCGAGGTACTCCCGTGCCGTCTGTTCGGCTTCGCTGGCCGGCGTCTTCAAGGCGATCTTCAGCGCGAAGGTGCAGTTTTCCAGCACCGTCATGTGCGGAAAGAGATTGAAGCTCTGGAACACCATGCCCAGCTGGCGCCGAACCTGCTCCACGCTTTCCGGGCTGCGGGTCAGGGCGGTGCCATTGACGTGGATATCGCCCGAATCATGCTGTTCCAGATGGTTGATGCAGCGGATCAGCGACGACTTCCCGGACCCCGAAGGCCCGCACAGGATGACGATTTCGCCGCTGGCTACCTCAAGGTGAATATCGCGCAAGGCGTGGAACGACCCGTAGAACTTGTTCAACCCCGAGATGGATACCGCGGGCGCGCAGTCAGCGCGAACGGAGGACAACGGCGGCGTGATGCTGGACAGGATGGCAGTCATGATGGTTCGCGCTCTGATAGACGGTCGGCCGGACGGTTCAGACTCTGACGAGATAGCGGTTCAACCTGCGATCCGCGATCGAGAATCCAAGACGTATGCAGTTGGTGATGCACCAGTAGATGGCCGCCGCCGTGATCAGCGGCGTGAACGGGTCATAGGTGTAGTCGAACACCGTGTTGGCGGCCGCGGTCAGGTCAACCAGCGTGATGGCGCTGACGGCCGCCGTGCTCTTCACCATGATGAGCAACTCATTCTGATAGGCGCGCAGCACATAGCGCGCGACCAGCGGGAGCCGCAAGCGGAACAGGATCTGGGCGGGCTTCAGGCCCAGGGTCTGCGCGGCTTCGATCGTTCCCTTGGGAATTGCCGCCAGCCCGCCGCGGATGATCTCCGCCATGAAGCCCGAGTGCGTCATCGACAGACCCAGCCAGGCGCAGACATAAGCGCTGGAAAAAATGTTCCACAGAAAGGTGTCGCGCACGAAAGAGAACTGCGGCAGTCCGCTATAGATCAGATACAGCAACACCAGGCTGGGCACCCCGCGGAAAAAGCCGATGTAGCTGCTGGCAAAGAGGGCGCGCGGGCCTGGCCGGAAGCTTGCTAGCGCAACCGGCAGCGCCAGCAGCAGACCGATGACCAGCACCGGCAGCAGCACCGCGAACGTTGTGCCGGCGCCGGCCAGCAGTTTGGGCAGGCTCTCCCAGGCCACCTGGAAATCAAAGTGCATGAGAGGCTCCCTGGGTCACGACGGGATGAAAGCCGCGCGCGGCCCACGTTTCAACGCGGCGGGCCACGAAGTAGGTCAGCCAGGTCATCATGAGAAAGAAGCACGCCGCCAGCATGTAATAGACGAAGGGCTCCTTGGTGACGCCAGAGGCGAGCTTGGCGTAGGCCATGATTTCCTTCAGGCCGATCAACGAAATGAGCGCCGTGTCCTTGAGCACGACGATCCACATATTGGTCATGCCGGGCAAGGCCAGGCGCAGCATCTGCGGCAGGATGACCTTTAACCAGATGGCGCTGCGCGGCACCAGCAGCACGCGCGCGGCTTCGAACTGCCCGTGGGGCACGTTCTGGATTGCGCTGCGTATCAAGTCGGCCAGGTAGGCGCCGTACACCATGCCCAGCGCCGCCACCGCCGCCATGAAAGGCGTGATCTCGATACGCTGGCCGATACCGAACGGCGAGAGCAAGCCGGCGACGATCTGCGAGCCGCCGTAATAGAACAGGAAGCCCACCAGCAGCGAAGGCACGCCCGTGAAGATGGACGCATACGGAAGCCAGATGATTCTGGCCAGCAGCGTTGGCCGTAGTGTGATCAGGGCAAAGAACGTCCCGATCGCGAGCGCCAGCAGATAGGCGCAGACGGCGACCTGGATCGTCATCATCGCGCCGGTCGCGAGTTGCTGCACGAAACCCATCGAAGGCATGAGGTATTCCTAAAGCCTGTTCACATTGAAAGGCGCCTTGCACAGACCTTGGCAAGCGTATGAAACATGCCGCCTGGTCCGCCGGCCTCGTGCCGGGCGGCTCAGGCAGGGCGCGGCTGCGGCTAGCGGCAGGCCGCTTCCTCGGGCAGGAGCTCCACGTCCATGTAGGGTTTACGCAGCTTGGTGAAGGTGCAGTCCTTGATGATGGTTTCCAGCGTGGCGTTCATGCGGCCGAGCAGTTCGCCGCTGTCCTTGCGGGCAATCCAGCTCGAGCCCGCTTCGCCGCCACCGGTCCACAAGTCGCCGCCCGCGAATTTCCAGCCTTTGCCCTGGGGCTTGGACAGGAACTCGTTGGTCCAGCTGATCTTGGGGCCCAGGCTCATGTCCAGCCGTCCGTTGGCAAGGTCAAGCCGGATCTGGTCGGGGTTGTCGTAGAACACGATCTGCACCGCGTTGCCGAACGTCTCGGACACGTATTTGGCTTGCGCCGAACCGCGTTGCAGGCCGATGCGCGCGCCCTTTAGGCCTTCGGGTGTGAAGGTGTAGTGCTTCGCTTCCGGCACCACGTAAGAGTCCGGATTGAACAGCACCGGACGGCCGAACAGCACCTTTTCCTTGCGTTCCGGCAGCGGCTTGGTCTGGCTGACCACGGCATCCAGTTTTTTCTGCAACAGCGCGGGAATCAGGGCCTTGAAGTCCATGACGACGATTTCGCAATCGACCTTCATCCGTTTGCATGTCTCGCGCGCCAGGTCGGGTTCGAAGCCCGTCAGGCGGCCCGAGGGATCGACCATGCTGAACGGGGGATAACTTCCCTCGTTGCCAAGCACCAGCTTTTCGGCATGGGCCGGCGCCAGGACGAATAACGAGGCGCTTGCGAGTGTCAGCGCCGTGATGGTTTTGTGCAGATGCATCTTTTTCCCCTTGTTTATTGGTTCTCCGCCGTGGCGAAGTGCTTACACGACGTCTTTACATCGTGTCGGCCTTGTTCAGGTTTCCGTTGAACAGCGACCCGTAGCCGGGCTTGGCGCCTGCCGCGCCGGTGAGTTCCAGGCAGTGCCAGAACGAGGCCTGGATGGCCGAGATCACCGGCTTGCCGAGTTTCTGTTCCAGCGCCTCGATGGCCCCGACAGTCCGGAAATTGGTGCACGACACGAAGATGGCTGTGGCATCCGGGTGGTCGACCGACATCACGTGGTCATAGACTTTTTCAAGCGAGACCTCGGCCAGCGCGTGGTCATCCGAGATGCCCAGGCAGGCGCTCCTGACGACCTCGTGGCCGTTTTCCTGCAGGAAGCGGATGGCGCGTTCGTGGATCTCGGGCAGATAAGGCGTGGCCAGCGCAACCTTGCCGGCCTTCACCTTCTTCAACGCCGCGAGCGTGGCGGTGGACGCCGTGGTGATCTTCGGCCCCGGCACCCATTGCCGCAGCTTCTGGATGAGCGCCTGGTCGTAGGCGGTGCCGTGCAGAAACGAAGCGCTGGTGCCGCCGAACAGCAGCACGTCGATAGGGGCCGCGCCCGCCAGGCGCGCCGCCTGCTCCAGCTCCGGGGCGTTCATCATTTCCTCGATGCCCTGCACGGTGACCTTGGGGAGCTTGATGCGTGCGGTATGAGTGGAAACCCCCGGCGCGGACATGGCCCACATCTCTTCTTCCATCACGACACTGGAGGCGATGTAGATCAGCCCGATGCGGGCAAGGTCGCCCGAGCCGTCGTAGCGGAATTGGGGATAGGCAGCGGGTGGGGGCATTGAGGCGGTGTTCATCCGGTTTCCCTGCAAAGAGAGGTTGCTTCGGCTAGCGAAAACCAATGATGAGAGACGCGATCCGAGCGACCAAGTCGCCTTTTCCGTTGGCATGAATAGATTTTCCTGATGGCCGGACGAGCCGCCCCGATGCATGGCGAAGGCGCATCGCCGCAGGCGCCGCCCGCGTCAGGATTTCCGAGACGGGACGCCGGAAAAAACAAATAGGCGGCCGCCCCGCTTGGGCCGACCATCAGCGGGCAGGTCACGGCCTTATGCGACGCCGCTTGCCAGGCTGGCGCGAGAGGCCCCGGATAAACCCTAATAAAGAGTCGAGCCATGAAGCACAAGCGCATACGCACCTTCAATACCAAGGCAACCTACCCGGAACAGAAACTCGACAACGATCTGTGCCAGGCCGTCGTCGCGCGCGGCAGCACGGTCTTTCTGCGCGGGCAGATCGGCCAGAACCTGGACACGTCCGAGAGCGTCTGCATCGGCGATGCCTCGGGCCAGGCGGAGCAGGCGATGAAGAACATCGACATGCTGCTCAAGGAAGCCGGCGGCGAACTGCAAGACATCTGCAAGATCACGATCTATCTCATTGATCCCCGTTATCGCGAGGCGGTCTATCTTGTGGTCGGCAAGTGGCTCAAGGGCGTGTTCCCCGTGTCCACCGGTATCGTGGTGTCGGCATTGGCGCGCCCCGAATGGCTGGTGGAAATCGACGCGACTGCTGTTATTCCGGATTGACGCCACAGGAGGCCCCCGTCATGACTTTCTCGATCATTGCCCGTTGTCCGGCCACCGGCCAATTCGGCGCGGCCGTCTCATCGTCGTCGCCCGCGGTCGCGGCGCGTTGCGTCCGGGCGCGTGCAGGTGTGGGCGCGGCGGTCAGCCAGAACATCACCGACCCCGCCCTGGGGCCGCTCATCCTTGACGCGATGAGCCAGGGCCATTCGCCCGAGCGCGCGCTGCAGTCGCTGGCCGAACGTCCTTTCATCAGCTACCGGCAACTGATGGCCATCGACGCCACGCAGGCGCCAGCCATCTTCACCGGGTCGAACGCGCTGGGCCGTCTGGCCAGTGCAAAGGGTGCGCACGCCGCGTGCGCGGGCAATATGCTGGCGTCGCTGGATGTGCCCGCCGCCATGCTGTCAGCGTTCGAGAAGACGCCGGGTTCGCTGGCCGAACGCCTGATGCAGGCCATGCTGGCGGGGCAGGCGGCGGGTGGCGAAGAGGGGCCGGTGCATTCGGCCGGCCTGCTGGTGGTGGCGGAGCTGGATTGGCCTATCGTCGACCTGCGCATGGACTGGGTGGAGCAATGCCCCGTCGAGACGCTTTACGAGGCCTGGAAGATCTACGAGCCGCAGATACAGGACTACATTACCCGCGCCCGGGACCCGCGCGCCGCGCCAAGCTTCGGCGTGCCCGGCAATCTGTGACAGGCGGTGGCAGGCGCCGAGTGCGAGAAAACCCGAGGAGCGTCCAGCCCGCTGTCCGGGCATAGTGGGACACTTTTTCCTCGGTGCGGCGCATGCCGGCGCCGGGCCATGGTGGCGGCCCGCCAGCCGGAACGCCACCTCCCTCCAGCCCGCTCCAGTTTTCTCACTTCGGACTATGCTCAATCGCATTTCGCTGCGCCAGATGGAGTACTTCGTCGCCACCGCCAAGCATGGCAGTATCGCCGCGGCATCCAGCCAGATCCACATTTCGGCGCCTTCGATTTCGGCCGCCATCGCACATGTTGAAACCGAGCTGGACGTGCAGTTGTTCGTCCGGCATCCGTCCAAGGGCCTGGCCCTGACGGTGCTCGGCCAACAGGTCATGAGCGAATGCGAAGACCTGCTCGAGCGCGCGTCGCGCCTCTACAAGATCGCGTCCGTCTCCAGCAACACCATCCAGGGCACTTTGCGCGTGGGCTGCTTCCAGTCGCTTACGGCCATGATCGCGCCCGAGGTGATCTTTGGATTCGCGCGTGCGTTCGACAAGGTCGAGCTGCACATGGTCGAAGGCGACCAGCAGTTGTTGATCGACAAGCTGCATACGCTGGAGATCGACGTTGCGCTGAGCTACGACCTGAGGCTGGGCGACGAGATATCGTTCGAGGCGCTGGCGCGTTTGCCGCCGCATGTGGTGGTGAGCGAACTGCATCCGCTTTCGCAGCAGATCGCGGTGACGCTGGAGGAGCTGGCCCGCCTGCCCATGGTGCTGCTGGACCTGCCTTTGAGCCGTGACTACTTCATGTCCCTGTTCGCGAAGGTCGGGCTGGAGCCGAACATCGTGGCGCGTTCGCGTTCCGAGGAAGTGGTGCGGTCCATGGTGGCCAACGGGATCGGCTATGCCTTGTTCAACGTGCGGCCGAAGTCCACCCAAGCGCTGGATGGCAAGCGGCTGGTGCGGCTGCGCCTGGTGGGTGAACACCGCCCCATGCTGCTGGGCCTGACGACCTACAAGCCGATGAAGCCGTCGCGCCTGACCGAGGTGTTCATGCAGCGCTGCCGCTCCTATATCTCGGATCAATACATTCCCGGCATGAGCGAAGGCAGCTTCTTCGATCCTTACGTACTTCCCGAAAACGTACTTCCCGAAAACGTGCTTTCCAAAACTGTGCTTCCCAAAACCGTGCTTCCCAAAAACAAATGAACGGACGGCGCGCCTGAGCGCCTTCCGCCTACTTGCAGGCCCATGCCATGAGCAAACCCACTCCGGACAACAGTCCCGACCTCTTGCGCGAATTGCTCGCGTTCCCATCCGTCACGCTGACGCCGAACATCGAACTCATCGAGCGTGTGCGGGAGCTGCTGGCGCAGGCCGGCATCGCGTCCACGCTGGTGGCGGACCCGCAGGACGCTGCGCGGAGCAATCTGTACGCGTCCGTTGGCCCGCAGGATGTGCCCGGCATCCTGCTGTCGGGCCACACCGATGTGGTCCCCGTGACGGGCCAGCCCTGGACCTCGCCGCCATTCGAGGCAACCCTGCGCGATGGGCGCATCTATGGGCGCGGCAGCGCGGACATGAAGGGCTTCGTCGCCTGCGCCGTGATGGCCATGATCCGCGCGGCCCGCCAGCCGCTTGCGCGCCCCTTGCATCTGGCGCTGTCGTTCGACGAGGAAATCGGCTGCGTGGGCGTGCGCCATATGCTGCGCGCGCTGGAACATATGGAACCGGCTCCGCTGCTCTGCGTCGTGGGTGAGCCCACGCTGATGAAGATTGGCACCGGCAACAAGGGCAAGGCGGCCTACCGGGCCTTGTGCTGCGGCCAGGCGGGCCACTCCGGGCTGGCGCCGCATTTCGTCAATGCCATCCACACGGCCAGCGATCTGATCAGCGCCCTGCGCGACGTGCAGCGCGACCTGGCCGAACACGGCCCGCGCGAATCCGGCTATGACGTGCCGTACACGACCGTGCACGCGGGCACCATCAAGGGCGGCACGGCGCTGAACATCGTGCCCGCGGAATGCGAAGTCAATTTCGAGATCCGCAACGTCGCGCAGGATGACCCGAACCAGATCCTTGAGCGGGTGTTGGCGCTCACCAGGACGAAAATGCGTGCCGCGGACGCCCGGCCCGATGCCGAGCCGCCCCGGGTCACGACCGTCAACACGTATCCCGGCCTGTCCACGGCAGACGACTCGGAGGCCGTCGCGCTGCTGGCCTCGTGGCTGCCGCCGGACACGCCACGCGTCAAAGCCGCTTTCGGCACCGAGGGCGGCTTGTTTCAGCAGCTGTGGGCGCAGACGTCGGTGCTGATTTGCGGACCGGGCAGCATCGAAGTGGCGCACAAGGCCGACGAGTACGTCGAGCTGTCGCAGCTGGAGGCGTGCGACGCCATGATGGAAAAGTTGACGCAGTATCTGATGGCCTAGGGCGGGCGGGCATCCGGGTCATTGCAGCGTTTCGGACGCCTTCAGGAACCGCTGTCCCGCTGCTATGCTTGGCTGACTGGTCGCCACGCCGCAGTGCCGGGCCATGGCGACAGCCAAACCGCAACCTAGGAGCATCGACATGAAGCTATCCAAACGCGCGTTGTTGACAGGGCTGGCGCTATCCGCGTTGTTGGCAGTGGCCCCCGCGGCCATGGCGCATCACGGTTGGTCATGGGCAGAATCCGAACAGATGACCTTGAAAGGCACGGTCGAGCAGGTGCAGGTCGCGCCTCCCCATCCGACGTTGAGGGTGCGAGCCGATGACGGTGTCTGGGTGGTCGAACTGGGCAATCCCACCCAGACGAAGGAAGCGGGATTCGTCGAGGATTCCGCCAAACCGGGCGATGCCATCACCGCCATTGGCAACCGCGACCAGGACGCCGGCAACAAGCGCATGAAGGCTGTCCAGATCATGGTGGGCGGCAAGACCTACGACATCTATCCCAGCCGCATCAAGAAACCCTGAATTCCATAGTCTTTATCCATGCCCGAACTGCTTCGGCTTGCCCTGGAACAGCTTACGGCCCTGCCGCCAGCGCTGTGGCTGCGACGGTCCGGAACCCTCTATCTTCTGGTCAACGCCGCCCATATCGGCGCCATCGGCCTGTTGATCGGTTCGATCGTTCCGCTGGACCTGCGGCTGCTCGGCGTCCTCAAGCCCACTTCCTTGGCGCTCCTGGCGCCTGTGCTCGCGCGCACGGCCGCGGTTGGCCTTGCGCTGGCCATACTGACCGGCGCCATACTGTTCACCGTGCGGGCACAGGAATACCTGCAGAACCCGGCATTTGTCGTGAAGATGAGCTTGTTGGGTGCGGGCGCAATCAACGCCTGGCTCGTGCGCCGGGGCGGGGCATGGGGGCAAGTATTACAGGGAGGCCGCCCCTCCAGCGCGCTGCGCTGCCAGGCCGCCGTCTCGCTGCTGCTATGGACCGGCTGCCTGGTAGCGGGCAGATGGATCGGGTTCCTGTAGCCCGCCTTTCGTCAAGACATCAATTTGATCAGGTAGGCGTCTGCGACGCTGGCCACCGCATTCAAGGTGGCGTCATCAGCCGAGCATTGCCAGAAACCTGGATGCCTTCGCCGCGTTGCGGGCCGATGTCGACGCGAATGCGGCAGGGGACACCCATGTCATCGCCTTGATCGATCCGGATGCTGCCCTCATGAGGCCAGCCCATATCGCGCAAATAGCCGCCCAGCGCGGCGGCGGCGGCGCCGGTGGCCGGGTCTTCGAACACCCCGCCCAATGGGAACGGATTGCGCACATGAAAATGTTGGTCCTGTTCCGCATGGATCAGGCAAAAGGTCGTCAGGCTTTCACGCTGGGCCAAGGCCTGGCCTTTGACGATGTCGTAGTCCATCTGGCGTAGCGCGTCGCGGGATTGCAAAGCCAGAACCAAATGGTCCGCCCCTGCATGCGCTAGCGCAGGCGGTATCCGACGGTCAAGATCCTCTTCCCGCAGCGCGAAGAGCTGCAGGGTTTCTTCAAGCAGCGCCGACCGCACGGCGCAACTTTTGGTGGCAGGCGACCGAAACGACGCGCTCCAGTCCGCCTTCGAGTAGCGCCCATCAACGGTGATCGTCGCCCGATTCAGTTGAAGCCTGAAGGTGCCCGAACCCTGCCGCTTCGCCAACGCCGCGCCAAGTGCGATCGTGGCATGGCCACAAAAATCCACCTCGACAAGCGGTGAAAAGTAGCGCACCCGCCAGCCGTCTTCCTGCGGCGCGGCGAAGACGGTTTCCGAATAGCCGACCTGCCGGGCGATACGTTGCATTTCGTCCGCTGCGGGCAGCGATTCGCCAATGACCACGCCTGCGGGATTGCCGCCGGAGGACGCGGCCGAGAATGCCGCGATGTGCTCAACGTCCATTTTTATCCTTTGTGTCACACGCCACCCTCGCGCCATGCGCTGACGGCGTCAGGCCTGAGCGTGTATGGGTTCGAAGGAAGCAATCAGGTCGATTTCGACTTTTGCGCCATTGATCGCCAGTTGGGATACGACCGTCGAACGGGTCGGCCGGTGCTGCCCAAATGACTTGCCGAAGGCTTGGTCGAACGCGGCGAAGTCCGCTTTTTCTGTCACCCAGGCGTTTGCTTTCACCACGTCTTCAAGCCCTAGCCCATGTTTGGCGAGAACGTCGGCATGGTGCGCCAGGATCTGGGACGTTTGGGCAGCCACGTCTCCGTGAATCTCGCCTTTGTCATCGAATGCCAATTGGCCGGACAGAAACAGCAGGGAACCGGTGCGCAGCGCGGTTGAGAGGTGAGGCATGAAGTCTTCCTTTATCTTGGTGTGGTGTGAATAAAGAAATTTTCACGCGAATGACCCGCTCGCCGCCATAGCCGCTGATTGCAGGTCATTGCTGCACTGAATGCAGCGATGGAAAACGGCGTTACTACGTTGGCGCGCCGCCGGACCAGGGGAGATGGCGAAAAAGGTCCGTGATCCATTCGGCAAACGCTTCGGTCCTGGCTGGCGCATAGCGGCGCGAGGGACGGACCAGATAGATGCCTCCCTCCCTGTCGAACGTCCATGCCGGAAGCACTCGCACCAAAGAACCTGCCGCCAAGTCACGGGCCACCAGCCACTCTCCGGCGCCTATCACCCCAACGCCCGCCCGGGCGGCCTCAAGCAGCGCGATCGGGTCGTTGGTGCGCAATGTGCCGTTGGCACGCACCGTTTCTACCCGCTGTCCATCCGAAAGCCGCCACATCGGAAACGAGTTCAGGCTGGGGTTGCCGAGGCAGTTTTGCTTTTGCAGATCGGAGGGCTGATTCGGCATGCCATGGCGCTCAATGAATTCAGGCGAGGCGGCAAGAATGCGTTCATGGCTTGCCAGCTTTCTGGCGACGAGTTGGCTGTCGGGCAAATGCCCGATCCGAATTGCCGCATCGAAGCCGCCCTCGATCAAGTCGATGACGGCGTCGCTGTATTGGGCGTCAAGCACAAGCTTCGGGTGCTGGTTCATGAAAGAGGGCAGGCGAGGCGCCAACCACTGACGCCCCATCGTCGCGGGTAAAGCGACTTTCAGGGTGCCGTGCAATTCGCTGGCTTGTTCGGCCGCATCTAACTGCGCTTCGTTCAGCAGGTCCATGGCAACCTTGAGCTTGTCGGCAAGCCTTTTCCCAGCCTCGGTTAACTGCACTTGCCTGGTGGAGCGTTCCACCAACCTTACGCCAAGGCGAACTTCCAACGAAGCGATTCGCTTGGAGATAATGGTCGGATGCCGACCCAGTGATCGACCTGCGGATGCGAAGGAACGTTCCGCGGCCACCGCCAGCAAGGCCGCGATTTCGTCGATGTGGCGACTTTCCAATTCGGTCATTCTAAAAGCTACAAATTTGTAGGGCAGGTAAAACGGGAACGGGGCGAGGTCCCGCATCTAGCGGCCGTGTGAGCGCGGCGATGCTTCGATGCTCCCCGACAGCGTTCAGCGTGCCGACATGCACCAAGCAGGCATATGCTCAGATGTGGCGGCGCAGCCCGGGTTTGAATGACATTGCCCAGTGTGAACGGCCTGGTTCCAATAGAGGCGGAGCCGACTTGGATAAGTGTCGCATGCGGCGCCAGTTGGAGGCTCCATTTTATCGCCGCAGCCCAGAATTAAGCTCGTCGAACCGCGATAGGCGGAGCACGCCCGACAGCCCGTAGGGGCTGGCGTTGGCGTTCTGAACGGTTGGACTCGTCTTGATTATCGCGGACATAGCACACGTGCCTGGTCGGCTCTTCCCTTCTGATACGTGCGGGTCGCGGATGAGCTACGACCGCTTCTGGCTGTGAGGACGCTCGAGGACGTCCGCTTCCGGCCCGAAGACCGTTAGGCCAACGCCTCGTGTGGAAATGTCGAGCCGACTCCGATGCTGGCGCTATCTGGAGGCGCCAGAAATCGCAGATTGCGCGCCCTGCGACGTTAAATCGGGAGGGGCGGTGGACAGCAAGCCCAGGTCGCCGAATACAGCGCGCACGATTTTCATGCGCGCAGCGGCATCCTGGCTTTTCTTAACGTCAATGTTGAGCGCGAAATAGAAAACCTCTCCCTGCCGTTCCAGATAGCCTACAAGCCAGCCCGTTTGCGGCGCGCCTGGTTCACCAAGCCCGGCCCATCCCGTCTTGCCACTCAGACGGTAGTCAGGTGTCTGTTCCAGGACGAGCATGTCTTTGGTCATCTGCACCGTCCGCTCGGCCAAGCCGAATTGATTGACATAGAACCGCCGCAAGAATTCCACCTGCTCGTTCGCGGAAATTCTGAGCGAACCGATTAGCCAAAATTGATCTATGCCTCCAGAAATGTTCCGGTTGCCGTAGTCAAAACGGTCGACATAAGCCTGCATACGTTCCGCGCCAATGCGCCTGGCGATTTCCTGGTAGTACCAGACTGCGGAGTTTTGTAGCGCCGATTCAAGCGTATGGTTTTGCGCCCATGCCGCCGGCCACCATGGCTGGCGAGGCGCGCGTTTACTGTCCCACTCGATTACGAAGTCCTTGCTTTTCGCTTCACCTGTTTCCAATGCAATGAGCGAATTGGGAATTTTGTAGGTGGACGCTGGCAGATACCGTTGAGCGGCCCTGACCTCGTCATAGCGCCGAAACTCTCCGGTCTGTCCGTCAAGAAGGACGAACGTGCCCTCTACTTGCTGCTCATGAAATCTCGCACCTATATCGACCACGGGCAGTTCGGCCTGAGCAGCTGCCGATCCGAGCAATGTCATTAGCAGCGGCAAGGCTGCTTTGGCAAACCGACGAAATTTCGACTTCATGTTGTCTCCTTGATTGTCATGCGGGATGCATGCGGGCGCCAGAATATGCGTGTGTCTCAAGAGCGCCAATCAAGTTGCCGTAACCTCTGTAACATGGCGGAATGACTCGGAAAATCCAAATCGATTTAGGCCGTCCACTTCTTGTGGACGGCATGCCTGCGCGGTATCAGTCGGTTTGGCTGCTGCTAAGAGTCTGGTACGCGCAGCAAACAGGTGAGGTGTCAGTGCCCGGGTCGTCATTGCAGGCCCGATACCCGGGGAACTCCAACCTTCGCATGCTTGTTTCCCGCGCGTTTCGTGATTTCGCAACGTGGGGGGTGGAGGTGGGGTGGGGAAATGCCATTGACCTGCCCCCTGCGCTGCTCAATGCATCACGCCGCAGCCAGGGACCATTCTGGATGACGCAAGCGCAGGCAGATAGGGTGATGTGCCGCCACGGCTCGGAGCCCGCAAGCCTGGACTTCTTAGCGAACTTTCTTGGCCTGAGGGGGCATGTATCCCCGCGCGCAGACCTTCTGCAATACGTGACCCAGGATGGGGACTACTGGAATCACCTGACCCAGGCCATGCGGCTCGCGCGAGATGGCATGGCGACGACGGGTATGAGTTGGGCTGCGAGTTATCGGGCCGCTGACCGAACGGCACTGGACGACTTTCAGCGAGCGTTGGCCATACTCAAAGAGAGTCTTGCATGGCGTCGTCACGGTAACGTAAGGCGCAGCGAGGCCGCGTTAAACAGGCTGGGGCGTATTCTCCAGTCAGAAGGCGTCGGCCCTTCCATGCCGACCTTGTCGGCAATGGCGTCGGTCGCCTCGGCCTGGAATAGCTATGCGCGCGGAGATATCAGGCAATCGCATGCCGGACTGGACCGTCTAGTGGCGGACCAGTTTCTGGCGCCTGTCATTCGCTACAACCCCCGCGTGCGCTTCGAATACCTGAATTTGCGTGCCTTGCTGCACAAAGGCAGCGCTCTCGAGGACAAGAGTGCTGATCGAGTCTTGAGAATGAATGAGGCGGAGAAGGCGATTTGCGCCTTGTCAGAAGCACTGCAGGCCGCTTACGAGGCGGACTCTGTCGAGGCCGCTCAGGATGTGGCGGCAAACATTGGATGGACGTTGTGGTTATTTTGGCAACAGCGGCTGCTTGCTGTACTCAACGACCAGGACGTTCATACGGTGCAAGGATTATCGCTACGCTGGCTGGGGCTATCGGAATGGATATGCGACCGCTTTGGCGTCGGCGGCAGTTCTGCCTGGAATACCGTGTTCGTACTCCGCATCGCTCGTGGCAGCTGTGATGACAGAAGCGGAGACTTGAAGCGCTTTCAAGCGCAGTCGCCCCTTCCTTTGGGCAAAATGTTAGAGGCAGTCAAGCCGTTCCAAGCCGCCTTTTCGCGTGCCAAGGGCTACGAAGACTGGTCGAATGTCGCGGCCTTCACGCTTGAGGAAAATGACGCAGGCCGAGTTTTCTACGGGGCTCATCAAGTGGCTAACTTGCTGCTTGAATTCGTTTGGTATCGCACCCATAGCGAGGGGCTGAGCCACCAAGTTTTCGCTGCGGTGGAGCGGTTTGCACACGTCGTGCAAGGTTTGGGTTCGGGGCAACGACGCTTTTTCAGGGAAAGCATCAAAGCCTTACCTGAGCCGCTCCAGATAGCCGCAAAGGATGCTGCGGCCTCACGCGACGCCGATTCGACAAGGCTCCCACGGCAAGGCAATCAGGCTGACGGAGGCTGAATGACAACGCCGCCGGACTGCCCCGACGCGAATTCCGACCAGCACGTTTGCGTGAACGTATACAACGCGTCTTGTGCCGTCAGCGGCGTGCGCCCGGCCAAGCGCGCCAGCACGTAGTGGCCTTGGCGTTGCCGGTCGGGCGCAATGGGCACTTCCACCAGATGGCCCGCGGCCTGCTCGCGCCGCGTCACGCAGRTCACGCCCAGCAGTAGCGTGTCGGTGTGCAGGGCAAGGCTTACCAGCGCGTCCAGATTTTCGCAGCGCGTGGTCACCATGGTTTCGGGCGCGCCGCCCGGCCCCAGCGTTTCGGCCAGCCGCAATGACACCTCGGGGCTGAGCGTGCTGGAGGCCACCGGGTACTGCCGGATCTGATCAATGCCCACGCGCTTGTGCGCCAGAATCGGATGCCCTTTGCGGCACACCATGCCCGCGCGCAAGGGCGCCAGCGGACGCGTGTCGATATCGGCGGCGTCGTACAGCATGCGCGCGTCGCACACCATGGCGTCGATGCGTTCGGCGCGCAGCATGTCCAGCAACGTGGCGGTGGCGCCGAGTTCGACGCCTACGCGCACGTGTGGGTGGTTGGCGGCCATGTGCGTGAGGAATGGGGAGAGCAACAAGGAGGCCGGCGTGGGACTTAGTCCTATATTCAGCGTGCCCGACTCGCCGCTGTGCAAGGTTTTGAGCTCACGTTGCAGCTCGGCCTCTTCGAATCGCATGCGGCGCGCACGTTCCGCGACGCAAGCGCCGTAGGGCGTCAGGCGCACTTGGCGCGTGCCGCGGTCCAAGAGCGGCAAGCCCAATTCGGCTTCCAGCGCCTGGATGCTGCGGCTGAGCGCGGGTTGCGACAGGTTCACTTTTTCTGCCGCGCGCGAGAACGTGCCGTGTTCCACAACGGCGAGCAGGTGTTTACGTTTCTGAAAGTCCATGTCGGAAAAGCATCAATGCTATGAAATAAATGCATTGGAATTATAGTTTGCGGCTCCGTATGATGGCCCGCAGACGGTGTCCGCCAGAGACGCCGCACCCCGCGCCGGGTGACTCGCACCGTGACGCGGTTTCAAGAAATTCGGAGACAGATTCATGAAGCAGCACTTGTTGATGGCCGCCATCCTGGCGGCCTGCACGGGCGCGTTCGCCGCCCACGCGCAAACGCCGGCCACCCCTTCGGCTACCCCTTCCACAACATCTTCCCCCGCCGAGGCCCCCGCAGAAACCCGCGCCACGCGCCCGGCCGGCGGGCAGGTCACGATCCGCCGCGATGACTACGGCATGCCGCATGTGTACGCCAACACCGTCTACGGCATCTTCTATGGCTACGGTTACGCCGTGGCGCAAGACCGCCTGTTCCAGATGGAGATGGCGCGCCGCAGCACGCAGGGCCGTGTCGCCGAGGTGCTGGGTGAAAAAATGGTGGCCTTCGACAAATCGATACGCGGCAATTTTTCGCCCGAACGCATCCAGCGCCAGTTGGCCGCGCTGCCCGCATCCGAACGCCAGATTCTGGACGGCTACGCCGCGGGCATGAACGCCTGGATTGCGCAGGTGCGCGCCAAGCCGGGCAGCCTGATGCCCAAAGAATTCAATGACTTGCAGTTTCAGCCGTCAGACTGGACGCCTTACGACGTAGCGATGGTTTTCGTCGGCACGATGGCCAACCGCTTTTCGGACGCCAACAGCGAGATCGATAACCTGGCGCTGCTGACCGCGCTGAAAGACAAGCACGGCGACGCGCGCGCCATGCAGATCTTCAATCAACTGCGCTGGATGACCGACAGCCGCGCACCGACGACGGTGCCGGAAGAAGAGGGGGTGTATCAGCCGAACGCGGCGAAAGCGCAGGCCACGCTGTCTTACGCTTTGCCGCGATACGACGGCACGCCGCCCATGCTGGAACGTATCGCCCGAGACCCGCAAACGCGTGGCGTGCTGGACGCTGCCACGGCCGACGCGCCCGCGCGCCTGTTGGCGCAGTTTGCGGAATCGGGCCAGCCCGGCATTGCCGGTTTTCCCACCACCAGCAATATGTGGATCGTCGGGCGCGACCACGCCAAGGACGCGCGGTCGATTCTGTTGAACGGCCCGCAGTTCGGCTGGTGGAACCCGGCCTACACCTACGGCATCGGCCTGCACGGCGCGGGGTTTGACGTGGTGGGCAACACGCCGTTCGCCTATCCCAGCATTTTGTTCGGCCACAACGCGCACGTCACCTGGGGTTCTACCGCGGGCTTTGGCGACGACGTCGACATCTACGCCGAAAAGCTCGACCCTGCCGACCACACCCGCTACTTCCACAATGGTGAATGGAAGACGATGGAAAAGCGCACCGAGCTGATCGCGGTGAAGGGCGGCGAGCCCGTGCTGATGGACGTCTACCGCACGGTGCACGGCATCGTCACCAAGTTCGACGACAAGCAGCACGTGGCCTACGCGAAGGCGCGCGCGTGGGAAGGCTATGAGCTGCAATCGCTGATGGCCTGGACGCACAAGACGCAGTCGAAAAATTGGGACCAATGGAAGCAGCAGGCCGCGCGCCACGCGCTCACCATCAACTGGTACTACGCAGACGACCGCGGCAACATCGGCTATGCGCACACGGGCTTCTACCCCAAGCGCCGTGCCGGCCACGACCCGCGCCTGCCCGTACCCGGCACCGGCGAGATGGATTGGGACGGCATGCTGCCGTTTGCCACCAACCCGCAGGTGTACAACCCGCGCCAGGGCTTCATCGCCAACTGGAACAACCAGCCGATGCGCGGCTACCCGTCCACCGACCTGTTCGCCATCGTCTGGGGGCAAGCTGACCGCTACGCCGAAATCGAAACCCGCATGAAGGCCATGACGGCCAACGGCGGCAAGGTCAGCCCGCAGCAGATGTGGGACTTGATCCGCACCACCAGCTACGCCGACGTCAACCGTCGCCACTTCCTGCCGTTCCTGCAACGCGCCGTGGCGGGGCTGCCCGCTGATGACGCGCGTGCGCGCCTGGTGGCGGGTCTGGCGTCCTGGGATGGCATGGGCACCAGCGACAAACAGCCGGGCTTCTATGACAACGCCGGTTCTGCCGTGATGGATGCCTGGCTGCGCGCCATGCTGAAGGCCACGCTTGCCGACGAGATGCCCGCCGACTTCTTCAAGTGGTACAGCGCCACCGGCTATCCCACGCCCGCGGCGCCCGCCACGGGCTCGGTCAACCTGACGGTGGGGGTGAAAGTGTTATTCAACGCGCTGGCCGGCCAGAATTCGGGGGTGCCGCAGCAATACGACTTCTTCAACGGCAAGCGCCCCGAAGCCGTTACGCTGGCCGCCTTGGACGAAGCCCTGGCCACGTTGCAGAAGACGTATGGCCAGGACCCCGCTGCATGGCGCATCCCCGCGCCGCCGATGGTGTTTGCGCCCAAGAACTTCCTGGGCGTGCCGCAGGCGGACGACAAGGCGGTGCTCAGCTACTCGGCCACGCAGAACCGGGGCACCGAAAACAACATGACGGTGTTCGATGCCAAGGGCGTGCACGCGGTGGATGTGGTGGCGCCGGGGCAGAGCGGCTTCGTCGCCCCGGACGGCACGCCTTCCGTCCACACCCGTGACCAGTTCGATCTTTACAACCGCTTTGGCAACAAGCGGGTCTGGTTCACGGATGCAGAGGTGCGCGCCAACGCTACGTCGGTTGAGACGTTGCGCTACTGACCGCGTAGCCGCCCTGGTGGCTGGCCAGGCGCGCATAGGCCCCTTGCTTTCGCAGCAATTGGTCGTGCGTGCCGGCCTCCGCCAGCGTGCCGCGTTCCAGCACCAGGATCAGGTCGGCGTCGCGGATGGTGGACAGCCGGTGCGCGATCACCAAGGTGGTCCGATGGCGCATCAGCGTGTCCAGCGCGCCGCGCACTTGCATCTCGGACAAGGTGTCCAGATGCGAGGTTGCCTCGTCCAGAATCAGCACGGGCGCGTTCTTCAGAAAGGCGCGCGCAATCGAGATACGCTGACGCTGGCCGCCCGACAACTGCATGCCGCGTTCGCCCACCTTGGTCGCCAGGCCCTCGGGCAGGGTGCGCACGAAGTCCGTCAAGGCGGCTTGCTCCAGGGCGCGCGCCAGCTCGTCGGGCGAGGCCTCGGGGCGGGCCAGCCGGATGTTGCCTTCCAGCGTGTCGTTGAACAGGTAGGTGTCTTGCGTGACCAGCGCCACCCGTTCGCGCAAGCCATCCAGCTGCAACTGGCGCACGTCCACGCCATCCAGTTTCACCACGCCCTGGCGCGGGTCCCAGAAGCGCAGCAGCAGGCTGGCGACGGTGCTCTTGCCCGCCCCTGACGCACCCACTACCGCCACGGTAGCGCCGGCCGGGGCCTTGAAGCTCAGGTCCTTCAAGGTGTCTTCCTGCTTGCCCGGGTAGGCGAAGCTGACGTGGTCGAACGCCAATGACAACCCATGCGTGGCGACAGGCGGCGCCAGCGGGCCGTCGGTAACGGGTTCCGGTTCGTTGGCCACCACATGCAGGCGGCGCGTGGCGGCAATGGTGTCGGCCAGTTGACGGCTGACCTGCGAAATTTCGGACACCGGCAGGAAGGTGGCCAGTGCAATCAGCACCAGCAACGGCAGCATGCTGGCCGACAACGTGCCAGCCGCCACCTGCAACGCGCCGACGACGGCCACCGCCAAGCCGCCCAAGCCCATCGCGATTTCGAACCAGGCCGTTTGCTTGGAGAGATCACGCAGGATGTCCAGGCGGCGCACGCGGTACTGATCGGCCACTTTCAGGAACTGGTCGCGGCGGCGGCCGGTGGCCTGGAACGCGGTCAGATCGGCCAGCCCCTGGATGGTGTCGGTGGTGTGCGCGCTCATTTCGCCCAGCGCCTGCCGGGCCTTGTCGCCCAAGGCGTCAACGTGACGGCGGCCCCGCACGGGCGACACCAGCGCATAGGCCAGGAAGGGCAGCAGCGCCAGCGCCACGGGCCAGCTGTACACGCCCAGGAAGCCCAGCACCGACAGCGGCACCAGCACCGACACGATGGCCGGCGCGATGGTGTGCGCGTAGAAGTATTCGACCATCTCGATGTCTTGCGTGGCCAACGCCACCAGGTCGCCCGAACGTCGTTGCAGCAGGTAGGCGGGCGCCAGGCGTTCCAGCTTGTCGTAGAGCTTGACCCGCATGTCGGCCAGCAATTGATACGCCATCGCATGCGCCAGCCACGACTCCAGCCAGTGGAACAGGGCGGCCAACGGCGCGGCGATCAGCAGGCCAACCACCAGGCTGGAAATGTCACGGCCATCGCGTATGGCCGCTACGATCAGCGCGCTGAAAACGCCCACGCCGATGAAGGCCGCCACGCGCGCCACGCCCAGCAAGATGGTGGCGATGAGCGTGCCGCGCCACGGGCGCACCACCGACAGCAGGGTGCCCAAGGTCGCGCGCCAGCCGACCTGTTCAGCGTCGGCATCCAGTGAGCGCAGCACCGGGCCTTGCTTGGTGTCGGGGTCTGCGGCGGGGGGCGAGTCAGCGGTCCGGGCGATGTCGGGCGCAGCGTTGGCCGCGTGCGGGGCGGACTTGGTTACTGGCCCGTCTGTCGGCCCCGATATCGACCCGGCCTCTGCCACCAAGGGCAGGCCCGCCGAGGGGTTCTCATGCGCCTCCGCCTGCTCGTGCATCAGGCGGTAGTACAACCCGCGTTGCTGCATCAATTCTGCATGCGGGCCCGCTTCCACCACCCGGCCCTGGTCCAGCACCAGGCTGCGGTCCGCGCCGATCACGCTGGCCAGCCGGTGCGCCAGGATCAGCGTCGTGCGTCCGGACATCAGCCGGTCCAGTGCCTGTTGAATGAGGGCTTCGTTTTCCGTATCGACGGATGACAGCGCTTCGTCCAGGATCAGGATCGGCGCGTCGCGCAGCAGCGCTCGCGCAATCGCCACGCGTTGGCGCTGGCCGCCCGATAGTTGCAGGCCGCGCTCGCCGATGCGGGTCGCGTAGCCGTCGGGCAGCGCCATGATGAAGTCGTCGATATTGGCCGCGCGCGCAGCGGCGCGCACCTGCTCGTGCGTGGCGTCGGGTCGGCCCAGACGCAGGTTGTCGTCTATGGTGCCGTGAAACAGCGTGATGTCCTGGCTGACCAGCGCCATCTGCGACAGCAGTGTTTGCGTGTCCAGCGTATTCACATCGTGTCCGCCCACGCGGATCACGCCCGCCTGCGGCACGCATTCCCGCAGCAGCAGACGCACGATGGTGGACTTGCCCGCGCCGCTAGGCCCGACGACCCCGACGCGTTCGCCCGCTGCAATGCTGAACGCCAGCCCCTGATGGGCGCGGCGTTCGGGCGTGTAGGAGAACGCGACGTTGTCGAATTCGATGGTCGGCGCCAGCCGGGCAGTCGTAGCGGGAATGGAGGAAGCAGCCGAAGCAGCGGAAGCAGCCGAAGCAGCCGAAGCAGCCGAAGTAGCCGAAGTAGCCGAAGTAGCGGAAGTAGCCGAAGTAGCCGAAGCAACCGAAGCAGCCGAACCAGCCGAAGCAGCCGAAGCCGCCGAAGCAACGGTAGCAACGGAAGTCGCCGGTGCAGCCGGCTTGGCCGCATTGGCGCCTGCGTCAGGCGCCGGCGTCAACGGCTGCGCGTCCATCAGGGCGTGAATGCTGACAGCCGCCGATTGGCCCAGCATGCCTCGGTGCAACACCGAGCGCAGGTCGCGCAGCGGACGGAAGATTTCGGTGCCGGCCATCAGCACGATCAGCAGCGCTTCAACGCTCATGTCGCCCGCCGCCACGCGCCACGCGCCCAAGGTCAGCGCCAGCGCGGCGCCCAGCGCCACGCCCAGGTCGCTGATGCCGCGCGTCAGCAGGCTGACCGACAGCACCCAGAACGTGTTGTCCGACAGGCTGCGAGCTTTGGCGGCCAGACGCTGGCCCCAGGCCTTGCCCTGGCCGTACGACTTCAACGTGGGCAAGCCTTGCACGGCGTCCAGAAAGTCTTCGCCGAAGGCGTTCAGCGAGCGCGTGCGCGCCTGGCTGGCGCGGCGGTCCAGCATGTGTACCGCCATCGGGCCGAACAAGGCGAACAGCGCCGCCGCGAGGAACACGAGCGCAGTGGGCACGTCCCAGAAGGCGATCACCGCAAAGATGGCGAAGGGCGCGGCGGCCGCAATGGCGACCTGCGGCAAATACTGGCCGAAGAACGTTTGCAGCTGCTCGACCCCGTCCACCACCGTCAGCATGACGCCGCCCGTGCGCTGGTTGGCAAACCAGGCGGGGCCAAGTGTGACGATGCGGTCATACAGCTTGCCGCGCAGCGTCTGCTGAATCTGGGCCGAGGTGTGATTCGCCTGCACGGTGCGCCAGTGGTCAAAGCCCGCGCGCAGCAGCACCATTGCGCCCACGCACAGCGCGGGGGTGATCCAGTCTTGCCACGGCGCGCCGTTGAACACGCGGGCCAGCAGCTGGCCCAGGAAGACATAGCGGGCAATGCCAGCCGCCAGCGCCAGCAGGCCCAGGAAGATGCCGCCCGCCATGCCGGCGCGCAAGCCCGCGGTTAACCGCCACAATCGAGAGTCGAAATACATATCAATGCTCCATCCAGAGCCTGCATGGTCACTGATCCGCCGCACGCGCGAAAGAGATAGTTTTTCAATCATGGGTTGAGATAAACTCAACCGATGCCCGATCTGCCCAACCACACGCCGCCGCTGGCAGCGTTGCGCGCCTTTGAAGCCGTCGCCCGCCTGGGCAGCCTGAGCCGCGCGGCTGCCGAATTGCACGTCACCAAGAGCGCCGTCAGCCATCAGCTGCGCGCGCTGGAAGCGGATCTGGGCGTGCCGCTATTGCGGCGGGGCGGCACAGTACGCCGCGCAGAGACAACCGCCGCGGGCACCGAGCTGCTGGCGTCCGTACAACAGGCCTTGACCCTGTTGGATACCGCGTGCCGCAATGTGCGCGCCTCGGCGCGAGGCCGCCGACGCTACACCTTGAACGTGTCCGCCAACCCGTCGCTGGCCGCGCTGTGGCTGGCGCCGCGCATTGGCCGCTTCATTGAATTGCATCCCGACATCGGCGTTCAGGTCTACCTGCACGCCAGCCAGGACCCGGCCTGGAAAAGCCAGGACATTGATCTGGCGTTTTTGCACGTGCGCGCGCGCGGGCCGCATCTGGCCGAGCCCGGCGATATTGCGTTGATGACCGAAACCGTCGTGCCCGTGTGCAGCCCCACGCTGATTGCCGAGGCGGATCGCAATGACCCTCGCGTTTTCCTGCGCCATCGCTGGCTTGAAGAAAAGCACATCGACAGCCCCGAAACCGATTGGCGCACGTGGAGCCCGCGGCTGGGCCTGGCCGAATCCGATTGGCAGGAGCCCATGGTGCTGAGCGGCCTGAGCACGGTGGTGGCGGCAGCTGCGGCGGGCGTCGGCATTGCGCTGGGCCGCGCGCCGCTCATCGATGAAGACCTGGCCAGCGGCCGGCTGGTGCCGCTGATGCCGCAACTGCGCATGCCGGGTTCGTGGGGCTACGTGATGCGCATCCACGCCAACCGGCCGATGGATGCGTCGTTGCCCGCGCTGGTGGAGTTTTTGGCGGAAGAGGGGCGCAGCAAAGGGGCGTGGTAACGCGGGACTGATCACCCGACCGCCCCACCTCCAGCCCGTCGGATCGCGGTGGGCGGCTTTCCTGGGGGCGTTTTAGTCGCTGGTCAGTTCCATGCTGCGAGTCACTTCTTCCTGCACGCGCTCCCAGATCGACCGCTTCAATTCCACAAAGCGCGGTGACAACTGCACATCAGCGCTGCGCGGATGCGGCAGGTCGTTCTGGATGTCTTGCACGATGCGCCCGGGTTTGGAACCCATCACCGCCATGCGCGTGGACAGCGTCAGGGCTTCGTCGATGGAGTGCGTGATGAAGACAATCGTCTTGCCGCTTTGCTCGTAGATCGACAGCAACTGGTCTTGCAGCACCTGACGCGTCATGGCGTCCAGCGCGGCGAAGGGCTCGTCGAACAGCATCACGTCGGGGTCATTGGCCAGCACCCGTGCAATCGACACACGCTGCTTCATGCCGCCTGACAGCGCATGCGGATACTTGTCCGCCGCCTGCTTTAAGCCGACCATTTCGATGAACTTGCGGGCAATCGGCGCGCGTTCCTGCTTGGACATGCCGCGCATCTTCAGGCCGAATTCCACGTTCTCTTGCACCGTGCGCCACGGAAACAGCGCGTACTGCTGAAACACCATGCCACAGGCGGCGGTTACGTCAGTGACGGTCTTGCCGTTGATGGCGACGGTGCCGGTGTTGGGCGTGATGAAGCCCGCCATCAGGTTCAGCAGGGTGGACTTGCCGCAGCCAGACGCGCCCAACAGCACCAGGAACTCACCGCGCTTGACCTCCAGGTTCACCTTGTCCAGCACGGTCACGTCGCCATAGGCCTTGGACACATCGGTCAGCTGGATCATCGTGTCGTTCATCGTTGCCATGCCAGCACCCATCGTTCAAGAAGCCGCAAACACAAGTCAGTTACCAGGACGGTGAAACTGATCAGGACCATGCCCAGCACCACGGTGTCGGTCTGGAAAAATTCCTTGCCGTTCATGATCATGAAGCCCAGACCTTCCTTGGACGCGACCAGTTCGGCAGAAATCACGCACGTCCATGACAGGCCCAGAATGATCTTCATGCCCGACAGAATCTGCGGCAGGCATCCGGGGAACAGCACTTCGCGCATGACCTGCCAGCGGTTGGCGCCCAGGTTGCGCGCCGCCCGCACCAGCACCGGGTCGATGCTGCGCGACGCTTCCATCACGTACAGCAGCGCTGGCACGAACGACCCCATGAACACGATGCTGTACTTCTGCGTTTCGGTAATGCCGAACCACAAGAGCGACAGCGGAATCCAGCTCATGGAGGGCAGCGGGCGCAGAAACGAAATGATGGGGTCGAAGACGGCGCGCGCCACCTTCGATGTGCCCAACAGAATGCCCAGCGGAATGGCCACGATGACGGCCGCCAGAAAGCCCACCATCACGCGGCGCGTGGAGGCCAGCACGTTGTAGAACAGCGTGCCCTGGTCCGACATCGACATGGCGCGCGCCAGCACCTGCGACGGCGCGGGCAGGAAGATCGGGTCGACCGCGCCGGCGCGGCACAGGCCTTCCCACAGCAACAAAAAGCTCAGAAGCGAAAACACGCTGACCCAGATCAGCCGTGTTTCCCTTGAAGACGAACGCGTGGACATGGCTTGTGTCCCGCTTACAGGTACGAGGCCTGGACCCAGTCCTTGACGGTGGGTGCGCGGTCGATCTGCTTGAGCGACACCAGCATTTCAGCCAGTTGCTGCATGCCGGTGACGAACTTGCCCGGCTCCACCATCAGCGCTTGCTGGTCCGCAGCCGAATACCACTGCGTCTGCTTGATGACGGCCAGCTGTTCTTCCTTGGACAAGCCCGTCAGCTCCAGCAGCACGCCTGCGGCCTCATCGGGCTGCTCGGTCAGCATGGTGTTGGCCTGGAACACGGCGTGCAGGAATTTCTTCACGGCGTCAGGGTTCTCTTTGCCCAGCTTCGTGTGCGTCAGCAGCACATCGGGGCCGGGGGTGATGCCGTATTGCTTGTAGAGCGAGAACGCCGTGTCGTCCAACAGCACGTGCGTGCCAGGCACGGCCTTGATGCGGTCGAACGCCGGGGTCCAGGCCACCGCCGCGTCGATCTGCTTGCCTTGGTAGGCAGACAGCAGGTTGGTCGCGGGCAGGTTGATGATGGACACGTCGCGGTCGGGATTCATGCCCGCCTGACGCAGCACGTCCAGCAACAACACGTGCGCGCTGGAGGCATAGGTGACGCCGATCTTCTTGCCCTTCAGGTCAGCCACCGATTTCACGTCTTCGCGCACCAGCACGCCTTCGGCGCGGCCGAAGTTGTTGGGCGTGGCAATCACCTGAAACTGGCGCGCGCCCGCCGCCATCAAGGCCAGCGACGACACTACGCCCGTGCCGGCCAGGTCGATGTTGCCGGCCATCACGGCGCTCATGCGGTCAGACGACGTGGCGAAGCTCTGCCACTTGATGTCCAGGCCCTGCTTGGCGAACAGCCCCGTCTTCATGGCGATGTAGGCCGAGTAATGCCCCAGCCAGGCCGAGCCGCCGTACGTGTATGACGCATTGGCGGCGCGGCCGATCATGGGAAAGCCCAGGGCGCTTGCGCCCGCCAACGCTGCGGTGCGCACCAACATGGCGCGGCGATTCATGTTCATATTTTTCCCCTACGTAAAGTAGATTGACTGATAGATGTCATGTCGCCGGCACTCTGTGGTGCGGCAGACGAGACTTTCACCCGGGCATCGCGCCGCAGCATGAATATAAGGATTGGCGATGGTCGAAATTTGTTCTGCTTAAACAAAGCGGGCGGAACGTCGGCGTTTCATCACGGCTTTTATTCAGTATTCGCGGTGCTTATATTGCGAAGCGCCAGACACGGCAGGTTCACACTCGCGCCACTTGTCCTTGGAGCCTTGTCGTGAAAAGTTATGACGTGATCGTGATTGGTGCCGGCGTGATCGGCAGTTCGGTGGCGTTCCACCTGGCGGAGCTGGGCGCCAAAAACGTGCTGGTGCTGGATCGCGCCACGATCGGGGCGGGTACGACCTCGCAGTCTTCCGGCATTTTGCGCACGCACTATTCGGTGCGCGAAAACGTGGAGCTGGCCCAGCGTTCCTGGAACGTGTTCAACAACTTTGCCAGCTATGTCGGCGACGACGAGGCGTCCTGCGGACTGGTCAAGTGTGGCTACCTGATTACGGCGGCCGACGACGACAAGCTGGAACCGTTGCGCGGCGCGCTGGATCAGCAACGCGCGCAAGGCATTGCGCTGGAATTGCTGAACCCTGCCCAAGCCCGCGAGCTGCTGCCGATTGCCTCGTTCGATGATGCCGCGCTGATCGGCTATGAACCCGAAGCCGGTTTCGCCGACGCCTATCTGGTGGCGACCAGTTTCGCGCGCGGCGCACGCCGCCGGGGCGTGACCATTCGCGAAAACGTCGACGTGCGAAAACTGCTGATTGAGAACGGCCGGGTGGTTGGCGTGTCCACGTCTGATGGCGACTTTGCCAGCCCGCTCGTCATCAGCACGCAAAACATCTGGACGCCCGAACTGGCCGGCTGGACCGGTGTGGCGATGCCCGTCGTGCCTGAACGCCATGCCGTGCTGGCGCTGGAATGCAGCGAGGCGCCCTATACCTATTCCATGCCGGTCTTCAAAGACCTGGCGTCGCCGGGCATGCTGTATTGCCGCAGCTATGGCGGCAACCAGATGCTGGTCAGCGAAGGCATCGTGGGCGAGGCGCTGCAAAAGAGCGACGCCGAGCAGGGCGATATTCCGCTGGACTACGTGGCCGAAGTGGGCGAACAGGTTGCCGCACGCTTCCCGGCGTATGAGACGGCAGGCCTGGCCTCGTCCTGGACCGGCGTGTATGACGTCACGCCCGATTGGAATCCGGTGCTGGGCCGCGTGCCCAGCGTGCAGGGGCTGATTGTGGGGTTCGGCTTTTCGGGTCACGGCTTCAAGCTGTCGCCGACCGTGGGCCGGGTGCTGGCGCAGGAAGCGCTGGGGCTGGCCACCGACGTGTCGCTCAAGCCTTACGACATCGGCCGCTTTGAAAGCGGCGCGTTGTTGACGGGCAAGTACGGCCTTGGCGCGGTGTCCTGATCCGATGCGCGCCGTGCACGCCAACTGGCAGGACTTGCCGCCTGAACCCTGGAAAAACGGCGGTGGCGTCACGCGCACCTTGGCGGTGGATGACGCCGCCAGCGCACGCATGATGCCACCGCGTTGGCGGGTTAGCGTGGCCGACATCACCCGTGATGGCGCGTATTCACGCTTCCCGGGCGTTGACCGCGTGTCGGTGGTGCTGTCGGGGGCGGGCGTGGCGTTGCGTGGCGACGGCGTGGACATCGCGTTGTTGCCGGGCAGGGCAGTCGCGTTCGCGGGCGATGTCGCCTTGCAGTCGCGCTTGCTTGAAGGCGCGGTGCGCGTGCTCAATCTGTTCGTTTTACGCGGTGCGGTTCAAGCGCAGGTTTGCTGCGGCGGCGCGCAGCCTGTCATCGTCAAGGCCGGATCGTTGGAAGACGCCGCCGGCCCCGCATCCCACGTGCGCATCGTGGTGGACGCGCAGAATTTTTATATCGACTCGTCCTGTCAGGACGATGCCGTGTCCGCAGACGCGTTGCCGCCGGACGTCGTGCGGATTGATCTGCACATGGCGGCGTTTGGCACGGCTTGATCGTTGCGTTTGACGCGTTTGATGCGTTTGATGCGTTTGACGCGGTTGATGGGTTTGTTTGTTGGGTTGCTTTATTGGGTTTGATTATTGGGTTTGATTATTGCTATTCGCGCCCCGCGCGGCGCGTTTTGTTGATTCCTTGATTCAGGAGTGTTCGCATGAAGGTGATAGCCGCGGTCAAGCGCGTGGTTGACTACAACGTCAACGTGCGCGTCAAGGCCGACCAGAGCGGCGTGGAGATCGGCAACGTCAAGATGTCGATGAACCCGTTTGATGAAATCGCCGTCGAGGCGGCCGTGCGCTTGAAAGAGCAGGGCGTGGCGCAAGACGTGGTTGCGGTGTCTTGCGGCACGGCGCAGTCGCAGGAAACCTTGCGCACGGCCTTGGCCATTGGCGCTGACCGGGGCGTGCTGGTGCAAACCGACGTTGCCCTGCAACCGTTGGCGGTGGCCAAGCTGCTGCGCGCGGTCGTGCAAAAAGAACAGCCCGCGCTGGTGATTCTGGGCAAGCAGGCCATCGACGATGACGCCTGCCAAACGGGTCAGATGTTGGCCGCCCTGCTGGGCTGGCCGCAAGCGACCAACGCCAGCGCGATTGATATCGACGGCGGTGTTGCGCGCATCACGCGTGAGGTGGATGGCGGCCTGGAAGTGCTGGAGCTGACCTTGCCCGCCATCGTCACCGCCGACCTGCGTTTGAACGAGCCGCGCTACGTCACGCTGCCCAACATCATGAAGGCAAAGAAGAAGCCGGTGGATATCGAGACACCCGAGGCGTTGGGCGTGGACCCCGCGTCGCGGCTGGAAACGCTGCGCGTGGAAGAACCCGCCGCGCGCGCGCCCGGCATCAAGGTGGCCGACGTGGCCGCGCTGGTCGACAAACTGAAGAACGAAGCGAAGGTGATCTGATGACGGTCTTGGTTATTGCCGAACACGCCAACCGCGCCCTGAACAGCGCAACGCGCAACGCCATTGCCGCTGCCGGCAAACTGGGCGCGCCCATTCATGTGTTGGTGGCGGGCGCGGATGCGCAAGCCGTGGCGGATGCTGYGGCCCGTACACCGGGCGTGGAGAAAGTGCTGTGGGCGGATGCGCCGCATCTGGGCGAAGGGCTGGCCGAGAACCTGGCCGCGCAGGCCGTGGCCGTCGCCGCGCCTTACTCGCATCTGTTCCTGGCCGCCACCACGCAGGGCAAGAGCGTGGCCCCGCGCATCGCCGCGCTGCTGGACGTGGCGCAGGTGTCTGACGTGATCGAGGTGTTGGCGCCCGACACGTTCAAGCGCCCCATCTATGCGGGCAACGCCATCGCCACGGTCAAGAGCGGTTACCCGGTGGTAGTGGCGACGATCCGCCCGACGGCGTTCGATGCCGTGCCGGCCGAAGGCGGCAGCGCGGCGGTGGAATCCGTTGCGGCGGTGGCCGATATGGGCCTGGCGCGCTTCAAGCGCCGCGAGATCGCCGTGTCCGAACGCCCGGAATTGGGCGGTGCGCGCGTGGTGGTGTCAGGCGGCCGGGGTCTGGGCAGCGCCGACAATTTCAAGCTGCTGGACCCGTTGGCTGAAAAGCTGGGGGCGGCACTCGGCGCCTCGCGCGCGGCGGTGGATGCGGGCTATGCGCCCAATGATTGGCAGGTGGGGCAAACCGGCAAGATCGTTGCGCCGGAACTCTACGTGGCCGTGGGTATTTCAGGCGCCATCCAGCATCTGGCCGGCATGAAAGATTCCAAGACCATCGTCGCCATCAATAAAGACGGCGATGCGCCGATCTTTGGCGTGGCGGACTACGGCTTGGTGGGCGACTTGTTCGACGCCGTGCCCGCGCTGGCCGCGTCGCTGTAACGCGGGCTTAACGCCGCATGCTGCGCCACAGCGTGGCAGGCGGCAGCCCGAGCGCCGGCGCGATGTCTTTCTGAATCAGGCGTTCTACCGCCATCAGGATCACGTCGCGCGCTTCGGTGGGCAGCTTGCCCACTTCCTGCTGACGCGCGGCCAGATACAAGGTGCGCGACAGGCTGGGGTCATCCGCGCGGGTCACGCCCAGGTACGGCCCCAGCGGCAACACGCGCAGCTGGTCCACAAAATGGCGCGACTGCCAGATGCACAGCGGCGTGCTGATCGCAAAGCCGATGCCGCCAGTAACCAAGCTGAGCAGCGGGTCGGTGTTGTCGAATTCAAAAGTGCGTTCGATCATCACATCGTGTGATTCGATCAGACGGTCGATCTCGGCGCCGATGAACGAACGGGCGCTATAGCGAATGAACTGCGTGCGCTTGCCCAGTTCCTTCAGCGTGGTGATGGCCGACATGTCCATCGACCGCGGCACGATCAGCACATAGGGTTCGCTGAACAAACTGTACTTCTTGATGGTGGGCTTGCCCGCGACTGCGCTGGTGGTCACGACCAGATCGAGCTGCCGGTCTTCCAGCTGCTTGTCCAGCACGGGCGTGATGCCCGACCACAGCCGGATCTGGCGCGATGCGCCCGACAGGCCGTGGATCAGCGTTGGCCCCAACGTACCCGCAAAGGAATCCACGCAGCCAAAGCGCACGATGTTGCGCTTGGCGCGGCTCAGGTTGCGCACGCTTTCCGTCATGTCGCCCGCTTGCGCGAGCAGGCGCGCGGCATGGTCGAACAGCAGTTCGCCTGCGGGCGTGGGCCGCGCGGGGCGGGTGCTGCGGTCAAGCAGTTCGGTCGACATCGCGGCCTCAAGCTGCTTCACGCGCTGCGATACCGCCGCTTGCGACAAGCCCAAGAGCCGCGCCGCGCCGGATACCGACGCGGCTTCCACCACCGCCACCCAGGTCAGCAGCAGGCTCCATTCCGGATAGTTTTCCGTCGTGCTGAAGGAAAAACGGTTCATCGCCTGACGGTGTCCTGAAGGGGGGCTTAGGGTGGGGCGTGCTGCGGGGGGCGCGTGTTGCTTAGCGCTGACGCGCCGTGGTTTGGCGCAGCGCGGCTTGCACCATGCCTTCAACGACAGGAATGACCTTGCCAGCCAGATCGGCGCGGTAGCCATAGGGATGCGTTTCGTCCATGTAGGTGGACTGGCACATTTCCAGCTGGATGGCGTGGATGTTGTCGGCCGGCGAGCCGTATTGGCGCGTGATGTAGCCGCCCTTGAAGCGGCCGTTGATGGCCCAGGTGTAGTCCGCGCAGCCGTCCAGTTGTTCGCGTACGGCGGCCAGGATGTCGGGCGCACACGCCGCGCCATCGGACGTGCCGATGTTCAGGTCGGGCAGCTTGCCGTCGAACAGACGCGGCAGCACGCTCGCGATCGAATGCGCTTCCCACAGCAGCACCGTGCCATGTTCGGCCTTGATGCGGTCGAGTTCTTCGCGCAGCTTGGCGTGATAGGGCTGCCAGTACGTTTGCAGGCGGTGCGCGCGCTCGGCGTCCGTCAGCACGGCGTCGTTCTGATAGAGCGCGTCGCCGCGGAACGTTTGCGTGGGGCACAGGCCGGTCTTGGTCTGGCCGGGGTACAGGCTTTCGTCGTTGGGCGGGCGGTTCAGGTCCACCACATAACGCGAATAGCGCGCGCCAAGCACGGACGCGCCCAGCGCCTGGGCAAATTGGTACAGCGTGTCCAGATGCCAGTCGGTATCGCCGGATTGCAGGCCCAGCGGCGTCATCTGTGCGCGTTGCGCATCGGGAATCTGGCTGCCGAGATGGGGAATGGAAATCAGCAGCGGCGAGGTGCCACGGCTGAAATGATAGAGGTCGCTCAAGGGAAAACTCCGGGTCACAAAGTCAGTGCGCTGCGGGCTCGGCCGCAGATGACGGGCGCTTGTATGCTAGGCAGCGCGGCCCGTCGCGGTAATTGCATCAGTTTAATGGATATTGATAATCAGGAAGGGTGATGCAAAAAAATGGGCTGGTGAAGCATGGGTTGCACAGGTTGCATTCATTGCATCGGTGGCATGGGTTGCATTGATTGCATAGGTGGCATCGGTTGCATGCCTCGCATCGGTTACGCGTACGGGCGCCACGGCAGGTCGGTGTTCCAGGCAGCGGCGATGTCATCGATCAGCACGCGCACTTTAGGCGATAGATGCCGCCGATGCGGATACACCGCATACACCGGCGCGCCCGCGCCCGCCACGGATTCCAGCACGGGGGCCAGGCGGCCGGCGCGCAAGTCGTCGGCCACCAGGAACGCGCCCAATTGCGCAATGCCGTCGCCGGCCACGGCCGCGTCGCGCAACGCCTCGGTGTGGCCCACCCGTAGCCGGCCCGCCACTGGCACCTGGCGTTCCTGTCCCTGAACGGTAAAGCGCCATGGCACTGGTTGCCCGGTATGCGTGAAGACCAGCGTCTGGTGCTGGGCCAGCGCGTCGAGGGTGGCGGGCGCGCCGTAGCGATGCAGATAATCGGGCGCAGCGCAGGTGATCAGCCGGTGGGGCGCCAGCACGCGCCGCACCAACCGGCTGTCTGCTTCGCCGCCAATGCGGATGGCGACATCGATGCCGTCGCGCACCAGATCGGAGTAGTCGTCCGAGAAACTGATGTCCGCGTCCACGTCCGGCCAACGCCGCAAGTAGCTGCGCACCAGCGGCATCACATGCAAGCGGCCCAACGAGACAGGCAGGTCGATGCGCAAGCGGCCACGCGGCGCCTGCTGCCGGCTGGCCATGGCGTCGGTGGCGTTGTCCACCTCGGACAAGATGCGTTGCGCGTGCTCGTAGAAGAGTCGGCCGTCGTCGCTCAGGCTGACGCTGCGCGTGCTGCGATGAAACAGCCGCACGCCCAGGCTTTGCTCCAGACGGGCAATGCACTTGCCGATGGCGGATCGGGACAGGCTCAGTTTTTCAGCGGCCGCGGTGAAGCTCTGCGCGTCGGCCACGCGCACGAAGGCGAGCACGTCGCCGATGTGATCGAGCCGTTGAAGCGGGGGCGGGTTGTTCACGAAAGATTGTCCACGGTTCGTCCCTTGTATTGCGCTTGTTGCCTGCTTTATCTGCAAATTGGAAACAGTAGACTGCATAAGGGTCGGCCCCGCAATGGGGCTTTTCTGGAACGCAACGCACGATGACCCAAACCTCTACCCCGCAAGCCGGCAGACCGGATTCGGCTTCAACTTCCCTGCGCGCCTGGTTGGGCGTCACCGCCGTGGGGCTGGCCACCTTCAGCGTGGTCACCACCGAAATGCTGCCGGTGGGCTTGCTGGTGCCGATCACGCACGAATTGAATGTATCGGTGGGCGAGGGCGGTTGGATGCTTTTCGTGCCGGCCATTCTGGCGGCCTTGTTTGCGCCGCTGATCGTCATCCGGCCCAAGGGCACCGATAGCCGTTGGCTGCTTTGCGGGCTGCTGGCCTTGCTGATGGGGGCGAATCTGGCCAGCGCGCTGGCGCCGTCCATGCCGTGGTTGTTGGGCGCGCGCGTGCTGGTGGGCATTTGCATCGGCGGCATTTGGGCGATCGCGGGCGGGCTGGCGGGCAGACTCGTTGCCCCGCACGCGGTGGGTGCGGCCACCGCCATCATCTTTGGCGGGGTTGCGGTGGCCTCGGTGCTGGGCGTGCCGCTGGGCGCCTTCATTGGTGAACTGGCAGGGTGGCGCGCCGCGTTTGGGACGATGGCGGTGTTGTGCGCAGCCGTGCTCGTGCTGATCTGGCTGGCCTTGCCGCCGCTGCCCGCACCGCGCGGCTTATCGGCGCGCGAACTGGCCGGGCTGCTTTCGAATCCGGCGTTGCGGCGGGGCTTGCTGATCACCTTGTTCATGGTGGCGGGCCATTTCATGGCCTACACCTTTGTGCGGCCGATGCTGCAAACGCAGGCGGGGTTTGGTCAGCAATGGATAGGCCTGTTGTTGTTCGCGTATGGCGTGGCGGGTGTGGCGGGAAATTTTCTGGCTGGTTCCGCCGCTGCACGCCGTCCCGCCGCCGTTTTGATGACAATTGCCGTCACCTTGCTGCTGATCCTGGCCCTGCTGGGCGGGCTGGGCCATTGGCCGCCGGCCAGCGCGCTGTTGTTGGTGGTGTGGGGGCTGGCGTATGGCGGCGTGTCGGTGTCGCTTCAGATCTGGATGCTGCGGGCGGCGCCTGACGCGGTGGACGCCGCCACGGCTTTTTTCGTGGCGATGTTCAACCTGGCGATTGCGGCGGGTTCCTTCTTGGGCGCGGCCAGCGTGGATGCGCTGGGCTTGCAGATGAACGCGTGGCTGGCGGCGGCGTGCATGCTGTTGCCGGTGGGCGCGCTATGGCGCCGGCCGCACGTGCTGAAAGCCGCGTGATGGCGCGATCAGTCGCCGCTGAACATCGGCCGCAACGACGTTTCAAGGCGGACGGCGTGGCGCCTGCCTTCTACCTGGAACTCGTCTTCTTTACCGTTGGGTTCCGGATCGCGCAACCACATCAAGGCCGACAGACCCGACTTCGCGTCGTAGCTGCCGAACCAGTCGATCAGCCGCCCGAGATGGCAGCGGGCGCCCACCTGCACAGGAAAGTCAGCGACGATCTCGATCGAATAATGTCCCGAGCCGTAGTGGTAGTAGGCATCCTGATCATCCGCTTTGACGCCCGCAGGGATGGGGCAGAGCGGGCGGGCGGGAGAGCCCGGCTCGCGGGCGGCGGCGGGCCCTTGCGCGGTTTCAGGATCAATGCGCGTCAACGCTTGCGTGAGCGCGGCGTGCAAGGTGTCGTCCAGCGTGCGGGCCGGTTCTTTGTCGGCGCGCTTCTGCTGTTTGGGAATGCTTAGCTGATAGCGGTAACGCACGGTCAGCGTGGGGGCGTCGCCGGGGTCACGGAAGGGGCGCAGCAGGTAGACATCGTCCGCGCCGAACCGGCTGTTGCGATAGGCCGCGTAGACGCGTCCGCGCAGCGTGATCCAGTCAGCCGCCTGGTTGGAGCCGCGTCCATTCAGCGTGTACAGGCCGGAGGCGGATTCGTTGTTGCCGTCGCCTGCGGTAGCGGTGAATTTGCCTTTGTCGCGGCGCAGGGCGCTGACGTCCGAGAACAGGCCCGTGCCGCCGGTGTAGGAGTCGATCACCACGTCGCGCAGGCCGTCGCCGTCCAGATCCATCAAGGTGTAGGACGCCACGCCGTTCTCGCCGCCTGACTCGATGCCGGAGGCCAGCAGCGCCGCCCATTCATCTTGCGATACGCCGTGGGGGCGTTTGGTGGGAAATTTGGCTTCATCATCATCGTCACTTCGAACATTGTCGAAGCGCGTCTTGCCGGTTTTCACCGACAGCGCGGCCAAGGTGGACTCCAGCGGAAACTCGGCATCCGTCTGGCTCGCGGTTTGTACGGCCTGGCGCAAATCTTCAAGCGCCTGCCGGTCGGTCTCGTCCGGCACATAGGCGTTGGCACGGCGCAAACCATCCTGCAAGGCGCTCAGGCGCAGCAGGGTTTGTTCGCGGATGCAGTCGGTGTTGCCGCCGCAGCGGTTGCGCGTGCGCAGCCAGTCGCGTTGTTCGTCGCGCAGCGCGGCGCGCCCGTCCGGCCGCGCAGCGCCAAGCTTGGCGTAAGCGTCCGACAAATCACTGTCTTGACGAAGCAGGTCGGCGTTGGCGCAAATGGCCAGTTCGGTCGGCGTTTTGGCTTGGGCGCAATTCATCCCGGCGGCAAGCGCGGGCGAGGCCAGGGGCAGCAAAATGAGCAGGCCGCCGAGCAAGAGCTTGGGAGTCGGGGTCAATAGGCACCGGGAAATGTGTAAGGTAGAGGGCATTACACGATTGAACGTTGAACCAGGCAAGCGGCCCGTCAGGTAAATGGGCCGCCTCCCTTTTTTTATGAGCCCCATGATTGACGATCTGATCCAACTCGCCAAACTCACCAGCCTTGGGCTGGCGCTGATGCTGCCCTTGGCCAACCCGCTGACCTCGATGACGCTGCTGCTGTCGCTCGGCGCGCAGATTCCTTATAAAGAGCGCGAACGCCAGGTGACGCAGGCGGCGTATTACGTGGTCGGCATCATGTTGGTGACCTACTACGCGGGTGCGTGGATCATGCATACGTTCGGCATTTCGATTCCGGGCTTGCGCATTGCGGGTGGCCTGATCGTGGTCAGCATCGGTTTCAGCATGCTGTTCCCGCCTGCCGAACCGCGCTCGCTGGCGGCGGAAGCGGCCGCCGACGCCAAGGCGCGCGACACGCCGAACATCGCGTTCGTGCCGCTGGCGCTGCCTGGAACGGCGGGGCCAGGCACCATCGCCATGATCATCAGCGGGGCGGCCTCGGTTGATGGCGCGATCACGCCACAGTATCCGACTTGGGTGGTGGCGGTAACGCCCATCATCGTGTTCGCCTTGCTGGGCGTGCTGTTCTGGATCTGCCTGCGTTCGGCGGGCCGCATCGTGGCGGTGATCGGGCAAAGCGGCGTGGAAGCCATTTCGCGCGTCATGGGCTTTTTGCTGGTGTGCATGGGGGTTCAATTCGTCATCAACGGCGTGCTGGAAATTGTGGGCAAGCATGTTGGTGGATAAGCCGGTGCGCCGCGCTGGACGCTTGCGTCGGGGGCTGGTGGGGGTGGGGCGCGTGCTGGTCACGCTGCTGGTGACCATGTCTGCACTCTGGGGTTGTCTTGCGCTGTGGTATCAGGCGCCGGGCGGCGTGTGGGGCAAGGG
The DNA here is from genome assembly GCF_056399725.1 of Achromobacter sp. 01N37. Classification (NCBI taxonomy): domain Bacteria; kingdom Pseudomonadati; phylum Pseudomonadota; class Betaproteobacteria; order Burkholderiales; family Alcaligenaceae; genus Achromobacter; species Achromobacter sp. 01N37. Next base: position 274,927 of record NZ_JBFTRX010000003.1, read on the forward strand.
GGCGGCGGCCACTGTGTGGGCCGCGCTATGCCTGGGCGCGGCGGTGGCGTTGTGGCGCGCGGGGCCGTGGCGGCGGGCAGGGTGGGCGTATCTGATCGGGCTGGTCCTGCTGGCCGGCTGGTGGCAAACGCTTGCGCCGTCGAATGACCGCATCTGGGCCGACGACGTGGCGAAGATGCTGCGCGGCACGGTGCAAGGTTCGACGGTCACGCTCGAGAACGTGCGCAATTTCGATTGGCGCACGGACACCGACTACACCGCCCGCTGGGAAACGCGGCAATACGATCTGGACAAGCTCGTGTCCGTGGACATGGCGCTGTCTTACTGGGCGGGCCCGGCCATTGCGCACACGCTCGTCTCCTTCGGTTTTTCCGACGGGCGGCACGTGGTGTTCTCGGTTGAGATCCGCAAGGAACGCGGCGAACAATTCTCCGAGATCGGCGGCTTCTTCAAACAGTTCGAATTGAGCGTGGTGGCGGCCGAAGAGCGCGACATCCTGTATGTGCGCGCCGGACCTCGCGGGGAAAGCGTGTATTTGTACCCGGTGCACATGCCGGAGCGCGCGATGCGCGAGCTGTTTCTGTCCTACGTCAACACCGCCAACGCGCTGGTGACGACGCCGCGCTTCTATCACACGGTTACGGCCAACTGCACGACATTGGTCTACCGCATGGTCAACGCCATCGTGCCGGGCCTGCCGTTGGACTTACGCATCCTGCTGTCGGGCTATCTGCCCGAGTACCTGTACGACCAGGGCGGACTAGATACCAGCGTCCCGCTGGACGTGCTGCGAGCGCGGGCATCGATTGGCCATCAGGCCCCGCCGGGTGACGACCCGCTTGCCTTCTCCCGCCGGATTCGGCCTTAAACCTGATACGCGCGCAGCAACGTATCAATGCCGTAATGACAGGTCGCCAGCGCTTCGGCGGGCGGCCCGTCGGCATAGCCGCCGACCAGCCGCGCGTGGAACGCAATGCCGTTGATCAGGTTGCCGAGCGTCAGCGCCGCCTGGCGCGGATCGTCAATCTTCAGTTCGCCTTGTTCGCACGCGGCGCGCAGGCACTGTTCCAGCGGCGCATGAATTTGCGTGTCGACGGCCTGTTGCAGCGACGCCGCCAACTGCGGCATGCGATGGCATTCCGACACCAGCAGCCGGTGCAGCGCGGCCGATTTGGGTTGAACCGCATAGGTCAAGAGCCGTACCGCCAACTGCTGCAGCGCCGGCCCCACCGCCTGGCCGGGCGGCGCCTTCAGGAACACGGCGGCCCGCAAGTTGTCCAACTCGAATTGCAGCACGGCAGCCAGCATGCCTTCCTTGCTGCCAAACAGCTGATACGCCGTGGCGGCGGACCCGCCAGCCTGCTGCACGATGCGTTGGATGGACGTTTGTGCGTACCCAAGTTCCAGTAACAACTGACTGGCCACTTCAAGCAGCCGCAGCCGCCTGGCTTCGCCCTTGGTGGTCAGGGCGCGCGGCATCGGATCGGCCGAATCGCTCATCACCTGTTTCTCCCGGTTTCCATGGCATGGACATGACAGGGTTTTACCCCGTTTCGTCATGTAATGTGGAGTACATTTCATTTTTGAGCGCCGCAAAAGCGCGCCTCAAAAGAGTCAAAAGCGGGTATTTCCCACGCGAGTTGTTGACCCGGGACGAGTCCGGGCTGTTTTTGTAGGAGGGCGCCCGAATGTCCTGGCTGACCCTGAGCAGTGCCTTGATCATTGCGGCTGCCGCTGGCGCCGTGCTGTTGCGCCACCCCGGCGTGCTGTTGTACGACTGGATTGCCACTCGTAAGGCGGGCACCCGTACACGCGCAGCCCTGGTCGCCCCGAAAGCGCGTCCGCAAGCCGCCTCCGCCAAGCACGCCCCACCCGCCGCTCTGGCGGGGTAAAAAAATCCACACATAAAAAAAGCCACCCGTTTCCGGGTGGCTTAAGTCGTCAAGGGCGCCCCGACTCTGCTCAGTTGGGGCGGCCCGCAGCCTGCTTAGAAGCGATGGCGGATGCCGACGCCAACCGTGCTCATCTTGTCACCGTTGATGAAGGCGGCGCCATCGGCGTAGGACGCCAGAGCGTACAGGTTGGTCCGCTTGGACAGATCATACGTGTAGCCCAGGCTGTAGATGTCCATGGCGTACAGGTTCTTGTTCGGATCAGCACGCTGCCACGACGCGAAGACGTTGCTGGCGGCGCCGATGGGGGCGCTTACGCCGACCATGTATGAGTTGATGCGCAGGCCGTCCCACGTGAAGCGGCCATTCGTGAAGCCCTGGCCGTTGGCCGGGCCGCCTGCTTGCTGGCGGCCGCCCATCAACGAGAAATCCTGGCCGGCGAAAACGCCGTCTTCGGAACGGCCATAAGCCAGCGACAGCTTGACCACTTCGAAGTCGTAGGCGGCGCCGATAATGAACTGCTGCGGTTGCGGCTGGTTCGGCTTGCGGTATTGCACGTCATAGGACAAGGCCACCTTCAGCGGGCCGTTGTCGTAACGCACGCCGGCCGTCCAGGCGCGGTTGTTTTCCTTGGTCTTGAAGCCGGTCGGGCCTTCGACGTCATCGGTCGAGAACGAATAGCCCACGCCGCCTTGGAAGCCGCTCCAGACCGGGGTCTGGTACATGACCATGTTGTCGTAGCGGACCGTGTTGGCCGCGCTGAAAGCCATACCCATGTTGGCGTTCAGGTAGTCGAGCGAGAACGGATCAATGTCGCCGAAGTACTTGGACGCGATGTTGGTTTGGCGGCCCAGTTCCAGCAGACCGAACTGCTCGCTGTTCAGGCCGACGGTGGCTTGACGGCCGAACAGGCGGTCGCCTTGCGAACGGTTGCCATTATTGGCGGTGAAGCCGCTTTCCAACGTGAAGACAGCCGACAGGCCATCGCCCAGGTCTTCCGTTCCGCGCAGGCCAAAACGGGAACCGTTCTGGATGCCGTCGTTCATGCCGATCCGGGAGGAATAGTCGCCGCCGTTTACGCCACGGTTTGCGTCCGTGGTGCCAACCTTGCCACGTTGATAGGTCAGGCCCAGATCGACAATGCCGTACAGGGTGACAGACGTTTCAGCTTGGGCCGCACCGGCCATGCCAGCCAGAATCGCGCCTACGAGCAAAGTTTTCGTTAGTTTCATATCCACATCCGGTTCTAAGGCTTGTATTGCCTGCTTTCAGCATTGCGAAAGCAGCCCTGGTGTCCACAATAGGGAACACCGCCGGAATACATGAAACTGAAAACTACATAATGGTTCGGAATATACAAATTGGGGTCGTATTCCGATGGCTTACCCCTGACTCCTTCCTTAATGGCTAAGATTCAGTTACTTGAGACACATATGAAAACCTCCGATTTATTGCGAGATAACAACAGTTCTTTAGAGAGATGAACGGGCGTTAATCGCTAATGCAGGGAGGGTCACGATTTGAAGGGTGAATTTGAGCAGGGCCTCTTTCGTACAAATTGATAAATTGTGTCTATCATTTCGTTGCGATGAAGGCCCTGAAGGGTCGTTCAGCTGCCGTGCACGCGCGTTCGCGCAACTCGGGGGCGCTGGAGATGCCGCTACGGCAGCCCGTAACTTTCAAGAACGTAACGGTGCCGTCGCCCCTATGGCGCGCTGCGCAAGGTATTACCGGCCAGGTCTTTCCAGCCCAAGATGACCGCGCAGCGTGCGATGTTCGTACTCAGTGCGGAACAGCCCGCGACGTTGCAGCACGGGAATCACTTGTTCCACAAAGTCGTCGATGCCGCTGGGCAGAGACGGTGGCATCAGGTTGAAGCCGTCGGCGCCTTCGTTTCTGAACCAGTGTTCCATCTTGTCCGCGATCTGCTCTGGCGTGCCGACCATCGTGCAATGGCCACCGCCCGCCGCCAGTCGGCCAAGTAGCTGGCGTACGGTGGGTTGTTCGGTTTCGATGATCCGCAGAATGGTGCCGTACCGGCCTTTGGGCCCCTTGAAATCTTCAAGGGGCGGCAGTGGCGGCACGGGCGCATCCAGCTCCCACGCGCTGCAATCCTGAAGCACAAAGGTGCCAAGCTGGCGCAGCGACGCATCGCTGGGCAGCAGTACGTCCAGCTCGCGTTGCTTGGCGCGGGCCTCGGCCTCGGTGGACCCCACATACGTGACCAGCCCCGGCATGATCGGCACAAACGCGCTGCGGCCGGCCGCAAGCACGCGTTGTTTGATGTCGCGGTAATAGGACTGCGCGGCGGGCAGGTCGTAGGCGACCGCATAGATCGCTTCCGCGCGCCGGGCGGCCAAGTCGCGGCCCTGGTCCGATGCGCCGGCCTGGAACAGCACCGGATGGCCCTGCGGCGGGCGCGGCACCGTCAGCGGGCCGTCGACCAGAAAATGCTCGCCATGGTGATGGATGGCTTGCACGCGTTCGGGCACGCCATAGACGCCGTTGCGGTCGATGGCCAGCGCATCGTCGTGCCAGGAGTCGAACAAGCGCAACGCGACGTCGACGAATTCTTCAGCGCGCGCATAGCGCCATTCATGGCCGGGCATGGCTTCATAGCCATGGTTGCGGGCCTCGGCGTCGAACATCGAGGTGACCACGTTCCAGCCCATGCGGCCGTCCGAGATGTGATCCAGCGACGCCACCATGCGCGCCGCGTGAAAGGGCGTGAAGAAGGTGCTGGACACGGTGCTGATCAGGCCGATGTGCGTGGTGGCGCGCGCGATGGCGGCCATGGTCGTCAGCGGTTCCAGATACCAGCGCGGGCCGTCGCCGATGTTGTCCATCGACTGCCCATCCGCAAAGAAAATGGCGTCCAGCTTGCCGCGTTCGGCCGTGCGCGCCAGCGACTCGTAGTAGCTGATGTCGCCCAGCCGTTCGGCCGCCGAATCGGGATGGCGCCACGCCGCGCGGTGGTGGCCGCAGCCAAAGATGAACAGGTTCAGATGCAGCATGGCGCTTAGTTCTTCACGAGGCCGCCGTCGACGACCAGGTTCTGGCCGGTGACGCTGCGCGACCAAGGGCTGGCAAAAAACAGCACGGCGTCGGCGAACTGTTCGGGCGTGGTGACGGTGCGCAGCGGCGTGCTGGCGGCAATCAAATCGAACACCGCTTCGGGCGTTGCAGCCGACGCGTCGGTGGTGCGCAGCAGGCCGCCCGACACCATGTTGACCGTGATGCCATGGGGCCCGAGGTCATGCGACAAGGTCCGCGTGAACGACAGCAGCGCAGCCTTGGCGGCGGTGTAATCGTGATACGGCACGACCGGGTTCTGGACCAGGTTCGTGCCGATGTTGATGATGCGTCCGACCCCGGCCTCACGCATGCCGGGCAGCGCCGCCTGAGTCGTGTTCAACGCGCCGCGCACGCTACCTTCGATCTGCTGATTCAGGTTGTCCCACGTCAACGTGTCCGCATGCGGGCGGGCGTCGCCATTGAACTGGAACGCGGGCAGCGCGTTGTTGACCACGGTGGTGACCGGCATGCCGAAGTGGCTTTGCGCCTGCGCTACCAACGCCTGCACCGCCTGCGCATCACGCACATCGGCCTGGATAGCCAGCGCGCGGCCCGGTGCGGTGGCGGCCAGCGCCTGCGCGGCGTCAGCGCTGTTCAGGTAGTTGATGACCACGCGCGCGCCTTCACGCAGAAACGCGCGCGCGATGTGCGCGCCCAGTCCACGGGCGCCGCCCGTGACAATCACCAGTTGTTCGTTCAGGGCAGGGGCGGGGTGTGCAAGGGACATGATCGGCTCGTCGGTTTCACCGGCACGCATGCAATCGGGTGCCGCAAGCGGGCGAACTTAGCACATTCCACGCGTTGACATTGACGCGCCGCTCTCCTACTCTTGCGGTCAATTCCTGGGGGAGCCCTGTTGGGCTGAGATTCCGCTTCATTGCGGTAACCCTTTGAACCTGATCCGGGTAATGCCGGCGAAGGGAAGGACATCGCACGGTTCGTGCGCCCTCCCTAGACTTTTATTCATCAGCGGCCCCTGTTACCGGACGGGCCGCTGCGCTGCGCGTCCGGCTGTCCGCCGGACCAGGGAGGACCGACTTCATGCTGACCCAATCCACCGCCTTGATGTGGCTGCTGCTGTTCTCGGGCGGCTTCGCCGTCGCCAGCGTCCTGTACACCCGGCGCAAGCGCGGCTCGCTGGAAGACTACATCGTGGCCCGCAACAGCCAGGGCGCGTTCGGCACCATCCTGACGTTGATGGCGTCAACGCTGGGCGCATGGATTCTGTTCTCGCCCGCGCAGGCCGCAACCTGGGGCGGACTGGCCGCAGTGATCGGCTACGCGCTGGGCTCGATGTCACCGCGTCTGGTCATGATTCCGCTGGGCCGGCGCATGCGTGAACTGATTCCGCATGGGCATACGCTGACTGAATTCCTGATGGCGCGCTACGGCCGCCCGATGTACGGGCTGGCGCTGTTCATCATGCTGTTCTACCTGTTCATCGCCTTGTCGGCCGAGGTGACGGCGATTGCAAAACTGGTCACCATGCTGGCGCCCGTGCCGCTGTGGGCCACCGCCGCCATCGTGATGGGCACGACGCTGCTCTACACCACCTACGGCGGGCTGCGCTCGTCGATCTTCACCGATCAGGTGCAGATGATGGTCATCGTGCCGTTGCTGGTGATCTTGTGCGTGGTCGGCTGGCAAGCTGCGGGTGGTGCGCTGCCCACCATCGAAGCCCTGCAAGCGCGCGCGCCACAATTGCTGGACCTGACCGACCCCGTGGGCGTGAAAGCCGGCCTGACTTTCTTCGTGGCCATCTTGCTGACCGGCATCTTTCACCAGGGCAACTGGCAGCGCATTTATGCCGCAAAAGATGCCCGGTCGATGCGCAATGGTTTTCTGCTGGGCGGCATTCTGGCCGCACCGTTCATCTTCCTGATGGGCCTGTTCGGCCTGGCATTCGTGGGCCTGGCGCCGGAGGGTGACAGTTCCATCGCACTGTTCAGCGTCATCATGCCGCACGCGCCCGCGTGGTTCGTGATTGCGTTGATCCCGCTGGGCCTGTCGCTGGTGATGAGCACGGCCGACACGGCAATCAGCGCCGTATCGAGCATCGTCGCCGTCGACATGCGCCGGCTGATGCCCAACGCCAACGGCATGGACATGAAGCGCCTGGCCCGCTGGGCGGTCTTGCTGCTGGCGATTCCGGTGATGATTGTGGCCTCGCAAGGCTACAGCGTGCTGTACCTGTTCCTGCTGGCCGACCTGCTGTGCTCCGCCGCCGCGTTCCCCGTGTTCTATGGCCTGTTCAGCCGCAAGCACGATGGCGTGACGGCAACGACGGCGACCGTCGCGGGGCTGGCGGCAGGGCTGTTCTTCTTCCCGGCCCCGGGCGACAAACCCACGTTCCTGCTGGAATCGTTCCTGCTGGCGGCGTTTGTGCCGGTGGTCGTCACGGTGCTCATGCGCCTGGCGCGGCGCGGTATTCGGGAGTTTGATTTTTCGACGCTGAGCGCGGCGGTGCGGCGGCTGGATAAGGACGCGGTGTAAATCCGGCCTGCAACCCCCATCCCCGCAGACCGCCCGGAAAACAAAAAAGCCTTGGAACACGTTGTGGTGTCCAAGGCTTTCTTGTCTGGAATTTGGTGGAGCGGAGGAGGATCGAACTCCCGACCTTCGCATTGCGAACGCGACGCTCTCCCAGCTGAGCTACCGCCCCATTGAAGCAAGAGCAAAACTATACCTGAACTTTAAAGCGCCGTGCAATACGGCGCCAGGCAAAAATTTTCAGACGAATTCCAAGGTGGCGACGACAGGCGCGTGGTCCGACGGCTGCTCGTTGCGGCGCGGTTCCTTGTCGATCACGCAGGCGACGCAGCGCTTGACCAAGGGGGCCGACAGCAGGACGTGGTCGATCCGCAGGCCAGCGTTGCGGCGGAAGGCGAATTGGCGGTAGTCCCACCAAGAAAACGACTTTTCGGGCTGCTCGAACAGACGGAAGGAATCGGTCAGGCCCAGGTCGATCAGGCCTTGCAAGGCGGCGCGTTCCGGTTCGGACACCAGCACCTGGCCTTCCCATTTTTCGGGGTTGTGCACGTCTTCGTCGGCGGGCGCCACGTTGTAGTCGCCCAGCACGGCCAGACGCGGGTACTGCTTGATCTCGTCGGCCAGCCAATTGCGCATGGCGTCGAACCACGCCAGCTTGTAGACGTACTTGTCGGAATCCAGCGACTGCCCGTTGGGGCAATACGCGCACACCACGCGCACATCGCCTTCGGGGCTGGGGAAAGTCAAGGCCAGCACACGCTGCTGCGGGTCTTCATAGCCGGGAATGTTGCGCACCATGGACGTGCCCGGCACGCGCGAAATGATGGCGACGCCGTTATACGTCTTCTGACCGGCCCAGACGGCGTGATAGCCGGCTTCCTTGAAAGCGTCTTCCGGGAAGTTTTCGTCGGTGAGCTTCAGTTCCTGGATGCACAGCACGTCGACAGGATTGGCGGCCAGCCAGTCCAGCACTTGCGGCAGGCGCACCTTCAGGGAGTTCACGTTCCAGGTGGCTAATTTCATGTTCTGCGTAGACCGTTTGTTGATGCGGTTCTCAAAGGCGCCGCCTTCCAAAAACCCGGTCTAGCTACGTATCTGGCTACGAATCTGGCTATTCATCCGGGGCGTGACCGGCGGGCGCCGGGATAAGGGCAGATGATACCTGCTCGTGCGGACGGGTTGGCCACGGGGGCAGCTGGCATAACTCCTGGTGGAAGTGAATGCGTCCTATATGTCCCGCTGGAGCGGCCAAAGCTCGATGAAACTGGCTAGACTGCCTGAACGCTTCAAATGGAGGAGCCTATGAAGATTTGGCTTTTGCAGGACGTTAAAGCGCAGTACTCAGAATTTGTTGACGACGATTTATCCGTCGCGTCACAACTTATGACCGGGTGCCGTGTCAGAGTGCCGGTTATGGGCTCGGTAGCACCAAAACCGGCACTGATGGCGCCTCGGTCAACGCTCAAAGCGCTCTTGCTTACCGACTTTGCGCGGACTGAACACTTGGTGCCGCTGCGGGGCGAAGGGCGGCGATTGGCAGCTTTAGGGGGGCGCTGATGGGGTTATGTACCTGTTGGACACAAATGTCATTTCGGAACTGCGAAGGCCGAAGCCTCATGGTGCGGTAGTCGCTTGGCTCGAATCCGTGGATGACAGTCAGTTGCACCTGTCCGCGGTGACGCTAGGTGAGATTCAGATGGGTATAGAGCGAACCAGAATGCAGGATGCCGCCAAAGCCGAAGCGCTGTCGCATTGGTTGGGCGCTATCGAGGGCACCTATAGCGTGCTCCCGATGCCCGGGAAGGCGTTTCGGCTGTGGGCGCAATTGATGCATCGCCGGTCTGACACGCTGAACGAGGACGCCATGATCGCGGCTACTGCGAAACTTGGCGGGATGGTCGTCGTGACACGTAACGTGAACGACTTCCTCCCGTTCGATCTCCCGATCCTGAATCCCTTTGAATCCATCCCCGCCTGATTACCCCTCCGACCCGCTATTCAACATCCGGCTCTTCGCCTTTTCAATGTGCGCGCGCATGACGTTACGCGCGCCGTCGGCGTCTTGTTCCTGAATCAGCCGATAGATATGGCGGTGTTCGTCAATGGCGGCGCGGGTGCGTTTCCAGGGTTCGCTGTGGACCAGGTGGCGCATGACGTTGACGGCGTGGCTGACGTCGTATTCCAGCGATTTCAGCACTTGTACAAAGCGCTGGTTGCCGGTGGCGGCGGCGATGGCGCGGTGGAAGCCGTAGTCGTGGTGGTGCGCGATGGCGCCTGACGCGTCGGCTTCTTCGTAGCCGGTCAGCATGCGGTCCATTTCGCGCAGGTCGTCGGCGCTGCGGCGCAGGGCGGCCAGGTAGGCGCATGCGGGTTCAATCACCATGCGCAGTTCAAGGCCTTCCAGAATGTGGCCGACGCGGCGTGCCGGGTCGATGGCGGGCATGCCGCCCATCAGGTCGGGCTTGGCGCGCACATACGTGCCAGAGCCGCGAATGGAATCCACCAATTGGTCTTCGCGCAGCCGGTCCAGCGCTTGCCGGACCACGGGGCGCGATACCTCGAACAACGCGGCCAGTTCCAGTTCCGTGGGCAGCTTGTTGCCCGGTGCGATCTTGCCGGTGGCAATCGCGTAGAACAGGCTTTCATACACGCGCTCGGCAAAGCGTTCCGCGCGCACATAGCCCAGGCCCGACGCCACTTCGGCCAGCACGTCCAGTTCGGGGCGGGGGCGGGCGGCTGCCTCCAGCAGGGATTCCAACTGCGGGTCACGCACATTGCTCATTGGGGCGCGCTCTTCTATTAGTGAGTTGAAGCCGGTCCATCAATAGGACCGGGCTTGTCAGTCTTCCGAACAATCCCTGCGTCGTCGTAAATGGCTGAAATATCAGGGATTACCCGTATTCATATCCAAATATCCCGAAGCTTAGGACAAAAGCTGTCAATTCAATTGACAAGTTATAGGGGGCTCCCGTAACTTGCCATCAAACCACATCAGCCGCGCCTTTGACGCGCGGACGGCGTAACCGGCCTGCCGGGTACGCCGGGAGACATCACACAAATCCCCACAGCAATCCCTCTTATGGGCACCCGCACACACTTCGCTTTCCGGCACCTTGCTTCGTGCCTGGGAGGCTGCGCGCGCGTCGGCGCCTTTTCCGCAACTGGCTATTCGGCCGCTACTTTACTCCGCACATCGTGACTCAGAAGAACTTTATCGCCAACCAATGGGTGGCCTCGGCCACCGGTGAAACCATTCCCGTCCTGAACCCGTCCGATGGCAAGCCCTTCGAGTCGATCGCCCGCTCGGGCGAGGCGGATATCGACCGCGCCGTCACGGCTGCCCGCCAGGCGTTTGAAGGCGAGTGGGGCCAGATGGCGCCGGCTGCGCGCAGCCGTTTGCTGATGCGTATCGCCTTCGCGTTGCTGGACCGCCAGGAGGAATTGGCGCAACTGGAATCGGCCGATACGGGCAAGCCCATCAAGCAGGCCCGTGCGGATGCCGCCGCCGTTGCGCGCTACTTCGAGTTCTACGCCGGCGCTGTCGACAAGCTGCACGGCGAGACCATTCCCTACACCCCGGGCTTCACCGTGCTGACCGTGCGCGAAGCGCATGGCGTGACCGGCCACATCGTGCCCTGGAACTACCCGTTGCAGATCTTCGGCCGCAGCGTCGGCGCGGCGCTGGCCGCAGGCAATGCCTGCGTGGTCAAGCCTGCCGAAGACGCCTGCTTGTCGCTGTTGAAGCTGGCCGAAATTGCCGCCGAAGTGGGCCTGCCCGCGGGCGCGTTGAACATCGTGACCGGTTACGGCCACGAAGCGGGCGCGGCGCTGTCGGCGCACCCGGGCATCGACCACATCTCGTTCACCGGTTCGCCGCAGACGGGCAAGATGGTGGCCCACGCGGCGGCCGAAAACCATGTGCCGGTGACGTTGGAACTGGGCGGCAAGTCGCCCCAGGTGGTGTTTGACGATGCCGACCTGGACGCCGCCATGCCGGTGCTGCTGGCCGCCATCATCCAGAACGCCGGCCAGACGTGCTCGGCTGGCAGCCGCGTGCTGATTCAGCGTGGCGTTTACGAAACGGTGATCAAGCGCTTGTCGGAAGCCTTCGCGGCCACCGTCACGGGCCCGGCCGCGCAAGACCTGGACGTCGGTCCGCTGATCAGTGGCCGTCAACACGACCGCGTGCGCGGGTTCCTGGCGGAAGCCGAAGCCGAAGGCCTGAAGGTTGCTGCGCGCGGCAAGCTGAAGGACGGCGCGCCGGAAGCGGGCTATTACCAGCCGCCCGTGTTGTTCCGCGACGTGCCGCCCAACAGCCGTCTGGCGCAGGAAGAAGTGTTCGGGCCAGTGCTGGCCGCCATGGTGTTCGACACCGAGGAAGAGGCGCTGGAAATCGCCAACGGCACGCTGTACGGCTTGGTTGCGGGCGTCTGGACGCGCGACGGCGCCCGTCAGATGCGCTTGGCTCGCAAGCTGCGCGCCGGCCAGGTGTTCATCAATAACTACGGCGCGGGCGGCGGCGTGGAACTGCCGTTTGGCGGTTCGCGCCAGTCGGGCTACGGCCGCGAAAAAGGCTTTGAGGCGCTGTACGGCTTCACGACCTTGAAGACCATCGCCATCCGTCATTGATGGCACGCCGGGTGGCGCTCGCCACCCGCGTCCAGCGGGGCGGCTCCTGGCAAAATATCGGTTAACGTTGATGTTTTGCTTCAGGGGCCTGCCGCCCCGTTTTCAGGAACCGTATGTTCACCGGTATTGTTCAAGGCACCGCGACGATCGCGAAGATCGCGGATCGCGAAGGCCTGCGCACCTTCACGCTGGATTTTCCCCCTGGTTTTTGCGTTGATCTGGCCATCGGCGCCAGCGTGTCGACGGACGGCGTCTGCCTGACCGTGACCGAGCTGCTGTCGGACAACCAGGCGACGTTTGATGTCATGCTGCAAAGCCTGGCCATCACCACGCTGGGCAGCTATGCCGAAGGCGATCGCGCCAACGTCGAACGCGCCGCGAAAGATGGCGCCGAGATCGGCGGCCACCCCTTGTCCGGCCATGTGGACTTCACGTCTGAAGTGGTGATGGTGAAGTCGTCTGACACCAACCGACTGATGCGCTTCAGCATCCCCGAACCCTTCCGCAAGTACGTGTTCGCCAAGGGCTATATCGCCATCAACGGCGCGAGCCTGACCGTGTCGGAAGTGAACCGGGCGGAAGGCTGGTTTGAAGTCTGGCTGATTCCCGAAACCCGCCGCATGACGGTGTTCGAGGACAAGCAGGTTGGCGACTTCGTCAACATTGAAATCGAACGCAGCACGCAGGTGGTCGTGGACACCGTGCGCGAAACGGTGCAGGAAAGCTTAGGCAAGTTGCAGCCCTTGCTGGAAGCCATCCTGAAGGAAAAAGGCCTGACCCTGGAAGACTTCGTCAGCCCCCAGGGCAAGCTGAAGTAAGACGTGATCCGGGGCCACGGCCGGCCCCGGAGTCAAAGCCCAGGGCAGGTCGCAGAGGCTATGGCCATCCCTGACAGCGCTGGAATCCACGCTTACGCCAAACCCGTCAGCCCTCGAACGGCTGACCTTGCGGACGCACGCGAATGCCCGGCTGCAAGCGCGTCCACGGCAGATCCGCCGGGTCAGCCTGCATCGGCCCGGGCGCTTTGGCCACCAGCACTTCGTGCGCGATGGGCTGGAAGTCGGCACGGAAATGCACCGAGCTTTTCACCACCAAAATCCCCATTTCCTCTGGCTGCACGCCGCCCACGCGGAACAGGTTGCGGTCCAGCATCTGCGCCTTGCTGGCGCTGACCACGACGCGCACGCCGCCAATCCGCAGGCCAGCGACCGCGCCCAGGTCCACATCCATGCCATGCATCATCGGGCCGTCAAAGCGCAGCTTGCCGGGCGATAGCGTTTCGACGACGAAGTCGCCGGTAAAGGCGGAGTCGCCCGGCACGCCCGATTGCCCGCCCAGTTGCAGCGTGACGGTGCTGCCGATGCCGGCCGCAGTGGCGGCGCGCACGGCGTCGGGGTCGTAGAACAAGCCCAACGCGGCGTTCTGCGCATTGGCTTCGACCAGCGCGCGCAGCATGCCTGTGGTGTTGGCGTCGCCACCCGCGCCCGGGTTGTCTTGCGTGTCCGCAATCACAACAGGGCGGGATGCGCCGGCCGCCAGCGCCTGCGCGCGCCGCACGGCTTCGGCGGGTTCAAGAAAGTCGGGCGACCACTGCGGTTCCAACTCCAACACCTGGCGGTACAGCGTTTCGGTGACCTGTTCCACGGCCGCCGCATCGGTGCCGTACGCCCAGACCACGGGACCACATTCCGGAAAATCCGCCGCCGGAAAACCCGGCGCAAACGAGATGGACGCGACCCCAGGCGTTTGCTCCAGCTGCGCCAGCGTGTCGTACACGCCTTGCGACGGTTGCAGCATCGTGCACATGCCGTTGATCGGAATCAGGAAGGGCAGGCGGCGTTCGCTGCGCGCCCATTGCTTGCCCGCGGCGATGCGGGCCAGCAGCAACCGCGCCGCGTGCTCGCCGGTATCGGCCATGTCCACGTGCGGATAGGTGCGGAAGGCGGCCAGCGCGTCGGCCTCTTGCAGCATCTGCGCAGTGACATTCGCGTGCAGGTCCAGGCTGGCCACGACCGGCACGTCAGGCCCCACGATTTGCCGCACGCGCGCCAGCAATTCGCCTTCGCCATCGTCCAGGTGTTCGGTGACCATCGCGCCGTGCAAGTCCAGGTAGACGGCGTCGTACTTGCCCGCGCGCGCCGCATCAAGGATTTCACCCGCGATGCGCTCAAAGGCGTCGCGCGTGACATGCGCCGAGGGGCTGGCGCCCGCCCAGATCACCGTGTGCACGGTATGGCCTTGCGCCTGGATGGCGTTGATGAAACCGCCCGCTGGAATATTGACCGAGCGCAGCGCCAGCATGGCTTCGCCGCGCACCATGGCGGGAAAGCCCTCGCCGCGGACAAAGTTGTCATACCCCGCCTTGGACGGCGCAAAGGTATTGGTCTCGTGCTGGAAGCCAGCCACCAGGATGTGCATGTCGTTTCCTCTCGGTCTTGAGTCCGTGGATTCAGGGGTCCGGGAATTATTGGAGACGACGCCGGGATCAGCAATAGCGGCGCGCTGTTTTGTTTGATCAGCGGACGGCCGGTTTCAGCGACGTATGGCGTTACGCTTTTGAGACATTCTTTAGTTTTAGATCAAGCAATACCAATGCTTTCCAGCGTCTTCTAGTCTAAGACCCGCATAAACACTCAAGAAAATTCTGAATTTCCCATGTGACGGGCGTTTTGGGGCGGCTTCGAATACAATGACGCCACTTTCGGAGGTTTCTATGTCGGTCATATCCGATATCAAAATACGCCCCCTGGAGCGCGGCGACCTGCACTTTGTGCACAAGATCAACAACAACGACGTCATCATGCGTTATTGGTTCGAAGAGCCTTACGAGGCCTACGACGAACTGGTCGCCCTTTATGACCGCCACTTGCACGATCAGAACGAGCGGCGCTTCATCATCGAGCACGACACCGGCCAACCCGCCGGCCTGGTGGAACTGGTGGAAATCGACTACATCCACCGCCGTGCCGAATTCCAGATCATCATCGCGCCCAGCTATCAGGGCCGGGGCTACGCCAAGGCGGCAACCCGCATCGCAGTCGGCTACGCATTCCGCGTGCTGAACATGCATAAGGTCTATCTGGTGGTAGACAAAGACAACACCGCAGCCGTGCACGTGTACGAGCGCTGCGGCTTTCAGATCGAAGGGCTGATGAAGGAAGAATTCTTCTCGAACGGCGCCTATCGTGACGCTTACCGCATGGCGCTGCTGCAACACGAGCACCTGCGCGATGTCGGCCCCGGCGCACCGGATGCGCCCGTGCTGCGCGACTGGCCGCAGGAAGAACAAACGGGCTGACAAGGCCCGTCCGTCTCATTCCTGAAAGCTTGCGTCAATCTGCCCCGCGCAGCAGACGCAGGCCGTTGGCCACCACTAGCAGGCTGGCGCCCACGTCGGCGAACACCGCCATCCACAGCGTGGCGTTGCCGGTCATGGCAAGCGCCAGGAACACCACCTTGATGCCCAGCGCCAGCACGATGTTCTGGATCAGCACACGGTGCGTGGCGCGCGACAAGCGCAGGAAGGTGCCAATTTTTCGCAGGTCGTCATCCATCAAGGCCACGTCGGCGGTCTCGATCGCCGTGCCGGTGCCTGCCGCGCCCATCGCAAAGCCGATGTCGGCGCGCGCCAGCGCAGGCGCGTCGTTGATGCCGTCGCCCACCATGCCGACCTTGCCCTGGGTTTTGCCTTGGGGCGCCAACTTGCTTTCGATGGCGGCCAGCTTGTCTTCGGGCAGTTGATCGCCACGCGCTTCGTCAATACCCACCTGCTTGGCAATGGCTTGCGCCGTGGGCGTGTTGTCGCCCGTCAGCATCAGCGTGCGCACGCCCAGCGCATGCAGGTCGGCGATGGCGGTGGCGCTGGTGGGCTTGACGGTGTCGGCTACGGCGGCGAGCGTCAGCACGCGCGTGCCGTCGGTCAGCGCGATGGCGCTTTTGCCTTGGCGTTCCAGCTCGTCCAGCCGGGCTTCCAGTTTGTCGGTGGACACGCCAAGTTCACGCATCAGGCGGCGGTTGCCCAATTGATAGGTCACGCCATCCAGCGTTGCGCTGACGCCGCGGCCGGGCAGGGCGGTGAAGGCGCCGACTTCCAGCAAGGTCTTGCCGGCCTCGCGCGCGGCGTTGGCCACGGCGAGCGACACGGGGTGGTCGGACCGGGCCGCCAAGCTAGCAGCGATCAACGCAGCCGGCTGGCGGGGGGGGTCGGACACGTCCCAGTCTTGCAGATCGGTTTGCACCGGCTTGCCGTGCGTTAGCGTGCCGGTCTTGTCCAGCGCCAGCCATTTCAGGTTGCGGCCTTCTTCCAGATATACGCCGCCCTTGACCAGAATGCCGCGCCGCGACGCTGCGGTCAGGCCGCTGACGATGCTGACGGGGGTCGAGATCACCAGCGCGCACGGGCAGGCGATGATCAGCAGCGCCAAGGCGCGGTAGATCGCGTCAAACCAGGGCTGCGCCCACAGCAGCGGCGGCACCACGGCCACCAGCACGGCCACGCCCACCACGGCGGGGGTATAGATGCGCGAGAAGCGGTCGATGAAGCGCTGGGTGGGGGCGCGCGCGCCCTGCGCCTGTTCCACGGCGTGGATGATGCGGGCCAGCGTGGTGTTGCCGGCCGCAGCCGTAACGCGATATTCGAACGAGCCGGCGGCGTTCACCGTGGCGGCGAAGACGGGGTCGTCCTGCGCTTTTTCCACGGGCAGGCTTTCGCCGGTGATGGGCGATTGGTCTACGGTAGAGCTGCCGCTGACGATGATGCCGTCAGCCGCGATGCGTTCGCCGGGGCGCACGCGCACGACGTCGCCCACCTGCAATTGCGCGGCGGGTACGTCCCGCCACGTGCCATCCGCCTGTCGGACGGTGGCCGTTTCGGGCGCCAGGTCCAGCAGGCCACGGATGGCGTTGCGGGCGCGGTCCAGTGAACGCGCTTCGATCAGCTCCGCTACGTTGAACAGGAACATCACCATGGCGGCTTCGGGCCACTGGCCGATCAGCACCGCGCCGGTGACGGCGATGCTCATCAGCGCGTTGATGTTCAGGTTGCCGTTGCGCACGGCGATCCAGCCCTTGCGATAGGTGCTGACGCCGCACGCCAGAATCGCGGCGACAGCCAGCGCCGCCGTCACGGCCAGCGGCCAGCTTGCAAAGTGCGAGAGCTCGGACAGGGCGGCCAACACGCCTGAACCGCCAATCAGCCACCAGTTCACCGGCTTGGCGCCGGGCGCGGGCGTGCCGGGGGCGCCATCGGCAAGCGGCTCGGGCGTCATGTCCAGCGACTTGATGGCGGCCACGATGCGGTCCAGCGCGCCTTCGGCGTGTACCACCGTCAGCACGCGCTGCATCAGGTTGAAGTCCAGCGCATGCACGCCGTCCAGCCCGTCGAGCTTTTTGCGGATCAGGGTTTCTTCAGTGGGGCAGTCCATCTGGCCGATGCGCAGGCGCGCCAGCACCTGGCCAGGGCCGGCGCTGAGGGTGGCCGTGCCAGAGGCGGATGCCGTGAAGCCCTGCCCGCCGTGGTCATGCCCGCAGCAGGCAGCCGCGGCATGCGACTGCGCGGGGGCGTGATCGTGATGGCGGCTGGTGGGGTTGTGGCTGTGACCGTGGCTGTGGTCATGGCCGTGAGCCGCATGGTCGTGGCCCGCATGCCCGTGGTCCGCATGCCCGTGGTCCGCATGGGCGTGGCCGGCATGCCCGTGGCCGGCCTGTTCGTGGCCCGCATGGTCATGACCTGCATGCTCATGCGCAGCGTCTTGCCCCGTTTCCTTCTTCTGCCCGTGTGCATGCCCATGGCCGCCGCAGCAGGCGTCGCCCTGCGTTGCAGGGGAGGGCTGTTGGGATTTGACCGGAGGAAAAGCCATCGTTCTTCGCCTTGTTGAATCGGATGTTGGCATTCCACACCTTGGAGTTACTATAGGGTCAAGCCCAAATTTCAATCGGATGCGATCCAGGAGGCACGATGCGTATCGGCGAATTGGCCACAGCGGCCGGCACGACGGTCGAGACCGTCAGGTACTACGAAAAGGAAGGGCTGTTGCCCGCGCCCGACCGGGGCCTGAACAATTACCGCAGTTACGGGCAACCCCATCTAGAGCGTCTGCGGCTGATCCGCAACTGCCGGGCGCTGGACATGACGCAGGACGAGATCCGCGCAATTCTGTCCCTGGCCGACAACCACCAGACGGGTTGCGGCCCCATTAACGAACTGTTCGACGAACACATCTCGCACGTGGATGAGCGCATCGCCGAATTGCTGCAATTGAAGGGCCAGCTGACCGAATTGCGCCAGCGCTGCCTGTCGGCGCGGCCCGACGCGGAAGACTGCGGCATCTTGCACGGCCTGTCTGAAATGCAGGTTGAAGAACGCCAGGAACGGCACACGCACCTAGGTTGACGCCTAGGCGGAATCCGGCCCCAAAGTGGGCCGGATGTCCATGCTCGAGGCCGGGAGATACCCGACCCGGCTGCCGCCATCGATTAATATGAGAATCTATCTCTTTCACATTTGCGCCAGAATCAATGACCGCCACTTCTACTGCGACCCCGCTGCACGCCCTCACCACGCGCCGTTCCGTCAAGTTTCTGCGCGGCCCGGCGCCCAAACCCGACGAACTGGAACAGATCCTGCAAGCCGCCATGTCGGCCCCCGACCACGGCGCGTTGCGTCCGTGGCGCTTTGTCGTGATCCAGGGCGAAGCCATCGGCAAGCTGGCCGATGTGGCGCTGGAAGCGGTCAAGCGCAGCGGCGACCCGCGCATGACGCCCGAGAAAGAAAAATCGGTGCGTGAATGGATGGCTGGCGTGCCGCTGTTCGTGGCCGTAGCGCAGAAGATCGCGCACGACAACACCAAGATCCCCGAGCACGAACAATTGCTGGCCACGGGTTGCGCCGTCATGAACATCCTGAACGCCACCCACATGCTGGGCTATGGCGCCTTCTGGAGCACGGGCGTGGGCACCTACGTTGAAGACGTGCAGAACGCGCTGGGCCTGGATTCGCTGGATTACCGCTTCCTGGGCTATCTGGCCATCGGCACCCCGGCGTGCGCCGTGCCGCCCGCCAAGCGCCCCGACTTCCGCGACTTCGTCACGGAATGGACCGGCCCCGTCTAAGCCCTGCCGTTTTGCCATGACCGCATCCACGCAGCCTCCGGAGCATTCCGCCGCCGAGCTGTATGACGCCCACCATTCCTGGTTGCAGGAGTGGCTGCGGCGCCGGTTGGGGTGCCGCCATGATGCGGCAGATTTGGCGCACGACACGTTCGTGCGCCTGCTTGCTGGCAGGCACACCGACCCCATTCGCGAACCGCGCGCATTCCTGACCACGTTGGCGCAACGCACGCTGTTCAGCTTCTGGCGGCGCCGGGAATTGGAACGCGCGTATCTCGACAGCCTGGCCGGCTTGCCGCAAGCCAGCGCACCCAGCGAAGAAAGCCGCGCGCTGGTGCTCGAGGCCTTGATGCACATCGACCGCGCCTTGCAGCGCTTGCCGCTGAAGGCGCGCCAAGCCTTCCTGTACAGCCAGCTGGATGAACTCAGCTACGCCGAAATCGCCCAGCGTATCGGCACGTCGGTGATCACGGTGCGGCGCTACATGAAACAGGCCATCACGCTTTGCGTGGCGGCGCGCTTGTCTTTGCCCGTATGACGGCCCCGGCGTTGCCTGCCGATCTGGAATCGGCCGTGGACTGGATGGTGCTGCTGTCGTCAGGCAGTGTGGCCGCCGCCGACCGAACCCGGTTTGAGCAGTGGCGGCAGGCCGACCCCCGTCACGCCGCAGCGTGGGACACCGTCAACACCGCCGTCAAAGCGTCGTTTTCCATGCTGGAAAGAGGCGAGCAGCGCCAGGCGGCCGGCGCCGCCTTGCTGACCCCGCCCGCCCGGCGAAGAATGTTGCGCAATGCGCTGGCCCTGGCGCTGACGGCAGGCGGCGTCGCTGCAATGGCCGACCGCCAAACGCCCTTGCGCACGCTAAGCGCCGACCTGCGCACGGGGACCGGCGAGCGTCGCGCCTACACATTGGAAGATGGCAGCGAACTGACGCTGAATGCGCGTTCGGCCGTAGACGTGGACTTCAGTGCTGGCGTGCGCCGTGTTCGCCTGCGGGCAGGCGCGGTGTATGCGCGCGTGGCTGCCGATGCCGCGCGGCCATTCATCGTGTCTACCGCCGACGGAGAAGTGCAGGCGTTGGGCACCGTCTTCAACGTGGCGCGCGCGGATGGCGCAAGCCTGGCCAGCGTGGTCGAGCACAGCGTCGAAGTGCGCGCGGGCGGCCAGCGCCGGGTGCTGCAAGCGGGTGAGGGCGTGCGGTTTGATGCGCATGGCCTGGGCCAGCCGGACGCCGCGCTGGCCGATGCCGCCGCCTGGCACGACGGCATGCTCGTCGTGCACGACGAACCCTTGGGCGCGGTAGTGGACGCGCTGCGGCCATATCGGCGCGGCATTATCCGCATTACGCCAGCGGCCGCAAGGCTGCGCGTGTTGGGGGCGTTTCCGCTGGACGACATCCCGCGCACGCTGGAATCGTTGCGTCAGACGTTGCCGATCAGCATCAGCGCTGTGGGCGGATGGTTTGTCAGCATCGATCTGCGTGACCCCCGCGCTGAAAAATAAATGATCACTTTTGTGCGCGTCGTTGGACATCCCTCCTGAAACACCACACTGTTGCAGGAGCCTCCATGTTTCATCGCCACCCGCTGCGGCCGTTGACCGCCGCGCTGTTCATTGCCCTGGCCGCGCCCTACGCGCAGGCGCAATCTCAAAGCCAAAGCCAAACGCCGCCGCCCGCATCCGCCCGCGCCACCCTGCATTTTGATTTGCCCGCCGCAGCCTTGGGCGACACGCTGACGCGCATCGCACGCCAGAGCGGCCGCGCGGTGTCGGTTGACCCCGTCTTGGTCGCGGGCCGTAATGCGCCCGCCATCGCGGGCGATTACACCGCCGAAGACGCCGCGCGTCGTGCGCTTGCCGGTAGCGGCCTGGAACTGGCCGTCACCGCTAACGGCACGCTCAGCGCCCGGCGCGCACCCGACAGCACCGCGATGCTTGAGCCCGTCCGCGTGACGGGTTCCATCGAATCGCCCACCGGGCATGTCGACGGCTACGTGGCGCAACGCGCGTTGTCCGGCACCAAGACCGACACGCCCTTGATCGAGACGCCGCAATCGGTGTCGGTCGTAACCAGCGATCAGATCCGCGTGATCAAGGCGGGGTCGGTGGCGGATGCGCTGGGCTATACGCCCGGCGTGTCGTCGCAATCCCCCGCCTTCAGCCGCATGGTCGATGACCTGATGCTGCGCGGCTTCAACGTAGCGGCCGGCAACTCCGGGCAGTTGCGCGATGGCCTGAAACTGCAATCCAGCGTTTACGACGGCGGCCAGGAACCCTATGGCCTGGAGCGCGTCGAGGTGCTGCGCGGCGCATCCTCGGTGCTGTACGGGCAGCTTAGCCCCGGCGGCGTGGTCAACAGCGTCAGCAAGCGGCCATCGGCCGACACGCTGCGCGAACTGAATCTGGACGTGGGCAGCTATGGCCGCCGCCAGGTGTCGGGCGACTTTACCGGCGCGCTGTCCGAGGACGGCGCGTGGACGTATCGCTTGACGGGTCTAGCCCGCAACGCCGACAACTGGGTGGACCACGTGCCGGACGACCGAACCTATCTGGCGCCCGCGCTGACGTGGCAGCCGTCGGCCGCGACCTCACTGACCTTGTTGGCCAGCTATCAGCGCATCCGCACACGATTCGCTGCGCCCATGCCCGCCGCCAATACCTTGAACGGCCAGATCCCGCGCGACCTCTTCATCGGCGAACCGGATTTCGACCGCTACGACACCGACACCTACACCATCGGCTATGCCTTCGAGCACGCCTTCAACGACCGCGTGAAACTGCGCCAAAACGCCCGCTACTTCACGGCCGATGGCAACTGGGATTACTTGAGCTTCGGCGCGTTGCAGGCCAACGGCCAGACCCTGCGGCGCGGCGTGGTCAGCCGCAACGAACATTCGTATGGCGTGGCCACCGATACCTCGCTGGAGCTGAAGCTGGACGGCGGCCCCTTGCAGCACACGGTGCTGGCGGGCTTGGACTATTACCGCAGCGGCTACGACTCGCATCGCCATTCAGGCACGGTGGCGGCGCTGGCCGACATCTACCACCCCGTCTATGGCGCGGTGCCGGTGCTGAACACCGCCGCCGACTACGGCATCAACACGCGTTCCGATTCGCTGGGCCTGTACCTGCAAGACCAGATCAAGATCCAGGACAAGTGGGTGCTGGTGCTGGGTGGGCGCCAGGATTGGGCCGATACCGATCAGACCAACTACGCCAACGGCGCCAAGACCCGGCTGCGCGACACGGCCACGACAGGCCGCGTGGGCGTCGTCTACCTTGCCGACAATGGCCTGGCGCCGTATGTCAGCGCCAGCCAGTCGTTTGCGCCAACCATCGGTGTGGACCGCGCGGGCAATGCCTTCAAACCCACCAAAGGCACACAGTACGAACTGGGCCTGCGCTACGAGCCGCCGGGCGGAAACATGCTTTACAGCGCGGCCGTCTACGACCTGACGCAGACCAATGCGTTGACGAGCGACCCGGCCGACGCCACCTATTCCGTGCAGAGCGGCCGGGCGCGCTCGCGCGGGCTGGAGCTTGAAGCAAAGGCGCGGCTGGGCGCCATGAACCTGACGGCCAGCTATGCCTATACCGACGCGCGCACCACGCGCAGCACCGTGCCGTCGCTGGTGGATCAGCGCATCGCACTGGTGCCGCTGCACAGCGCCTCCGTCTGGGCCGACTACAACCTGACCGCCGCCGGCGTGGCCGGGCTGACCGTGGGCGCGGGCGTGCGTTACGCCAGCTCGACGAACCTGCCCGGTTACCCCGCCAATGTGCCGGGCCAATTCCTGGTCGACGCCATGGCCGCCTATGACTTCGGCGCGCTGGACCCGACGCTCTCGGGCCTGGCGTTGACGGTGAACGCGCGCAACCTGTTCAACCGCGGCTACCTGGCTTGCGCGGGCGCCACAGGCTGCCGTTATGGCGACCCGCGCACGCTCTATGCCACCCTGAGCTACCGCTGGTAAACCAGGGAAAAACCCCTAGTGCGATGCGGGTCAGCAGCACGGCTGACCCGCCTCAACGAGCCTGTCCCCTGTGCTAATCTCGTCGACGGCCACGCATATTTATCCCTATGCGCGGGCCGACGATGGCAGCGCTTAGGGTCACACGCCTTTGGCAATGTCTTGGTAGGAAGAAAACGCGTGACACGATCAAGCGTGGAGACAAAATATGAGCCAATATGGGCCGTTGAAGTTGCACGTCCCCGAGCCTACAGGGCGTCCGGGTTGCAAGACTGACTTTTCCTATCTGCATCTTTCGCCGCCCGGCGAGGTGCCCAAACCCCCCATTGATGTT
Organism: Achromobacter sp. 01N37; assembly: GCF_056399725.1. NCBI lineage: Bacteria > Pseudomonadati > Pseudomonadota > Betaproteobacteria > Burkholderiales > Alcaligenaceae > Achromobacter > Achromobacter sp. 01N37. Next base: position 298,425 of record NZ_JBFTRX010000003.1, read on the forward strand.
GCCGCGGTTGATACCGGCGCCTTGGCGTACAGCCTGGTCCGGGTGATCGACGACGACGGCCGCGCGGTCGGCCCCTGGGCGCCCGAGATCAGCAACGATATGATGCGCGCCGGCATGCGGGCCATGCTGAAAACGCGCATCTTCGACGGGCGCATGCTGACCGCCCAGCGCAAGAAGAAAATCTCGTTCTACATGCAGAGCCTGGGCGAAGAAGCCATTGGCTCCGCCCATGCGCTGGCGCTTGAGCAAGGCGACATGTGTTTCCCCACCTATCGCCAGCAAAGCCTGCTGCTGTCGCGCGATGTGTCGCTGGTGACGATGATGTGCCAGCTGATGTCCAACGAGCGCGACCCCCTCAAGGGCCGCCAGTTGCCGGTGATGTATTCCGATCGCCCTAACGGCTTCTTCACGATTTCGGGCAACCTGGCCACGCAGTTCATCCAGGCGGTGGGCTGGGCGATGGCCTCGGCCATCAAGGGCGACACGCGCATCGCATCGGCCTGGATTGGCGACGGCGCCACCGCCGAAGCCGACTTCCATACCGCGCTGACCTTTGCGCACGTCTACCGCGCGCCGGTCATCCTGAACGTGGTCAACAACCAGTGGGCCATCTCGACGTTCCAGGCGATTGCCGGCGGCGAAGGCGCCACCTTCGCCGGCCGCGGCGTGGGCTGCGGCATTGCGTCGCTGCGCGTGGATGGCAATGATTTCCTGGCGGTCTATTCCGCCTCGCGCTGGGCCGCCGAACGCGCCCGCCGCAACCTGGGCCCGACCCTGATCGAATGGGTGACGTACCGCGCCGGTCCGCACTCTACCTCCGACGACCCTTCCAAATACCGGCCCGGCGACGACTGGGCGCACTTTCCGCTGGGCGACCCGATCGAACGCTTCAAGAAGCACCTGATCGGATTGGGCATCTGGTCAGACGCCGAGCACGACGCCGTGCGCGCCGAACTCGACGCCGAGATCGTCGCCGCCCAAAAGGAAGCGGAAAGCTACGGCACCCTGGTGGACGGCCACGTTCCCAGCGCCGCCAGCATTTTTGAAGACGTCTACAAAGACATGCCGGAGCATCTGCGCCGGCAGCGCCAGCAGCTCGGAGTTTGATCATGGCCATTGATAACAACGCTGGTCCGGCCTCTGCGCCGATGACCATGATCCAGGCTTTGCGCTCGGCCATGGATGTGATGCTGGAGCGTGACAACAACGTGGTGGTGTTCGGCCAGGACGTCGGCTATTTCGGCGGCGTGTTCCGGTGCACGGAAGGCCTGCAAACCAAGTACGGCAGCTCGCGCGTGTTCGACACGCCCATCTCCGAAGGCGGCATTGTCGGCGTCGCGGTGGGCATGGGCGCCTACGGCCTGCGGCCTGTGTGCGAAATCCAGTTCGCTGATTATTTTTACCCGGCGTCCGACCAGATCGTGTCGGAAGCCGCGCGCCTGCGTTACCGCTCGGTGGGCGAATTCATTGCCCCGATGACGATCCGCATGCCTTGCGGCGGCGGCATCTACGGCGGGCAGACGCACAGCCAAAGCCCCGAAGCCATGTTCACGCAGGTCTGCGGGCTGCGCACGGTGATGCCGTCCAATCCGTATGACGCCAAGGGCTTGCTCATCGCGTCCATCGAGAACGATGACCCGGTGATCTTCCTGGAACCCAAACGGCTGTATAACGGCCCGTTCGACGGCCACCACGACCGGCCCGTCACGCCATGGACCGGCCGGCCAGGCAGCGTGGTGCCCACGGGTTACTACACCGTGCCGCTGGATTCCGCCGCCATCGTGCGGCCGGGCAATGCGCTGACGGTGCTGACCTATGGCACGACCGTGTATGTGTCGCTGACGGCCGCCGAAGAAACCGGCATCGACGCCGAAGTCATCGACCTGCGCAGCCTTTGGCCGCTGGATCTTGAAACCATCGTGAACTCGGTGAAGAAGACCGGCCGCTGCGTGGTGGTGCACGAAGCCACGCGCACGTGCGGGTATGGCGCGGAATTGATTGCGCTGGTTCAAGAGCATTGCTTCCATCACCTGGAGGCGCCTGTGGAGCGCGTGACCGGTTGGGACACTCCCTATCCGCATGCGCAGGAATGGGCGTACTTCCCCGGTCCGCGCCGGGTCGGCGAAGCGTTCAAACGCGCGATGGAGGTGTGAGATGGGGATTCATATCATCAAGATGCCCGACATCGGCGAAGGCATTGCCGAGGTCGAACTGGTGGGCTGGCACGTCAAGGTAGGCGACACCGTCGCCGAAGACCAGCCGCTGGCCGACGTGATGACGGACAAGGCCACGGTGGAAATTCCATCGCCGGTCGTGGGCAAGGTGATTGCGCTGGGCGGCGACGTGGGCCAGGTGATGGCCGTGGGCGGGGAGTTGATTCGCCTGGAAGTGGAAGGCGAGGGGAATGTGCGCGCCGGGGCGGGCGCACCGCCGAAGCCTGCCGCGCCGGGACAAGGCGCGGACCCGTCCGCAACGCAAACCGCAGCACAAGGCGCAACGCAAACCGCAGCACAAGGCGCAACGCAAACCGCCACCCAGGCTGCAACGCCAGGGGCAACGCAAACGCAAACGCAAACGCAAACGCCAACGCAAACGCCTGCCGCGAAGTCCGCGGGCGGCATCGCCGGCCAGATTGCGGCGTCGATGACGCCCGCCGCGGCGTCCGCCAAACCGCAAGCGGCGCGCTCGTCATTCGCTGCTTCGTCCGCCACGGGCGGCTCGCCGTCCGTTCCCCGTCAGCCCGGCGACAAACCGCTGGCCTCGCCCGCGGTACGCAAGCGTGCGTGGGATCTGGGGATTGAATTGCGTTTCGTCGCGGGCAGCGGTCCGGCCGGCCGCGTCATGCACGAAGACCTGGACGCCTATCTGCAATCGCAAGGGGCGGGCAACGCCGCGCGCGGCGGCACGGCGTATGTCGAACGCCACGACGAAGATGCGGTGCCTGTCATCGGGCTACGCAGAAAGATTGCGCAGAAGATGGCCGAGTCCAAGCGCCGCATTCCGCACTTCAGCTACGTCGAGGAAATCGACGTGACGGAACTGGAAGACTTGCGCGTGCAGCTCAACCAGAAATGGGGCGAGTCGCGCGGCAAGCTGACCTTGCTGCCGTTGCTGGCGCGCGCCATGGTCGTTGCGCTGCGCGACTTTCCGCAGATCAATGCGCGCTATGACGATGAAGGTGGCGTGGTGACGCGTTACGGCGCTGTGCACATCGGCATCGCCACGCAAAGCGAAGGCGGTCTGATGGTGCCGGTGATGCGTCACGCCGAAGCGCGCGACCTTTGGTCGATGGCGGCCGAGATCGGCCGGCTGGCGCAAGCGGTGCGCAGTGGCACGGCCGGGCGCGACGAGCTGTCCGGGTCCACCATCACCATCACCAGCCTGGGCCCCTTGGGCGGCATCGTCACGACGCCGGTGATCAATCACCCCGAGGTCGGCATCGTGGGCGTGAACCGTATCGTTGAGCGGCCGGCCTTCCGCAATGGCGCCGTGGTGGCGCGCAAGCTGATGAACCTGTCGTCGTCGTTTGACCACCGCGTGGTGGACGGCATGGACGCGGCGCGCTTCATCCAGGCGGTGCGTGCGCTGCTGGAACAACCCGCGCTGCTTTTCGTGGAGTAAGCATGAGCCAGATCACAAAGACAACGACCTTGCTGGTGATCGGCGGCGGCCCCGGTGGGTACGTGGCCGCCATCCGCGCTGGCCAATTGGGCGTGCCGACCCTGCTCGTCGAAGGCGCGCAACTGGGCGGCACCTGCCTGAACATCGGCTGCATTCCGTCCAAGGCGCTGATCCACGCGGCCGAGGAATTCGACAAGGCGCGCCACTACGCAGGCAAGTCGGCGCTCGGCATTTCGGTGGCGACACCCGCGATCGACATCGCGCAGACGGTGTCGTGGAAGGACGGCATCGTCGGCAAGCTGACGGGCGGCGTCGGCGCGCTGTTGAAGAAGAACGGCGTGGAAGTGGTGCAGGGCTGGGCCAGCCTGCTCGACGGCAAAACCGCCGAAGTCACGACCGCAGACGGCAGCACCTTGCGCATCCAATGCGAACACCTGTTGCTGGCGGCCGGGTCCGAACCCACGCCGCTGGTGTCGATGCCGTTTGGCGGCATTGTGGAGTCGTCGACCGAAGCCTTGTCGCCCACGTCCATCCCCAAGCAGTTGGTGGTGGTGGGCGGGGGCTACATTGGCCTGGAGCTAGGCACCGTGTACCGCAAGCTGGGCGCAGAAGTCGCCGTGGTGGAAGCGCAGGACCGCATCTTGCCGACCTACGACGCCGAACTGACCAAGCCCGTTGCCGCCGCCCTGGTGAAGATGGGCGTGGCGCTGCACGTCAGCCGCAAGGTGCTGGGCCTGAACGGCGCGGGCGATGCGGTGCGCATTCAGGACGCTTCCGGCGCCGAAACCCTGTTGCCGGCCGACCGCGTGCTGATCGCCGTGGGACGCCGCCCGCGTACGCAGGGCTGGGGGCTGGAAAGCCTGCAACTGGATCGCAAGGGCAACGCGCTGCGAATTGACGACCAATGCCGGACGTCGATGCGTGACGTCTGGGCCATTGGCGACATTGCCGGCGAGCCGATGCTGGCGCATCGCGCGATGGCGCAGGGCGAGATGGTGGCCGAATTGGTGGCGGGCAAACGCCGTCACTTCCACCCGGCCTCTATTCCCGCCGTGTGCTTTACCGACCCTGAAGTGGTGGTGGCGGGCCTGTCGCCGTCGGAAGCGGAAGGCGCAGGGCTGGACTGCCTGACGGCATCCTTCCCGTTTGCCGCCAATGGCCGCGCGATGACGCTGGAGTCCACCGACGGCTTTGTCCGCGTGGTGGCCCGGCGCGACAACCACTTGATCGTGGGCTGGCAAGCGGTGGGGCGCGGCGTGTCGGAATTGTCGACGGCGTTTGGCCAGTCGTTGGAAATGGGTGCCACGTTGGAAGACGTGGCGGGCACCATTCACGCGCATCCGACCTTGGGTGAAGCGGTGCAGGAAGCAGCGCTTAAAGCGCTGGGCCACGCGCTGCACATCTAGTTCGGGTTGGGCTGATCGATGATCAGCCGGTGGCGGCAAGCGCCGCTACCGGCTGCCGTCGATGTACGGCCGGGCCTGCAAGACGATGATGTTGTCGCCTTGCACGGCCCATTCGATATCCTGATCCACATTGCCCAAGCGCAGCTTGATCTGGTTGCCCACGGCGGCCAGCCGCGCAACGAGCGCATCGTTCAGCACTTGTCTTGATCCTTCAATCGGCACCTCGCGCACGCCACCCGCGGCGTCGGCCACCAACTGCGTGTCCTCGGCGGAACGGCTCAGCACCTGCACCGCCTTGGACCAAGTGGAATACATCAGCTGCTCGGCTTGGCGCTTGCCTTCCACCACCTTGATGCCCAGCCCGCGCTTGGCGGAAATGTACGTGACGTAGCGGCGCGACGCGTCAAAGGGGTCACGCGTGATCATCACGCCCGAGCTGTCTGATGCGGCCGCCTGCTGCACCAGCACCGCCATCACCACGCCATCCTGGCCGATGCCGGCCGCGCGCCGCGCCTCATAGGCTTCGAAGTTATAGACCGACGCCCATACGGTTTGCACGGCTTTTGCCAACGCGTCGGCCTGCGTCACGTTGGGTACGGTGGTGTACAACCCTGCGCCGCTGAAGCCGGGCAGGTCTTCGGAATTGGACGAGCTGCGCACGAACACGCCGCGCCCGTGCAACTGCTTCGTCCAGCGTTCGCGCCACGCGGCGGCAAGCGCGGCGTCGGGCGGGGCCTGGATGATGTCTTGCCGCAATGCCGCCAATTCGGCGCGGCGCACGTTGGCGTCCTGGGCGAAGTCGGGCCGTTGTTCAAGCGCGGCGATGCGTGCCGGAATGCCAAGTTGCTTGATGAATGCCGCGTACTGGGCGAATGGAATGCAGAAGCCGTCGGGCACGCTGGCCAGCGGCGGCAGCGCCGATTTCAGTGCGCCCAGGTTGGCCGCCTTGACCCCGCAGTACCGGCTGTCGCGCGTGGCCATGCCGGTCAGGGATTTCAGCGCGCGCACCGATAGATCGGGCTTGGGCAGGGCAGCGGCTTTGGGCGGGTCGTTGGGTTTGCCGTCGGGGTTGGTCCCGGGCGTTGGATCGGGTTTGGCCTGCGGCTTGGCGATGGGCTGCACCTGGTAGCCGTTGCTGTTGACGGTCAGCTCCACCCACTGGCCGTCATACTGGCGCAGCGCCGAGACGGCGTCGCGCACGTAAGCGTTGGGAATGCGCCAGCCCTTGGCCAGCAGGTTCACATGCGACAACAAGGTGGACGGCCGCTGCGTGACCAGGCCCGCGACCGGCGAAATGGCGACAGGCACTTCGTCCAGCACCACGATATCGGTGGGCGCCAGATCCGGCGTGTCTTCGACCGACTTCACGATGCGAAGACGGCCCTGCGCACGGCCGGTGTTCAGCGGCAGAAACGTCTGTTCGCGCAACAGCGCCTCTTGCGTCACCAAGGCCAGCCCGGCGGTTTGCGCCGTCTGCTCTTGCGTCGTGGAGTTCGCCTTGAAGCGCACGGGGTCGTAGAACGTGGCGCGCAGCTTGTCTTCGGTCAGGCGCAACAGCGCGGGCGTGACGCGGTCGCCTTCCCAGAACTCGTAGGTGTAGCCGGGCAGATCGCGCTGCCAGCTCAGGGTGCCGAACAACAGACGCCGGTCGGGGTCTTTGTACTGGGCAATCAGCGTGGCCTTGTCCGCGTCCGGCAGCAACCGGCGTTCGCGCGCAAAGTTCTCGTGCAGCGTATAGCGCGGCGTGTCGATGTAATAGATGCGGTCGCCGCGGCGCCGGTCAATCACGAACAGCACATGCGGAATCTCAAGCGGCGTGCCAGCGTTATAGACGCGCGCCAGCTGCTGGAATTCCGCCTGCGTGCGGATCTGATTCAGATACGCCGGCCCGCCGTGCTTGGCATCTTCCGCTTGTTTGGCGGCCCGCTCGTCCGGGCGCAGCGGGCGGGCGTTCTCATAGGGAGAAGGCTTGCGTGCCGTCTGCGCCTGCGCGGCCGGGTGGATGCTGGCAGCCAGCAGGCCGAGGGCTGTCAGAACGATCAGGCTGGGTCGGCGCAACGGGCGTAGCGCGGGAAGGCGGCGGGTGGCGGGCGATAGGCGCATGAAGGGGGCGCAAAAAGGGGCGCAAAAAGGGCGCAAAAAGGGGAGGCGAGATGGGGACGCAAAAAAGGGGCAGGTCGCAAGGAGTTGCGATGATATCGGAGCCCCTGGCCCGGCCCGTAGTCGGATGTGACCGGATGTGCCCATTCCTGTACGAATCGCCTTTCGCGCCTTGAGCGCCTTGACGCGCCTTACACGGCTCAAGCCCCTTACAAAATACCCAGTTTCAGTGATACGCGGCCGCAAGCGATTCCCGTGTAATCCACCCCTGGCAATAAGCCGCGCCGGCGGCACGAGACCCAGCCCGTTTCTGCACGCGCGGACGGGCGCGGTGTCTCGTAGGGCCTTTCCGCAGGGGGAGCGAAAGCTGCCCCTGTTTTTTTTGGGGACTCCGATTTTCGGTATCGGCTGGCCCCACACGCAACAAGGCCCCCAATCGGGGGCCTTGTTTTAACTCGCTAGCCTGAGCCAGCCAGCCATTTCCAGCCAGAGCCGGAATCAGCCTTCGGCCGTTTCCGCCAGCACGCGTTTGGCTTCTTCAGCCACGCGTTCGGGGGCGGTGCCGCCGATGTGCTTGCGGGCGGCAACCGAGCCTTCCAGCGTCAGCACCTGGTGGACGTCGTCGCCGATCTGGGCGTGATAGGCCTTCAGTTCGTCGGTGGACAGGTCAGCCAGGTCGCAGCCGCGTTGTTCGCAATCGCGCACGGCGTGGGCGACCACTTCGTGGGCGTCGCGGAACGGCACGCCGCGCTTGACCAGGTAGTCGGCCAGGTCGGTAGCGGTGGCGAAGCCTTGCAGGGCGGCGGCGCGCATGTTGTCGGCCTTCACCTTGATGCCGGCAGCCATGTCCGCAAAGATGGTCAGCGTGTCGCGCACGGTGTCCACGGTGTCGAACAGGCCTTCCTTGTCTTCCTGGTTGTCCTTGTTGTAGGCCAGCGGCTGGCCTTTCATCAGGGTCAGCAGGGCGACCAGGTTGCCGTTGACGCGGCCGGTCTTGCCACGGGCAAGTTCTGGCACGTCGGGGTTTTTCTTTTGCGGCATGATCGAGCTGCCGGTGCAGAAGCGGTCGGCCAGGTCGATGAAGCCCACGCGCGGGCTCATCCAGAGCACGAGCTCTTCGGACAGGCGCGACACGTGCGTCATGATCAGCGCGCCGGCGGCGCAGAATTCGATGGCGAAGTCGCGGTCAGACACGGCGTCCAGCGAGTTGCGGCACACGCCATCAAAGCCCAGCGTCTTGGCGACGCGTTCGCGGTCGATGGGGAAAGACGTGCCGGCCAGTGCCGCCGCGCCCAGGGGCAGGCGGTTCACGCGGCGGCGGCAGTCGGCCAGGCGCTCGGCGTCGCGGCCGAACATTTCGGCGTAAGCCAGCAGGTGGTGGCCGAAGGTGACGGGCTGAGCGACTTGCAGATGGGTGAAGCCCGGCATGATGGTGCCGGCGTTGTCCAGCGCGACGGCGGCCAGCGCGTGGCGCAGCTGACGCAGCAGGTCTTGCAGGTTGTCGATTTCATCACGCAGCCACAGGCGGATGTCGGTGGCGACCTGGTCGTTGCGCGAACGGCCGGTGTGCAGGCGCTTGCCCGCATCGCCCACCAGTTCCACGAGGCGCTTTTCGATGTTCAGGTGCACGTCTTCCAGATCCAGCAGCCATTGGAAGCTGCCGGCGTCGATTTCAGACAGGATCTGGGTCATGCCGCGCTGGATGTCAGCCAAGTCCTGGGCGCCGATGATGCCCTGGGCGGCCAGCATGTCTGCATGCGCGAGCGAGCCCTGGATGTCGTGGCGCGCCAGGCGCTTGTCGAAATCCACGGACGCCGTATAGCGTTTGACGAGTTCGGAAACCGGTTCCGAGAACCGGGCGGACCAGGCCTGCGCCTTATTGGCGAACTGGTTTTGATCGGAGGAGGGAGTGTTTGCCATGATGGGCGGAATTATAGGGCCTGCCGAACCGGCGGCGCACGCAAGGGGGTAGCATGGCCCCAATATCGGCGGCTCGGAACCTCGGATGACGCCGACTTGTCGGATAATCCCCGGTTAGTTTCAAGACCTTAGAGCGAGTCAGAAGAATATGCCCCTGGAATGGGAAGAACTGGTCACCCAGCTTGATACGCACATGCCGCACGAGGCTTGGGCGCAAACGCTGGTCGGTATTGGCGCGCTGATCCTGACGGCGCTGTTCGTCCAGTGGGTGGTCGCGCGCGTCGTGCTGCTGCTGGCGCATCGCGTGCTGGTGCTGAGCGGCCGGGGCGATTGGGACAAGGCGCTGCAACGCCGCCGCGCCTATCAAAACCTTTGGTATGCCGTGCCGTTTGCGGTCGTGTCTATGGGCATCGACCTGGTCCCGCACGTGGAAAAAGCGGTGACGGTGGTGGGCCGGCTGGCGCATGCCGGCGCGTGGATCTGTGTGTTCGTGGCGTTCTCGGGTGTGCTGAGCGCCTGGCAAGACACGTATTCCGCCACGACGCGGGCGCAAACCCGGTCAATCAAGGGCTATATCCAGATCAGCAAGCTGGTGCTGATGGCGGTGTGCACCGTGCTGGTGCTGTCCATCCTGATCGACCGCTCGCCGCTGTGGATGATTTCCGGCCTGGGTGCGCTGTCGGCGGTGCTGCTGCTGGTGTTCAAGGACACGCTGCTGTCGCTGGTTGCCAGCACGCAGCTGACCAGCAACGACATGCTGCGCATTGGCGACTGGATCGAAATGCCGCAGTCCAACGCCGACGGCTTCGTCAAAGACATCGCCCTGCATACGGTCAAGGTGCAGAACTGGGACAACACCGTCACCACGGTGCCCACCTACAAATTGTTCTCGGAAAGCTATCGCAACTATCGCCACATGTTTGAATCGGGCGGGCGGCGCATCAAGCGCACCTTGCGTATCGATGCATCCAGTGTGCGGTTTCTGACCGACGAAGAAGCCCAGCGGCTGATGCGGTTCCGGCTGCTGCATGACTATCTGCAAGCCAAGACCCACGACATTGCGCAAGCCAATCAGACGATGGGCGAGCTGGCCAGCGTGCCGGCCAACCGCCGCCGGCTGACCAATATCGGCACGTTCCGCGCGTATGGGCTGGCGTTTCTGAAGCAGAACCCGGAAGTGCGGCAAGACATGGCGATGATGGTGCGCATGATGGAGCCCACCTCCGACGGCATTCCGGTCGAGGTCTATTGCTTTACCGCGGTGACCGCCTGGGTGGAATACGAGCGCATCCAGGGTGATATTTTTGACCACCTGCTGGCGATTCTGCCGGAACTGGGCCTGCGTCTGTACCAGCAGCCGTCGGGTGCTGACATCGGCGCCATGGGCAGCCAGCTGCGCGAAAACGCCATCCAGACGGCGCTGGCCGCCGAGCGCGACCGGCAAGGGCTGGCGCTGACGGACGGGCAGGGCATGCCGCCTGAGCGCAGCCCGGCTGACGGGATGATGCCGCGCTAGGGCGTGGCGGCCCCGGGGCGCCATGAGATAATCCGCCGGTTGGAACTTACGTCTTCATTGACTCCAGGCGATCACCCCGATGTCGAACCCGTTCTTCAACCTGTATTCCCACGGCTTCGCCCGGGTGGCGGTCGGCGTACCCGAATGCCGGGTCGCCGATCCGGCCTTCAACGCCGCGCAGACCATTGAATTGGCCCAGCAGGCCGCCCAGGGCGGCGCCGTGCTGGTGGCGTTCCCCGAGCTGGGCCTGTCCGCCTACACCTGCGACGATCTCTTCCACCAGAAAGCGCTGCTGGATGAATGCGAAGCGGCGCTGGCCCAAGTGGTGGCTGCCACGGCCGAGCTGGACATCGCCGTCATCGTCGGCGCGCCGCTGCGCGTGTCGCACCAACTGTTCAATTGCGCGGTGGTCGCGGCAAGCGGCCGCATTCTGGGCGTGGTGCCCAAGAGCTACCTGCCCAATTACGGCGAGTTCTACGAAGCGCGCCAGTTCAGCGCCGCCGATTGCGCGGCCGCCACTGAAATCCGATTGCTGGACCAGACGGTGCCGTTCGGCCCCGAGCTGCTGTTCCAGATGGACAAGCTGCCGCTGTTCCAATTCCACGTTGAAATCTGCGAAGACGTCTGGGTGCCGATCCCGCCGTCCTCGTTCGCGGCCTTGGCCGGGGCGACCGTGCTGGTCAATCTGTCCGCCTCGAACATCGTCGTGGGCAAGTCGGAATACCGCCATCAACTGGTGGCGCAGCAATCGGCGCGCTGCCTGTCTGCGTATATGTATACGTCAGCGGGGCGGGGCGAATCGTCTACCGACCTGGCCTGGGATGGCCAGGCGCTGATCTACGAAAACGGCGAGCTGCTGGGCGAATCCGAACGCTTTCTGAACCATTCCCATCTGCTGTTCTCGGACGTGGACCTGGACCGCCTGTCGCGCGAGCGCATGCGGCAGACCACGTTCGGCCAGTCGGTGCGCCGCCATCAGGACGAAGTGCGCAAGTTCCGCACCGTGGCGGTGCCGGTGAGCCCGCCGCTGGATGACGCCGAGCTGCCGCTTGAGCGGCGCGTGGCGCGATTCCCCTATGTGCCGGCGGACCCGCAACGCCGCGACGCCCGCTGCAAAGAGGTCTACAGCATCCAGGTGCAGGCGCTGGTGCAGCGCTTGTCGGCCAGCAAGATGGCGAAGGTGGTCATCGGCATTTCTGGCGGGCTGGATTCCACGCACGCCTTGCTGGTGTGCGCGCAGGCCATGGATACGCTGGGCCTGCCGCGTTCGAACATTCTGGCCGTGACCATGCCGGGCTTCGCCACCAGCACCCGCACGCTGCAACAAGCGCGCCGGCTGATGGCGGTGGTGGGCTGCACGGCGTCGGAAATCGACATCCGCCCCAGCTGCCTGCAAATGCTGAAAGACCTGGGCCACCCCTATGCAGACGGCAAGCCGGTCTACGACATCACGTTCGAAAACGTCCAGGCGGGTGAGCGCACCAACCACCTGTTCCGGCTGGCGAATTTCAGCAACGCCATCGTCATCGGCACGGGCGACTTGAGCGAGCTTGCACTGGGTTGGTGCACGTATGGCGTGGGCGATCACATGTCGCACTACAGTGTGAACGCCAGCGTGCCCAAGACCTTGATCACGCATCTGGTGCGCTGGGTGGCTGAGTCTGGCCGTCTGGGCGACGAGGGCGCCGCCGTGTTGCTGGACGTGCTGGGCACGGACGTCAGCCCCGAATTGGTGCCGGGCGGCGCGGACGACAAACCCGTTCAGAAAAGCGAAGACTCAATCGGCCCCTACGAATTGCAGGACTTCAACCTGTACTACACGCTGCGCTATGGCTTTGCGCCCACCAAGGTGGCGTTCCTGTCGCTGGCCGCCTGGCGTGACCGCGAGGCGGGCGCGTGGCCGGAAGCCGGGCATGTCGTGCGCAACCAGTACGACCTGGCCGCCATCAAGCGCAACCTGAAGATATTCCTGGACAAGTTTTTCCGTACCAGCCAGTTCAAGCGCACCTGCGTGCCGAACGCGCCGAAGGTCGGCTCGGGCGGTTCGTTGTCGCCGCGCGGCGATTGGCGCGCGCCCAGCGATTCGGAATCGGTGGTGTGGATGCGCGACGCCGAACGCATTCCGGACGCCGAACCGGACGCCTGATCGGGGTTCTCCCGCAATGACGCTGGCGGCCCCCTTGCACGGCGGGCCCCGGTGTTATTCTCTTATTCATCGCGCGCTGGCCGCCTTGCAAGCGGCGGCCCGGGCGCCGCAACAGATCAAACACCCAGGACGACCAACGTGAAACAAGTCACCGCCATCATCAAACCCTTCAAGCTCGACGAAGTCCGCGAGGCGCTGGCCGAAGTCGGCGTCAGCGGCTTGACCGTCACCGAGGTCAAGGGTTTCGGCCGTCAGAAAGGCCACACCGAACTCTATCGTGGCGCGGAATACGTGGTGGACTTCCTGCCCAAGATCCGTGTTGAAGTCGTACTGCCCGACGACCAGGTCGAAGCCGCCATCGAAGCCGTGGTCAAGGCCGCGCGCACCGGCAAGATCGGCGACGGCAAGATTTTCGTGTCGCCCGTTGAGCAAGCCATTCGCATCCGCACTGGCGAAAGCGACGAAGAAGCACTGTGATCCGCGCCGCCTGTTGACCGCCAGATCAGGCCGCCTGTTGACCGCCACTTCTGACCGCCATTTCTGACCGCCATTTCTGAACGCCAGATCAGGCCGCCGTATCTGAACTCCATATCGGCCACGTCATCTTCCAAGGCGCTCGCTCCGGCAASGGGGCGAGCGCCTTCGTACTTCTAGCGGATGAGCTGATTCATTTCCAGAATCGGCATCATCACCGCCAGCACAATCAGCAGCACAAATCCGCCCATCAGCAGGATCAGCGCGGGCTCCAGCAGCGCCGTCATCGCCATGGCGCGCCGTTCCAGATCGCGCGACAGGTTCTGCGCGCCGCGATCCAGCAGCTCGGGCAAGCGGCCGGTTTTTTCGCCGCTGGCGATCAAATGCACCAGCAGCGACGGGAACACTTTCTGCGCGCCCAATGACGCCGACAGCGCCGCGCCTTCGCGCACGCGTGCCGATGCTTCGTCCACCGCCAGGCGCAGCACATCGTTGCCCAAGGTGCGGCGCGCGGCTTCCAGCGCGGTCAACAATGCCACGCCGCTGCCGCACAAGATCGCCAACGTGGAGGCAAACCGCGCAGCGTTCACGCCCAGCACGAAGCGTCCGGCCAATGGCAGCTTCAGCACGCGCGCATGCCAGGCGCGCCTTGCGGCAGGCGCGCGCAAGGTATAGCGCCACAGCACAATGGCCGCCACCAGCGCCACGCCCGTCACCGCGCCCCATTCGCGCACATAGTCCGACAGCCCCAGCATCACGCGGGTCAGCAACGGCAGTTGCTGCTTGGCGTGGTTGAACGCCGACACCACTTGCGGCACCACATAGCCCAGCAGAAAAATCACGATGATGACCGACACGCTGGCCACCACCGCAGGGTAGATGAACGCCGTCATCACCTTGCTGCGCAAGGTGTTGCGTTCTTCGATGTAGTCGGCCAGCTTCTCCATCACTTGCGCCAGGTCGCCGGACTCTTCGCCCGCGCCGATCAGCGCGCGATAGATCTCGGGAAAGTCACGCGGCCGGGCGGCCAGCGCGGTAGACAGGCGATGGCCCGCGCGCACGTCGTCGCGCACGCTGCCCAGCGTTGCGGCGATATGTTTTTTTTCGGCTTGCTCAAGCGTGGCCGACAGCGCGGCATCCAAGGGCAAGCGCGCGGCCAGCAGGCTGGCCAGCTGACGCGTCAGCCACGCCAGATCCGCGTCCGACAAGCGGGTGCGCAGGCTGGCGCCAAGGCCTTCCGCGCGCGCCGCCAATGCCGTGGACAAGGGCAACAAGCCACGGCCGCGCAACTGGTTGCGGGCGCCGCGTTCGGTGTCGGCATCAATCGTGCCGCGCACGATTTTTCCTAACGCGTCAGTGGCTTCGTATCGAAAGGAAGGCATGGTGAAAGCAGGGGCTGCGCGAACGCAAAGCACATCAGAAAAATGCAAATGCAAAACGCGCAAAAGCCCCGAATTTAAAGGGTTTCAAGCCGATATGTTGCATGTCAAATATGACCGTAGTGTTGCACTGTCACCCCGTATACTCCGACGCGCTTTCACGTTTTTTCACACGATTTCACGTCTCCAGGCACCTACCTCGTCATGCGTCACATCGCGCAATTCAGCCTTGCAGTCTTGCTTGCGGCAAGCCAAATCGGACCGGCAATCAGCACGGCCCATGCTCAACAGGCGGACAACCGCGTCAGCCTGAATTTCGTCGACACCGACATCCCCGCCGTGCTGCGCGCGTTGTCGCTGTTCACGCAGCGCAACTTTCTGGTGGACCCGCGCGTCAAGGGCAAGCTCACGCTGGTGTCGGACCGGCCCGTGGACAGCGGGCAGGCCTTGTCGATGCTGACGGGCGCGCTGCGCTTGCAGGGCTTCGCCATCGTTGATGTGGATGGCGTGACGCGCGTGGTGCCCGAAGCCGACGCCAAGCTGCAAGGCAGCGCGGTGGTGGGCAACACGCGGCCAGCGACGAGCGTGGGCGGTGCGCCCGCAGGGGGCGCTGCACGTGGGCCGGTGCCGGTTTCGGCATTCGCCAAAGGCGGCGGCAACAGCGGCGAAATGCTGACGCGCGTGTTCCCCTTGAAGTACGAGAACGCGGCGAACCTGGTGCCCGTGCTGCGCCCGATGGTGCCGCCGAACAACCCCATCAACGCGTATCCCGGCAACAACACGCTGGTGGTGACGGACTACGCCGATAACCTGGAACGCATCGCGCAGGTCATTGCGCGCATCGACGTGCCCAGTTCGATCGACACGGACGTGGTGCCGGTGCAATCCGGCATCGCCACCGACATCGCAATTCTGGCGTCGCAGTTGCTGGACACGCAAAGCAGCGACCCCACGCAACGTATTGCGGTCGTGGCCGACCCGCGCAGCAACAGCGTGCTGGTGCGTTCGGGCAGCCCGGCGCGCACGCGTTTGGCGCGCGACCTGATCCTGAAGCTGGACGCGCAGCAGAACCGCGCGGGCAATCTGCACGTGGTGTACATGCGCAACGCGCAGGCCACGCGCATCGCCGAAGTGCTGGGCGGCTTGCTGACGGGGCAGGCGAACTCGGCGCCGGGCGCGACGGGCGGGGCAAGCGGCGGCTCGGGTGGCGCGCAAGGCGGCGCGCGCACGCAGAACACGTCGGCCAGCGGCATGCAGTCGGGGCAGGGCATGTCCGGCATGTCCAGCAATACTGGCTCGTCCAAGGGCGGCTTGTCGGGCGAGCAAGAGCGCATTGCGCGTGAAGACAACAGCACGCAGGCCGTGTCGTATTCGGCGGGCGGGGCCACCATTCAGGCCGACCCGTCCACCAATTCGCTGATCATCTCGGCGCCGGAACCGCTGTACCGCAGCTTGCGTGAAGTGATCGACCAGCTGGACCAGCGCCGCGCGCAGGTGCTGGTGGAAAGCCTGATCGTGGAAGTCAGCGAAGAAAAGGCCGCCGAATTCGGCATCCAGTGGATGACCGGCGCGGGCAACATCAACAGCAACGGCACCAGCTTCATCGGCGGCACCAACCTGGGCGGCAGCGGCATCACGGGCAACGGCCCGACGTCGATCGACGCCCTCGGCGGCGGCTTGAGCCTGGGCGTGGTCAAGGGCACGGTTGATGTACTGGGCAACAAGGTGATCAACCTGGGCGTCTTGGCGCGCGCCATGCAGAACACGGGCGAAGCCAACATCCTGTCGACGCCGAACCTGCTGACGCTGGATAACCAGTCGGCCAGCATCCTGGTGGGCAAGACGGTGCCGTTCGTGACGGGCCAGTACGTGACGTCGGGCAGCAATGGCAGTTCGAATCCGTTCCAGACGATCGAACGCGAAGACGTGGGCCTGAAGCTGAACATTCGTCCGCAGATTTCGGAAGGCGGCGCGGTGAAGCTGGACATCTACCAGGAAGTCAGCACCATTGATGAAAGCCGTTCCAATTCCACCACCGGCATCGTGACCAACAAGCGCGCCATCGACACCAGCGTGTTGATCGATGACGGCCAGATCATCGTGCTGGGCGGCCTGATGGATGAAAACGTGACGTTGACGTCCAACAGCGTGCCGGGCTTGGGCTCGCTGCCGGTGATTGGTTCGCTGTTCCGCTACGACACGCGCAAGCGCACGAAGACCAACCTGATGGTGTTCCTGCGTCCCTACGTGGTGCGCGACGCGAACCGCAGCGCCAGCGTCACGATGGACCGCTACGACTACATGCGCCGCGCGCAAGCCGCGGTGCAGCCGGGCGAACACTGGGCGCTGCCCGACATGCAGGCGCCGATGCTGCCCACGCCGGGTTCCGCGCCGACGGTATCGAACAATGYCTATGACCTGCGCCCCGAGCAGCAGGCGGCCACGCTGCGCCGTCCGCCGCCCGCCACCGTGGAATCGTTTGCGGTGCGGCAGTATCCGGGCATGACGCCGCAGCGTTCCGCGTCGGCGCCCATTCGCGTGTCGCAATCGCTTATGCATAGCGTGGCCGTGGACCCCGAGTCGCTGCTATGAGCGCGCATCCCTTGCCCTATGCCTGGGCCCGCGCCCAGCGCGCCGTGCTGTCGCTGCGCGCGGGGCAGGCGCAGTTGACGGTCAGCCCGCGCACGCCGGAATGGGCGGTGCGCGAGATTCGCCGCTGCCATGGCGATATCGCGCTGGCGCAGGTGGATGACGAGGCGCTGGAAACCTTGCTGACCGCCGCGTACAGCCATTCCGAAGACGCCGCATCGGTGATGGGCGTGGCGGAAAACGAGATCGACCTGGATCGCTTGTTGCAGGACATGCCCGAAGTGGCCGACTTGCTGGAAGCGCAGGACGATGCGCCCGTCATTCGCATGATCAACGCGCTGTTCGCCCAGGCCGCGCGCGATGGCGCAAGCGATATCCACATCGAGCCGTTTGAGATGCACTCGGTGGTGCGTTACCGCGTGGATGGCACCTTGCGCGATGTGGTGTCGCCGCGCAAGGCGCTGCACGCCGCGCTGATTTCGCGCATCAAGATCATGGCGCATCTGGACATCGCCGAAAAGCGTTTACCGCAGGACGGGCGCATTGCGCTGCGCGTGGGCGGCCGGCCAATTGATGTGCGCGTGTCGACGTTACCCACCGGCCACGGCGAACGCGCGGTTCTGCGTTTGCTGGATAAAGAAGCGGGGCGCTTGCAGCTGGAACGCCTGGGCATGTGCCCCACGGTGCTGACGCAGCTGGACCGCCTGATCCGCCAGCCGCACGGCATCGTACTGGTCACGGGGCCGACCGGCAGCGGCAAGACCACCACGCTGTATGCGGCGTTAAGCCGTCTGGATTCGGCGACGAGCAACATCCTGACGGTGGAAGACCCCATCGAGTACGACTTGTCGGGCATCAGCCAGACGCAGGTCAACGCCAAGATCGACATGAGCTTTGCGCTGGCCCTGCGCGCCATTTTGCGGCAAGACCCGGACGTGATCATGATCGGCGAAATCCGCGATCTTGAAACCGCACAGATTGCAGTGCAGGCGTCGTTGACGGGCCACTTGGTGCTGGCCACGCTGCACACCAACGACGCCGTGTCCGCCGTGACGCGCTTGACGGACATGGGCGTTGAACCCTTCCTGTTGGCCTCGTCCTTGCTGGGCGTGCTGGCGCAGCGGCTGGTGCGCAAGCTGTGTCCGGAATGCAAGAAGCCATCGATGCAGGACGGCATGCGTGTGTTTCATCCGGTGGGCTGCCCCACGTGCAACCACACGGGTTACAGCGGGCGTTCGGGCATCCATGAGCTGTTCACGGTGGATGATGAGGCCCGCAGGCTGATCCACGAAGGGCGCGACGAACGAGAACTGCGTCTGGCCGCCACGGCAGCCGGCATGCGCACCATGCGGCAGGACGGCCAGCGCTGGGTGGAAGGCGGGCAGACCTCGCCCGAGGAAATCGTGCGCGTCACGCGCGACGCGTAGCGCTGGGTCGGGCGGCGCTGGGTCGGGCGGCCGCTGTCGTGCCATCGGCAGGGACAGCGGCAGGGACAGCGGCAGGGACAGCGGCAGGGACAGCGGCAGGGACAGCGGCAGGGACAGCGGCAAGGGCAGCAGCAGGGGCAGCGGCAGGGGCAGCGGCAAAGGCAGCGACAAAGGCAGCGACAAAGGCAGCGACAAAGGCAGCGGCAGTAACGTTTGGCGCCGCCTTACTTCCCGGTGCCGAACGTCACGGTGTCGCCCGAACGGCGGCCTAGCGTAGACATCAATCCATCCAGCGCTGCCCGTTGTGCTTCATTGGCCGACGCCGCGTAGGTCGCCTGGCCTTCAAAGCTGACGCCGCGCGCACCGGCATTGCCTTGTCCCGTGACGGTCAGCAAGCCGCTTTCGGTCGTGAGCGCGAGCGTCGCACCCGCCTTGCCCGCACTTTGCACGCGCAGCAGATACGTGCCAACGGGCGTGACAGAGGTCAGCGCGGTGCCGGCATTGCGCCAGCGCAGGTCGGCAATGGGGCCGGCCGGCAAGTCACCGCCCAGCCGCAACGCCTGCCAGTTGATTTCCAGCATGCCTTCGGGCGCCAGCGTGTTCCACGGCGCGCCAAGCGCAGGCAGCACGGACGCAGGCACGCGCAACGACTGCGCCGGCACCGACAGGCCATTCCAGCTGACCCGCGCACGCAGCGGCCCTTG
The DNA here is from genome assembly GCF_056399725.1 of Achromobacter sp. 01N37. Taxonomy (NCBI): domain Bacteria; kingdom Pseudomonadati; phylum Pseudomonadota; class Betaproteobacteria; order Burkholderiales; family Alcaligenaceae; genus Achromobacter; species Achromobacter sp. 01N37. Next base: position 317,707 of record NZ_JBFTRX010000003.1, read on the forward strand.
CAGCCAGGGGTGCGTAACCTCTAGCGCCATCGTGTCCCAACGCCATTGCCACTGCACGGCTTGCGGCAGCACGCGCTGTGCGCCTTGAGGCCCAAGCGCAATCCAGGCGCTGCCGCGCCATAGGGTGCCGCTGGCATCGGCCAGCGCAACGACGGACGCGTCCGATTGCAACGCCAGCAGCCAGCGCGCGGGCAGCACGCTGACGCCAGCCGCCACGGCGCATGCCGCGCCGGCCAGCCAGAGCGCGGCGGTACGTCTGTTCAAGCGGGGTATCGGCATCAGCGGGCTCCTGCCTTGTCGGGCAGCGCCAACGTCACGCGGCCGTTGACCAAGCCGGGCAGCGGCCTGCCGTTCGGATTGGCGGCGCGCGTCAGCGCCACGTTCTGCGTGGCCAAGCCCCAATCGCGGCCCGCGCCATCCAGCCAGCGCAGCAGCGCGGAAGACGGCGCCTGGTTCAACGTCAGTTGCACGCCCGTGCCGGATTCCGCTTGCGCTAGCGTCCACATGCCCGCGGGCAGCCCCGCGCGCTCCAGGCTCGCGCCGAGTTCAGCGGGGGACGGCATCGAGGCCGACGGCGCTGCCGAGCGCTGGCGCAACGTGCGCGCTTGGGTGGTCAGGTCGGCTACGGTGGCGGCCTGGCCGCGCAACACGGGCAGTTCGGCCTGTAGCTTGCGCATCGTGTTCAAGGGCGGCTCGATCAGCGTCACGAACACCACCGCAGCGCCCAGCAGCGCGGCGGCGCCCGTCACCAGACGCCGTTCGCGCGGCGCCAGGGCCAGATACCGCTGCCGCGCGCGGGCAAGCGCCGGGTCGATGGGTTTGCGCAGGGATTGCCAGGCGGCTTGCAGGCGCAGAATCGATGAATGAAAGCGTAGCGAAGTCATGGTTGCTTGCGCAGGATGCGCCAGGTGTTGTCGGTGTCACCCCGTTCCAGCTTCAGGCCGAGCGCGGCGGCTTGCTGGATCAGCGCGGGGGTTTCGGCGACGCGTTGGGCTTTGTCGTCGGCGTCCGCCAGTTGCAGCGTCAGCGCCTGATCGGCGTAGGTCAGCTTTGCGACCTTGTCGGCTGCAAACGGCAGCGTTTGCGCAGCGGCGCGCGCCAGCGGCAGGAAGTCCGCCGCGCTGGCGGCCCCCCGATTGGCTTGCAACGCGTCCAGGCCTTGCTGCGCCTGGCGCGGCGGGTCCAGCACCACGGGCAAGTCAGGAAAGGCGGCCAGCACCTGCTGGCGCATGCCGGCTTTCAACGCGTCGGCTTCGGCGTTCAACTGAGAGGCATGGATGTTCAGGCCTGCGATCCAGACCACCGCCGCCGCCGCGCCCCAGCGCCACACCGGCCGCCAGCGCGACACGCGGGCGGGCGCCAGCTGCGGCATGGCAAGCGACCACGACGGCGACGGCGCTTGCCAGCGCGGGTCGGCCGGGTCGCGTAGCGCAAGCGATGACGGGGGCGCCAGCGTTTGCGGCGCGATCAACGCGTAAGCGCGCAGGCCATGCGCGTTAAGCAGGCTCCAGGCGCGGCGCACGGGCTCGCGTGGCGACCAGGCCAGCGCGACGCTGCCATCGGCGGCACGTGGGCCAAACCCGATCGCCAACGCATCCAGGTCGCTCAACACCAGCGGTTCCAGCGCACTGTGAACCGCCGCGGCGTAGCGGGCGCGCGCCACGGCGGGAATCTGCACCGTCGTGGCGATGACATCGGCGGGATGCAGTACCGCTTCGCACGTGGCGTTGGGATAGGCGTTGCCCAGCGCGCGCAAGGTCAGCTCGCCTTGCTGCGCGCAACGTCCGCGCCGGTCGAACCAGGCAAAGGGCAGGGGCGAGTCGGCGGTGAACTCGTCCAAGGCCGGAAGCGCAATGCGCAGGGAATTTTTCAAGGGTTCTCTCTTGTCCAGATCGTGTCGGGCGCGGCGGGCGGGGCGCTGCGCACCAGGGCTTGCATCGACACCCGGGCGCGTTCATAGACCACGGTGCCGCTTGCCATGAACCAGCCACTGGCGGTGGTGACGGTGGGCGCAGCCCCTTCGATACCCGTGCCAGCCAGGCGGTTGGCGAAGTCGCCGGCGTTGTTGAACCAGTTGCCGCGGTCGCGCTCGCCGGTCATGGCGCGCGCCTGGGCAAGCGACAGGCCAGGCACCAGCGCCGCGATGACTTCGGCGGGCGCGGTGTTGACGTTGACGCTGGTGGCGGTGGGCAGCACGGTCATCGTGCGGCGCATTGCGTTGCGCTCGGGCGTGTCCAGACCCAGCTGCGCGGCAATTTCATCTACGCCCCGCGGCAGCGGCGCGCGCGCATTGGGCGTGGCCGTGGGCTGGCCGTTGGTGGATGACGGCGCGTCGGCCGCCAGCGCGGGGGGCTGGGCGGCGGCGATGATGTCGATCAGGTGGGCGGCCAGCGTGTCGGGCAGTTGCTGCACATTCAGCAAGCGGCGCAGCACTTTTTCCTGCTCGGGCTGCGGCACGCCATTGCGCGCCAGATTGCTCAGGTTGTACTTGCCCTGTTCGTCTTGCACGCGGCCCGAGAACACGGCCACGCGGTCGTCGCCCGGCCGTTCGATACGGGTGTCGAGCACAGGCGTCGCCCAGATCTGATCGCCGCGCGTCGTGGATTCACGCTTGCCGTGATCGCGGATGACCAGGCGCGCCCAGTCGATGCCGCCTGCCAGCATCACGCGGGCCTGCACGCGCGACAGCTCGTTTTCCATGCGGCGGGTGCTGGCGGTCTGGCGCTGGAACAGGCTGGTCGTCAGCGCGGCCACGATGGCCACGATGATCAGCGCGCTGATGACCGCGGCGCCACGCTCGCGGGGCGAGGGGGAGCGCGATGGTTGGCGTGATGTTGGCTGCGCGGGTGAGGGCGATGATAGTCGCGAAGGCGGACGCAACGCCGTGCGCGATGATTGGCTCGTCATGGCAGCTCCAGGATGCGCGTGTAGCGTTGCGGCGCCGCGGCCGCGCCGCGCTCAAGCGTAATTTCGATGCCGGTGGGCGCGGTGCCAAAGCTGGCGTTGACGTCGACCCAGCCGGTGCCGGGCACCCAGGCGCGCACGCTCAGCACCCGCACCCCCGGCAACAGCAGCACGCCATTCACGGCAGCCGGAAGCGGGCTGCGCGGGGCGGCCGGCCCGCTGGCGCGCCATAACCCATCTGCCCGCACTTGCCACTGCACGCGCTGCCACAGGCCGTTGCCATCGGCATCGGGACGCAGCAGTTCCAACGTCTGGCCGCCGCTGGTTCGCCGCAGCAGGCGCAGGCCGCTGGTCAAGGCCAGGGCGTCTTTGCCCGGCGAATCAAAACTTGGGCCGGTGTAAGACAGCTCTACATCGCGCGCCATCTGGCCCAGCGTACGCACGATGGCGTCGGTGTCTTCGGCCTGCTGTTCGATCCAGTCGCGTGCGTTTGACACACTGGCCAGCCCGCGCCAGGCCATCAGGCTCACCAGCGCCATCAGCGCCAGCGCCACCAGCACTTCAATCAGCGTAAAGCCGCCCTGCGCACGGCGGGCGGGAGTTGGGAACGCGCGGTGCATCGTCATCGCAGGCTGGACAGCAGCCCGTCCAGTTGCAGCAGCACGGCGTCGGGCCGCGGCGAGGCCGTGTCATGCACGTTGACCGACACCTGACGGAAGCTGCGGTTCATGGAATTGGTAAAGACCAGTTCGCATTGCAGCGCGCGCCCGCCTTGCGGGCAGGGCACCGTCTGCGAACCGGCGCGCGGCAGGCTTTGCTCCAGCCGCAGTTGCGTGAGCGCGTTCTGCGCGGCCAGCAAGGCCAGCGTCTTGTCCTGCAAGGCGCGATTGTTGGCCGACATCACGCCCGTCGCCCGCAGCGCGGCCGCCATCGCAACGGCAATGATGGCCAGCGCCACCAGCACTTCAATCAGGGTGAAGCCACGCTGGCGATCAGCGGGGCGGGGCGGTTCAGCGGATGTCATAGCGGCCGGAGGCGTCGCGTTGCAAGGTGACGGTGGCGTCCCCCGCGCGCAGGGTCAGTGTGATCGGGTCGGCAACCCATTCGGTGTTGAAGACAAGCGGGCGGTCAGGGGTCAGGCGCAGTTGCACCACGCCCGCCTGCCAGGATTGCGGGCGCAGCATCTCGTCGTGCTCCAGGCGGTCAACCGGCACAGGCACGTCTTCCTGTGCGCTGGGGCCGGGCAAGCGGCCCGCGCGTTCAAACGACCAGCCCTGGTCATTCGCCAGCCACCGGATGGCGCGGCCATCGCTGCGGGCTTCGCTTTGCGCCACGGTGAACGCGTCCGCCAGGCGCTGCGCGTCGGCCCGCAGGCCGTTGTCGCGCTTGCCGATGGACAGGCTCACCATGCTGGCGGCAATGGCCACGATCACCAGCACCACCAGCACTTCAACCAGCGTGAAGCCGCGCTCAGAGTTCCCAGGAACCGATGTCGGCATCGCCGTTTTCGCCCCCGGGCTTGTTGTCGGCGCCGAACGAGAACACATCGATATCGCCCTTCACGCCGGGGCTCAGGTACTGATAAGGATGACCCCAGGGGTCATTGGGCAGCTTGTCCAGATAGCCACGCCAGTTGTTGGCGCCATCCGGCTTTTCCGCCAGCGCGCGCAGGCCCTGAGCGGTTGTGGGGTAGCGCCCGTTATCCAGCCGGTACAGCTTGAGCGCCTGCATGATGCCCCCGATATCCTGGCGCGCGGCCACCTGCCGGGCCTGATCGGGGCGATCCAGCACGCGCGGCACAATCAGGGCCGCCAGAATCCCCATGATCACAATCACCACCATGATCTCGATCAGGGTGAAACCTTGCTGGCGGGCAAGCCCGCGCGGTAACTGACGCACTTTACAACTCCGGTCTTTCGGTAGAAGCCCGGAATTGTGGACATGAAATATGACAGTAATGCGGTGCGAATCGGCCGGCCTGCTACCATGGCCCTTCTACAAGGAGCGGTAATGGCTACAAAAGAGAAGTCTTCGACTGGTTTGGCGGCGTTGGTTGAAAAGGCGCTTCAACAGAAGAAGCTGGCTGCCGCCACGCAGAAGCCGACGGGATCATCCCTGTCGAACATGGCGGGACGCAAGCAAATGGGCCGGCCCGCTGGCCGCAAACGCTGATTGGCAGATTGGTTTGCGGATTGAAGGGCGCTTGAAAGGACGCGCCGCCTGATTCGCATAGACGGGGCTTTGAAGAACGCATCGTTCGACGACGCATCGTTCAACCAAGCATCGTTCAACCAAGCATCGTTCAACCAAGCAACGTTCAACTAAGCATCGTTCTACGACGCAAGGTTCGACCACTCAGCATTTAATTCACCTGCGCAATTCCCGCCGGCGCTACCAACGCGGCGGGGGTGGCCAGGCGATTCATTCTTCCCCCCTGTTCTACCGTCACGGCGTCCACGGCGATATCGCGCAACACGATACCCGGGGCGACTTCATCGCCTGTGCGCCACGCCAATGGCGGGCCGCCATCCACGCTTAGCACGGCCGCGCCATCGGGTCCGGCTGCGATCAAGCCCAGCACGCTGATCTGCGTGCGCATCACTTCGTCTTTGCCGAACCATAACGCTACCGGCGTGTTGTCGGCTGCGCGCGGCGCGCTCGCGGATACTGCGGGCGGCAGCGGGCCGGGGCGTGGGGCCAGCAGAATGGACGCCCACACGCCTACGCCTGCGGCGAAAGCCAGCACGGCAAGGACGCGCAGCGCGGCGGGTGCGGAGGGCAGGGCGGGGCGGAAAGACAGCGGCATGGGGCAGCGACGGCGCAAAAGAGGAAGCGAAAGAGGAAACGAAAGCAAGGCGAAAAGCGACGCGCCCGACTATAGCGGTTGTTCATGACAAGCCCGCGATGGTCTTTTGTTCCGGGATTCAGGTTCTGTACAGCTTTCTGTCATTGGCCTTACACGGCGCTTATCCAGAATGCGGTCACGCTTGGGCTTAACAGCCGGGCATTCATTCGATCCAACTGGGAACCCGCATGCAAGACACGAATCAAGCCAATCGCCGCCGACTCCTGAAGATGCTGGGAGGCGCGCCGATGCTGCCGATTGGCGGCGTCAGCATGGCTGCGCTGCTGGCCGGCTGTAATTCGAGCGATGACGATGATGACTCGTCCACCCCGCAGCCCAACCCTGATCCCAATGCGCCCGTGACGCCCGGTACGCCGGTGACGTTCACGTCTGCCTCGTTCACGCCGATGGCCGCGCCCACGCTGGCCAACCCGGAACTGATGGCGCGCACGACGGTGAGCTCGGCCTTGTCGCTGACGTTCAGCGATGGGTCCAAGCGCACGGTTGAGCTGGGCTACGAGCCGTTCTTCATGACGGGCGATACCGTGCCGGACGGCAAGGGCGGCACGATGGTCGCGGGCGGCTACTTCAACCTGGCCGGCGCGCCCATCATGGACAACTCGGTGCCGGCCAAGGCGCGCCAGTTCTTCTCGAACTGTCCGGATGGCACGTCGCTTCTGGCTTTGTCGGCGCCCACGACGGTGCCCGGCGTTGCTGGCAACGCTGTCTACGCCGTGGTGCAGTTCGAATACCAATCGATGGACCAGGCCGGCAATGACATGTATGGCCTCTTGCCGTCGCCGATTGCCGTGCTGACGCTGTCGCAAGACCCGAACACGGGCAAGCTCAGCCTGGTGAAGTACAGCAATGTGGATACGTCGTCGGTGCATGGCCTGTGGATCACCTGCGGCGCCAGCCTGTCGCCGTGGGGCACGCATTTGTCCAGCGAAGAATACGAGCCGGACGCCACCACCGCCCGCACCACGCCGTCGTTCCAGACCTATAGCTTGAACGTCTACGGCGATGCCACCAAGGCCAATCCGTACCACTACGGCCACATGCCCGAAGTGACGGTGCTGCCGGACGGCACCGGCACGATCAAGAAGCACTACTGCATGGGCCGCATCTCGCACGAGCTGGTGCAGATGATGCCTGATCAGCGCACCGCGCTGATGGGCGACGACGCCACCAACGGCGGTCTCTTCATGTTCGTGGCCGACCGCAAGGCGGACCTGTCGGCCGGCACGCTGTACGTGGCGCAATGGACGCAGACCTCGGGCACGGGCCCGGGCGCCGGCACGCTGAAGTGGATCAAGCTGGGCCACGCTACCAGCGCGGAAGTGAAGGAACTGGCTGACCAGCTGACGGCCGCCGACATCATGGACGTGCGCACCATTGACCCGGCTGACGGCTCGTTCACGAAGATCCGCTACAGCGGCAAGGACAACTGGGTGAAGCTGCAACCCGGCCGCCGCCAAGCCGCGGCCTTCCTGGAAACGCACCGCTATGCGGCGATGGTGGGCGGCACGCTGGCCTTCACCAAGATGGAAGGCACCACCGTCAACGCCAAGGACAAGATTGCCTACAGCGCGATGTCGCGTATTGAATCGTCGATGATCGACGGCAAGGTTGCGGGCCTGAAGGTCGAAGCGAACTCCGCTGGTGCGGTGTACCAGCTGCACATGAAGGCGGGCCAGGTGGATACCGACGGCAGCGCGATCGACAGCGAATGGGTGCCGGTGGACATGGGCGCCGTGACCGAGCTGATCGGCAAGCCCCTGGCCACGCCGGATGCGCTGGGCAACACGCACAACGCCGATTTCATCTCGAACCCCGACAACCTGAAGTTCTCGGAAAAACTGCGCACGCTGTTCGTGGGCGAAGACAGCGGCGGCCACGTGAACAACTTCATGTGGGCGTACAACGTGGACACCAAGGCGCTGTCGCGCTTGCTGTCCTGCCCGGTGGCGGCAGAATCCACCGGCTTGCAAGCGGTGGACGAGATCAACGGCTGGACCTACATCACCAGCAATTTCCAGCACGCGGCCGACTGGGGCAGCGTGCATGCGGTGGTGCGTCCCACGCTGGAACCGCTGGTCAAGGCCAACTACAAGGACGGCTTCGGCGCAGCGGTGGGGTATCTGACAGGCGTGAAGATCGGCGCATAGGATCGCGCATAAGACCGCGCAAAGGATCTCGCACAGGACCGCGCAAAACACCGCGCAAAACACCGCGCACAGGACCGCGCATAAGACCGGCACTCCGGCAGCGCACCGCGGCCTTGGCCCTGTCGGGTTGACGCCGTGATATCAGGGGGCCGGCTTGCCGGTCCCCTGATGCATTTTTAGCCCCGGCGTTGGCAGATCAGATGCCGGCAGGGACTCATTACATGCGTGTAACGGCGCACGCGGCCCCGAGGGCTGCCTCCTACACTCGGCGTCGAAGGCCGCGCCTCCGGCGCTCGGCCTCGCAGTTGCCCCACGTGTTGTCTCAGTTTTTTCACTGTTGGTTCGTTACCGCAAGGAGCGTACACATGAAAGATCCAAGCCATCCCGATCGCCGCCGAGTCCTCAAGATGCTGGGTGCTGCGCCGATGCTGCCAGTTGGCAGTACGGGCATCGCGGGCATCGCCGCGTTGCTGTCAGGCAGCCAGTCCGGCGCGTCCACCGACCATCAACCCGCCACCTTCCTGTCCGCCGAATTCATCTCGATGCCCGCGCCCACGCTGGCCGACCCGCAACAGCTGGCCCGCACGACGGTCGAGTCGGCGATGGACCTGGTGTTCAGCGACGGCTCGCGCCGCCGCGTGCAACTGGGCTACGAGGCGTTCTTCATGACAGGCGATGCCGTACCTGATGGCCGCGGCGGCACCGTTCTTGCGGGTGGCATTTATGACATCCACGGCGCGCCCATCCTGGACCGCTCGGTGCGCGGCCGCACGCGCCCGTTTTTCTCGGACTGTCCCGATGGCATGTCCTTGCTGACGCTGGACCGGTCCGAAGGCGAAGCCGACGGCGCGACCGGGCCGCCTGCGCGCACCGTGTACGCGGTGGTGCAGTTTGAATACGTCACGCGCAACCAAGCGGGCGCCGACATGTGGGTGCGGCTGCCGTCGCCGATGGCGGTGCTGACCTTGTCGCAAGAGCTGTCCACCGGCAAGCTCAGCCTGGTGAAGTACAGCAATGTGGACACCGCGCCGGTACATGGCTTGTGGAACACCTGCGGCGCCAGCCTGTCGCCCTGGAACACCCACTTGTCCAGCGAAGAGTACGAACCCGACGCCACCACGGCGCACGCGTCCGAATCGTTTCGCGACTTCAGCCGTCATGTGTTCGGCGATGCCAAAAAAGCCAACCCCTATCACTACGGTCATCTGCCAGAGGTAACCGTGCATGCCGACGGTACGGGCACGGTCAAGAAACACTATTGCCTGGGGCGTATCTCGCACGAGCTGGTGCAGGTCATGCCCGACCAGCGCACCGCACTGATGGGCGACGACGCCACCAACGGCGGCCTCTTCATGTTCGTGGCCGACCGCAAGGCGGACTTGTCGTCCGGCACCTTGTACGTAGCGCGCTGGACGCAAACCTCCGGCGTCGGCCCCGGGGCGGCCACGCTTACCTGGATTCGATTGGGCCACGCGACCAGTGATGAGATCGAAGACATGGCCGGCCAGCTTACCGCCGCCGACATCATGGACGTGCGCACGCAAGACCCTGCAAACGCCGCCTACACGCGTATTCGTTTTGACGGCAAAGACAACTGGGTCCGGCTGCATCCCGGACGCCGGCAGGCCGCTGCCTTTCTGGAAACGCATCGCTACGCGGCGCTTGCCGGCGGCACGCTGGCGTTCTCGAAGATGGAAGGCACGACGGTGAACGCGCGGGACAAGATCGCGTACACCGCCATGTCGCACATTGAATCTTCCATGACCGACGGCACCTCGCCGCACCTGCATGTGCAAGGCCCGGAAGCGGGCGCGGTGTATCAGATGCGCATGATGGCCGGGCAGGCGGACACCGAGGGGCGGGCGATTGCCAGCGATTGGGTGCCCGTGGACATGGCCGCCGTGCCAGAGCTGGTGGGCGAAATGCTGCCGCAACCCGATGCATTGGGCAACAGCCATCATACGGACCGGGTGTCAAACCCCGACAACCTGAAGTTCTCGGAAACGCTGCGCACGCTGTTCGTGGGCGAAGACAGCATGGGGCGCATCAACAGTTTCCTGTGGGCGTTCAACGTGGACACCCGCGTGTTGTCGCGCGTGCTGGCTTGCCCCGTGGCCGCGGAATCTACCGGCCTGCACGCGGTGGATGAGATCAACGGCTGGACCTACATCACCAGCAGTTTTCAGCACACGGCTGACTGGCACCCCGTGCATGCCACGGTGCGGCCGGTGCTGGAACCGCTGGTGAACGCCCGCTACCGCGACGGCTTTGGTGCGTCGGTAGGCTATTTGACCGGAGTGAAAATCACCCCTTGATTCACACGCGCAAGACAGCTTGAAGGGTTGCGCAAAAGAATCCTGATTCGACGATCAATCTTTCTGCCCTTTGTTTCATGGGTCTTTCACGTTGGGCCGCCACTATGTGCCCAGCGAAAAACCCTGTTCATGAAACGAGAAGAGAAGATGCAAGCATCGAATTGGAGAAGATGGTGCGCCATGTTGCTGGCCACCAGCGCATTGGCGGGCTGTGGGGGCAGCGATGACGACGGCGAGGACGCGACCCCCGCACCGCCGACGCAGCCGCCCGTTACCGAGCCGGGGCAGGCCAAGGTCGACAAGGTGTTGTTCATTGGTGTCGACGGCCTGACCTATGACGCCATGCGTCGCGGCGTGGCGGACAAGACGCTGCCGAACATTGGCCAGTTGACCGCCACGCGCGCCTGGACGGGCGGCGTCACGGGCAGTGTGACGCAGCAGGCCACGCTGGCCGCGCCCGGCTGGGCGACGCTGCTCTCGGGCCAGTGGGCCGACGTGCATGGCGTGCGGTCGAATGCCGCGGGCCAGGCGCTGAAGGCGGCCAGCCTGTTCCAGCGTGTGAAGGCGGCGCATCCTGAGGCGCGCACGGCCGGCGCGTTCAACTCGCCCTTGCTGGCCAGCCTGGTGGGCAGCGACCGCGATGCCGGTTACCTGCAAGCCTTGACCGATTGCGCAGGCGTGGACGATTGCGTCGCCACCCAGGCGCGCGACCGCATCACGGAAGGCTATGACCTGGTGGTGGCGCAGTTCGGCGCGCCGGAACGCGCGGCGTCCGATAACGGCTTTGGCGCCAACTACGACGCAGTCATCCGCCAGACGGACGCGGCCGTGGGCGTGCTGGCCAAGCAGATCGCCGACCGCCGTGCCGAACACCCGAACGAAAACTGGCTGATGGTGGTGACGTCCAGCCACGGCCTGGGCAAGACGGGCGTGGGCGACGGCCTGCCGCTGTCGGCCAACAAGACCATCGTGCTGGCCTCGAACCAGCCGGCGATGTTGGGTGGCACCGCGGACGACGCCTCGTTTGATGGCGTCTGGGACAACAATTGGTATGCGCTGCCCAGCGCCGCCGATGTGGCGCCCACGGTGCTTGCGCACTTGAGCGCGCTGCCCGCCGCGGGCCAGTACGACATGGCCGGCACGTCGCTGTCTGAAACCTTGGCGGTGCGCCGCGTTCAAGCGCGCACGTCCATGGACAACAAGACCGTGACCTTGTCGTGGGTGCGCGTGGGCGAGCCTGATGGCGACATCGTGGTCAGCCGCGATGGCGTTGAAGTGGCCCGCCTGCCCGGCACCGCCACGGACTATGCCGATACCGGCTTCACCTTCGACACCGAAGGCGTGCACACGCTGAACTACAGCGTGTCGGCCGGCCRCGCCGTCAGCGCCACACGCGCTTCGGTGCTCTACGCCAAGCCCGTGCCGCTGCTGGCTTCCTTGCGCACGGGCCTGACGATGTTGTTCCCGTTCGAAGGCAATGTGACCGACCTGGCGGCAGGCGGCGGCGTCATCACGCCGTACGACGGTGCGCAGGCCCCGGCGTTTGCGGATGCCGGCGTGTTCGGCAAGATGTTCCAGAACGAGCGCGGCTCGGCCGCCCTGGGCGCCTTCAAGCTGGACTACCCGGCAGGCATGCTGGACAGCGTGCAGGCGTTCACCATCGGCTTCTGGTATCAGTCGGACGGTACGGCGAACGACCGTTCCATTCTGGGCAACAAGGACTACAACTCCGGCGGCAACCCTGGCATCACCATTGCCCAGTGGGCCGGCCCCGAGCTGCGCTTCAACCTGGCGGGCGGCACGCGCGTTGATATCAACGGGGTGAAGTTCACGCCGAACAAGCCGGTCTACATCGCCATGGCCATCGACAAGACGGCCAAGACCATGACCGCCTACGTGTACGACAGCGAAATCGGCTTCTCGCGCCGCGTCACCGGCACGGCCGCGGTGAACCTGGCGCAGATCGCTGGCGTGTTCGGCCCGCACATTGGTCTGAACGAAGACGGCCGCGGCACCTACGGCATCTGCTGCGCCGGCACCAAAGGCCCGTACACGATGTATTTCGACGACCTGGCCTTCTGGTCCCGCGCGCTGACCGAAGACGAAGTGAAGTCGCTGGCCATGTCCGGCAAGTCCGTTTCCGAACTGTTTCCCTGATGTTTCCTGGATAGAAAAAACATGAGTCATTCCATGATCTTGCGCAACCTTCTGCGCGCTGGCGCGGTGCTGATGCTGACCGCCACGCTGGCCGCCTGCGGCGGTGATGACGGCGACGACAGCACGCCGCCCGACAACGGCGGCGGCACCGAAACGCCCACGCCCACGCCCGTACCGCCCACGCCGGCCAAGCCCGAACTGCGTTGCGCGCCTTGAGCCGCGCCTCTTACCGAGTCATAGGAAAAGCATCCGTGAAGTCCGAAAAAGACCCGATCCACGCCGGCAAGCGCCGCTTCCTGCGTAACGCCGCCGCTTCCACCGCCGGCCTGACCGCGCTGTCGATGTTCCCGCCCGCCATCCGCCGCGCGCTGGCCATTCCGGCCAACAACCGCACCGGCACCATCAACGACGTTGAACACGTGGTGATCCTGATGCAGGAAAACCGCTCGTTCGATATGTACTTCGGCACGTTCAAGGGCGTGCGCGGTTTTGGCGACCGCATCACGATTCCGCTGCCGCAGAACCGTTCGGTGTGGGAGCAGACCAATGGCACCCGCGTGGTGATGCCGTATCACCTGGACAGCACGCAGGGCAACGCCCAGCGCGTGTCCGGCACGCCGCATGATTACGTGGACGCGCAGATGGCGTGGGACGGCGGCCGCATGGACCAGTGGCCGCGCTACAAGCAGAACCAGTCGATGGGCTACTACCGTCAGAAAGAGGTGGCGTTCCAGTTCTCGCTGGCCGAAGCCTTCACGCTGTGCGACGCCTATCACTGTTCGTCGCACGGCGGCACCAACACGAACCGCTTGTTCCACTGGACCGGCACGAATGATCCGCTGGCGCAGGGCAACGGCCCGTCGACCCGCAACCAGTGGGACAGCCTGGGTGCGTCCACCACCGGCTGGACGTGGATGACGTACCCGGAACGTCTGCAAAAGGCGGGCGTCAGCTGGAAGGTTTACCAGAACCTGCCCGAGAACTTTGGCGACAACCCGCTGGCCGGCTTCCAGCAATACCGCCGCGCCAACGAGCAGGCGGGCAACGCCGCCAGCGGTTCGCCGTACCCGGCCTGGACGCCCAGCATGGACGCCGCCAACCCCTTGTACAAGGGCACGGCCAACACCATGCCCGACGGCGGCTTCCTGCAATCGCTGCGCGACGACGTCAACAACGGCACCTTGCCGCAAGTGTCGTGGATCGTGGCGCCTGCCACGTATTCCGAGCACCCCGGCCCGTCCAGCCCCATCCAGGGCGCGTGGTACATCCAGGAAACGCTGGATGCGCTGACGTCGAACCCGGACGTCTGGAGCAAGACGGTGCTGTTGATCAACTTCGACGAAAACGACGGCTACTTCGACCATGTGCCGTCGCCCGCCGCCCCGTCGCTGAACGCGGATGGGTCGATGGCCGGTGCGTCCACCGTCAACACCGACCTGGAGCGCCACACGCACGCGTCCGCTCAGGATGCGGCGGATAACCGCGTCTATGGCCCCGGCCCGCGCGTGCCGATGTATGTGGTGTCGCCGTGGAGCCGTGGCGGCTGGGTCAATTCCCAGGCGTTTGACCACACGTCGGTGCTGCGTTTCCTGGAAGCCCGTTTCGGCGTGGCGGAAGACAACATCAGCCCGTGGCGCCGTGCGGTGCTGGGCGACCTGACCTCGGCCTTCAACTTCGCCACGCCCAATGACGAGAAGCTGCCTGACTTGAATCTGTTGACCCGTTCGGGCTCGGACCAGGAGCGCGCGGCGCAGGAAGCGCTGACCGCCGTGCCGCTGCCGGACACGACGACGCAGGCCAAGCCGGTGCAGGAAAAGGGCTACCGCTACGCGCGCGCCTTGCCGTACGAGCTGCACACCAGCGGCCGCAGCCAGCCCAGCACGGGCAACATGTGGCTGCTGTTTTCCAACACGGGCAAGCAGGCTGCCGTCTTCCATGTCTATGACCGCCTGCATCTGGACCGCCTGCCGCGCCGCTACACGGTGGAAGCGGGCAAGCAACTGGAAGGCAGCTGGGACACGGCCGCTGACGGCGGCAAGTACGACCTGTGGGTGCTGGGCCCCAACGGCTATCACCGCCACTTTGCCGGCGACCTGGCCTTGGCGCGCACGTCGCAGCTGGACCCGGAAATCCGCGTCTGCTACGACATCGCCAATGGCGACGTCTATGTCAGCTTCATCAACAGCGGCAAGGACGCCTGCACGTTCGAAGTCACGCCCAACGCTTACTACACCAACAATGAGCGGTGGACGCTGACGGTGCCGGCGGGCAGCAAGGTGGAACAGCACTGGGCGCTGGAAGCCAGCGGCCACTGGTACGACTTCACGGCCCGCCTGGCCGAAGACCCGTCGTACCTGCGCCGCTTCGCCGGCCACGTTGAAACGGGCAAGACGTCCATCACCGACCCGGCGATGGCGAGCTAAGCCCCAAGGGCGTAAGCCCTAAGCAGGCAAGCCCTGAGCAGGTATGCCCTGAGCAGGCAAGCCCCCAGCATCAGGCGGTGGTTTGCGGTTCGCGCGCCCGGAAGGCCGTGGCGCACGCTTCGCAGATCGCCGCCGTGATGCTCTGGCGTGCGTGCTCGCGCCGTTCCAGCATGCCGATGGCCCGCGAAAGCGGGCCTAAGTCTTGGGGCAGCGTCAGAATCCGAAGTTCGGGGCTGTGTTGCCAGTTGGACCCGTTGATCAGCGGCAACAGGGTCACGCCGACCTCTTGGCGCACCAGCTCCACCAGCGTCTCGATGGCGTTGAGTTCCAGGAATTCGTTCAGCGGCACCGCCAGGCGCCGCAGCAGGCGGTCAATCTGCAAGCCCGTGCGTTGCGTGCGGTCAAAGCGCAGGAAGGGGTTGTTCGCCAGCACCTGGCGGGCGTCCTTGCCCGTGGCGGATGCCGGCGCAATCACCACCAGCTGCTCTTCATATAGGGGAGTCCAGCGCGTGCTGGCCATCTTGCGGCCGGCTTCGACCAGAAAGGCCGCGTCCAGCTCGCCGTCTTCGACCTTGCCGGCCAGCTCGCTTGCCTTGCCCGACAGGATGCGCACGTCCAGCTTGGGGTGGGCCTTCTTCAAGCCCGACACCACCTTGGACAGCGTGCCCATGCACGACACGATGCTGCCCACCGAGACCGACCCGGCCAGTTCGCCCGGCACCGTGCGCGGCAGGCGCATTCGGTCGTATAAATCCAGTAAATGCTTGATTTCAGGTAGCAATTCCCGGCCGGCTGCGTTAAGAATGGCAAGCCGGCCGCTACGGTCGAAGAGTTCGCGCCCCAGCTCCGCTTCCAGCGAGCGCATTTGAAAGCTGACGGCAGCTTGAGTCAGCGCCACTTGCTCGGCCGCTTCGGAAAAAGAGCCATGGTGGGCAACCGCCAGAAACGTGCGCAAAAACCGGATGGTGCTCATAGCGATGACCCATAAAAATTTCTTTTATGACGGAACAAAAAATCAAATTGATTTAATTAGATCACGAGAGTACCTTCGCCTGCTTAACCCGATTTGACCCGTTCAGACCTGTTTAGAGACAAGCCACATGAAATCCTTCGACTGGGGCAACCCGTATCCTTCCGTTCGCATCCCGCTGTTTGCGCGCAACGTGGTGTCCACGTCGCATCCGCTGGCAGCCCAAGCCGGGTTGCGCATGCTGCTCAAGGGCGGCAACGCCGTGGACGCCGCCATTGCGGCCGCCGCCACGATCGTGCTGGTTGAACCGGTCTCCTGCGGCTTGGGCGGCGACTGCTTCGCCATCGTCTGGGACGGCAAGGAACTGCATGGTTTGAACTCGTCGGGCGTGGCTCCGGCGGCCTGGAACACCGCGTACTTCAAGGCGAAGTACGGCACAGGCCCCGACGGCCTGGCCATTCAGCCCAAGCGCGGCTGGGACGCCGTGACGGTGCCGGGCGTGGTGGCCGGATGGGCTGCATTGCATGAAAAGCTGGGCAAGCTGCCGTTCGAACAACTGTTCGAACCCGCCATCGAAATCGCCGAGCGCGGCTACGCCGTGCCGCCGGTCGTGGCGCACAAGTGGGGCGCCGCCGCCGAAGAACTGAAGTCGCAGCCGGGCTACGCCCAGGCGTTCATGCCGGAAGGCCGCGCGCCCAAGGTTGGCGAACACTTCCGTTTCCCGGATGCCGCCAACACGCTGCGCCGCATCGCAGAATCCAAGGGCCGCGACTTCTATGAAGGCGAGCTGGCTGAACGCATCGCCGCCTTCAGCAAGGAATGCGGCGGCGCGATGACGCTGGAAGATCTGCGCAATTACCGTCCGGAATGGGTCAAGCCGATTTCCAAGTCGTACCGCGGCTACGAACTGCACGAGATCCCGCCGAACGGGCAGGGCATTGCCGCGCTGATCGCGCTGGGCATCGTCGAACGCTTTGACATGTCTGACATCCCGGTGGATTCGGTGCAGTCGCAGCACATCCAGATCGAAGCCATGAAGCTGGCGTTTGCTGACCTGTACAAGTACGTGGCCGACCCGCGCGCCATGCMGGTGACGCCCGAGCAGATGCTGTCGGACGCCTACCTGGACAGCCGCGCCAAGCTGATCCGCCTGGATCAGGCCACGCACTTCGAAGCGGGCCGCCCGCATGCCGGCGGCACCATCTACCTGACCGCCGCCGACGAAAACGGCATGATGATCTCGTTCATCCAGTCCAACTACATGGGCTTTGGGTCGGGCGTGGTGGTGCCGGGCACCGGCATCAGCATGCAGAACCGTGGCGTGGGTTTCTCGATGGACCCCAAGTCGGCCAACGTGGTCGAAGGCGGCAAGCGCCCGTTCCACACGATCATCCCGGGCTTCCTGACGCGCGGCGGCAAGCCGGTCATGAGCTTTGGCGTGATGGGTGGCGACATGCAGCCGCAAGGCCACATGCAGACCGTTGTGCGCATGATCGACTACCACCAGAACCCGCAGGCCGCSTGCTGCGCSCCGCGCTGGAAGGTCAACCGSGAYTTCACGCTGGACATCGAAACCAATATGAAGGCGTCCACCATTGCAGGCTTGAAAGACCTCGGGCATGCTTTGAAGTCTGTTGACGATCCGTACATGGACTTTGGCGCGGGCCAGTTCATCTGGCGCATGTCGGAAAGCGACAACGAGCTGGGTTACGTCGCCGCCAGCGACAGCCGCCGCGACGGCCAGGCCGTCGGCTTCTAAGACGGCCATCCACATTCAAGCATCGCAAGCAACAAGGGGAAATAACACAATGAAACGCTTGACCTTGACCTTCGGCGCCAGCCTGCTGGCGCTGGCTGCGGGCGCCGCGTGCGCCCAGAACATCCGGATCGGCCTGCAGGAAGATCCCGACGTTCTGGACCCGCATCGCGCCCGCACCTACGTGGGCCGCATCGTGTTCACGTCGCTGTGCGACAAGCTGGTGGACATTGATCCCAAGCTGCATTTCGTGCCGCAGCTGGCCACGTCGTGGTCGTTCAGCCCTGATAACAAGGTGCTGACGTTCAAGCTGCGCGAAGACGCGCTGTTCCATGACGGCGCGAAGTTCGACGCCGCCGCGGCCAAAGCCAACCTGGAACGCGCGATGACGCTGCCGGACAGCCTGCGCAAGGGCGAACTGGCCTCGGTTGAAAAAGTGGACGCGCCGGACGCCACGACCCTGGTGCTGACGCTGAAAAAGCCCGACGCCACCTTGCTGGCCCAGCTGTCTGACCGCGCCGGCATGATGCTGTCGCCCAAGACCTTCGCCGACGCAGACGTGGCCTCGGTGGGCCGCAAGCCCGTGTGCTCGGGCCCCTACAAGTTCGTTGAACGCATCCAGAACGACCGCATCGTGCTGGAAAAATTCGACCAGTACTACGACGCCAAAGACTACGCGTTCAAGCGCGTCACCTTCCTGCCCATTCCCGACACCACGGTTCGCTTGTCGAACCTGCGCGCCGGCGATCTGGACTTGCTGGAACGCCTGAATCCGTCCGACGCGCCGCAAGTGAAGACCGACGCCAGCCTGACGTTTGCGCCGGTGGCCGGCCTGGGCTTCCAGCAGTTCATGTTCAACGTGGCCAACGGCAAGCGCGCCGAAGACAACCCGTTCAAGAACAAGCTGGTGCGCCAGGCGTTCCAATACGCCATCGACCGCAACGCCATCAACGAAGTGGCAGGCGGCGGCATTTTCGAACCGGCCCAACAGCCGTTCCCGCCGGCAAGCCCCTATCACAGCGACAAATTCCCCGTCACCAAGCGTGACGTGGCCAAGTCCAAGGCCTTGCTGAAAGAAGCGGGCCTGGACCGCGTGAAGGCGGAGCTGGTATTCGGTAACAACACCACGACCTCGTCAGTGGCTGAAATCGTTCAGGCGATGGCGTCCGAGGCGGGCTTTGACCTGTCCTTGCGCCCCACGGAATACGCGGCCCTGCAAAAGGAATCGTCGGGCGGCAACTTCCAGGTCGTGATGCTGGGCTGGTCTGGCCGCGTGGACCCGGATGGCAACATCCATTCGTTCGTGACCTGCAAGGGCGCGCTGAACGATGGCCACTACTGCAATCCGGAAGTGGACAAGCTGCTGAACGAGGCCCGCACGGTTACGGATGAAGCCAAGCGCAAAGCGATTTACGAGCAGGCGCAGACCATCATCCAGGACGAACTGCCGGGCGTGTACAACTACTACCAGCCGTGGCCGTTTGCGATGGGCAAGAAGGTCAAGGGCTTTACGCCGTATCCTGATGGCATGATCCGCCTGAAGGGTGTGACGTTCGCGCAAAAGTAATGACGACGCGCGGCGCGCCTTTTGGGGCGCTGCGCACATGGGATGCGGCGACGCATCCCATGGTTCTTTGCGGCGGCCGCGCGCCAGGTGTTGTTGGCCTGACGCCGTCCGCCGTTCCTGTTCTACGGTTTTTCCCACATGCTTAAACTAATCTTGCGCCGCGTGATCGTCGCGATACCGACACTGATACTGGTGTCGATGATCGTGTTCATGCTGCAGAAAATCCTGCCCGGTGATCCGGTGCTGACCTTGGCCGGCGAAGAGCGCGACCCGGCCGTCCTGGATTACCTGCGCGACAAATACCGCCTGAACGATCCGCTGCCGATGCAATACGCGGCCTGGGCCGGCCAGGTGCTGCAAGGCGATCTGGGCAAGTCCCTGCGCACCGACGTGCCCGTCACGACGCTGATCGCGCAAAAGCTGCCCGTTACCCTGCAACTGGCCGCCATGGCCATGTTCTTCGCGCTCTTGATCGGCATCCCGATGGGGATCATCGCCGCGGTGCGCAAGGGCAAGCCCATTGAAATGGGCGCCAACATCGCGGCGCTATCCGGCATGTCCATCCCCAACTTCTGGCTGGGGATCATCCTGATCATGGTGGTATCCGTGCAGTGGAAGCTGCTGCCGGCGTCCGGTTATGTGTCGCCCGCGGAAGATTTCTGGCTGTCGATCAAGACCATGCTGATGCCGTCGCTGGTGCTGTCCACCGCGATTGCCGCCTACCTGATGCGTCACACGCGTTCGTCCATGCTGGAAGCGCTGTCGGCCGATTACGTGCGCACCGCGCGCGCCAAGGGCGTGTCGCCGCGCCAGGTCGTGCTGCGCCACGCGCTGCGCAATGCGCTGATGCCGATTGTGACGCTGGTGACCTTGCTGTTCGGTGAATTGCTGGCCGGCGCCGTGCTGACCGAACAGGTCTTCACGATTCCGGGCTTCGGCAAGCTGGTGGTGGACGCGGTGTTCACGCGCGATTACGCGGTGGTGCAGGGCGTGGTGCTCTGCGTGGCGGTGGGCTTCATTCTGATGAACCTGCTGGCCGACATTCTGTACATCCTGGTCAACCCCCGCCTGAGGCACTCATGAGCGCACTTCCTGCAACGGCCGCTGCCGTCACGCCGCCCCGCAGCCGCAATCGCGCCTGGGGAAAATTCAAACGCAATCACATCGCGATGCTGGGTCTGGCCATCGTCGCGTTCTTCGTCCTGTTGGCCGTGCTGGCGCCTTTCATCGCCAACCACGACCCCTTGCAGACCAGCTTCACCACCATCCGCAAGGCGCCGTCGGCGTCGTACTGGCTGGGCACCGATGAGCTGGGCCGCGACATTTTCAGCCGCATGGTCTATGGCGCCCGCGCGTCGTTGATGGCGGGCCTGGTGTCGGTGCTGATCGCGCTGGTGGTCGGTGTGCCGTTCGGGCTTGCCGCCGGTTATTTCGGCGGCTGGACGGACAGCATCATCTCGCGCGCCACGGAAGCGCTGCTGGCCATTCCGTTCCTGATCCTGGCCATCGCGCTGGCCGCCTTCCTGGGGCCGAGCCTGACCAACGCGATGATCGCCATCGGCGTATCGGCCGCGCCCAAGTTCGTGCGTTTGACGCGCGGGCAGGTGCTGGCGGTGAAGAACGAAGACTATGTGCAGAGCGCACGCGCGTTGGGCGCATCTGACCTGCGCATCATCGGCCGGCACGTGTTCCCCAACGTGATGCCGCCGCTGATCGTGCAAGCCACGATCACCATCGCCACGGCCATCATCGCCGAGGCCAGCCTGTCGTTTCTGGGCCTGGGGCTGCAACCGCCGACCCCGTCGTGGGGCTCGATGCTGAACACGGCCAAGAACTTCATGACCCAGGCGCCCTGGATGTCGATCTTCCCCGGGTCGGCCATTTTCCTGGTGGTGCTGGGCTTCAATCTGCTGGGCGACGGCCTGCGCGATGCGCTTGATCCGCGTCAGGAAAAGTAATCACTATGGCAACCATGGACCCTAAACGCGTCGTTCAGGTCAGTGACCTGACCGTGCGCTTCAAGACCCCCGACCGCACGGTGGAAGCCGTGCGCAATGTGTCGTTCCACGTTGACCGTGGCGAAACGCTGGCGATTGTCGGCGAGTCCGGTTCGGGTAAGTCGGTAACGTCGCTGGCGCTGATGCGCCTGGTGGAATACGGCGGCGGCAAGATCGTCAATGGCGATATGTTCCTGCGCCGCCGCAATGGCGAGGTGCTGGACTTGGCCCATGCCCCCGACACCACGCTGCAACGCGTGCGCGGGGCGGACGTGGCGATGATTTTCCAAGAGCCGATGACCTCTCTGAACCCGAGCTTCACGGCCGGCAACCAGATCGCCGAAGCCCTGCAATTGCACCAGGGCCTGGACGCGGCAGCCGCGCGCGCCGAGACGCTGCGCATGCTGGAACGCGTGCGCATCCCTGAGGCCCGCGCCATTCTGGACCGCTATCCGCACCAGTTGTCGGGCGGCATGCGCCAGCGCGTGATGATCGCGATGGCGTTGTCCTGCAAGCCTCAACTGCTGATCGCCGACGAACCGACGACGGCGCTGGACGTCACCATCCAGGCCCAGATCCTGCAACTGATTCGTCAGCTGCAAGAAGAAATGGACATGGGCGTGATTTTCATCACGCACGATATGGGCGTGGTGGCTGAAGTGGCTGACCGCGTGCTGGTGATGTATCGCGGCGACAAGGTGGAAGAGGGCGGTTCGGACGAGATCTTCGCGCGTCCGCAGCATGCCTATACGCGAGCGCTGTTGTCGGCGGTGCCGCGCCTGGGCGCGATGCATGGCACGGATGAACCCGCGCCGTTCCCGCTCTTGAAGGTGGAAGAGGCCGCGCATGTGGCGGACCCGGCCGCGTTGGTGGATGCCCCGGTGGCGGCGCCGTCAACCGTGCGCCGCGAGAACGGCCCGGTGCTGAAGGTGCGCGACCTGACGACCAGTTTCGACATCACCGGCGGCATTCTGGGCCGGGTGCAGAAGCGCGTGCACGCGGTGGAGAAGGTCAGCTTCGATCTGTATCCCGGCGAGACGCTGTCGCTGGTGGGCGAGTCCGGTTGCGGCAAGACGACGACGGGCCGTTCGCTGTTGCAGCTGGTGAAGAGCAAGAGCGGCACGATTGAGTTCGACGGCAAGAATATCGGCGCGTTGCGCGGCAGCGCGATGCAGACGTTGCGCCAGCACATCCAGTTCATTTTCCAGGACCCGTTCGCGTCGCTGGACCCGCGGATGACGGTGGGCTATTCCATCATGGAGCCGCTGCTGATCCATAACGTGGCGCGCGGCAAGGCGGCGCAGGATCGCGTGCGCTGGCTGATGGACAAGTGCGGGCTGCTGCCCGAGATGATCGACCGCTATCCGCATGAGTTTTCGGGGGGTCAACGTCAACGCATCTGCATTGCGCGGGCGTTGGCGTTGAATCCGAAGGTGGTGATTGCGGACGAGTCGGTGTCGGCGCTGGACGTGTCGATTCAGGCGCAGATCGTGAATTTGCTGCTGGATTTGCAGCGGGAATTGGGGGTGTCGTTCCTGTTCATCTCGCATGACATGGCGGTGGTGGAACGGGTGAGCCACCGGGTGGCGGTGATGTATCTGGGGCAGATCGTGGAAATCGGCCCGCGCCGGGCGATCTTCGAAAATCCGCAGCATCCGTATACGAAGAAGCTGATGGCTGCGGTGCCGATCGCTGATCCCCAGCGGCGGCATCGGGAGCGGTCATTGCTGGTGGATGAGATTCCTAGCCCGATGAGGAAGCTGGGGGATGATCCGCTGGTGGAGCCGTTGGTGGCCGTGGGAGAAGGGCATTTTGTCGCCCGACATTCGGTGGGGGTTTATTGAGGCTGGTTTTTTTGGGGTTGGCGTTTTAGGGGCCGTTGTGGGTTCTTGAGACGGGTGTGGCGTCTTGGGGGCTGTTGTGGGATCTTGACGCGTGCGTGTGGGGCTGTTGTGGGTTCTTGACACGCGTGTGGCGTCGGGGCGGGGGTGAGCGGGGCTCAACGATTGCGGTCCGGAGCCTTCGCTCCGGACTGCCCCCTCGTCATCTTCGTTGTTGCCTGCGGCAACTGCCTTCAGATTCCCTCGGGCGCATCGACTCGCCCCGCTCACCCCCGCCCCGACGCCACACGCTGCAATAGCGGCCAGTGACGGGCGCTGGGGAGGGCGGTTTGCTTGGCATTTTTGCCTCGGGTTTTAGTGGGGTGGAAGATCTTGCGGGGCCGCCAAAGCCGGCCGCGCGGGCGGCCTTTTTTGGCGTTTGGGTGGTGGGGCGTCGTGGCGGTGTTGGATTGGAGGCTGGCGTCAGGGCTTGGGCGATCAGTATGCTAAGTCACTTGCACGGCTGGCCACACTTCATCCGTTCTACAAATGATCTCCATGATTTGAGCCGGCTGCTGTCGGTGGTATCACCGCCTTTGCAAGGCCAGCTTTAATCCAAACGCGATGAAGACCGCGCCTGTCATGCGGTCCAGGCCGCGGGTGACTGCGGGCTTTGACAGCCATTTTGCTAGCGGGCGCGTTGCGGCGACTAGCAATGCGAACCAGAGTACGCCCAGCAGCGCGTGGATCGCGGCGAGCAGCAGGCTGAAAGTCAGCACGTTGGTGCCGGCTGGAATGAATTGGGGCAGGAAGGTGATGTAGAAAATGCCCACCTTCGGATTCAACGCGTTGGTCAGGCAGCCTCGCAAGAACCAGCCGGTGGCGCTGGTAGTGGAGGGTATCGCGATGGGTTCGGCGGGCTGCAACGGCGTCGTCTTTTTGCCCGGCAATGTGCGCCACAGCAATTTCGCACCCAGATAAAACAAGTACGCGGCCGCACAAATCCGCAGAGTGTCATAGGCCAACGTCGACACCGCCAGCAACGACCCCAAGCCAAAAGCGGCAATAGCCCCCCAGATCAGGCACCCGGCACAAACGCCCAAGCCCGCCATCAGCGCACGGCGTCCGCCTTCGACTGCGGCGGTTCGCAGTACCAGCGCGGTATCCAGCCCCGGCGTAATCATGAGGATGGTGGCAGCCAACGTAAAGGCGAGCAACGCAGCGGTAGCGGTCATAAAAAAGGGCAAGATCGACGCGAACCAAAAAGTGTACGCCGCAATTCGTCACTTGAACCCCAGTGCCGGATGGGCGGCGCGCGCGAGAAAGTCACCACAAGAAATCAGCCGCTATCGCGCGCCGCCCATCTCTACCATCCCCCACGAAGGCGGCCCCCTAAACGAACCGCTCTCCGCACGCGCGCAAGCGTCCTTCGTCAACGTCCCACAACCGCGTATGCCGATTGCCGCCGCCCGGGCGGCAGCAATTCGGCGGGCCCCGCACGCCTCGTCCCTGACCACGGCTCTAACAGCGCATCAAACCAAGACATCGCCAGCCCGTTGCCGTGGCCGTCATGGCTGCGAGCAACCTCGATGCGCCCGAGGGAATCTGAAGGCAGTTGCCGCAGGCAACAACGAAGATGACGAGGGGGGCGTCCGGAGCGAAGGCTCCGGACCGCAATCGTGGGCGCGAGCAGCCATGACGGCCACGGCAACGGGCGACCTACGAAGTGCCCCCCGAACGCCGTTCCCACGAAGCGCCTCTAGAGCGCCGTTCCTACGAATCACCTCTTGAGCACAGTTCCTACGAAGCACCTCCCAAGCAACCGCCCCTACGAAGCCTCCCAGGCAGCCTCCACAAAGCCCCCAACGGTCATCAAGCGTTATCATTGCGCCCTTCAAGCAATTAGCAAGACTTCACGGATTACCGCCATGGCCCTGCGCGCCACCATCTACAAGGCCGAACTCAACGTCGCCGATACCGACCGTCATTACTACGGCAGCCACTCGCTGACCGTCGCCCGTCATCCGTCGGAAACCGACGAACGCATGATGGTGCGCCTGGTCGCTTTCGCCCTGCATGCGCAGGAAGAATTGGCGTTCACCAAAGGCTTGAGCGACACCGATGAGCCGGACTTGTGGGTCAAGGATCTGACCGGCGCCGTCAAGCTGTGGATCGAAGTGGGCCAGCCTGAAGAGCGCCGCATCTTGCGCGCCTGCGGCCGCGCTGATGAAGTCATCGTGTATTGCTACGGCGGCTCGGCCAGCAAGATCTGGTGGGATGGCGTGCGTAACAAGCTCGAGCGCACCCGCAACTTGAAGGTCATCAACCTGCCGTCGGACCAGAGCAAGGCGCTGGCCAAACTGGCCGAACGCACCATGCAGCTGAACGCCAATATCTCGGACGGCATCGTTTACTTCTCGGCCGAGAAGGGCGAAGTCAGCGTCGAGCCAGAGGTCTGGCGCTAAGCCGTCAGGCGTGGCTCGTCGACCCGGAAGTCTGGCGCTAGGCCGTAAACCGTTGCTCGTCGACCCGGAGGTCTGGCGCTAGGCCGTCAGCCGTTGCTCGTCGAGCCAGAGGTCTGGCGCTAAGTCATCAGACTTCCTGCGCCGCCCGCACGCCGGGCGGCGCACGTTACAAATCCCCCTTAAAAATCGCTTGCGCGCCGGATTTCTGCGGGATTAATATGACGATCATCATATTTAGAAATCCCAAGGTCCCCATCATGGCTGGCCCGTCCTCCCGCAAAGAGCTCTCTCACGAACGTATCGTCGACGCCGCCGCGCGCGCGATCCGGCGCGAAGGGTATGCAGGTGTGGGTGTAGCGGACGTCATGAAGGAAGCCGGTCTGACTCACGGCGGGTTCTATGCGCACTTTCCGTCTCGCGAGGCCTTGTTGGCCGCCGCCATGGAGCGCGCCGGGCGCGACGGCGCCGCGCGCATGATGAAGAGAATGGCCGAACGGCAGGCCGAGGGCGCGAGCCCGTTGCGGGCGTGGGTGGAAACGTATTTGGGTGATGCGCATTTGACGGGTTGCGAGAGTGGTTGCCCGGTGTCGGCGCTGGCATCCGAGATTCCGCGTCAATCGGCCGAAGTCCGCGAAGTGTCGGCGTTGCGCGTGCGGCGCTTGCTGGATGCGCTGCGGCAGGTGCTGCCGCCCACCGCTGGCGAGCATGCCGCGGTGGCGGTGACGAGCACGTTGGTGGGCGCGTTGCAGTTGGCCCGGGCGCTCGGGGATAACGACGAGGGGCGCGCCGTGTTGGCCTCTGCCCGCCAAGCCATCCTGGAACAGTACGACCACAAGGACGCCGCGCTGTCCGCCTGAATACTTACCGATTTTTCCAAGGCCGCAGTGCGCGGCCTTTTTACCCAACCTAAATATGATGATCATCATATTTTGATCGCGCAGTCCCACTTGTTCTAAGGAACTCATCATGGATTTGAAGAATGCAGTCGTTTTGATTACCGGCGCCAACCGCGGATTGGGGCTGGCATTCGCCCGCGAGGCGTTGGCCCGTGGCGCCCGCAAGGTGTATGCCGGCGCGCGTGATCCGTCCACCGTCACCTTGCCTGGCGTGGAAGCCATCAAGCTGGACGTGACGAATGCCGCTGATGTGGCGGCCGCCGCCAAGCATGCGTCGGACGTGACGCTCGTGATCAACAACGCTGGTATCGCGGCAACAGGCGGCTTTTTGGCGGAAGGCAGCATCGAATCGGTGCAACGGCATCTGGACACCAATCTGATCGGCTCCTTGCGTGTCGCACAGGCGTTTGCTCCCGTGCTGGCCGCAAATGGCGGCGGTGCGCTGCTGAACGTGCTGTCGATCGCCAGCTGGATCAATGGGCCGTTGCTAGGCGTGTACGCGATGAGCAAATCCGCGGCCTGGGGCATGACGAACGGCCTGCGCAACGAGCTGCGTGCGCAGAAGACGCAGGTGCTGGGGCTGCATATGGGCTTTGTGGATACGGATCTGACCAAGGGGCTGGATGGCCCGAAGTCCACGCCCGAAGCCATCGTTGCCCAGGCGTTTGACGGTTTGGAGGCGGGCGCGGAGGAAGTGCTGGCCGATGATCGGACGCGTCTGGTGAAGCAGGGCTTGTCCGCCGAGCCGGCGGTGTATCTGAAGGCGCTGGGATAAGACGGCCATGCACGCTACCGCTCGTTCCTCTGCGCCTCCCGCAGGTTCGCTTGCCGCAGCATCGGCTGCCGCAGCATCGGTTGCCGCAGGATCGCCTGCCGCAGCTTCGCCTGCCGCCGCTCCGGCCGCCACCTCTCCCTGGCCGATCTTTTGGGTCGCCAGCATCGCCGTGTTCCTGGTGTCGCTCGACAGCACCATGCTGTACGCCGCGTTCGGCGCGCTGCGGGCCGGGTTTCCCGAGGCGTCGGCGGCGGATATGTCGTGGGTGCTAAACGCCTACACGGTCGTCTTCGCCGCCATGTTGATTCCGTCGGGCGGGTTGGCTGACACGCACGGCCGCAAACGCATGTTCATGGTGGGCGTGGTGCTGTTCCTGGCGGCGTCCGCGGCGTGTGGGCTGGCGGGCAGCGTGGGGTGGCTGATTGCCGCACGCGTGGCGCAGGCCGTGGGAGCGGCTTTGCTGACGCCGGCGTCATTGTCGATTGTGCTGGCCGCGTTTCCGACCTCGCAGCGCGCGGTGGCGGTCAGCTTGTGGGGCGCCGTGGGCGGATTGGCGGCGGCTGTGGGTCCCAGCTTGGGCGCGTTCGTCGTTGACTGGGCCGGTTGGCCGTGGGCGTTCTACATCAACCTGCCGCTGGGCGCGTTGTCGCTGTGGTACGGCGCTGGGCTGCTCAAGGAATCGGTGAAGCCGGAAGCGCGGCGGCGTGTGGATGGCGTGGGCATGGCCTTGCTGATGGTGGCGGTGGGCGCGCTGGCGTTGGCGATTGTGCAGTCGGAATCACCCACCTGGACACGCCTGGAGCTGGGTGTGGTGGCGGCGGTGGGCGTGGTGTCGCTGGGCGCGTTTGTGGCCTGGGCGCGGGCCACGCCGCATCCGCTGGTGGATCTGGCGCTGTTCAAGCACCGTACGTATCGCTATGTGAACCTGGCCACGCTGAGTTTTGGCATCGCGTTTGCGATGATGTTCTTCGCGTTCTTTTTCTACATGACGGGCGTGTGGCATTACAGCCTGCCGCGCGCCGGGCTGGCCGTGACGCCGGGGCCGCTGCTGGTGATGCCCACCGCGATTCTGACCGGGCGATTGGCGGCGCGCATGGGCCATCGGCCGTTCCTGGTGGGCGGTGCGCTGATCTATGCGGCAAGCGGCCTGTGGTTCTTGCTGGTGCCGGGCGAGCAGCCCGCGTACTTGACGCAATGGCTGCCGGGCTTGCTGCTTAGCGGGATTGGTGTGGGCATGGTGCTGCCGTCGTTGTCGGGCGCGGCGGTCAGCAAGCTGCCGCCCCAGCACTACGCGGTGGGCAGCGCGGTCAATCAGGCCACGCGCCAGATCGGCGGGGTGATGGGGGTGGCGATCACGGTGCTGTTGTTGGGGCACGGCGCGGTCAGCCACGCGGCATTCTCACCGCTGTATGTGGGGCATGTTGCCCTGGCTTTGGTGACGGCGCTGCTGTGCCTGGCGGTGGACACGCGGCCGGGGAAGGGGTGACGGCCCCTGTGCCGTGATCCCTTGCTGTCCTTAGCCTGCGGTTTGAAACTTCAGAAAACGTTGGCCTTCGTAGGCCAACTCACCCACCAATTGGAAGCCCAGCCTGGCAAGACCTCTAAGCCGTGTCCGGCTGGGCGGCAGCAGGATGCTGACCGGCCCGATGCCCAGCGCATGGCGGCGGGCCATGAAGTGGCGAAAGATCATCGCACCGTGCCCCCAGTACGTCGGCAGCAGAACCAATGCAAGGTCGGCCTCGTCGCCTTCCTTTTGAAAACCGCCCCAGCCAGCAAAGCTGCCATCAATCCGTAGTGCCCAGGGGCCATACCCGTTCGCGAGCCACTGGGCGTCTTTGCCCTTGGCCCAATCCGCGACGGCTTTTTCGGTCCACTCGCCGGTGGAAAGCGGCATGTGCCGGATCACGTCGGGGTGGTTGAGCAGGCCAATCCAGTCCTCGGTCGGGATCTCGGCAAAGGCGTGCAGCGAGAGCGTCATGCTTCGTCCCTTTGATCGTTCTGGTTCGACGCTTGATGCCGCCTGATGGCGTCGGCCCGGGATGGCGGTCAGCTCGCGCAGGCGTCCGCCGCGGTGTTGGCGGGGTCGCTGCAAGCCTTCCATTTTTCGGGCGGCATGGCGGGCACCAACAGGATGCGCGTCGCCGGGTCTGGATAGAAATAGACGCGCCAGGGGTGATCTCCCATCGTCTTCCAAACCTGTTGCTGCTGCGCGGGCGTCAAGACCGCCACGTTCTGCGTACTGTCGGCGCCCTGAGCCAGCACGATCTGCGTCTCGGGGTCCCAAGACATCATGTCGTCATCCATCGGCACATCGTCCTTGATCCGGACGATGCGCCATGGGTTTTCAGGCACCTCGAGCGGCAGGGCGGCCAGCGTTTTCTGTTCCAAAGGGTAAACGCGTTCGCGCGGTTTGACGAGCGGGTCCGCGTACGCCAAGGGCGTTTGGTCGGCGCCCGGCACAAAGTAGTTGGTGGCCAGGCGCACGTAACGCGGCCCCGGTTTGCCTTGCGCATCCAACAGCTGAACCGACACCGGCTGCCCCGGCGACACCAGATCGATTACCCGCAGTAAGCGCCCCGAGTCGTCGCGCACAAAGTGGCGGCGGGCGCCGGCGCCTTCCGTGTCGCCGCAACCATCATCAATGAACGTAGCCAGCTGGCCTTGCGCGTCGCGTTGCAGGCAGGCGCTGCGAGTGGCGTAGTAGGGCTGTGGGTTGGACGGGCTGGACAGGGAATATTCGGTGTACGCGGTCAGCGCGCCCGAGGCGTTGTACGACAGCGTGTAGCCGCTTTCAAGCACGGCCTCGCCGCGCATCGAGCGGTAGCGTTCAACCCGGCAGAGCTGGCCTTCCGGGTCGAAATGCAGTTTGGTGGGGGCGGGGCGGGCGCGCTTGTCGCTGACCCGATACGCGGACCAGTCGACCTTGTCCATCCACGTGCGCGGCATCAGTTCGCCGTCGTCGAGCACGGCCAGCCGGGAATTTGTTGGGACGCGTTCGCCGCGCTTGCCCAGCAGCACGCGTTCGCCGTCCAGATCAACGGAGATCGATACGGCAGGCAAGGTCGACGCCACTGAAAAATCAGTATCCGCCGGGCCGCAGGTGGCGTGCGCCGCCGAGGCGAACAGCAGCGGCGCGGCGGCCAGGGCAACGCGTAAGACACGCGGCGGCTTATGCATATTGCAGCGAGTCCATGAACTTCACCAGGTCCCAGAATTCCTTGGACACGCCGCCCAGGCGCAGCTTGCCCTGGGTGTCTTCGAACAGCAGAAAGGGGTAGGCGTTGCGCGCGTAGACGCCGTTGTCCGGCAGCCGGTAGGGCGTGAAGACTTCCGGATTATTGAAGTAGCGTTCCAGCCGCCCGCCGCCATCCACATGCATATAGCGCACGCGCAGCGTCTGAGATTTGTAGGTGGCGTGCGTGTCGGGATAGACGCCGCCGTCGCCCGCGACCACCGAGTCCGACAAGGCCGCCATGAACACGCGCGCGATACCCACGAAGTGAATCTCGCCGCTGGTGCTGCCGCCCTTGGCCTTCGCCAGTTCCTTCACCAGCTGCGTGGCGCGCGAACCCGGCACCAGCGTGTTGGCAAACATCGCATCCACATCCGCGCTGGCCGGATCGGGCAACTGGCGCAGCCTTTGGAAGTCTTGCCGGAAGGCTTCCAGCCATTGCTGATAGCGCTGGTTTTCCTGCTGACGATCAAAGGTTTGGGCGTGGCTTGTACCGGCGTGCAGCGCAATCAGCACGGTAAAGAGGACGGTGATGGCCAGCAGCCAGATGCGCCGGAGCCCCGCGGCGGACAACGGCATATTCTTGTAGGAGTGTGTGTGCATAGGGGAGCGATGATATCGCCCAAGATGATGCTGATTTGCGCGCGAACGTGACAGATTGTGATCGGCAAAAAGGGCTTAGTGTTTTCCCGATAGAACAGCCCGTCAGGGTGTTTGTTCCATTGACGGTACATTAGGACACCCCTAGAGTTCCCGGCATGGGAACCTCACTACCTTTGCCGAAGTACCACCAGATCTACCTCGTGCTGCGCGAGCAGTTGCAGGAAGGGCGATTCGATCAGGATGGGCTGCCTGGCGAGCACGCGCTGGCCGATCAGTTCGACGTGGCCCGCATCACCATCCGCAAGGCGATGGAGATGCTGGTGGCCGACGGCCTGGTGTCGCGCCGCCCCGGGTTGGGGACGTGGCCGTTGCGCGGGGCGTCCGCCGCCCACACCGCGCCCGCCGCCAATGCGCCACAGAAGGCGCACCTGACCGGGCTGCTTGAGAACATCGTCAACATGGGGCTGCGCACCTCGGTGCAGGTGCTGGACAGCACGCTGGTGTTTGCGCCGCCAACCGTCGCCGAGTCGCTGCGCATCCCGCCTGGCACACCCGTGCACAAGAGCCTGCGCGTGCGCAGCACCGAGGCCGGGCCGCTATCCCATATCACCACGTACGTGCCGCAAGCCGTGGCAGATTTCACGCGCGAAGACCTGGAACGCGAACCCTTGCTGATGCTGCTTGAGGCGGCCGGCGTGGAATTTGGCGGCGCCACGCAGACGATATCTGCGCGGCTGGCCGATGCGCAGGTGGCGCGCCATCTGGATGTGTCAGTGGGCTCGGCGCTGCTGGCCGTTACCCGCGTCGTGCGCGACGTGAACGACCGTCCTGTTCAGCTATTGCAGGGCCTGTACCGGCCCGACCGTTATCAATACCAATTGCAGCTGTCGCGCGTCGGCAGCATCGACGCCAAGGTCTGGGTCAGCGAAGAGCTGTCGGCCCAATTTCATTGAACCCCTTCGGAGATCACCCATGAATTCGCGCCGCACCTTCCTCTATCGCTCCGCCGCCGCCGCGGCGCTCGTGTCCACGCCCTGGGTGGCGCGCGCGCAAGGCGCAACGCCCGTGAAGATTGGCGTGCTGCACCCGGTGACGGGCGCACTGGCGTACTCGGGGCAGCAATGCCGGCTGGGCGCGCTGCTGGCCATCGAAGACATCAACAAGGCGGGCGGCATCAAGTCGTTGGGCGGCGCGCCGCTGTCGGCGGTGTTGGGGGATGCGCAGTCGCGCCCCGAAGCGGGTTCGGCCGAAGTCGAGAAGATGAACGAGGCGGGCGTGTCGGCCATTGTGGGCGCGTATGCGTCGGCCATCTGCCTGGCCACGACGCAGACCGCCGCCAAGTACAACCTGCCGCACGTGGTGGATGTGGGGGTGGCCGACCAGATTGTGGAGCGCGGCCTGAAGAACACCTTCCGCTTCGGGCCCGGCTACCGCGCCTGTAGCGAACGCGCCATCGCCGACCTGGCCGCCTTGAACGACGCGGCTGGCAAGCCGGCCAAGACCGTCATGATCGTGCACGAGGATTCCCTGTTCGGCACCGGCACGGCGGCGCTGTTGGCGAAGTCGCTGCCGGAGCACGGCTTCGAAGTGAAGGAAGTGGTGAAGCACCCGAACCCCACGCGCGACTTCAACAACATCGTGCTGCGCATGAAGTCGGTGAATCCGGACATCGTCATTCCGGCCAACTACTACAACGAATACGCGCTGCTGCTGCGCGCCATGAAGCAGCAGAAGGTGCAGCCCAAGGCCATCTATTCGGTGCTGGGGGGCGCGGCGTCCAGCTACAAGTTCCTGAAGGAATTTCCGGACATCGCCAACGGCATCATCGACTGCAACCACTGGTTCAACCCCAAGGACCCGCGCGTGGCGCCGCTTAAGGCGCGCGTCGAAGAGAAGGGCGCGTACTTCAGCTATGAAGTGTTCATGACCTACGTTGCGGTGCAGTTGCTGGCCGATGCCATCGAGCGCGCCAAGTCCGCTGACCGCGCCGCCATCATCGACGCGCTGGCCGCCAGCACCTTCCACGACAACCTGATGCCCTATGGCCCCACAAAGTTCGTCAACGGCCAGAACACGGGCGCACAGCCGCTCTTGACGCAGGTGATCGGCGGCGACATCAAGGTGATCATCCCGGCGCAATACCGCCAGGCCGACGCCATCTTCCCGTTGAAGGCCTGAGGGCAAGCATGCTGGACCCTGCCATCCTCTTTTCGTCGGTGCTCAACGGCCTGACGACCGGCGCGGTGTACGCGCTGATCGCCCTTGGGCTGACCCTGATCTACGGGGTGCTGCACATCATCAACTTCGCCCACGGCGCCGCCCTGATGGTGGCGCTGTATGCGGTCTACCTGCTGAAAGACCGGCTGGGTATCGACCCTTACGCGGCGCTGCCGCTGGTGGTGGCCGGCATGTTCGCGCTGGGCTATGCGTTGCAGCGCTTCGTGATCAACCGCGCCAGCCACGGCAAGGACGAAAACATTCTGCTGGTGACGCTGGGGCTGGCCATCGTGCTGGAGAACCTGGCGCTGGTGTGGTTCAAGTCGGACACGCGCAGCATCGACACGGCCTACACCTTGTCTACCGTCGAGATCGGCCCCGCCATGATTGCGCTGCCCAAGGTCATCGCGTTTTGCGGCGCGCTGGCAGTGGCGGCGGTGCTGTTCTGGATCATCCGCAGCACCGACCTGGGCCGCGCCATCCGTGCCGTGGCGCGTGAAAAGCAGGGCGCCAAGCTGATGGGCATCGATGTGGAAAAGGTCTATGCGCTGTCGTTCGGTATTGGCATGGCCTGCCTGGGCGCGGCCGCCTGCTTCTTGCTGCCCGCGTACTACGTCAACCCGCAAGTGGGCAGCGGCTTCGTACTGGTGGCGTTCACGATTGTGGTGCTGGGCGGCATGGGCAGCTTTGTGGGCGCGCTCGTGGGCGGCTTGTTGATTGGCGTGGTGGAGTCCATCGGGGGCCTGTTCCTGGGCGACTCGCTGGGTCAGATGGGCATTTTCGCGATCTTCATCGCGGTGCTGCTGTTTCGCCCGCAGGGGCTGTTCGGGGCGAGGGGCTGAGCATGAACCGAGATCTTTCCGCAATTGCGTTGTTCGGGGTGGCGGTGGCCGCTTTGGCCACGTTCGCGCAGTCAGGCGTGCTGCTGACCTTTGTGATGATGTCGTTGTACGCGGCGCTGTTGTCGCAGGCCTGGAACATTCTGGGCGGCTATGGCGGCCAGCTGTCTTTCGGCCATGCGCTGTTCTTTGGCGTGGGCGCGTATGCGCAGGCGCTGGGCCAACTGAACTTAGGCATCAACCCCTGGCTGGCGCTGCCGATGGCCATTGCGCTGGGCGCACTGGTCGGCATGGCCGTGGGCGGGCTGACGTTTCGCTACGGCTTGAAGGGTTCGTACTTTGCGCTGGTGACGCTCGCCTTTGCCGAGGTGTTTCGCATCCTGGCCTTGTCGGCGTCCTTCACCGGAGGCGGGGTGGGGCTGATGGTGCCGCTGCAAGAGGGCGCGGCGAACATGCAGTTCGCGTCGCGCCGTGGCTACATCTATCTGCTGCTGGCCTTTGTGGTGCTCGCGCTGTTGGTCACCGCCTGGCTGCGTCATTCGCGCTTTGGCGCGTACCTGCAAGCAGTGCGCGACAACGAAGACGCAGCCCGCGCCATCGGCGTGAATCCGCTGCGCGTGAAGCTGGGCGGCATTGCGCTGTCGGCGGCGTTCATGAGCGCGGCGGGCGCGTTCTATGTGCAGGTGTTCCAGTACATCGACCCCGGTATTGCGTTTGGCTCGGCCGTGTCGGTCGAGGCCCTGGTGGGCGCGATCGTGGGCGGCATGGGCACGCTGTGGGGGCCGGTGCTGGGCGCGGTCGCGCTGCATGGGCTGGCCGACCTGACACGCAACCTGTTTGGCGAACTGCCGGGCATCAGCATGGTGATCTACGGCGTGGTGCTGATTCTGATCGTGATGTTCCTGCCGCGCGGCATCAGTGGCGGCGGCCAATCGCTAGGCCGCCTGTTTGGCAAGGAGCGCGCCCGTGCCTGAGATC
The DNA here is from genome assembly GCF_056399725.1 of Achromobacter sp. 01N37. Classification (NCBI taxonomy): domain Bacteria; kingdom Pseudomonadati; phylum Pseudomonadota; class Betaproteobacteria; order Burkholderiales; family Alcaligenaceae; genus Achromobacter; species Achromobacter sp. 01N37. Next base: position 352,634 of record NZ_JBFTRX010000003.1, read on the forward strand.
CTGCTGCAAGCTCGCAATCTGTCGATTTCGTTTGGTGGCCTGAAGGCCGTTCAGGACGTGAACCTGGCCGTGCCGCAAGGGTCGTTGACCGCCTTGGTTGGCCCCAACGGCGCGGGCAAGACCACGCTGTTTGCGCTGCTGTCGGGTTTCTTGAAGCCCAGCGCTGGCTCGGTGCATTTTGCCGGGGAAGACATCACGGGCCGCGCACCGCACGAATCCGCGCAACTGGGCCTGACCCGCACCTTCCAGATCGTGCAGCCGTTTGGCGCGCAGACGGTGCGCCAGAACATCGCCGTGGGCGCGCATCTGCGCTTGCGTGACCGGCGGGCGGCGCTGGCCGCGGCCGAAGACGTTGCCGCACGCGTCAACCTGCAAGGGGCGCTGGACAAGCCCGCGGCCGACCTGACCGTGGCGGGCCGCAAGCGCCTGGAACTGGCCCGCGCACTGGCCACGCGGCCGCGCTTGCTGCTGCTGGACGAAGTGCTGGCTGGCCTGAACCCGAGTGAGATCGACGAGATGATTCCGGTCGTGAAAAAGCTGGTGGACGATGGCGTCACCGTATTGATGATCGAACACGTGATGCGTGCGGTGATGAGCCTGGCCGAACACGTGTGGGTGCTGGCCCAGGGCCGCTTGATTGCGTCGGGTACGCCCGGCGAAGTCACGCGCGACCCGACAGTGGTGGAAGCCTATCTGGGGCATGGCGCGGCGGCACGCCTGGCCGCGCAAGGGGCGCCGGCATGAGCGCGCTGCTGGAAGTGAGCGGCCTGCGGGCAGGCTACGGGCGCATGGAAGTGCTGCGCGGCGTGGACCTGACGGTGGGCGAAGGCGAAATTGTCGTGCTGCTGGGCAGCAACGGCGCGGGCAAATCCACGCTGAACAACACCGTGTGCGGGCTGTGCAAACCCTGGGGCGGCTCCGTCCGCTTCGACGGCCACGACCTGACCGGCCGCCACTATCGCGACGTGGTCAAGGCGGGCTTGATTCAGGTGCCTGAAGGCCGCCGCATCTTCCCGAACTTAAGCGTGCTTGAAAACCTGGAACTCGGGTCCTTCACCCGGGCGCGTGAACATCGCGCCGCAAACGTGGACAAGGTGCTGGATATCTTCCCGCGCCTGCGCGAGCGCCTGACGCAGCTGGCCGGCACCATGTCGGGCGGCGAACAGCAGATGCTGGCGATTGGCCGGGGCTTGATGGCCGAACCCCGGCTGCTGATTCTGGATGAGCCGTCGCTGGGCTTGTCGCCCTTGATGGTCGAGGAATTGTTTGGACTGATCCAGCGCCTGCACGCCGACGGGCTGGCGATTTTGCTGGTGGAGCAGAACGTAGGCCAGTCGCTGGAGACGGGGCAACGCGCCTATGTGCTGGAAAACGGGGCGGTGCGCTATAGCGGATCGTGCCCGGAACTGATGGCCAGCGACGACGTGCGCCGCGCCTATCTGGGGATGTAGCGATGTCTGCTTCTGAAGTTCATCAGCCTCAAACCCACCGGCCTCAAACCCTGGCGCAAAAGCTGATCGCCGCCGCCTGCGGCCGGCCCGCTGTCGATGAAGGCGAAATCGTGACCTGTGCCGTGGACCTGGCGATGTTCCATGATTCCAGCGGCCCCCGGCGCTTGCAGCCCATGCTGGAAGAATTGGGCGCGTCGCTGTGGGACCCGGCAAAGATCGTGCTGGTCATTGACCACTACGTGCCCGAATCCGACGACGAATCGCGCCGCATCGTCCGCATTGCGCGCGACTGGGCGGCCGGGCAGCAATTGCCGAATGTGTATGACTCCGTCGGCATCTGCCACGTGGTGGTGCCGCAGCACGGCCATATCCGGCCCGGCATGTTCTGTGTAGGCGGCGACTCGCATTCGCCCACAGGCGGCGCGTTCGGCGCCTATATGTTTGGCATCGGCAGCACCGAGATGCTGGGCGTGGCCGTTACCGGCCAGATCTGGGTCAAGGTGCCCAAGACGCTGCTGATGCGGTGGAGCGGGCGGCTGGCCGCAGGCGTCACCGCCAAGGACATGATGCTGCACATGATCGGCCGCTACGGCATGAATGGCGGGCGCTATCAGGCCGTGGAATTTTGCGGCGAGGCCGTGCGCGCGCTGTCCATGCAGGAACGCATGACCTTGTCGAACATGAGCGCCGAGCTGGGTTCGCAGGTTGGGCTGATCGCGCCTGACGACACCACGGCCGCCTATCTGCGCCAGGCCGGCGTCACGGCCGAGCTGGACCTTGCCCGTTGGCAAAGCGATGCGGGCGCGGACGCCGAATGGCACGACTTCGATGCCGCGTCGCTGGCGCCGCAAGTGGCGGCTCCGCACAGCCCGGCCAACGCGCGCGACGTGGATGAATACCCAGATGTGCCGCTGCAAGTGGCATACATCGGCGCCTGCACGGGCGCCAAGCTCGACGACTTGCGCGCCGCTGCCACCGTGTTGCGCGGACGCAAACTGGCTGCGGGCATGCGCCTGATGGTGGCGCCCGCCAGCCTTCAAGACCAGCAACTGGCGGATCAGGAAGGCGTGATGCAGGTGCTGCGCGACGCGGGCGCGGACGTGTTGGCAACGTCTTGCGGGGCTTGCGCCGGCTATGGCGGTTCCATTCCAGACGGCGCTACGGTCATCTCCACCACCGCACGCAACTTCAAAGGACGCATGGGCTCCGAGACGGCGCAGGTCTATCTGGCGTCGCCCTACACCGTGGCGGCGTCGGCGGTGGCCGGGCGCATCGCCGACCCCCGGGAGTTCATGGCATGACGGACCACACGAGTGCGCACCGCGTCTGGCGCGTGGGCGCGGACATCGACACCGACGCGCTCGCCCCGGGCGCCTTTATGAAGTTCGGCATCGACGAAATCGCGCGCCACTGCCTGCAACGCGTGCGGCCGGAATTTGCGGCGCAGGTGCAGCCGGGCGACGTGCTGGTGGCCGGACCCAACTTCGGCATCGGCTCATCCCGCGAGCAGGCCGCCGCCGCCTTGGTGCGCCTGGGCGTGGCCGCCGTCATCGCGCCGTCGTTCAACGGCTTGTACTTTCGCAACGCCTTCAACGTGGGCTTGCTGCTGCTGACGTGCCCGCAAGCGGAAGCGCTGGCGGACGGCGAACGCATCACGTTCGACGCCACCGCCGGGCGCGTCGGCCGCGAGCAGGGCGGCACACATTCTGAATTGCACTGCGAGACCGTTCCCGCCTTCCTGATGGACATGGTGCGGGCCGGCGGACTGCTGAATCTGCTGAAACAGCGTCAAACCTCTTAGGAAGAACACCATGCTTGATCCCGTCACCCTGGCGGTCCTGAAGGGCCGTCTGGAACAGATTGCCGATGAGATGGACGCGACGCTGTACCGCAGCGCGTTCAACCCCATCATTGCCGAGGCCCACGACGCCTGCCACGGTATGTACGACGCGGCCACGGGCGCCACCCTGATCCAGGGCAAGTCTGGCTTGCCCGTCTTTGTGGGCGCGATGGCCTTCGCCGTGAAGGCCGCCGCCAAGGTGGCGGCCGAGCGCGGCGGCATGGTGGAAGGAGACGTCTGGCTGTTTAACGACCCCTACGAAGGCGGCACGCACGCCAATGATTTCAAGCTGGTGCGTCCGGTGTTCCGCGGCGGCCAGCTGTTCTGCTTTCTGGCGTCCGCCGCGCATTGGCACGATGTGGGCGGCGCGGTGCCGGGCAACTACAACCCGGCGGCCACCGAATGCTGGCAGGAAGCCGTGCAGATTCCGCCCGTGCGTATCGTGCGCGCGGGCGTCCTGGACCTGGACGTGCTGGCCATCCTGAAGGCCAACACCCGCTTGCCCGACAGCCTGTGGGGCGACCTGAATGGCCAACTGGCCGCGCTGGAATTGGGCGCCGGCCGCTTGGATGGCCTGCTGGATGAGTACGGCGACGCCATCGTGCTGGAATCCCTGGACACCTTGCGCGAGCGCGCGCGCCGCTTGATGCGTGACCACATCGCGCAGCTGCCCGACGGCGAATACGCGTTCGAGGACATGCTGGACAACGACGGCGTGCGCGACGTGGCGCTGCGCATCGCGCTCACGCTGAAGATCGCGGGCGACCGGCTGACGCTGGATTTCACCGGCACGTCGCCCGCCTGCGCGGGCCCCGTCAATATTTCGCGCGCCACCGCCATTGCCGCGTGCTACGTGGCGCTGAAGCACCTGTTCCCGGATGTGCCGGCCAATGCGGGCGTGCTGGACGCGGTGGACGTGGTGTTGCCCGATGGCCTGGTCATCTCGGCCGACCGGCCGCGTCCGGTGGGCGGCTACACCGAAACCATTCTGCGCATGATCGACGTGATCTTCTGCGCGATGGCGCAAGCCGCGCCCGAACGCGCCATGGCGCAGGCTTACGGCACGATCAACGCGCTGTCCATTGCCGGCTATCGCAGCGATGCGGCACGCAAGGGCCAGCGCTGGGTGATGTTCAGTTTCTTTGGCGGCGGCCACGGCGGCCATTCCGATGGCGATGGCCTGAGCCACGGCAACGCGCCGATCTCCACCGCCACCATTCCGCCGCTGGAAATCCTTGAGGCCGCCTATCCCGTGCGCTTCACGCAATGGGCGTTGCGGCCGGACTCGGCGGGCGACGGGGCGCATCGCGGCGGCTTGGGCGCCATCTACGAAATTGAATTGTTGGAAGACAGCGCCGAGGCGTTCATCTTTGGTGAGCGCGGGCGCAGCGCGCCCAAGGGCATCGCGGGCGGCGGCCAGGCCGCGCTGAACGTATTCCGCTATCAGCAGGACGGGCAATGGCGCACGCCGCCCATGAGTTCAAAAATGCTGGGCATCCAGTTGCAGCGCGGCGACCGCGTGCGGCTGGAGACGCCGGGCGGGGGCGGGTATGGCGACCCCGCCGGCCGCAGCACGGCGGCGCGTGAGCATGATCGCAAGATGGGCTATGTGGGCGATATCGCCCACAACAAGAAGGAGCAGTTGGCATGAGCGCGGCAGATCAAACACCCACTCAAGGATTGGTCGTCGGTGTGGACGTGGGCGGCACGTTTACGGACCTGTTCGTGCTGGACGAGGCCGGCGGCACGGCGCGTGTCGTCAAGGTGCCGTCCACGCGCGGCGAAGAAGCGCGCGGCTTCATGAACGGCATTGCTCGTGTGGCGGATGGCGCGGGCGCCATCGCCACCATCGTGCACGGCACCACCGTTGGCACCAACGCGCTGCTGGAGCGCAAAGTGGCGCGCACGGGCATCATCACCACGGCGGGCTTTCGCGACGTGCTGGAAATGCGCCGCCGCGATCGTCCTCAAACCTGGGGCCTGCGCGGCAACTACGAGCCGGTGGTTTCGCGTGACCTGCGCCTGGAAGTCAGCGAGCGCGTGCTGGCCGACGGCACGGTGCATACGCCGGTGGACCTGGACCAGGTCGAGGCGGCGGCGCGGTCGTTGCTGGAGCAGGGCTGCGAAGCGGTGTGCGTGTTCTTCGTGAATGCGTATGCGAACCCGGTCAACGAAGCGCAGGCCGTGGCCCGGGTGCGCGCGATCTGGCCGAACAGCCATGTCACTGCGGCGACTGAAGTGCTGCCCGAAATCCGCGAATTTGAACGTTGCTCCACCGCCGTGCTGAACGCCGCGTTGCAGCCGGTGGTGGGCAGCTATCTGACCCGTCTGGAGTCCGACCTGCGCGAGCACGGCTTCGAGGGCGAACTGCTGGTGGTGCAGAGCAACGGCGGCGTGATGTCGCGGCAGACGGCGTGCGATGTGCCGGTGCGCACCGCACTGTCAGGGCCGGCGGCGGGCGTGATCGCCTGCGCGGCGATTGCGCGCGCGTCTGGCTTTCCCAACGTCGTCACCGGGGATATGGGCGGCACGTCATTCGATGTGTCGCTGGTGGCGGGCGGCGAAGCCTCGCTGTCCGCGCAAACCGTGATCGACTTTGGCATGGTCGTGCGCGCGCCGATGATTCAGATCGAAACCATCGGCGCGGGCGGCGGTTCAATCGCCAGCGTGGATGCGGGCGGCCTGTTGCAGGTCGGCCCCGAATCCGCGGGCAGCAACCCCGGCCCGGCTTGCTATGGCCGGGGCAACACCCGCCCCACCGTCACCGACGCCAACGTGCTGCTGGGCCGCATTTCGGCAGACCGCCCGCTGGGTGGCGGCCTGCTGGCCACGATGAACGTGGCGCTGGCGCGCGCCGCCATCGACGAGCACGTCGCCAAGCCGCTGGGCCTGGACGTACACGCCGCGGCCGAGGCCATCCTGACGGTGGCCAACGCCAAGATGGCGGGCGCCATTCGCGTGGTGTCGATTGAACGCGGGCACGATCCGCGCAAGTTCGCCTACATGCCGTTCGGCGGCGGCGGCGCGCTGCACGTGTGCGCCATGATGAATGAAGTCGACGCAGCCCACGGCATCGTGCCGCGCTACCCGGGCGTGACGTCTGCGCTGGGTTGCGTCATGGCCGACATGCGGCACGACGGCGTGCAGACGCTGAACACGGCGCTGGATGCGCTGGATACCGAGGATCTTGTCGCGCGCATCGACGGCTTGGCGGCGGCTTGCCAGGAACGGTTGGACTCGGCAGGCGTGGCCTTTGAGGGCATCCGTGAAAGCATCGAGCTGGACATGCTGTACGTGGGCCAAAGCCACACCGTGCGCGTGGAGGTCACGCGCGATGCATTGACACGCCCGGGCATTGCGGCCGCCTTCGAACGCGCCTACCGCGCGGCGTTTGGCCGAACCTTGAGCGGCATTGCCGTGCGCATTCTGAACCTGCGCTATGCCCGCATTGGCCAGCGTCCCAAGTTTGACCTGTCGCTGCTGGCGCCGACCTGCCAGGACATGCCCGCAGCGCTGGGTACGCAACACGTCTTTCACGCTGGGCACTGGCACGACGCCGTGCGCTATGCGCGCCTGGACTTGCCGGTAGGCGCCGAGGTGCCGGGCCCCGCCATTCTTGAGCAGCCGGACACCACCATCTGGATCGAACCCGGCTTTGCCGGCCGCGTCGATGCGCTGGGCAATCTGCTGATCAGCCGTCAAGACGCCTAGGAGACCACCATGCATCCCTTGGACCCTCGCACGACGGCATTGCTCATCGTCGATCTGCAAAACGATTTTCTGACGCCGGGCGGCGCGTATGACCGGGGCGGCGCCGTCAGCCGCGAGGCGCGCGTCTTGCCGGCCCGCGTGGCGCCGGTTGCCCGCGCGGTCAAGGCGCATGGCGGCTTGGTGGCCGCCAGCCTGTTCACCTTGTGGCCTGATGCGCATGGCGAACCCATGATCTCGCCGCATCTGAAGCAGTTACGCCCGTTCCTCGCGAAAGGCGATTTCGCCGCCGGGTCGCGCGGTCAGGCCAACGTGGCCGAGCTGGACGGGCTGGTGGACGTGTCGGTCTGGAAGGTGGCGTATTCGGCGTTCTTCAATACGCAGTTGGACTGGGTGCTGCGCCGCGCGGGTGTGTCCAGCGTGGTCATCGCCGGCATCGTCACCAACGGTGGTGTGGCCAGCACGGCGCGCGATGCTCACATGCGCGACTATCACGTGACGGTGCTGGCCGACGGCTGCGCCGCGCCCACGCCTGCCATGCACGATGCCGCGCTGGCTGACTTGCGCACGGTGGCCGACATCACCACCTGCCAGGGCTTTATGGACCGGCTAGCAGGATGAGCGCACCCGTCGTCAAACAGGGCAAGCCAGATGCCGCGTCCCACGCGGACGCCATGCATGTGCCCGTGCTCATCATCGGCGCGGGCGCTTGCGGGCTGACCGCCGCGTTGCGGCTGGCGGAAGCTGGCATTGAAACGGTATTGATCGAGCGCGACGCCACGCCCAGCGGGTCGACGGCGCTGTCTTCGGGCTTCATTCCGGCGGCGGGTTCCGCCGTGCAGCGCGCGGCCGGCATCGATGACGACGCCGCGCGCTTTGCGGCCGACATCCAGGCCAAGGCGCACGGCACGGCCGCGCCGCATCTGGTGGCCGCCTACACCGGCGCAGCCGCCGCGGCCATGGACGCGTTGGCGCGCCATGGTTTGGCGTTCGACGTGCTGGACGGCTTTCTCTACCCCGGTCACGCCGCGCGCCGCATGCACACGTTGCCGGAACGCACAGGCCAGGCGCTGGTGGCCGCACTGGAACGCGCCGCGACCACGGCGGGCGCGATGTTGCTGACGCGAGCACTCGCCCGCGACATCTGGGTCGATGACGACGGCCGCGTGACCGCTGTCGGATGCGAACGGCCCGATGGCTCGATGGATGTGATCGGCTGCGACGTGCTGCTGCTGGCCTGCAACGGCTTTGGCGGCAACACGGCCATGGTGGCCGAGCATCTGCCCGCCATGCGCGAGGCCGTCTACGGCGGCCATGTCGGCAACGACGGCAGCGCCATCGCATGGGGCAGGCAGTTGGGCGCACGGCTGGCGGATTTGGGCGGCTACCAGGGGCATGGTTCCTGGGCAACGCCGCAAGGGGCGCTGATCTCGTGGGCCGTGATGATGGACGGCGGCGTGCAGATCAACGCGCGCGGCCAGCGCTTTCATGACGAGACGCACGGCTATTCCGAAGCCGCCGTCCACGTGCTGGCGCAGCCGGGCGGCGTGGCCTGGAATGTGTTCGACGACCGCACGCTGGCGTTGGCGCGCGGTTTTCCGGATTTCGTTGCGGCTGAAGCGGGCCACGCCGTCAAGACGTGCGCCGGCCTGGCCGAACTGGCCGCGCTGATCGGATGCGACATGGAGACATTGCGTCGAACCTTGGAAGGGGTCCGTCCGAATGCAACGGATTCCGACCCGGACCTGGGCAGTGACTCGGGCGTTGACTCGGGCATTAACTCGGGCAATGGGTCGGGCAGCGGTTCGGGCAGCGGCTCGGGCAGTGAGCCGAACGCTGACCCTGACCCACACAGCCGCCGTTTCGAACGCAGCCTGCAAGCGCCGTATCACGCCATCAAGGTCACGGGCGCGCTGTTCCATACGCAAGGCGGGCTGGATATCGATGCGCAATGCCGCGTGCTGAATCACGACGGCCAACCGCTGCCCAACCTGCTGGCCGCGGGCGGCGCGGCGCGCGGCGTGTCGGGCAACGACGTGTCGGGCTATCTGTCCGGCAACGGACTGCTTAGTGCAGTGGCGGGCGGCCATATTGCCGCCGCCACCGCGGCCGCGCTGCTTCACCGCACGCTTGTACAGGAATCTTCATGATGCAACCTTTGAACGCGCACTTGGCCACAGGCGCCGTGTTGGCGCCCGGCGTCTACGACCCCTTGTCGGCATTGATCGCCGAGCAGGCAGGCTTTTCCGCTTTGTATTTGTCGGGCGCGTCAATCGCCTACACCCGGCTGGGCCGCTCGGACATCGGGCTGACCACCTATTCGGAAATTGAAGACACGCTGGCCCGAATCACCGAACGCGTGGCCACGCCGGTCATCGTGGATGCCGATACGGGCTTCGGCAACGCGTTGAACACGCAACGCACCGTGCGCGGTTTCGAACGCGCAGGGGCCGCGATGATCCAGCTGGAAGACCAGACGTTTCCCAAACGGTGCGGCCATCTGGACGGCAAGACGGTGATCCCCGCCTCTGAGATGTGCGGCAAGCTGCGCGCGGCGGTGGATGCGCGGGCGTCGTCGTCCACGTTGATCCTGGCGCGCACCGATGCGCTGGCCGTCGACGGATTGAACGCCGCGTTGGACCGGGCCGAAGCTTATCTGGAAGCGGGCGCCGACGCGTTGTTCATCGAAGCCTTGCGCACCCCTGAACAGATGCAGGCGGCCTGCGCTCGCTTTGCCGCCCGCGTGCCGCTATTGGCCAACATGGTCGAAGGCGGCAAGACGCCAGTCCAGAGCGCTGACGCATTGACCGCGCTGGGCTTTCGCATCGTCATCTTCCCGGGTGGCACGGCACGCGCCGTGGCGCACACCTTGCAGGGCTACTACGGCAGCCTGCGCCAGCACGGCACGACGGCGCCGTGGAAGGATCAGATGCTGGATTTCGACGGCTTGAACGCCGTGATCGGCACGCCGGAATTGCTGGAGCAAGGGCGGCGTTACGAAGGGTAGACAGGCAAGGGTACGACTGCACCCCTTGGTGTCCGGCCCTGGCATCAGCCGCAGTGCGGTCTTATTCCTGATGGCCTAAGCGCGCTGCCTTGTTGATGTCGAAGGCGCCAGCATTTCGCTCGCGCCTTCGCCCGCGGCATGCTCAGAAATTCGTCGCAGGCAATGCATTTCGCCGATCAACGGCGCTAACATGGATTCGCTGCGACCACTCGGCCAACTATTGTGCTGGCCGGGCAAGCGCTGTCTGTGCTGGACGAAGACGGCGGTATCGGCACGAGGGGGCAAAATGACTAGAAGAATTCGGGTCTCCATCCTTGCTGTGTTGCTGCTGATCTTGACGCCCGCGCTTTGTGCCGCGGCGGACGACGCGCGTTCGGAAGCGGCGTCGCTTGAACTGGCGTTGGAGACGGCGCCGGTCGAGATCGACGGGCAAGTGCTGTTCAAGGTCCGGGGGCTGTCCTCTTTTCCTGCCGGTAAGCGCGCCGAGGCCATCACCGAGCGTATCAAGAACGCGGCGGCGGATGCCTCGTTGGCAAGCGCCGATCTCCGAACCGACACCGTTGGGAACGGGACGGTGATCATGGCGGGCAAGAACCCGTTGATCATTGTGAGCGACGCGGACGCCCAGCTTGAACAGACCACCCGCGACAATCTTGCGGCGTTGCACTTGCTGCGAATCAAACAAGCCATTGACGAATTCCGGGCGGCGCGCCGAGCCGACACGTTGCTCAAGGCTGGCCTTTACTGCGCCGGGGCTACGGTCCTGCTGGCGCTGGTCATTGCCGTGTTGCTCTTGCTTAACCGGTGGCTGGACAAGGCGGTATCCAAGCTGTTGAAGAGTCGTGTCAAGGCGGTCGATATCCAGTCTTTTGAGATTCTGCGTTCAGACACCATTTGGAAGGCATTGCACGGCCTGGTGCTGGCGATTGGTGTCGTGACCGTGGTGGCATCGGTGTATGTGTACCTGCAATACGTGCTTGCGCTCTTTCCCTGGACCCGGTCCCTGTCCAACGGCCTGTTGAACGTGGCCACTGACACCGCCGAGAATCTGGGAAAATCCGCGGCGGCAGTGATCCCGGACATTCTTATCCTTGTCCTCATCTTCTACCTGGCACGGTTTGCCCTGCGGCGGGTCAGGCATTTCTTCGATGCGGTTGAGCACAAGCGCGTGACGTTTGCGCAGTTCGAGCCGGAATGGGGCATGCCCACGTACAAGCTGGTCCGGGTGCTGATTCTGGCCTTCGCGTTCATCGTCGCGTACCCCTATATTCCCGGCTCTGAAACGGCGGCGTTCAAGGGCATTTCGATTTTCATTGGCCTGGTCATATCGCTGGGCTCATCGACGGCGATTTCGAACTTTATCGCCGGCTATCTCATGACGTATCGACGGGTGTTCAAGGTGGGGGACCGGGTCAAAGTGGGTGACGTGATCGGCGAAGTCGTCTCCGTTCGCCTTCAGGTGACCCATATTCGGACGAACAAGAACGAGGAAATCACAATTCCGAATTCCCAGATCCTGAACAGTGACGTCACCAACTACAGTTCGCTGGCCAGCACCCAAGGGCTGATTCTTCACACCACGGTCGGCATCGGCTATGAGACCCCGTGGCGTCAGGTGGAAGCCATGTTGTGCGCCGCGGCTGAGCGGACGGCGGTCGTGCTTACCGATCCCAAGCCCTTCATCCTGCTGACCAAATTAGGAGACTTTGCGGTTACCTATGAACTGAATGTGTATGTCCGCGATACGCAGAGAATTGCCAAGATCTATGCAGATCTGCACCGCCATATCCTGGATGTTTTCAACGAATACGGCGTGCAAATCATGACCCCCGCCTACGAAGGAGATCCCGACGTGCCGAAGGTGGTGGCGCCGGAACAGTGGTATTCGGCGCCGGCGGCGCCGGATAAGAGCACCGAACGCTAAACGATGAACCGTCACCATCAGGCGTGTTCTGCGGTGGCCGCTCGCGGTGGTTGATCCTTGTCAATAATTTGACCAGTCAGGCTGTATTCGCCGCGCACACGTTCGTGCGGGGTCGATAAAATTCAGTTAAGCCGTCAGAAGTAGGCACGCGATGTCTGGGAGCGAGACACCATGATCGAAATGAGAGCGATCCCGCCTAATGAGTACGTCAAGCTGATTAATAGCCTTAATGGGCAGGCGCATCCTGGCCGTGGTCGACGTCTGGTCACCTACACGGTCACCGGGATGAACCTGGACCAGCGCACGCACCTCAATATTCCCCGCAACGCGCTGTCTGCGTCGGCGTCGTCAATTATTGAGTTGCGGCAGCGCGGCGTATTCTGTTTTCCCATCCTTGCCCCGCTTGATGAGGACCGCCCCGTTGCCTCCAAAACGCGAATGCGAAAGCTCAGCTAGTGATGCCGGTTGTCGGCGAAGGGCGTTGCAGAAAGGTGTCCTGGTACTTGTGAACCGCCCCTTCAAGCGTCTGGAACAGACGCTCTGCGCCTAGCGTTTCGCCCAGCGGTGACCGCCTGACCGTTGCAAGCACGCCGGGGGTCAGGTTCGCCAGCCACAGCGAGACGCCGTCGCGGCTCAGCCGGCTCTCCGCCTCGCTCATTCTCTTCAGCGCGGTGTATTCGATGTCGAACACACTGCCCATATCCAGCACGACGACATTGGGCCGCGTCGTGGCGATCCACTGCGTGATCTTCCGGCCGATGTTGTCTGCATTCGCAAAGAATATGCGTCCCTCGGGCCGAAGCAGCAGAAGGCCTGCAAGCGCCTCATCGTCGGGGTGATCGGGGGACGCAGGCCGGTACAGGTTCGTGTGCGGCTTGCGCAGCAGCCGGTGCAGGGGAGGGTTGGACACTTGATGGGCCAGGGCGGCCAGCGACACGATGATGGCCACCAGAATGCCTTGCAGCGTGCCAAGCAGCACCACCCCGGCCAGTGCAACCAGCGCCCAGACCAGCTCGGTGCGCCGCACCCTGGCAATCGCTTTGAACTCAGCCGGATTGAACAGGCCAACCGAATACATGATGACGACCGCCGCCAAGGTGGTGTGCGGCATCATGCCAATCAAGGGGGCCAATAGCAGCATGACTCCCAGCGTGACGGCGGCCGTGACGCAACCGGCTGCTTGCGTGCAGGCGCCGGCGCGCCGATTCACTGCGGTTTGGCTGGTGCCGCCGCCCGCAGGCATGGCGCCGAAGAGGGCGCCGCCTACATTCGAAAAGCCCGTGGCGATCAATTCCCGATTGGCGTCGGGCAAGGCCTCGCCCACTTTCGCAAAGGCGCGTCCGGCGGCGATCGTCTCGGTGAAACTCATCAACGCAATGCCAAGGGCCATGGGCCAGAGCTGACCGATCAACGCAGCGTCCGGCAGGGTCAACGACGGTAAGCCCGTGGGTACCGCGCCCACCGTCTGCACGCCAAGATCACTCAGGCCGAACAGGCTGGCGGCCGCGATGGCGATGGCGACGGTCACCAGCGGTGCAGGGACGCGCGGCATGCCGCGTTCAAGCACAAGGAGCAGGACCAACGTGATGGCGCCGACGACGGCTGTGGCGATTGAGAGGTGCGGAAGCCCTTGCAGAATGGACAGGGCGTTCGATAGAAACGAGCCCTTCGGGAAGTGGATGCCGAGCAGCTTGGGCACCTGATCAACCACGATCACAATCGCAATGCCCGCCTTGAATCCGGTCAATACGGGCTCGGAAATAAAGTTGGCCAGGTATCCCAACCGAAAGAGCGACGCCGCGATCAGCACGATGCCCACCAGCAGCGCAAGCGTCGCGGTCGCAATCAGAAGTTGAGCGGGCTCTCCGCCAGGCACGGCGCGATCCAGCGCGGTTGCGGTAAGAATGGCCAGCGTGGTGGTGGTGCTGACACTGAGCGGCCGGGACGTGCCAAGGAAGGCATACACGATCATCGGCACGAACGCGGTATAGAGCCCCACCTGCACCGGTAAGCCTGCAACGGTGGCATAGGCAAGGGACTTGGGAATGACCACGGCTGCCGCCGTCAGCCCCGCCGTGACGTCCTTCACCATCCACTGCTTGTCGTAATGGCGTAACCATTCAGGCAGGGCAAGGTGCGGCCGGCGTCTAGATTTTCCCGGCGCTTCGATTTTCATGGCGGGCCTCCGGGAGCCACCACCTGATGCTGCCGATGCTGGCAGCTGAATTTGATTGTGATCCCGGGCAACGCGTGACGTCCATGATGATCCCGGCGAAAAGGCGTAAGAATCGAACCGGCGCGTTCAAGCTCGCTGTCGCATTCGGCTTGGCGTGATGACGATTCATCGCGTTCTTCGTTTGCGGGGACTGACGGTATTTTGCCGAAATTAGCATGGACTTTGCGCTTGATCGGTAGCAACAATGCATCACATATCCGCGCGCGCAGCCGGAGGACGCCAGCACCCAGGTGCGCGCCGCATCCACGATCCAGAACGTCGACTTTCGAGGGCCGAACGCCATGGACTTCCTAAGCAACATGCTGCAGCGCTATCCCGAGCTAGCCGTCTTCCTTGCAATCGGACTGGGCTATTGGGTCGGTGGATTCAAGGTTCGCGGTGTGGGCTTCGGGCCGGTGACCGGGTCCTTGCTCGCGGGGCTGCTGATTGGCTACTTCGTCCGTGTGCCGGTGTCCGACACCGCCAAGCAGGTGCTGTTCCTGATGTTCATGTTCGGCATTGGCTACTCCGTGGGGCCAAGCTTTTTTCGCGGCATGAAGGACGGCGGATGGCGGTGGGTGGTGATTGGCATTGTGGTGCCGGTTGCGGGCTTGCTCACGGCATGGGGGCTGGCGGTCTTGCTAAAGCTCGAGGTCGGGTATGCCGTTGGCCTGCTATCAGGCGGGCTGACGGAATCGCCAGCGATTGGCACAGGCAGCGAAGCGATCCGGAATCTTCCCATCAGCGTCGAGGAGAAAGACCGGCTGATCAGCCAAATCGCCGTGGCCGATGCGCTGTGCTACATCTTTGGCACGTTCGGCGTCATCTGGTTCTGCTCGAGTTTGGGGCCAAAGTTATTGGGCTTGGATCTGAAGGCCGAAGGCGCCAAGCTTGAGTTGGTCTATGGAATTCAGCGGCAGAAAGCTGGCGTGACTTCCGCGTGGCGCAAGTTCGACTTGCGTGCCTATCGCTTTCAGTCTGATCACCCCGCGGTGGGCCAAACCGTCGCCTGGGTTGAATCGTTGTACGCCCCGGAGCGCGTGTTCGTGGAACGCATCCGGCGCGACGGCTCCCTCCTGTTGGCCTCGCCCGATACCGTCTTGCGCGCGGGGGATATCCTTGCCGTCTCTGGCAAAAGCGACGTGATCATCAAGCTGTTGGACGGCAACGCCGTCGAAGAACCCGACCGGGAACTGCGCGACATTCCAAGCGCGGTGTTCGATGTCGTGCTGTCTGACTCGCGGCTGTTCGGCAAGACGGTCGCTCAGGTTGCGGAGCAAGCCGAGGAAGTGCGCGGCGTGTTTCTGCGCAGAATCCGGCGCGATGGCGTAGAAATACCGGTGGGTTCCGGCACGGTGCTTCAGCGTGGTGACGTGCTCAGCATTGTTGGGCTTGAGCCTGCCGTTGAACGCGTGGCCGCGCGTATCGGCAGCGTGGTGCGGGATATGGATTCCACGGATTTTGTTGCGTTGGGTTTTGGAATTTTCATCGGCGCGGTGGTGGGGACGTCGCTTGTGCTGCCGATTGGCAGCATGCATATCGCCATTGGAAGCAGTGTGGGCACCCTGATCCTCGGCTTGTTGGTGGGCTGGCGGAATTCGGCGAAGCCTTTGTTTGGCCGCATCTCGCATGGCGCGCTTGAGTTCATGAAGTCAATCGGCTTGGCCGGTTTCGTGGCCATGATCGGTTTGAAGGCAGGCCCGGTCTTTGTCGATGCCCTGCGCGAAGTCGGGCTGACCATATTCTTGGCGGGCATTGTGGTGACAATGGTTCCGCAATTCGTCGGATTGCTGGTGGGACGATATCTGCTTGGCCTGGAACCGCTTTTACTGCTGGGGGCGCTGGCCGGGGCGCAAACGATGACGGCCGGCCTGGCCGCGGTTCAGGACAAATCGGATAGCCCGGTCGCCGTCATTGGTTACTCGGGCACCGTGGCGCTCGGGCATATTCTGCTGACCACGTGGGGAACGGTGATCGTTTGGCTGCTGGTTTGACGATCGTGCTTATCGGCCTGCGCCTTCATGCCTGCCACCATGCCCACGCCCGCCTCTGATGAGGGTCCGGCCCAGCGGTGGCTGCGCTGGCTGCCCGGGCTGGCCGTGTTGCGGTCCTATCAAGCGGCGTGGCTGCCGAGGGATCTGGCTGCCGGCCTGGCGTTGACGGCGATGCTGGTTCCTGTGGGCATTGCCTATGCCGAGGCGTCGGGCGTGCCGGGGGTCTATGGGCTGTACGCTACGATTGTGCCGTTGTTGGCCTATGCAATTTTTGGTCCGAGCCGCATTCTGGTGCTGGGGCCGGACTCCGCGCTCGCGGCGCCGATTCTGGCGGTGGTGCTGAGCGTGTCGGGCGGCGACCCCATGCGCGCGGTGGCCGCGGCCAGCCTGATGGCGATCATCGCCGGGCTGTTCTGCATCGTGTTGGGTCTGCTGCGGCTCGGGTTCATTACCGAGCTGCTGTCCAAGCCCATCCGCTATGGCTACATGAATGGCATTGCGCTGACGGTGCTGGTCAGCCAGTTGCCGAAGTTGTTCGCGATTCCGATTGAGGATGCCGGCCCATTGCAAGAACTGTGGCGGCTCGCGCAGGCGGTGGCCGATGGACAGGCCAACGGGTATGCCTTTGCGGTGGGGGCGGCCAGCTTGGCCGCGATCTTGCTGCTTAAGCGCTTTGACCGGGTGCCAGGCATTCTGATCGCCGTGATCCTGGCGACATTGGCCGTGAGCCTGCTGCGGCTGGACGTCCAGGGGGTAAAAGTGCTGGGCGAGATTCCGCAGGGGCTGCCGACATTCACGTGGCCATGGCTCAGCAATGCGGACTGGGCCACGATTGTGCTCGGCGGCTGCGCCGTGGCGATGATTTCGTTTGCGGATACCAGCGTGCTGTCGCGCACGTACGCCGCGCGCACGCACACGCGCGTCGACCCGAACCAGGAAATGGTGGGGCTGGGCATGGCCAACCTGGCGGCGGGTTTCTTCCAAGGCTTCCCCATCAGCAGCAGCGCATCGCGCACGCCCGTGGCCGAGGCAGCAGGCGCGCGGACACAGCTGACAGGGGTGATCGGTGCGGCGGCCGTGGCGCTGTTGCTGGTGTTTGCGCCCAACCTGCTGCGCTATTTGCCCAGCAGCGCGCTGGCCGCCGTGGTGATCGCCGCCGCCCTTGGCCTGTTCGAGTTCAAGGACTTGCGGCGCATCTACCGCATCCAGCAATGGGAGTTCTGGCTGTCGATGTTGTGTTTTGCCGCTGTGGCGGTGTTCGGCGCCATACCCGGCATCGGCTTGGCCGTGGTCATCGCCGTCATCGAATTCCTGTGGGACGGCTGGCGGCCGCATTTTGCGGTGCTTGGGCGTGTGCCGAACTTGCGCGGCTACCACGACTTGAAGCGGTATCCGCATGCCGCGTTGATCGATGGGCTGGTGCTGTTCCGCTGGGACGCGCCGCTGTTCTTTGCGAATGCCGAGCTGTTTCAGCAACGGCTGCTGGAAGCCGTGCAGGCGTCACCCACGCCAGTGCGGCGCGTCGTGGTCGCGGCCGAGCCCGTCACAAGCGTCGACGTCACGTCGGCGGACATGTTGCGCGAGTTGAGCCAACATCTGGCAAAGGAAGGCGCCGCCCTGCATTTTGCCGAGATGAAAGACCCGGTTCGAGACAAGCTCAAGCGTTTCGAGCTGACGGAGATTCTGGGCGACGACCACTTTCATCCCACAGTGGAAAGCGCCGTGGACAATTATCTGGGTCTATGACTTTTGGCCTATGACTTTCGGCTTGCCAATTTTCGGCCTGCCGATTTCAGACGACGACCCTCAGTCTGCGGCTCGTAGTCTGTAACCCTTACCGCGCCGTGCGTTGATGCGGCACCAGCGGCGGCGCCGGCTGATTGGCGATCAAGTCCCAGAACCCGGGCAGGAAGCACTCCGCCACCAGCAGCGGCTGGCCTTGGCGCCAGAAGACGGACCTTCGTGCCCAGACGCGGCCCGCGTCCTGTTCGCGGCGATCCGCCGGCAGTACATCGCGCGCGGTGGCGTAAAACGGCACGGGCGAGGCCAGGCGGCGGCACGCGAACGGTGAGCGGATGACGGTGCTGTCGTGATACAGCATGTCGGCCAGCGGCCGGGTCAGCAGGCGGCGCATGCCTTGCCAGGCGCCGTGCGAGGCGCGCAGCGGTGTCAGGCTGCGGGCGGGCACGCTGTCCACGCCGTTCACCGACATCAGCACTTCGCGTATCCATACCGGCGAGCCGGGGGCGATGCCCATGGCCAGCGCTTCGTCGCGGGGCGCGCCGTCGGCGTACTCGGCCAGCACGCGCAGGCGGACGTGGCCAACCTGGCGCAGGCCGGCGGTGAGTGCGCCCGGGCGGAACAGCCAGTGGCGCAGGGCAGGGGGCAGGACGGGCGGCGCGGCGGCCAGCCAGCCTGCGGCAAGAGGGGGGTGATGGGCTGCGGGTTTCATCATGGCTGCGTATTATGCCAAGCCCTGCTGGCGGCCTGCCTGCGTCGCAATGCCGCAGGCGGGGGCGCGGCGCTCAGCCGGCGCTTGACGTGCACATGCGGGCGGCCCATGCAGGTCACCCGCGTCCGCATACAATACCGCCCATGGAAAAAGTACGAATCTCCAAGCTCATGTCCGAGCGCGGACTCTGCTCGCGCCGCGAGGCCGACAGCTATATCGAACGCGGCTGGGTCCGCGTGGACGGCGTTGTGGTGTCCGAATTGGGCGCCAAGGCGTATCCCGATCAGGTCATCACGCTGGAGCGCGCCGCGCAGGCGCGCCAGACCTCGCGCGTCACCATCCTGATCAACAAGCCGGTGGGCTATGTGTCGGGCCAGGCGGAAAAAGGCTATACGCCCGCGGTGGCGCTCATTGATTCGCGCTCGCGCTTTGCCGGATGCCGGCATCCGCAACGCTTCGAGCGCGCGCATCTGGAAGGGCTGGCCGTGGCCGGCCGGCTGGATATTGATTCCCAGGGCCTGCTGGTGCTGACGCAAGATGGCCGCATCGCCAAGCATCTGATCGGTGAAGACTCCAGCGTCGACAAGGAATACCTGGTGCGCGTGCAGGGCGACTTGTCCGACCGTGGGCTGGCGCTGCTGAACCACGGCCTGTCGCTGGACGGCAAGGCGCTGAAACCCGCGCAGGTGCGTTGGCAGAATCACGACCAGCTGCGCTTTGTGCTGCGCGAAGGCAAAAAGCGCCAGATCCGCCGCATGTGCGAACTGGTTGGCCTGAAGGTCATAGGCTTGAAACGCGTGCGCATTGGCCGCGTGTCGCTGGGCGATCTTCCCCTGGGGCAGTGGCGCTATCTGCGCGACGACGAGGGATTTTGAATTGATCGGCCCCGTCGACAAGTGATGTCGGCGGTCAGTAGATTTTTCAATCTGTTTCCGCGACCCCGCTATTTCATGAAAGCGGGCGTATCCTTCGTTTGCCCGCCGCTGCCCAGACGCTCCATCAGAAATTCGATGAAGATCCGGGTCTTGGCGGGTAGAAGCCGGGTTTCGGTGACCGCATAAACGGGAAACGGCCCCAGCTGCCAATCTGGCAGCACGCGCCGCAACTGCCCAGACTGCTGTTCGGCCGTCTGGCCGCCCACCAGCACCGCGATGCCCGCGCCCAGCATGGCCAGGCGCCGCGCCATGGCCACGCCGTTGACGGAAAACCGGTTGCCCGGCGTGAACTCGATGTGCTGGTCACCGCAGTTGAGCGGCCAGCGCGTGACGCGGCCGGCGCCTTCTGCGCGGAATTCGATGCACTCGTGGCGGGTCAAGTCACTGGGATGTTTGGGTTCCCCGTGCTTCTCCAGGTATTCGTGCGAGGCATACAGATGGGCGGGCAGCATGCCCAGCAGCCTTGCAATCTGCGTCGAGTCGGGCAGGTCGCCGATTTCGATCGAGATATCGCACGTCTGGAACACGCGTGAGGCGTGGTCCGGATTGGCCAGATCCAGGAAAAACGTGACGTCGGGATAGCGGCGGGAGAACTCCATGAACGATTCAGCCAGGAAGTCCGTGCCGAAATCCGCGGGCATGTTCACCCGCAGCGGCCCGGCTGGCGTATCGACCAGCTTCTGCAATTCTTCATGGGCAATCTGCGCTTCGGCGACGATGCGCTGGCAGCGTTCAAAGTACAAGCGCCCGGCGTCGGTCAGTTCGACCTTGCGGGTGGTGCGGCTCAGCAATCGCAGGCCGACCGACCGTTCCAATTCGGCCACCTGGCGAGACAAGGTGGATTTCGGGACGCCCAATGTCGCGGCAGCACGGCTAAAACTATGCGTTTTGGCGACTTCGACGAAGAGTTCCATGCCTTGTAATCGTTTCATGGCGAGATTCTGTCATAGACCGGGTGCTCGGAATTGTCCCATAAATGGAATGATGTTTTCTTATTGCGCCCCTTTGTTTCTGGGGCGGGATAACTCAAAATGCGGGTTCCGCAATGCAGCAATGCGATAAAGCCCAGCCTGCGTGTTCAACGCGAATCCACCCAGTTGATGCACATGGTCCCGCACATCCGCGAGAGCGGACGCTGCGTGGGGGCCGACTATTTTTTTCGGGAATGCAATCTATGAATAAGAAAAGCGCTATGTGGCGCAGCGCGGCAGTTGTCACGCTGACGGCATCGGCTCTCACGCTGGCCGCTTGCGGCAAGAAGCAGGACGCGCCGCAGGC
Organism: Achromobacter sp. 01N37; assembly: GCF_056399725.1. Lineage (NCBI taxonomy): Bacteria > Pseudomonadati > Pseudomonadota > Betaproteobacteria > Burkholderiales > Alcaligenaceae > Achromobacter > Achromobacter sp. 01N37. The sequence continues at coordinate 373,438 of NZ_JBFTRX010000003.1, forward strand.
GGGCAAGCCGCAAGTTTCGGTGGTGACCCTGACGACGCAGCCCGTTTCGCTCACCACTGAATTGCCGGGCCGCACGTCCGCATTCCGCGTGGCTGAAGTCCGGCCCCAGGTGAACGGCATCGTTCAGAAGCGCCTGTTTACCGAAGGCGGCGAGGTCAAGGCCGGCGAACAGCTCTATCAGATCGATCCCGCGTTGTACCAAGCCAGCTTCGATAGCCAGAAGGCCGCATTGGCCCGCGCGCAGGCGCAGCAGAAGACGGCTGCCTTGCTGGCCGAACGCTACAAGCCGCTGGTTGCCACCCGCGCCGTCAGCCAACAGACCTATGACAACGCCGTGGCCTCACGCGACCAGGCCGCCGCCGACGTGCTGTCGGCCAAGGCCGCGCTGGACACCGCGCGTATCAACCTGGTTTACACCAAGGTGCTGTCGCCGATTGACGGCATCATCGGCCGTTCTTCCGTGACCGAAGGCGCGCTGGTTACGGCCAACCAGACGGGCGCTTTGGCTGCAGTGCAGCAAATTGACCCGATCTACGTTGACGTGACCCAGTCCAGCGTGCAGCTCTTGCGTTTGCAGGACGCCTTGGCCAGCGGCCAGTTGAAGCGGGCCGACGGCGAACAAGCCGCGCTGGTCACGCTGACCTTGGAAGACGGCTCGCAATACAAGCAGACCGGCAAGCTCCAGTTCTCGGAAGTGACCGTAGACCAGGGCACGGGTTCCATCACGCTGCGCGCGGTGTTCCCCAACCCGGATCGCCGTCTCTTGCCCGGCATGTTCGTGCGCGCCCGCCTGGCTGATGGCGTGGCCGCCGACGGCCTGCTGGTGCCGCAACGCGGTGTGACGCGCAACCAGCGCGGCCTGCCCACGGCGCTGGTCGTCAATGCCAAGAACCAGGTGGAACTGCGTGAACTGAAGACCGACCGCGCCATTGGCGACAAGTGGCTGGTCACCGACGGCCTGGCCGCGGGCGACAAGGTCATCGTGGAAGGTCTGCAAATGGTGCGTCCGGGCGTGGAAGTCGTTGCGACGGAAGCCGGCGCCAATGCGCAGCAGCCGCAAGCGGCGAATGCGGCTAACGCGGCGAATGCCGCGCCGGCCAAGCAGTAATCAGGGAGCCATGCATGGCAAAGTTTTTTATCGATAGGCCGGTTTTCGCCTGGGTGATCGCGATCGTGCTGATGATGGCCGGCGCGCTGTCCATCCTGCAATTGCCGGTCTCCCAGTACCCCAACATCGCGCCGCCGGCCATCGGCATCGCGGTGACCTACCCGGGCGCGTCCGCGCAGACCGTGCAGGACACCGTGGTGCAGGTGATCGAGCAGCAGATGAACGGTCTGGACGGCTTGCAGTACATCTCGTCGGAAAGCAACTCCGACGGCAGCATGTCCATCACGCTGACGTTCAAGCAAGGCACCAACCCGGACACGGCGCAGGTGCAGGTGCAGAACAAGCTGGCGCTGGCGCAGCCGCTCTTGCCGCAGGAAGTGCAGCAGCAGGGCATCCGCGTCACCAAGGCCACGAAGAACTTCCTGATCGTGGCGGGCTTTGTGTCCACCGACGGCACGATGACCAAGGACGACTTGGCCGACTACGTCGCGTCGTACGTCCAGGACCCCATCAGCCGTACGCAGGGCGTGGGCGACTTCCAGCTGTTCGGCTCGCAGTACGCGATGCGCATCTGGCTGGACCCCGCCAAACTCGTGAACTACGGGCTGACCACGGTTGACGTGGTGGCGGCCATCAAGGAACAGAACGTGCAGGTGTCGTCCGGCCAGCTGGGCGGCCTGCCGTCCGTGCGTGGGCAGCAGCTGAACGCCACCATCATCGGGCCGTCGCGCCTGGAGAAGCCGGAAGATTTCGGCCGCATCCTGCTCAAGGTCAACACCGATGGTTCGCAAGTGCGCCTGGCCGATGTCTCGCGCATTGAACTGGGCGGCCAGACCTACGCCATCGACAGCTTCTACAACGGCAAGCCCGCCTCGGGCCTGGCCATCAAGCTGGCGCCGGGCGCAAACGCCCTGGACACGGCGCAGGCCGTGCGCGACACCATCAACAACTTGAAGCCGTACTTCCCGCCGGGCATGGACGTCGTGTATCCGTATGACACGACGCCGTTTGTCAGCCTGTCGATTCACGAAGTGTTCAAGACGCTGGTCGAGGCCATCATCCTGGTGTTCCTGGTGATGTACTTGTTCCTGCAGAACTTCCGCGCCACCATCATCCCCACGCTGGCCGTGCCGGTGGTGCTGCTGGGCACGTTCGGCGTGCTGGCCGCCTTCGGTTATTCCATCAATACCTTGACCATGTTCGGTATGGTGCTGGCCATTGGCCTCTTGGTGGACGATGCCATCGTGGTGGTGGAAAACGTTGAGCGGGTGATGGCCGAAGAAGGGCTGACACCCAAGCAGGCAACCCGCAAGTCCATGAGCCAGATCACCGGCGCGCTGATCGGTATCGCCATGGTGCTGGCCGCCGTGTTTATCCCGATGGCGTTCTTTGGCGGTTCAACGGGCGTGATCTATCGCCAGTTCTCGATCACGATCGTGTCGTCGATGGTGCTGTCGGTGCTGGTGGCCATCGTCTTCACGCCGGCCTTGTGCGCGACGTTGCTCAAGCCCATTCCGAAGGGCCATCACGGCACGAAGCGGGGTTTCTTCGGCTGGTTCAACCGCACCTTCGAACGCAGCAGCAACGGCTACGCCAACAGCGTGGCGCGCGGGCTTAACCGCACCAAGCGTCTGATGGTGGTGTACCTGGCGCTGGTCATTGCAATGGGTTGGCTCTTCACGCGCATTCCCACGGCGTTCCTGCCGGCGGAAGACCAGGGCATTTTGTTCGCCCAGATTCAGACGCCTGCGGGCGCCACGGCGGAAGCGACCAAGGCCGTTATCGATGACGCCACCAAGTATCTGCTGACCGAAGAGAAGGACGCCGTGACCTCGGTGTTCGCCGTCAACGGTTTTAACTTCGGCGGCCGCGGCCAGAACGCGTCCATCCTGTTCATCAAGCTGCGAGACTGGGAAGAGCGGGGCGACGCCAAGCTGAAGGCCGGCGCCGTGGCGGCACGCGCCAACGCGCACTTCGGCAAGACCGAGCGCCGTGCGCAACTGTTCGTGGTGCCGCCGCCGTCCGTGATGGAACTGGGTAACGTCACCGGCTTTGACTTCCAACTGATGGACCGCGCAGGCGTGGGCCATGAAAAGCTGCTTGCAGCGCGCAATCAGCTGCTGGGCGAAGCGGCGAAGAGCCCGGTGCTGGTGGGCGTGCGCCCCAACGGCATTGAAGATGCGCCGCAGTACCAGCTGGATATCGACCGCGAAAAAGCGCGTGCGCTTGGTGTGGCCGTGTCGGACATCAACAGCACGCTGGCCACCGCGTGGGGCTCGTCGTACGTCAACGACTTCATCGACCGTGGCCGCGTGAAGAAGGTGTTTGCGCAGGGCGAGGCCTCGTCACGCATGCTGCCGGAAGACCTGAACAAATGGTATGTGCGCAACAGCGCGGGCGACATGGTGCCGTTCTCGGCGTTCTCGAAAGCGACGTGGAGCTTCGGCCCGCAAAAGCTGAACCGCTATAACGGCGTGCCGTCCTACAACATCCAGGGCCAGGCGGCGCCGGGTTATAGCTCGGGCGCGGCGATGGAAGAAATGGAAAAGCTGGCGGCCAAGCTGCCGGTGGGCGTGGGCTTTGAATGGACGGGCTTGTCGTTCGAAGAACGCCTGTCGGGTTCGCAGGCGCCGGCCCTCTACGCCATTTCGCTGATCGTGGTGTTCCTGTGCCTGGCCGCGTTGTATGAAAGCTGGTCGATTCCGACGGCGGTCATGCTGGTGGTGCCGCTGGGGATTATCGGCGTGCTGCTGGCGACGTTGGCGCGCGGCTTGTCCAACGACGTGTACTTCCAGGTGGGGCTGCTCACCACAGTGGGGCTGGCGGCCAAAAACGCCATCCTGATTGTGGAGTTCGCCAAAGAGCACTTTGAATCCGGCGCGAGCCTGACGGAATCGGCCATTCACGCCGCCCGCCAGCGCCTGCGGCCGATTCTGATGACGTCCCTGGCGTTCATCCTGGGCGTGACGCCGCTGGCGATCTCGTCGGGTGCGGGGTCGGGCAGCCAGAACGCCATCGGCACCGGCGTGATCGGCGGCATGTTGACCGGCACCTTCCTGGCTATTTTCTTTGTCCCCGCGTTCTTTGTGATCATGCTGCGCATGTTCAAGGTGAAGCGCATGAGCGAGAACCTCGACAAGCACGACACCAGCGCCAATGGCTCGCAGGACGTGTCCGCGGAAGGACGACCGTAATGAAATTTCCGATGAGAACCTTGTTGTCTGTTTCTCTGGCGGCGGCCCTGGCGGGCTGCTCGCTGGCCCCGACCTACGAACGGCCCGACGCGCCGGTCGACGCCGCGTACCCCACCGGCCCGGCCTACAAGGCGGACGGTTCGCAGGCGGCGTTGGGGATGTCCACCGCCGATATCGGCTGGCGCGACTTCTTCAGCGATCCGCTCTTGCAGCAGCTGATTGAACTGTCGCTGGCGAACAACCGCGACTTGCGTGTAGCGGCACTGAACGTGGAAGCGGCGCGTGCGCAGTACCGCATTCAGCGCGCCGACCTGATGCCCAGCGTGGGCATCGCCGGCCAGGAATCGGCCCAGCGCACGCCGGCGGACTTGTCCGCCAGCGGCCGCGCCACGACCAGCCACAGCTACCAGGTGGGCGCCGCCATGTCCGCCTGGGAACTGGACCTGTTCGGCCGTATCCGCAGCCTGAGCGACAAGGCGCTGGAATCCTATCTGGCGCTGGACGAAACCCGCACGGCCACGCAACTGACGCTGATTGCCGAAGTGGCTAACGCTTATCTGACGTTGCGCGCCGACCAGGAACTGCTGAGCCTGACGCGCGATACGTTAAAGAGCCAGGAAGATTCCTTCCAGCTGACGAAGCAAAGCTACGACCAGGGCCTGGCCACCGCGCTGGACTTGAGCCAGGCGGAAGTGTCGCTGCGCACGGCCCAGCGCAACCTGTCGCAATACACGCGCCAGGCTGCGCAGGACCGCAATGCGTTGACGCTGCTGGTGGGCCAGCCCATGTCGCCCGAGATCACCGCCGCGCTGGATCAGGCCATGAAGCTGGACGACGGCATGCTGCCGACGACCTTGCCCGCCGGCCTGCCGTCTGACCTGCTGGCGCGCCGTCCGGACATCCGTGCGGCCGAGCATCAGTTGAAGGGCGCCAACGCCAACATCGGCGCGGCGCGCGCGGCGTTCTTCCCCACCATCAGCCTGACCGGCCAGGCGGGTACCGCCAGCGCCAGTCTGGGCGGCCTGTTCGACGGCGGTTCCGGCGCCTGGAGCTTCGTGCCCCAGATCACCGTGCCGATTTTCGCGGGCGGCTCGCTGCTGGCGGGTCTGGATTTGGCCAAGGTGCAGAAGAACATCCAGGTCGCGCAGTACGAGAAGTCCATCCAGACGGGGTTCCGCGAAGTGGCGGACGCGCTGGCTGGACGCGGTACGCTGGACGACCAGATTCAGGCGCAGCGCCTGTTGGTCAACGCCAACCAGCGCGCCTACGACGCGTCGGATCAGCGCTTCCGTCAGGGTATCGATGACTACCTGAGCGTGCTGGATTCCCAGCGTTCGCTGTACAGCGCGCAGCAGGCGCTGGTGGACACGCGCCTGGCCCGCTTGTCGAATCTGGTGACCTTGTACAAGGTGCTGGGCGGCGGCTGGACCGAGCGCACGGTGATGGCGCAGCAGTCAGCGGGGCAATCCCCAGCGCAACCCGGAGTTCAACCGGCAGCGCAACCCGGAGTTCAATCGGCAGTTCAACCCGGAGTTCAACCGGCAGTTCAACCCGCAGCGCAGGCGGCAAGCCAGACGGCGCCGGCGGTGACGGGTTCCGGGTCTTAAGCGATATCCGCCGCACCCCGCGCGCCGGAATGCAAAACGGGCCGATCGAAAGATCGGCCCGTTTTTTATTGCTTACCCGGCAGGAATCGTCAGGTGCGTTTCTTGGCGATCAGGCCCACCACGAACAGGACGATGATGGCGCCCACCACCGACGCGATCCAGCCGGCCGGTTCGCCCTGGGCGTACCAGCCCATCGACTGACCCAGAAAGCCAGCGACCACCGCGCCGACGATACCCAGAATGGTGGTCATGATGATCCCCATGTTCTGGTCTCCGGGCATGATGGCGCGGGCGATCAGGCCCACGATGAATCCGACGATGATCATGATGACAATGCTCATGCGCTTACTCCTTACCAGGGAAAAAGGGACGATGTGCAGTGATGATACTCATGCTCGGAATCGTTCGGCTGTAACAACTGGTGTGCGGGGGTTCGTTCTGAACGGCCTGGCTCAGGAGGTGATATCGATCAACTGGCGTACGTCTTTGGTCAGCGCTTCGATGCTGTCGGTGTCGGACGCCAAGAGGCGGGCGCGGCCGTCCTTGTCGAAAATATACACACCGCGGCTGTGCGTCACTTCGTACATGTCGGCGTCGTCACCCGGGCGGGGTTTTTCAATTTGATAGGCCACGCGGTAGCGGCGCGCCAGGTCAGCAATCTGCTTTTCGTCGCCCGTTACGCCAATGGCGCTGTTGTTGAACGCATTGACGTAGGCTTGCAGGATGTCGGGCGTGTCGCGGTGCGGGTCCACGCTGACGAACAGGATGCGCACGTCCTTGGCCTTGTCGCCCAGGTTTTGCAGCACGGCCGTCAATTGCGCCATGGTGGTCGGGCAGATGTCCGGGCAGCTGGCGTAGCCGAAAAACAGCAGCACCGTCTTGCCCTTTAAGTCGTCACTGCTGACGGTCTTGCCGCCCGCGCCGGGCAGTGAGAATTTCAGGTCGGGCAGGTGGCCCTTGACGTTGTAAAGCGTCCAGTCGACGTTTCGATCGCCGCAAGCCGCAAGCAGCACGCAAAAGGCCAACAGCAGGCCGCGCCAGGCGCGGCCGGTAAGAAGGTGTCGCATGAGTCCAGGAGAGGCCGAAAGAGTTGTAGGAGCGATACGTCCAGGAACAAGCCCGGTCAAACCCGTTGATTCTACCTGCACGCGCCCGGCTGACTGGCGCCGGGCGGGCCTTAAGCGGTGTGGCGCGAGCCAGCTTCTTGTTCTGGCGCAAACATTCGTTGCGGGCGCACGGCCCCACGCCATTTGTGAAGCTTTGTGGGGATAGTGTTCGAGAGGCGCGCAAAGTCATTCCATCGGCGTGGTGTGCAGTCTATATTCAGAGCCTTGTCCAGTAATACAGCTACAGGAAGGTCCTGAACGTGGATATGGCATCCGGCACGGCAATTCGTTATCCGTTGTTCCCGTATTACCCGGTAGTGGTCGAAGTTCTGCGCAGCCGCAACGCCGATCGGGTGTTGGATGCGCCCTGCGGCACCGGCTGGCTGGGCGATATGTTGTCGGCCACCGGTACGCGCAAAACCGCCGTGGATGGCGTGGGCCTGTGGGAATTTCCGCCAGCATCGGCAGGCTATCAGTCGGTTATCGAACACGATCTGGACACCCCCTTGGCCGTCAGCACGGCCTATGATGCGGCCGTGTGTTGCGAGGCCATCCACCTGATGACCAACCCGGGCGTGCTGGTGCAAAGCCTGTACCGCGCGCTGCGGCCGGGCGGCACGCTGATCATCACCACCCCCAACACGTGGTATCTGCGGTCACGGTTGCAGTTCCTGATGCGGGGGTTTCATTCTGGCTTTCGCCCCATGGTTGGGCGGCAGCGCGGCGAAGACTACATCACGTATTTCCCCTTCAGCTTTCCGCAACTGCACCTGCTGCTATCGCACTACGGCTTCACGGACATTACCTTGCACGAGGTCGACGAGCCCAAGCCCAAGCGGATGATCGAACGTCTGCTGGCGATTCCTTCGCGCCTGTATAACCGGCGCCGAGTCAAGCGCGCCGAGAACGAAGACGTGCGCCATTTCTGGAAGCAGGCCGGGTCTGATCAGTCAGTGCATGGACGCTGGCTGGTGGTGTCGGCGCGCCGGCCGGACGAACCGGTTTCAGTGAAGGCATGAAAAAGGCCCCCAGCAAATTGCTGGGGGCCTTTCACGATGGGGCCACTGTGGGCCTTTTACGATAAAGCGGCGTGATCAGTTGCCGCTCATGCCGCTGTGGCGCAGCAGGGCGTCGATGCGCGGTGCGCGGCCACGGAAGGCGGCGAACGAATCCGCCGCCGGACGCGAGCCGCCCACGGCCAGCACTTCGCGGCGAAAGCGCGCGCCGGTTTCCGGATCAAGCGTGCCCAAGGGGTTGCCGGGCTGCTTGGCCGCCGCTTCCTCGAAGGCTTCGTACGCGTCAGCGGACAGCACTTCGGCCCACTTGTAGCTGTAGTAGCCCGCGCCGTAGCCGCCTGCGAACAGGTGCGAGAACGCGTGCGGCAGGCGATGCCAGGCGGGCGGGAACAGCACCGCCACTTCCTGGCGCACTTCTTGCAGCAAGGCCAGCACTTCGGTGATGGTGGCGCCCTTGGCGCGGTCATGCATCAGCATGTCGAACAAGGCGAATTCGATCTGACGCACGGCCTGCATGCCGCTTTGGTAGTTGCGCGCGGCGACCAGGCGGTCGTAGAGCGCACGCGGCAGCGGTTCGCCGGTGTCCACATGGGCCGACAGCTTTTGCACCACCGCCCATTCCCAGCAGAAGTTCTCCATGAACTGCGAGGGCAGTTCAATGGCGTCCCATTCGACGCTGGCGAACGCGGCGGCGCCGGGCTCGTCAACTTCCGACAGCAGGGCGTGCAGCGCGTGGCCGGTTTCGTGGAACAGCGTGATGACGTCGTCGTGCGTGAGCACGGCGGCGCGGTCGCCGTTGGGGCGCGAGAAATTGCAGGTCAGGTAAACGACGGGCGTCTGCACCTGGCCGGCGATGACGCGGCGCGCGCGTTCGCTATCCACCCACGCGCCGCTTTGCTTGCCGGAGCGGGCGTACAGATCCAGGTACAGATAGCCGATCAGGCCGCCATCGGCGCGCTCCACACGCACACCGCGCGCGTCGCTATGCCAGGTAGAGACGGGCGTTTCCGTCAAGCGGACGTCGAACAGTTTTTCAATGACTTCGAACAGGCCCGCCAGCACGCGCGGCTCGGTGAAGTACTGCTTCACTTCGTCTTCGGAATAGGCGTAGCGCGATTCGCGCAGGCGTTCCGAGGCAAAGGCCACATCCCACGGCTGGAGCTCGTCCAGGCCGAGCTCGCCGGTGGCGTAGGCCTTCAGTTCCGCCAAGTCGCGCTGGGCGTAAGGCTTGGCGCGGGCAGCCAGATCACGCAGGAACACGGTGACTTCGCTGGCGTCGCGGGCCATGCGGGTTTGCAGGCGCAGCGAGGCGTAGGTGCCCAGGCCCAGCAGGCCGGATTCTTCGGCGCGCAGCGAGAGCAGTTCTTCGATAAGGGGGGAATTGTCGAACTTGGCGTCGCCTTGTTCGGACGCCACCGTGCCGTAGCCGCGGTACAGCGCTTCGCGCAGCGACCGGTCTTGCGCGTATTGCATGACGGGCAGGTAGCAGGGCATTTTCAGCGTCAGCTTCCAGCCGGGCTTGCCATCTTCTTCGGCGGCGGCGCGGGCGGCGGACAGCACATCAGCCGGGATGCCGGCCAGACGGGCGTCGTCTTCGACCAGCAGCGACCAGGCGTCGATGGCGTCCAGCACGTTTTCCGAGAACTTCTGCGAGGCCTGGGCTTCGCGGTCGGAGATGGCGGCGTAGCGTTCGCGGTCGGCGCCTTGCAGCTCAACGCCGCTCAAGCGGAAATCGCGCAGCGCCATTTCCACGATGCGGCGGCGCACGGGCGACCAGGTGGCGAAATCGGGGGCGGCAGCCAGACGCTGGTACTGCTTGTACAGCCCTTCGTGCAGGCCGACCCAGGTCGAAAATTCGGTAATCAGCGGCAGCGCGGCGTTATAGGCCTCGCGCAGTTCCGGCGTGTTGACCACCGCATTCAGGTGGCCCGCCACCGACCACGCGCGCCACAGACGTTCGGATGCGGTATCCAGCGGTTCCACGACCGCTTCCCAGGTGGGCGCCAGCGCAGCATCGGCGGCGTGGTCGACGGCCTTGCGGGCGATGCCCAGCAGTTCCTCGACGGCGGGCACGATGTGCCCGGGCTTGACGGCCGCATAGTCGACCAGGTCGGAGACGGGAGCGAGCAGGGGGTTCTGGGTCATGGTGTTACCGGCGTAAGACGTAGCAGGCGGCGCGCGAGACAAGCAGCCCGGCGCCGGCGAAAGACATACGAATCAGATAGGGGCGATACGCCCGAATGCAAGGGCAAGGGCAAGGGGCCTGGGGCGCCTGCAAAAGATAGGGCGATGCGCACCCGTGTGGGTGTGCGCATCGCCGTGTCACGATCAGCCTGCGGCGCGTTCCGCGGCTTCAACCGTGTTGACCAGCAGCATGGCGATGGTCATGGGGCCCACGCCGCCGGGGACGGGGGTGATGGCGCCCGCCACTTCCTTGGCGGAAGCGAAATCCACGTCGCCGCACAGCTTGCCGTCTTCGCCGCGGTTGATGCCCACGTCGATGACGACGGCGCCGGGCTTGATCATCGAGCCGTCGATCATGCCCGGCTTGCCGGTGGCAACCACCAGGACGTCAGCGCGGCGGGTCTGGGCCGCCAGATCGCGCGTCTTGGAGTTGCAGATGGTGATGGTGGCGCCGGCTTGGAGCAGCAGCATCGCCATCGGCTTGCCGACGATGTTGCTGGCGCCGACGATCACGGCTTCAGCGCCGCGCAGCGTCACGCCTTCCGATTCCAGCATCTTCATCACGCCGTAGGGCGTGCAGGGGCGGAACAGCGGCTGGCCGGTCATGAGCAGGCCGGCGTTGCTGATATGGAACCCGTCCACGTCCTTCTCGGCCGCGATGGCTTCGATGACTTTGTGGGAATCCATATGCTTGGGCAGCGGCAGCTGCACCAGGATGCCGTGAATGGTCGGGTCCTGGTTCAGGACGGCGATGCGGGCCAGCAGTTCGGCCTCGGTCATCTCGGCCGGGTACTGTTCCTTGATGGAATGCAGGCCGGCTTTTTCGCAGGCGGCAACCTTGTTGCGCACGTAAACCTGGGACGCGGGGTCCGCGCCCACCAGCACCACGGCCAGGCCGGGGCGGGTGCCCTTGGCAGCCAGAGCGGCGACGCGTTGGGCGACTTCTTCGCGAATGCGCAGCGACAGTGCTGCGCCATCGATAACTCTTGCGGTCATGCGTGTGCCTCGGGTTTGGCCAAGGCCACTTTCATCAAATCAGCAACGGTAGTCACTTCCAGTTTTTCCATAATGTTGGCGCGGTGCGCCTCGACGGTCTTGATGCTGATGCCCAGGTCGTCGGCGATCTGCTTGTTCAAGCGGCCGGCGACGATGCGCTCCAGCACCTGCTGCTCGCGCGCGGTCAGGCGTGCCAGCATGGCTTCGTGGTCCTTCTGAGCCTGGTGCTTGCTGACGCGCTGCGTGGCTTGCTCGAGCATGCGCGCAACGATTTCGCGCAGGTCCGACTCGTTGAAGGGCTTTTCCAGAAAATCGACTGCGCCTTTCTTCATCGTGGACACGGCCATCGGCACGTCGCCGTGGCCGGTGATGAACACGATGGGCAGAGGCGCGTTGCGGGCGATCAGTTGTTCCTGAAGCTCCAGGCCGCTCATGCCGGGCATGCGCACGTCGGCGATCAGCACGCCGATCTGGCTGGCGTCGTAGTCTTCCAGGAAGGATTCGCCGCTGGCATAGGCGCGAACGCGGTAGCCGTTGGCTTCCAACAGCCAGCGCAGCGAATCGCGGACCGCTTCGTCGTCGTCAACAATGAATACCGTGCTCGACAGGTGGGGCGTGTTCATGCGTGCAACTCCTCGGACTGATCATTCTGGGCCTGCGTCTGGGACGCAGCGCAGGGCAGGGTAAAGCGGAAAATAGTACCGCCGGCGGGGTTCGGGTCAGCCCAAAGACGGCCGTGGTGCGATTCAATAATGGTACGGCAGATATTCAGCCCCATGCCCAGGCCCTGGGTCTTGGTGCTGAAGAAGGGTTCGAACAGGCGCTCGGGTTCAGCCAGGCCATGGCCGCGGTCAACCACGGCCACTTCGATGTGCTGCTCGTGCAGGATGACCGCCACTTTGAGCTCGTCGGACTCGCTGTTTTCCATGGCTTCCAGCCCGTTCTTCAGCAGGTTCAACAGCACCTGTTCGATCAGGATGGGGTCAGCCAGGACGTCAGGCGCGTTCGACGGCACGAAGCTGTCGATACGGATGCGGCGCTTGCGGGCGTCGATTTCGGCGAAACCGATGGCGTTGTCGACAATGCGGCCAATGGCCACGCGCTGGCGGCGCGGCTCGCTGCGCTTCACGAATTCGCGGATGCGGCTGATGATCTTGCCGGCGCGCTCGGCCTGCGCCGCGGCCTTTTCCAGCGCCGGCAACAGCATGTTGGGGCTGGTGTGGCCAGCTTTGACCAGGGCGACGGCGCCCATGCTGTAGTTGGCGATGGCGGTCAGCGGCTGGTTCAGTTCGTGCGCCAGGGACGAGGCCATTTCGCCCATCGTCGTCAGGCGGCTGGTGAGCTGGATTTTTTCCTGCTGCACGCGCGAGGCCTCTTCGTGGCCACGGCGTTCGGTGATGTCGCGCGCGACTTGCATGCGCACGCGGCGGCCGTCGGTCCAGGCCAGCATGCGGTGATGCACTTCAAACCAGCGCTGCACAGACGGCGCGAACACTTCCACCGATTCGTCGGTGAAGCGGCCGCGGCGGCCAGCCAGCAATTCGTCGTGGCCGCCCGTCTGCGCGCCGAACACGCGGCGGTAGGTGCGGTTGGCGAACAGCAATTCCAGGCCGTCGTGCGTGTCGGCCGTGACCGAGATGGCGTCGTCCAGGCCTTCCAGCACCGTCATGAAACGCTCGTGCGCGGCGGTCAGGGCCTCGCGGATGCGCTTGGGTTCGGTGATGTCGGTCATGGAGGTCATCCAGCCGATCTGGTTGCCGTTGGGGTCCASCAGCGGCGACACATACATGCGCGCCGTGAAGCGCGAGCCGTCGCGCCGCTGCGCTTCCACTTCCAGGCCGCTGCTGGGCGTCTTGCCCGACATCAAGACGTCGAGCGTGTGCTGATGCTGTTCGTGGCGGCCGGGCACCCAATAGGGGAAGGGCGGGCTGCGGCCAATGAGGTCGGCCTCGTTCCAGCCGATCATGCGGCAGAAGGCGGGGTTCACGTAGGCGATGCGGCCTTCCATATCCAGCACGCGCATGCCGGTGGACATGGAATTTTCCATGGCGCGGCGAAATCCGGTTTCAGCGATCAGCGCGGCTTCGGCGGAGGAACGAAAGCGGGTATAGCGCCACAGCATCAGCAAGCTGATGACGATCACGCATGACAATGCCAGCACCACCCAGATCAGGCGTTGCTGACGCATTTCCTGGTCGATCGTCACAAACATGACGCTATCGTCATGAATGCGTTGAAGCCAGAAGAACACCCCCATCACACAGATGTACAGAATCAGCACCATGGCAGGCGTGACCCAGTACACGCCGCGGCGGCGGGTGCGGGCGTGATCGTGAAACGGCGTAGGAATATTGGACTTGGGCGCGCTGGACATGGAATTCGGGCCAGATAGACCGCGCATTTTAGTGCGTGTTCGGGGTGAAGTCCCGGGAAACACGCCCCGCTTTTGGCGTACAGCGTAAAAAGACCGGTAAGGAAGCATTCAGCTCGCGTTCATAATTTCACATTATGAAATGCCGTACCGCAACATGAAATTTTGCTTGCGACCGGTTATTCTTCTTTCTTAGAATGCCGGCTGATAGGGAACCGACCCAAAGCAGGTCTCTAGAAAAACACCCCGACCCATGCCTGACATGGTAGCCCGGATGATCCCGGCTACCATGCAGAGTCCGCGAGTTGAACGAAGCGGGTGTGGTCACGAACGAACCCCAACAGGAGACACACGATGTCCTCTTTCGCCCAGGCTGGCGCCCCGCAGGCTGCCAACGACGAAGACACCCTTGAAACCCAGGAGTGGCTCGAAGCCCTGGCGGCAGTCCTTGATCGCGAAGGGCCGCAGCGCGCGCACTACCTGCTGGAACGCCTGATCGACGAAGCCCGTCGTTCCGGCGCCCACATCCCGTTCTCGCCGAATACCGCTTACGTCAACACGATTCCTCCGGGCCTGGAGCCCGCGCATCCGGGCAACCTGGAACTGGAAACGCGTATCCGTTCGTACGTGCGCTGGAACGCGATGGCCATGGTCGTCAAGGCCAACAAGCACAACCCGCCGGACGGTGGCGACCTGGGCGGCCACATCGCGTCGTTCGCCTCGCTGGCCACCATGATCGGCTGCGGCCAGAACCATTTCTGGCACGCGGAAGACGAAGGCCACGGCGGCGACCTGGTCTACTTCCAAGGCCACACGTCCCCCGGCATGTACGGCCGCGCCTACCTTGAAGGCCGCCTCACCGAAGACCAACTGAACCACTTCCGCCAGGAAGTGGACGGCAAGGGCCTGTCGTCCTACCCGCACCCGAAGCTGATGCCGGATTTCTGGCAATTCCCGACGGTGTCGATGGGCCTGGGCCCGCTGATGGCCATCTACCAGGCCCGCTTCCTGAAGTACCTGCACGCCCGCGGCATCGCCGACACCAGCAACCGCAAGGTCTGGGTGTTCTGCGGCGACGGCGAAATGGACGAACCCGAATCGCTGGGCGCCATCGCCTTGGCCGCCCGTGAAAAGCTCGACAACCTGATCTTCGTGGTGAACTGCAACCTGCAGCGCCTGGACGGTCCGGTGCGCGGCAACGGCAAGATCATCCAGGAACTGGAAGGCGACTTCCGTGGTTCGGGCTGGAACGTGATCAAGCTGATCTGGGGCGGCTACTGGGACCCGCTGCTGGCGCACGACAAGGAAGGCATCCTGCGCCAGATCATGGAAGACACCGTTGACGGCGAGTACCAGGCGTACAAGGCCAACGACGGCAAGTTCGTTCGCGAACACTTCTTTGGCAAGCACCCCAAGCTGCTGGAAGCCGTCTCGCGCATGAGCGACGAAGACATCTGGCGCCTGAACCGYGGCGGCCACGATCCSCACAAGGTGTACGCCGCGTTTGACGCCGCCACCAGCCACACCGGCCAACCCACCGTCATTCTGGCCAAGACCATCAAGGGCTACGGCATGGGCCACGTGGGTCAGGCGAAGAACCCGACCCACCAGCAAAAGAAGCTGGAACTGGAATCCATCCGCGAATTCCGCGACCGCTTCGGCATCCCGATTCCGGATGACAAGCTGGAAGACCTGCCGTACTTCAAGCCGGCCGATGATTCGCCCGAAATGAAGTACCTGCACGAGCGCCGCGCCGCGCTGGGCGGCTACCTGCCGCGCCGCCGCGCCAAGGCCGACGAGCAACTGAAGGCCCCCGCGCTGGACGCCTTCAAGGCCGTGCTGGAACCCACCGCCGAAGGCCGTGAAATCTCCACCACCCAAGCCTTTGTCCGCATCTTGAACCAGGTGCTGCGCGACAAGGAACTGGGTCCGCGCGTGGTGCCGATTCTGGCCGACGAATCGCGTACCTTCGGTATGGAAGGCCTGTTCCGCCAGATCGGTATCTACGCGCCGGAAGGCCAGAAGTACACCCCGGTCGATAAGGACCAGGTCATGTACTACAAGGAAGCGGCCGACGGCCAGCTTCTGCAGGAAGGCATCAACGAAGCGGGCGCAATGAGCTCGTGGATTGCGGCGGCCACGTCGTACTCCTCGAACAACCGCATCATGATCCCGTTCTTCATCTACTACTCGATGTTCGGGTTCCAGCGCATTGGCGATCTGGCCTGGGCGGCGGGCGACATGCAAGCGCGTGGCTTCCTGTTGGGCGGCACTGCCGGCCGCACGACGCTGAACGGCGAAGGCTTGCAGCACGAAGACGGCCACAGCCACATCCTGGCGTCCACCATTCCGAACTGCGTGTCCTACGACCCGACGTTCGGCCATGAGCTGGCCGTGATCATCCAGCATGGCTTGAAGCGCATGGTGGAAGACCAGGAAAACGTCTATTACTACCTGACGGTGATGAACGAAAACTACCCGCAGCCCGGTCTGACCCAGGGCGACGAGGAAGGCATCATCAAGGGCATGTACAAGCTGAAGTCGCACGGCAAGGGCAAGAACCGCGTGCAGCTGATGGGTTCGGGCACGATCCTGCGCGAAGTCATGGCCGCGCAAGAACTGCTGGAAGCCGACTGGGGCGTGGCGTCGGACCTCTGGAGCGTCACCAGCTTCACGGAACTGCGCCGCAACGGCCTGGACGTCGACCGCCACAACATGCTGCACCCCGACGAAAAGAAGCCGCAAGTGGCTTACGTCACGGAACAGCTGGCCAAGACGGAAGGCCCGATCATCGCATCGACCGACTACATGAAGCTCTTTGCTGACCAGATCCGTCCGTTCGTGCCCAAGGGCCGCGAATACAAGGTGCTGGGCACCGACGGTTTCGGCCGCTCGGATTTCCGCGCCAAGCTGCGTGAGCACTTTGAAGTGGATCGCCACTTTGTCGTCGTCGCCGCGCTGCGCGCATTGGCCGACGAAGGCAAGGTGCCGGTTGCCAAGGTGGCGGAAGCCATCAAGAAGTACGGCATCAATCCGAACAAAGCCAACCCGCAATACGCCTGAGGGTAAAGAGACATGAGCAACATCGTGCAAATCAAGGTTCCCGACATCGGCGACTTCAAGGAAGTGGAAGTCATTGAAGTGCTGGTCGCCGTGGGCGACACGATCAAGGCCGAACAGAGCCTGATCACGGTTGAGTCCGACAAAGCCTCGATGGAAATCCCCGCGTCGCAAGGCGGCGTGGTGAAGTCCATCACCGTGAAGGTGGGCGACAAGGTTGCGGAAGGCGCGGTCGTGCTGGAAGTGGAAGCCGAAGCCTCGGACGCCGCACCGGCCGCCAAGGAAGAAGCCCCCAAGGCCGCCGCCAAGGAAGCGCCCAAGCAAGCGGCTGCGGCGGCTCCGGCCGCCAAGGCTGAAGCGGCTGCACCTGCCGCAGCTGCAAGCGGCCCGGTCGAAATCGAAGTGCCGGACATCGGTGACTTCAAGGAAGTGGAAGTCATCGAAGTGATGGTCGCCGTGGGCGACACCATCAAGGCCGAGCAAAGCCTGATCACCGTGGAGTCCGACAAGGCCTCGATGGAGATCCCGGCCTCGCAAGGCGGTGTGGTCAAGGAAGTGAAGGTCAAGGTTGGCGACAAGGTCGCCAAGGGCTCGGTCGTCGTGGTGGTGGAGGGGGGCGCTGCCTCGGCTCCGGCTGCGAAGACGGAAGCCGCCGCCGCTCCTGCTGCGAAGGCTGAAGCCAAGACCGAAGCCAAGGCTGAAGCGCCCGCCGCTGCGCCGGCTTCGCGTCCGGCGCCGGCCGCCGCGCTGGAAGACGCCAACCTGAAGCCCGGCCAACTGCCGCACGCGTCGCCTTCGGTGCGCAAGTTCGCCCGCGAACTGGGCGTGAACCTGAGCAAGGTCAAGGGTTCGGGTCCCAAGGAACGCATCACCGCCGAGGACGTGCGCGGCTTCGTCAAGCAAGCGCTGGCCGCCGGCCCCGCAACCGCCGCTGCCGGTGGTTCGGCCGATGGCGCCGCGCTGGGCCTGCTGCCGTGGCCGAAGGTCGACTTCACCAAGTTCGGCCCGATCGAAGCCAAGCCGCTGTCGCGCATCAAGAAGATTTCCGGCGCGAACCTGCACCGCAACTGGGTCATGATCCCGCACGTCACCAACAACGACGAAGCGGACATCACCGACCTGGAAGCGCTGCGCGTCACGCTGAACAAGGAAAACGAGAAGTCGGGCGTCAAGGTCACGATGCTGGCCTTCCTGATCAAGGCCGTGGTTGCGGCCCTGAAGAAGTTCCCCGAGTTCAACGCCTCGCTGGACGGCGACAACCTGGTGCTCAAGCAGTACTACCACATCGGTTTCGCCGCCGACACGCCCAACGGGCTGGTGGTGCCGGTGATTCGCGACGCCGACAAGAAGGGCATCCTGCAAATCGCGCAGGAAATGACCGACCTGTCCAAGAAGGCGCGCGACGGCAAGATCTCGCCCGCAGACATGCAGGGCGGCTGCTTCTCGATCTCGTCCTTGGGCGGCATCGGCGGCACTTCGTTCACGCCGATCATCAACGCGCCCGAAGTGGCCATCCTGGGTGTGTCGCGCTCTGCGCACAAACCCGTCTGGGACGGCAAGCAATTCGTGCCGCGCCTGATCGTGCCGCTGTCGCTGTCGTACGACCACCGCGTCATCGACGGCGCGTCCGCTGCCCGCTTCAACGCCTATCTGGGCGCGCTGCTGGCCGACTTCCGCCGCATCGCGCTGTAAACGGGGAGCCCTATGAGCAATACCGTTCAAATCAAAGTGCCGGACATCGGTGACTTCAAGGAAGTGGAAGTCATTGAAGTGCTGGTCGCCGTGGGCGACACGATCAAGGCCGAACAAAGCCTGATCACCGTTGAATCCGACAAGGCGTCGATGGAAATCCCCGCGTCGCAAGGCGGCGTGGTGAAGTCGATTGCCGTGAAGGTCGGCGACAAGGTCGCCGAAGGCGCGGTTGTGCTGGAAGTGGAAGCGGCTGGCAGCGATGCCGCCGCTGCACCGGCCGCCAAGGACGCCCCCAAGGCTGCCGAGGCTGCGAAGCCGGCCGCTGCCGCTGCACCCGCCGCCAAGGCTGCCACGGCGGCCCCCGCCGCCTCCAGCTTCAAGGGTTCGGCCGACGGTGAATACGACATGCTGGTGCTGGGCGCGGGCCCGGGCGGCTACTCCGCCGCCTTCCGCGCCGCCGACCTCGGCCTGTCCGTGGTGCTGGTCGAACGCTACGAAACGCTGGGCGGCGTCTGCCTGAACGTGGGCTGCATTCCGTCCAAGGCGCTACTGCACAACGCCGCCGTCATCGACGAGGCGCGCGAGCTGGCTGCCCACGGCATCAGCTTCGGCGAACCGAAGATCGACCTGGACAAGCTGCGCGGCTACAAGGACAGCGTGGTCGCCAAGCTGACCGGCGGCCTGGCTGGCATGGCAAAGGCACGCAAGGTCACCGTGGTAACGGGCGTGGGCGAATTTGCCGACGCCAACCACCTGACCGTGACGTCCGCCGACGGCAAGAGCCAGACGCTGCGCTTCAAGCAAGCCATCATCGCCGCCGGCAGCCAGTCGGTGAAGCTGCCGTTCATGCCTAAGGACGACCGCGTCGTCGACTCCACCGGCGCCTTGCTGCTGCGTGAAGTGCCGAAGAAGATGCTGATCGTGGGCGGCGGCATCATCGGCCTGGAAATGGGCACGGTGTACTCGACGCTGGGCGCACGCCTGGACGTCGTGGAAATGCTCGACGGCCTGATGCAAGGCGCTGACCGCGATCTGGTCAAGGTCTGGCAGAAGAAGAACGCCTACCGCTTCGACAACATCATGTTGAAGACCAAGACCGTGGGCGCCGAAGCCAAGAAAGACGGCATCTACGTCACGTTCGAAGGCGAGGGCGCCCCCAAGGAACCGCAACGCTACGACCTCGTTCTGCAAGCCGTGGGCCGCAGCCCCAATGGCAAGAAGATCGGCGCCGACCGTGCTGGCATCGCCGTGACCGACCGCGGTTTCATCGAGGTCGATCGCCAAATGCGCACCAACGTGCCGCACATCTACGCCATTGGCGACATCGTCGGCCAGCCGATGCTGGCGCACAAGGCCGTGCATGAAGGCCACGTTGCAGCGGAAGCTGCCGCCGGCCAGAAGTCGTTCTTTGACGCACGCGTCATTCCGTCGGTGGCTTACACCGATCCGGAAGTGGCATGGGTGGGCCTGACCGAAGACGAAGCCAAGAAGCAAGGCATCAAGATCGAGAAGGGCGTGTTCCCGTGGGCGGCTTCCGGCCGCGCCATCGCCAACGGCCGCGACGAAGGCTTCACCAAGCTGATTTTCGACGCGGAAACGCATCGCATCCTGGGCGGCAGCATCGTGGGCACCCACGCTGGCGACCTGATCAGCGAACTGGCCCTGGCCGTGGAAATGGGCGCGGATGTCGTCGACATCGCCAAGACCATCCACCCGCACCCGACGCTGGGTGAATCGGTGGGCATGGCGGCCGAAGTGGCCGAAGGCGTCTGCACCGACTTGCCGCCGATGAAGAAGAAGTAATGGCCAATGGCCAATGACCGGTGAGGCGGTTTTCCGCCTCACCTGAGTCATGCAACGGCAAATAAAAAGCGCCGGCCCTGTCAGGGTCTGGCGCTTTTTTTATCGCTTGGCCGCACGTGAAGGCGGCCCCGCGGGACGTAATGCGTGCGCGTCAGGCCTGGGTATTGATGCGCGAACCCAGTTGGCTGTCGATCGCCATCGGGGCTACGGACTGCATCAGTGTGGCAACCGTATCGGCTTGCGCGTTCAGCGCCTTCTTCAACACGGTGGCCTGCACTTCCTGAACCACATTCGCGTCCTTCAAAGCCAGCGCGGTGTTGACGGTGTTGTTGATCGAATCCATGGTCACAGGGTCCTTAAAAGGAAGGCAGGGCGTGAGCCCGAAGTGTTCGCATTATTGCGTACATTTTCAGTTTGATGCAAAGGATTGTCGTACCGGGACATGGCGGATGTGTGACATTGCGAGCATCTATCCCAAGCACCAACCTATGGCCGCTTCGGGCATTCCTTCACAACACCCCAGCCACGGTTCGCCTCGCAATACTTATCGCGGGCCGCCCAGGCGCAATCAGGCCGGTCAAAGAATCCCAACGTGGCGCATTGCGCTAATTCGGTTTGCAGCGCCTTGAGCCACGCCATCGGGTCTTGCACCGGAATTTCGGTAATGCGCAATGTCGATTGCGGGCCGCTTGAGGCGGGCGTCGTCGTGGCGGCGGCGTTGGTGCGCGGCTGGGGGGTAGGGGCTTCCGGAGGCATCGCGCGAGGTTCAACAGCCGAAGCGGCCGATTCACCCGTGGCGGACGGTGCTGTCGCGGGCGCCGCTTCGGAGATTGCGGCGGGTGCTGTGCCGGGTGCAGTCCCGGGTGTGGCTTCGGTTGTTGAGCCGGGTGCTGCCTGGGATGTTGCCTCGGATGTTGTCCCGGATGTTGTCCCGGATGGGGTCCCGGATGTCGATTCCGGTTTCGCCGGCCCCGTCGGCGCAATCGGCGCCGGCGGCGCCAACGCATCCGCCTCCCAATCGCTCGGCGGCTCCTGGACCGGCACCGCGGTCGGAGGCATCAGAGGCACGCGGACCGGGCTGGCCGCGGTGGCGCCGGTAATCCCATTGTTCGGGGCATTCCACGACACCACCAGCAGCACCAGCGCGCCGTAAATGGCCAGGGTGTAGAGCACCGTCAACGTTGCCGACCCCACGCGCCGCCCCGTGATGGGGGGCGCGTCATCGCGGCCCAGCAAGCGGCGCCAGCCGACCAGGGCCGCACCCGGCGCTGAAATCAGCCACCAACAGACACGCCGCAACCCGCCGGGTTCAGGGGCCGGCGGCGGCAAGGCGGCGTGTACCTGGGCCGCCAACAATTCGCGCAATGCGCGGTTCTCTTCGCGCAGACGCAAGGTCTGCGCATCGACCGGCGCCTGATCATCGAGATCCGTATTGCTGTCGTGCTGCGTAGCGAGTGGATCTGGGGGCGTGGCGGTCATAGTGCTGAAAGAAAATGATACAAAATCTGCGCCGTCATTATGACGTGAGTCGAGCGGGTCAAAAAAAGGAATAAGCGTGCAAAAAGCCGCCACTCCCTTTGCGGCGGAGTTTGCGCACTTTCGCCATCACGCAAGAACCGGCAAAAAAGCCCGTCATTTCGCCCATTTCCCCCTTGAAAGCCGCTGCTATGCTGCTGCGCAATTACCCTGCCCGTGGAGTACGGATTGAACGCGCCTGATCGAGTCCCCGATGACTCATTTGCCATTGACTTGGCCCCCCCGGTGTCTGATCCGGCTATCAGCTACCTGTGTTCGCCGGGCCAGATGCGCGCGGCGGCATTCCTCTATGGCGTTGAAACGGTCCCGCTGGAGCGCGCGCGCGTGCTCGAGCTCGGGTGCGGCGCGGGCAGCAATCTATTGCCCTTCGCGGTGGCTTATCCGCAAGCGCAAGTGGTCGGGGTCGATACCGACCCCCGCCGCATTGAAGCGGGCCGCCGGGCCGCCGACGCCATCGGGCTGGGCAACCTGACCTTGCATACTTTGTCGTTTGCTGACATTGGCCAGGACTTCGGCGAATTTGACTACATCATCGCGCACGACCTTTACAGCACCGTCCCGCGCGAAAGCACCGGTGATCTGCTGCGCATCTGCCGCCTGAACCTGGCATTTGAAGGCGTTGCCTACCTCAGTTTCGATGCCTATCCGGGTGCAAAGGCGGCCGAAATCGTCCGCGAAGCCGTGCTGATGCACGCGCACGCCGCGTCCAGCCCTGACGAGCAAGTTGCCGCCGCGCGCGCTGCCCTGGGGCTGTTCACCGATGGCGTGTCGAACGCCAATCCGCTGGCGGCTTCGCTGCACGAGGCGGCAACGCGCTTCGCCCAGGCGTTAGATGAGCAGGGGGCGGCGGGTTTGAGCCTGCTGGCTCGCCAGCCTTATTACTACGCTGAATTCGCCGACATGGCCGCGCAGTTTGGCATGACGTGCGTGGGCGACGCCGAGCCCCGCCACGAGCTTGCGCCGAACTATGGCGCGAACGTGTCGCTGACCCAAAGCCTGCTGGGTTTCGGCAAGCCGCGCGCGCTCAGGCAGCAATACCTGGACTTTTCCATTGGCCGCGCCTATCGCCGCACATTGCTGACTCACCATGAACGCGAGCAGGAAGTGCTGCCGCGTCCCGACCTGTCGCGGCTGCCCAAGCTGCGCTGGGCCGGCAGCTTCCGCCGTTTGGCGGCAGGGCTGCGCAGCATCAGTCAAACCCATTTCGTCACGCATGCCGGCCACATTCTGAGCACCGACAACCCGGTGCTGGAAGCCATTGCGGACGTGCTGGGCCACGCCTGGCCGGCGTCCGTGCCAGGAGCGGCGCTGGTCCAGTACGTGGCTGAGAAGAAGCTTGCGGCGGGTAGTACGGCGGAGGAGGCGGTGGGCAAGGCGCTGCAAGCCTTGTTCGACGCCGCTATCGGACGCTACAGCGTCGACAAGACGCCGTACGATCTGGCCGGTGGGGTAAGCCTTGTTCCCGGCGTGGTGGCGGCGATAGACGGCAGGGCGCCGCTGTTCAACCTGTGGCACGAGGCGGTCAGGACATCGTTTTCCGACCACGACGTGCTGCCCTTGCGGCAATTGGAGGCCGGCGCGGCGCTGAATCGGCTGCGCGATAGCGTTCAGATCGCGGCGCCGGTATTGCAGTTCACGTCGGCGGGGGACTTTGTTGCTCCCGCGCCCGAGGCGCCAGCCGTATCAGCGTCCCAGCCCGTGGACGGGTTGCTCGACCATCTCAGGCATTACGGCCTGACGGTCGCGGGGGCTCGTGACTGGTGCGATTACATTGAGGCGGGCCTGAGCGCCAGCGATGCGCGCGGACCCTATTGGGCGTTGTACATCGACGCCATGGCGCGTTGTGGTTTCGAGCAACGCTATGGTGGCAGTATCTCGGCCCCGGCGCGCGCGCAGGGCATCACCAAGGCGGTGCTCAAAGAAGCGCAAGAACTGGCGGCCCTGGTCAACGCCAAGAGTGATGGTGACCTTGAGGGGCGTGCGCGGGCACTGACCAAGCGCGCACCGGAATACAGCACGTCCTGGGAAGTGCTGGGCACGGTGCTGCGCGACACGGGCAAGTCTGGCGAATCGCTGGCCGCCTTCCTGCGAGCCTTTCAGGTCGGTGGCGAGGATGTTGATTGCTATGTGGGTGTGGCGATGTCGCTGCGCGCCTTGCGCCGCCCCGTGGAATTGGACGCGGCTTGCCGCCGGGCGCTGGAATTGTCGCCTGGCCATCCCCAGGCGCTGAACGTGCTGGCAAATTGCTATCGCAGCGCTGCCCGGTTCCATGAAGCGGTGGCGACCTTCCGCCACATGCTCGAACTGAATCCGGCCAACGTGGAAGCGCGTGGCAACCTGGGCGTGGCCCTGGCCGACATGGGTGACTTCGCAGGCTCGGAAGCCGAGTATCTGCGCGTGCTGGAAGTCCAGCCCGATAACCCCACGGTGCAGCATTCCCGCTTCTTTGGCATGAACTACTTCCCCGACCGTACGGCGGAAGAGGTGTTCGAGGTCTATCGCGCGTTTGACGAGCGTCTGGGCGCGCCGCATCGGGCGTCTTGGAAACCGCATTCCAATACACGCGATCCGGGCCGCAAGCTGCGGATCGGGTACGTGTCTCCGGACTTCCGCACCCACCCGGTGCGTCTGTTTCTTGAGCCGTTGATGGCCCGGCACGACAAGTCGGCCTTCGAGATCTACGCCTACGCGCAGCTGGACCAGGAAGACGAAGGCACCGCCGCCTTCAAGACCTATGCGGATCACTGGGTGCGCACCAACGGCCTGTCGCACGACGCGCTGGCGCAACGCATTCGCGATGACAAGATCGATGTGCTGGTGGATCTGGCCGGCCATACCGCCCAGAACCGCCTGGCGACGTTCGTGCGCAAGCCCGCGCCGGTGCAGGTGACGTGGCTGGGATTCGGCTGCACCACCGGCTTGTCGGCCATCGATTACATCCTGATCGATGACGAGATGGCGCCGCCCGGAACCGAATCGCTGTTCGCTGAAAAGCCCTGGCGCCTGGACACGACGAACTTTGCCTACCGCCCCAAGCTGGGCATGGGCGAAGTCTCTGAATTGCCGGCGCTGCAGAACGGCCACATTCGGTTCATCACGCTCTCACGCGCTATCCGTTTCAATTACCGGGTCGTGCGCACCTGGGCCGAAATCTTGCACCGCGTGCCGGGTTCGCGCCTGGTCGTCGACAGCAACAGCTATTTCTCCGAGCGCATGCAGAAGGATCTGCATGACCTGTTTGCGCAGCATGGCATCGATGCGGGCCGGATCGAGATCGGCTTTCACAGCCCGCCCTGGGACGTCCTGCGCAGTGCCGACATCACGTTGGATTGCTTCCCGCACAACTCGGGCACGACCCTGTTCGAAAGCTTGTACATGGGCCTGCCATACGTGACCTTGGCGGGGCGAATGGGCGTGGGCCGAATCGGTGCATCCACTTTGGCTGGCCTGGGCCGCAAGGAATGGATTGCGCAGACTGAAGCCGAATACATCGACAAGGTGGTGGCCCTGGCAAGCGACATCCCCGCACTGGCGCGCACCCGCGCCGGCCTGCGCCAGGAAATGCAGGCCAGCGCCCTGATGGACGAGCCCGCCTTTGCGCGCAAAGTCGAAGCCGCCTATCGCGGCATGTTCAAAAAGTGGTGTGAAGGATCCGTATGAAAGCCGTCATTCTCGCGGGCGGGCTCGGTACCCGCATCTCTGAAGAAACCCACGTCAAGCCCAAGCCCATGGTGGAAATCGGCGGGCGCCCGATCCTGTGGCACATCATGAAGATGTATTCGGCCCACGGCGTGAATGACTTTGTCATTTGCTGCGGCTACAAGGGCTACGTCATCAAGGAGTACTTCGCCAACTACTTCCTCCACATGTCGGACGTGACATTCGACATGGCGAACAACCAGATGGAAGTGCATCAACGCCATGCCGAACCCTGGCGCGTGACCTTGGTGGATACGGGCGACGACACCATGACCGGCGGCCGTCTCAAGCGCGTGGCCAGTTACGTGAAGGACGAAGAGGCATTCTGCTTCACCTATGGCGACGGCGTGGCGGACGTGGATATTTCGGCGCTGATCGCGTTCCACCGGCAGCACGGCAAGCTGGCGACGGTGACGGCGGTGCAGCCGCCCGGGCGCTACGGTGCGCTGAAGATGGAAGACGATATGGTCGCCGGCTTCACGGAAAAGCCGCGCGGCGACGGCGGCTTGATCAATGGCGGCTTCTTCGTGCTGTCGCCCAAGGTGCTGCCGCTGATCGAAGCGGATCACATCTCTTGGGAGATGGAACCGTTGGAATCGCTGGCGCGCGGCGGCGACCTGATGGCGTTCAAGCACATGGGTTTCTGGCAGCCCATGGACACGCTGCGCGAAAAACGCATGCTGGAAGCGCTTTGGGACGCGAACAAGGCGCCCTGGAGAGTGTGGTGAACGAGGTGCCCGGCGCCTTCTGGCGCGGCAAGCGCGTGCTGCTGACGGGCCATACGGGCTTCAAGGGCGGCTGGCTGGCACTGTGGCTGCATCGCCTGGGCGCACAGGTGTGCGGGGTGGCGCTGCCGCCCGCCACGGACCGCCCCAGCCTGTTTGACGCGGCCGCTATCGCCAGCGTGACGGACAGCCATTTTTGCGACATCCGCGACGCCGGCGCGTTGGCCGCTATCGTGCGCCAGGCGCGGCCCGAGGTGGTGCTGCATCTGGCGGCGCAACCCTTGGTGCGTCTGAGCTACCGCGAGCCGTTGCAGACGTTTGACACGAATGTGATGGGCACGGCGAACCTTCTGGACGCTTTGCGGGGCTTGCCGGACGTGCGCGTGGCGCTCTGCATCACCACCGACAAGGTCTACCGCAATGAGGAATGGCCGCATCCGTATCGCGAGAGCGACGCGCTGGGCGGCCATGACCCCTACAGCGCCAGCAAGGCTGCGGCCGAACTGGTGGCGGCCTGCTATCGCGATGCCTTCCTGGCGGCGCAGGGGGTAGCGCTGGCCACGGCGCGTGCAGGCAATGTCATTGGCGGGGGCGACTGGTCGGAAGACCGGCTGCTGCCAGACGCTGTGCGCGCGTGGCAAGGCCAGATTGCATTGGATATTCGCAGTCCGAATGCGGTGCGGCCCTGGCAGCATGTGCTGGAGCCGCTTGCGGGCTATCTGCGCCTGGCCGAGATGCTGTGGACGCGTCCAGAGCTGGCTGGCCCCTACAACTTCGGGCCGCCATCGCAAGATACCGCGACGGTGCGCGACGTGGTCGAACTCGCGCGCGCGGCGTACGGCTCGGGCGAGGTGGTGTACGGGCAGTCGGCCCAGGGTCCGCACGAAGCGGGCTTGCTGGCATTGGATACGTCGCGCGCCCGGTCGGTGCTGGGTGTGGCGTCGCGCTGGAGCCTGGCGCAAGGGGTGGCCAACACCATGCAGTGGTATCGCGCTTTGCATGAAGGCGCTGACGCGCGCGCCTTGTGCGACGCGCAAATCGCGGCCTATGGTGCGGTCTGAGCCGCCTGCGGCGCCAAGAACATAACGGTTTTAGAGAACAAGCAATGAATCCTAACGAAATCCGGGCGCAGATCGCCCAGTTGGTCGATCAGTACCACGAGGCCCAGGAGCGCGAGCGTGCAGCGTTTGCGCCCGGCAAGACGGCGGTGCCGCCATCGGGCAAGCTGATCGGCGCGGCGGAACTCAAAGCCATGGTCGAGGCGTCGCTGGACGGCTGGCTCACGACGGGCCGCTTCAACGACGCCTTCGAACAACGGCTGGCGCAGTATCTGGGCGTCAAGCACCTGATCACCGTCAACTCGGGATCGTCGGCCAACCTTGTGGCGTTTTCGACGCTGACCTCGCCCAAACTGGGGGATCGCGCCATCCGCCGTGGTGACGAAGTCATTGGCGTGGCGGCGGGCTTTCCCACCACGGTGAATCCCATCCTGCAATTCGGCGCGGTGCCGGTGTTCGTGGATGTGGAACTGGGCACGTACAACGTGGACGCAAGCCGCCTGGAAGCCGCGATTACGCCGCGCACCAAGGCCATCATGCTGGCCCACACGTTGGGTAACCCCTACAACCTGGACGTGGTCACGGCGCTGTGCAAGAAATACGGCCTTTGGCTGATTGAAGACTGCTGCGACGCGCTGGGCTCGACCTACAACGGCCGCATGGTCGGCACCTTCGGCGACATCGGCACGCTCAGCTTCTACCCCGCGCATCACATCACGATGGGCGAGGGCGGGGCGGTCTTCACCAACGATCCCCACCTGAAGCTTATCGCTGAATCGTTCCGCGACTGGGGCCGCGATTGCTATTGCGCGCCGGGCAAGGACAACACCTGCGGCCGCCGCTTTTGTCAGAAGCTGGGCAGCCTGCCCGAAGGCTATGACCACAAGTACACGTACTCGCATATTGGCTACAACCTGAAGATCACCGACATGCAGGCGGCTTGTGGCCTGGCGCAGATGGATCGTGTGGAAGAATTCGTGGCGCAGCGCAAGGCAAACTTCCGCTTCTTGAAAGAACGCCTGGCGTCCTGCGAAGAGTTTTTGATCCTGCCCGAGGCCACCCCGGGTTCGGACCCTTCGTGGTTTGGCTTCCCCATCACGTTGCGTCCCGAAGCCAACGTGCGCCGGGTCGACCTGCTGACGTACCTGGACCAGGACAAGGTGGGCACGCGGCTGCTGTTTGCCGGCAACCTGACGCGCCAGCCGTCCATGGTGGGCCAGAATTATCGCGTGTCGGGCGACTTGGCCAATACCGAGATCATCATGCAGAACACGTTCTGGATCGGTGTACAGCCCGCATTGACCCCCGACATGCTGGACTACGCCGCCAGCCGCATCGAGCTGTTCTTCGGCGCGGGCTTCTGACATGCGCGCCCAGGCGTTGGCGATTCCGGGCTGCTATGTGCTGACGCTGCCGAGCTTTCCGGACGCGCGTGGCGAGTTCCGCAAACTGCTGCACGCGCCGACGCTAGCGGCACTGGGGCTTGAGACCGGCTTCACGGAGTCCTACGTGTCGGTATCGCATCGCGGGGTATTGCGCGGCATGCATTTTCAGTTGCCGCCGTCCGATCACGCCAAGCTCGTCACCTGCCTGGTGGGACGCGCGCGCGACGGTTTGCTGGACTTGCGCCGGGGCTCGCCCACCTATGGGCAATCGGTTTCCCTGATGCTGGATGGCGCCGAGCCCCAGGCGGTGTACGTGCCGCGAGGCGTGGCGCATGGCTTTGCCTCACATCGCGACGGCACGGCGTTGCTGTACTACACCACGTCCGTACACGACCCCGAGCGCGATGCGGGAGTGCATGCGCAGAGCACGGATATTGATTGGTGGGCAGGAGAGGCGGACATCGGCGCGCCCGTGATGTCGCCACGCGACGCCGCGCTGCCACAAGCCGCCGCCTTTGATTCGCCCTTCATTTACGCCGCGCAGCCATGATCCGACGGGTATTGGTGACCGGCGCGAACGGCTATGCGGGCGGCGCGGTCGCTGCGCGCTTGCGTGCGCAGGGTGTGCAGGTCGTGACAGCGGGCCGAGCGCCCGCCAATGATCTGCAACTGGATCTGGCCGACCCGCGCAGCGTGGYCGAACGGGTGCTGCCCGCGGGCATCGACGCCTGTGTTCATGCCGCGGCAATGCACGAGGTGGGTTGCCGCGCGGACCCGCAAGCGGCTTATGTGGTGAACGTGGCGGGTACCCGGGCGTTGCTGCAAGCCTGCGAGCGCGCCGGCATCCGGCGTCTGATGTATGTCTCTACGTTTCACGTATACGGGCGCCCCGAGGGCGTACTGGACGAGGCCGCGCCCGCCGTGCCAGGCAATGATTACGGGCTGACGCATTGGCAAGCCGAACAGTTGTTCGACTGGTCCGCCCGCGCGCTGGGCATGTCGGTCGATATCCTTCGGCCGTCGAACCTTTACGGCGTGCCGGCGTCCTGGAGCGGATTTGATCGCTGGACGCTGGCGCCGTTTGATTTCTGCCGCCAGGCGGTGAATGCGGGCAAGATCGTCTTGCATGGGCAGGGCTTGGCCATGCGCAATTATCTGGACGTGGCGTACTTTGCCGACGTAGCGGCCCTGCGCCTGGTGTCCGCCGGACAGGGCTTGCTGCACGTGGCGGGCGGCGACTGGCGGATTCGCGATCTGGCCACCTTGGCGGCGCGCCAGGCCAGCGAGCTCCTTGGGCGAGAGATCCCGGTGCAGACAGGCGATGCGCAGGAAGCGGCCGCGCCGATCTACCAATTCCAGTCGCGGCAATTGCCAACGCGTGATGGCTGCGAGCACGCCGCGATGGCTGCCTTTCTTCGTGCAACCTTGACGTACCTGATGGAGCACAAGGCATGAACCAGATTTCCACGTTGGCCAAGATTTCCCCGCTGGCCGACATCGAGCGCTCCGTGCGAGGCAACGCCGTTGTCATCGGTGACCACGTGACCATCGACAGTTTCGTGAAGATCAAGTTCGCAGGCGGCGATGGCGACGTACATATTGGCGACCAGGTCTATTTGAATTCCGGTGTTGTGATCTATTCCGGCAACGGCATTTCGATTGGCCGTGGCACCCTGATCGCCGCCAACACAACGCTTGCGCCGACCAACCACGAATACCGCAGCCGCGACAAAACGATCATCGAGCAACGCTTCATGCCCAGCAAGGGCGGCATCGTCATCGAAGACGATTGCTGGATCGGCGCGAACTGCGTGCTGCTTGACGGCTGTGTGTTACGGCGCGGCTGCGTCGTCGCGGCCGGCACGGTCTTGCGCGGCGAGTGGCCTGAATACGCAGTCATCGGCGGCAGCCCGGCGGCCGTCATGCGGTATCGCGAGAGCGCACGCAGCAACTAATTTTGGAGTGTTTGTAATGACATCGTCGACGAAGGGCGGCCAGGGGGCCGCGGGCGGACAAACGATGGGTCTGAATGAGGCCTTTGGCTTGGCGGTGCGTCACTGGCGGGAAGGCAAGCGTGCCGAAGCCGAGCACATCAGCCGGCAGATCCACGCCGCACGGCCGGCGCATCAGGGGGCGCGTCATCTGACGATGGCCCTTGAGCACGGCGTGCGCGGGCTGGTGTTCACGGCCTTGGGCTTGTCGGACCCCGAGCTCTACAGCATTGGCGACTATTCCTATGGCGTGCCGTCGGTATTCCCGCATAACCAGCCGCACGAACCCGCGCGGCTGACGATCGGCAACTTCTGCACGATCGGGCACGACGTCGAGATCATTCTGGGCGCTTACCATCGCCAGGACACCTACACGATCTACCCCTTCTCGGCGCCGCATTTCGGCACCTTGTTTTCGTCTACGCAATCCATCACGGATTACTCCAGCACAAAGGGCGGCGTCACCATTGGCCACGACGTTTGGATCGGCGCCGGCAGCAAGATCATGTCGGGCGTGACGATCGGCACCGGCGCCGTGATCGGCGCAGGATCGGTGGTGTCGCGCGATGTTGGCCCCTACGAAATCTGGGCTGGCAACCCCGCGCAGTTCCGCCGCCGCCGCTTTGACGATGCCGTGTCGGAACGCTTGCTGGCGCTGCGCTGGTGGGACTGGCCCAAAGACATCATCGAGCGCCATGCGCGCGACATCATGCGCGGCACGCCCGAGGCGTTGGCGGCGCTGGAACAAGGGCGCGAGGCCTGGCATGCGCGGCTGCGCAAAGATGTTGCCGCCCCGTTCGAGATGCTGTCAGGCCGCTCCGGGCAGCTGCGCGCACGCCGTTCGGCGAACTGGCGGGAAGGGCGTCCGACCTGGGTGGTGCTGCACGGCTCGCTGGGCAATATCGCCACCGTGCAAGGCATTGAAAAACATCTGCCAGATGCCAACTTGCTGTTCGTCGATTTGCCGGGTTGCGGCAACAGCACAGCGCCCGCGGACATGTCGGTAGCGGGTTTTGCTGACGAGCTGTTGCCTGCGCTGCTGACCGCGCTGCCGGCAGGCTTTGGCGTCATCGGCGCGTCGTTCGGCGGCAGCGTGGGGTTGGCCATTGCACGGCGCACGGCGCAATGCCAGGCGCTGGTGTTGCTGGATACGCCTTTCAGTGCGGCGAAGCTTTGGCATAACCACGCGTTCCTGCGCGGCGCCATTGCCGGCCGGCCGGACGACCGCTACTTGCGCAGCTTCGCCTTGGACATCTATGGCGTGACGCCAACGGCCGCGGTGGAGCGCGAATACTGGCATCTGCTGGAGGGCGTCACGCAGCCTGTGCTGGTCGTGACCGGCGATGTGCCGATGCAGCCGCCGCGCAAGATGCCTCCCGTGCCGTGCTGCCTGGACGAAGCCGATCTGGCGCGTCTGCGCGGTCTGGGCTGCCGGGTTGAACGCGTGAAGGGGGGGCATGACCTCATCAATGACAACCCCGTAGCGGTGGCCGCGTTGGTGCAGGCTATGGGGGCGGTGACGGCGTAAGCACCGATACTGCCGATGGCCGAAGCGGTTGCAACGAACGCGAAGTGGTCAGTCGGAAGGAAACAAAAAGGGGCGGAATTTTCCGCCCCTTTTTTTGCGCCTTGATGCCGATGCACGTGAACGGGATCGTGAATGTGAATGTGAACGTGCGAATGCGGCAGCCCCGCATCCGTCAGGCATAAAAAAACCAGCCCGAAGGCTGGTTTTTGATACTGCTTCGGCAGCGGCGGAGAAGAAACTTCCTTCTCTGCCGGAGCCGAGGAACCGTCCGCTGGAATTAACGCAGCAGCGACAGAACCGTTTGCGGCACTTGGTTGGCTTGAGCCAGAACCGAGGTACCAGCCTGTTGCAGGATCTGAGCCTTGGTCATGTTCGACACTTCCGTAGCGTAGTCGGCATCTTCGATGCGCGAACGAGCGGCGGACAGGTTGTTGATCGTGTTGTTCAGGTTGGCAACGGTCGATTCGAAGCGGTTCTGAATCGCACCCAGCGAGCTGCGCTGCGAGTCGATGTTTTGCAGAGCGGCGTCGAGCTTGGCCAGCGGGTTGGAGGTCGAACCCTTGGTCAGGCTGGTCAGGGGCAGCGAGTCGGTCTTCAGCGTGAAGGCGGCGGTGCCAGTGGTCGTCGTGGTGTCGGCGTCCTTCGGGTTCACGGCGATGTAGTAGGAGCCCGATGCGCCCGAAGCGACGTCGAAGCCCTTGGCCTTCAGGTTGCTGGACTCGGTAGCGTCAGCAGCCGACACGTCGACCTTGACGAACCAGTTGCCGTTTTCGTCAGCTTCAGCAGCCGAACCGACGGTGACGTTGCCGGAAGCAACACCCAGACGGCCAGCCAGATCGCCAGCGGTGCCTTCGGCAACGGTGTTGGCGGTCATGGAGGTGGTCGAGCCGTAGGCGGCTTGGTATTGAGCGGTGCTAACAGCAGCCTGCGTGCCCTTCGGGCCCGACACGTTGAAGCCATCCAGACCCAGGGTCTTGGCGGTGACTTCCTTCAGGTCGATCGTGATGGTTTCGCCGTCGTTGGCGCCAACTTGGATCGTCAGCTTGTTGTCCTTAGCCAGGACGTTCACGCCGTTGAACTGGGTTTGAGCCGACACGCGGTCGATTTCGTCCAGACGCTGCTTGATTTCCGATTGGATCGAGTCCAGGTCGGTCGGCGAGTTCGTGCCGCTGGCGGCTTGAACCGACAGTTGGCGAACGCGTTGCAGGTTGTTGTTGATTTCGTTCAGCGCGCCTTCGGTCGTTTGAGCGATCGAGATGCCGTCGTTGGCGTTACGGGCGGCTTGGGTCAGGCCCTTGACGTTGGCGGTGAAGCGGTTGGCGATGGCTTGACCAGCGGCGTCGTCCTTGGCGCTGTTGATGCGCAGGCCCGACGACAGACGCTCAATGGCGCTGCCCAGCGTCGATTGCGACTTGTTCAGGTTGTTTTGAGCAACCATCGAGAGGTAGTTGGTATTGATAACGGCAGCCATGTTGGTGCTCCCAAGAGAGAAAGGCTTCTTCAAACCGGGCAGCAACGCCGCCCACTGGTGTTAACGGGAAAGTTCGTCGACTTTTTGTCTAAGAATCTCTCCGTTGCAAGGATTACGGCAGTCCCAAATCATTCTTTAGCCCTATTTCGCGAAAGTCTTATTTATTGTTGTATCCGCCGCGAGCGCCTGCTGGCGTGGGCCAGGGCCCGAAATGCGAAACGGGCGCCTGGGGCGCCCGTTGGTTTTTGCACTGTCTGCGTAACCCTATATAGAAGGGTCTATATACATGGGTAAGTGAGAGCGCTAGATGATCTGCGCGATCTGCCCCTCCAAGGGCAGCTCTTGCCAAGCCTGTTCCTTCAGCTTGGCGCGAATGCGCGCCGTTGCCTGCGACCGCAGCTGGCAAACCCGCGCCTCGGTCACATTCATGATCGCGCCAATCTCTTTCAGATTCAGGCCTTGCTCGTAACACAGCGACAGCAACAATTTTTCCCGATCGGGCAGGGAGTCGATGGCGTGCACAAGCGCCTGGCGGAAATCGCCAGCCAATAAAGAATCCAGCGGATTGCCGCCTGCCGAACCATGGTTCAGTGTTGCGGCCCAATCCGACTGTCCTGATGCGGAATCGGTTTCGGTCGTGAAATCTTCGTAGTGAACGATCTGCACGCCTTGCGCGTCGTGCAGCAATGATTGGTATTCGTCGATCGGAATTTCAAGCTGCTGGGCGATTTCGGCTTCAGAGGGCGAGCGCATCAAGCGCTGCTCCAGCTGGGAAATGGCCTGCTCGATTTTGCGCGCCTTGGCGCGGACGCTGCGCGGCAGCCAGTCCTGGCTACGAAGCTCGTCCAGCATCGCGCCACGAATACGGGTCGTGGCGTAGGTCTCGAATTGGGCGTCTGCGGTTTCCTGATAGCGCCTTACGGCGTCAAGCAGGCCGATCATGCCGGCCTGTATCAGGTCGTCAAGCTCAACGCTGGCGGGTAGCCGGGCGAGCAATTGCAGGGCCAGCTTCCGCACGAGCGGGGCATATTCGACCAAGCTGTCTTCTGCGTGGGGCATTGCGGGAATGTCAGGCGGTGTCCATCGTGACGCATTGTCGGTCGTTGTCAATTTGCGACATTGTCGACAAACGCGCGGCTGCACTAAAGCTAGCAATCAGGTGATCGTCAAGGTGCCATTGTCGGCACTGCACAACATTTCATTCCCCGAAGTACGCAATGTTTTGAATGCTTATTTGCCAAATTGACGTAAATTCGTCACCGATTTCTATGTCAAGGTGTGTCTAATCTAACAAGTTGCGCAATATCAACAAAGATTTGTCATATAAGTCATAGAAAATGACATCACCTGTGGTAAATTTTACTTAAATTGCGAACAAATGATACATTTCGCATTAAAACAGGATGTAGCAGCGTCAGGTAACCGCAGGTTGCCGATGCTTTTGGATATCAAGCCCCGTGGGTGGGATAGGGATAGGGAGTAGGGCGTGCAACAAGTCGAAAATTCTTTGCTGGCAGACATTCGTGAAGTGAATCTGTCATATCTGTTACTTGCGCAACGTATGTTGCGTGATGACTATGCTGCGTCGATGTTCCGTCTGGGGTTCAGCAATGAAGTTGCTGACATCCTGATGCGTCTGTCGCCGGCACAACTGGTGAAACTGGCCAGCTCCAGTTCGCTGCTGTGCCGGTTCCGTTTTGATGATTACAGCCTGCTGTCGGCGCTGACCCATGACGTACTGGGTGGTGCACTGCAACAAGCCCACGCAACGATCCTGTTGGCCAAGCAACCTGTAGAAGAACTGGCTTAACCGCCACTCGAATCCTCAAACGGAACGTGTAATGGCCTCCAAAAGCGTATCTCAGGAAGCGGACGATATCCTGCTTGCTAGCTCCATGATTACCCTAGGAGCCCGACTGCAGGTGCTCGAGGCGGAAACCGCCCTGAGCCATGACCGCCTTGCACGCTTGTACCGGGAAATTCGCGGTTGCTCGCCACCCAAGGGGATGCTGCCTTTCTCGGTTGACTGGTTCATGACCTGGTTGCCGAACATCCATTCTTCGCTGTTCTATAACGTGTATTCGTTTTTGAATGCACGCACAAGCAGCAAGGGCATCCGCGCCACCATCGACGCGTATCGCCTGTATCTGGAGAACGCCGGCCTGGACACGGCGGAAAACGCCGAACCCGTCCTGAGCTTCACCCGCGCCTGGATGCTGGTGCGCTTCTTTGACAGCGGCATGCTCCAGCTGTCCGCCTGCCGCCAATGCGGCGGTCATTTCATCGCCCACGCTCACGATCCGCAATCGGATTTTGTGTGCGCCATTTGCCGCCCGCCACCTCGCGCCGGCAAGACGCGCGCCGCAGCAAAAGCACGTGCGGGCAGCCGTCCGGCGCCTGCCGTCGACGCCGCGCGTCCTTGACCTCCCGCGTCCAAATACATCAAAAGCCCTGGAAAACTCCCCGTAACCCGCCTTTTTGGGTCGGGGGGAACAGGGGATCATTGACGCCAGTTTTAGACTTCGTTGGCAGGGGCCTGATGTGTTGATTGTTATCGGTTTTCTCGTGGTGATCGTGTCGGTCGTCGGCAGCTTCATAGCGCTGGGCGGCCACTTGGGCGCGCTTTACCAGCCCTTTGAGCTAACGCTGATCTTCGGGGCGGCTTTCGGCGCGTTCCTGGCCGGCAACAGCAAGAAGTCGCTGATGCTGGTGAAGAAGGCGTTGCCCGACGCGCTAAAGAGCTCGCGCTACAGCAAAGACGTGTACATGGAGCTGATGGCTCTGTTGTATGTGTTGCTGAACAAAGCGCGCCGTGAAGGCCTGATGGCCATCGAATCGCATATTGAAGACCCGGCCTCCAGCCCGATCTTCAGCGAATATCCCCGCATCGCCAAAGACGCGAAGCTCATGGAGTTCATTACGGACTACCTGCGCATCATGATCAGCGGCAACATGAGCTCGTTTGAAATCGAAACGCTCATGGACGAGGAAATCGAAACCTACCGCCACGAGCGCGAAGTGCCTGCGCACGCGTTGCAGCAGATGGCTGACGGCCTGCCGGCATTCGGCATCGTGGCCGCAGTGCTGGGCGTGATCAAGGCGCTGGCCGCCGTGGACCAGCCGCCCGCCATTCTGGGCGACCTGATCTCCAAGGCCATGGTCGGTACCTTCCTGGGTATTTTGCTGGCCTACGGTTTTGTGGGGCCGCTGGCCTCGCGCGTTGAGCGCCGCAACGACGAAGCCATGAAAGTGCTGGAATGCATCAAGACCACGCTCTTGGCCAGCATGAACGGCTACCCGCCGCAACTGGCGGTGGAATTTGGCCGCAAGGTGCTGTTCTCGTCTGTGCGTCCGACGTTTGGTGAGCTGGAAGAGCACGTCCGGCAAACCAAGTCGACCGGCAAGGCCTGACGGAGCGGGCCATGAGCACGGTAAACAACCACCGTGTGGTGATCCGCCGCAAGAAGGTCAAGGGCGGCGGGCACCACGGGGGCAGCTGGAAGATCGCTTACGCCGACTTCATCACGGCGATGATGGCGTTCTTTCTGGTGATGTGGCTGATCAGCATCGTGCCGCGCGAAGAACTCAAGGGCATCGCGGAATACTTCCGCATGCCGTTGCGCGTGGCCATTACGGGCGGACCCAGCAGCTCCGCCGAAACCAGCGCGGTGCCAGGCGGCGGCCGCGACCCCTTGCGCAGCGAGGGCGATGTGCGCCGTGGCCAGGGCAACCGGGTCGAGTCGCAGCCAATGGGCGACGCCGAGCGCCGCGAACAGCATCGCCTGGAAAACCTGAAAAAGCGCCTTGAAAACGTCATTGAGACCAGCCCTGTCCTGAAGAGCTTCAGGCCGCAGATGCTGATTGACCTGACGACCGAAGGCCTGCGCATTCAGATCATCGACAACCAGAACCGCCCGATGTTCGCCACCGGCCGTGCGGAAGTGCAGCCGTACATGCGCGACATCCTGCGTGAGCTGGGGCCGGTGTTGAACGAGCTGCCCAACAAGGTCAGTATCTCGGGCCACACCGACGCGTCGCAGTACGCACGCGGCGAACGCGCCTACAGCAATTGGGAGCTTTCCGCCGACCGCGCAAACGCGTCGCGCCAGGAATTAGTGGCCGGCGGCATGAGCGAAAGCAAGGTCATGCGTATCCAGGGTCTGTCTTCCAGCATGAGTCTGGTTAAAGATGATCCGTACGCAGCCGTTAATAGACGTATCAGCCTCGTGGTGCTCAATATGAACACCCAGAAGCGCATCGAAAACGAGAACGCCGCGGCAGCGGACGTCAGCGCGAAAGATGCCCGCGAGGTGGGGACGGCCGTGGAGGCGGTGCAAGCCGCCGCCCAGGCCGCGACGGCAACCAAACCAGGCGACGCGGCGACTACGCCGCAAGCTGAAGGGGTTCGATAGCAATGGCGGCAACGATTCTGGTGGCGGACGATTCGGCGACGATGCGCATGATCGTGCAGGCGACGCTGACGGGCGCGGGATGGAAAGTACTGACGGCCGGCAACGGCCAGGAAGCGCTGGATGTGGCCAAGAGCCACCCGGTAGACCTGGTTGTCAGTGACTGGAACATGCCGGTCAAGGGCGGGCTGGAGCTGATTCAGGGCTTGCGGGAAATGGACCAGTACCTGGACGTGCCGGTGCTGGTGCTGACCACCGAAGACGACGTGGACAGCAAGATGGCCGCTCGGGATCTGGGCGTTTGTGGCTGGCTGTCCAAGCCGGTCGACCCTGATGTGCTGGTGGAATTAGCGACCGAGCTGCTCGATGAGCAGGCCGGCGCGTAAAGCAGGTTCATTTATGAAGGCGTACGGGTCATGAGTTCTGGTTTGGACCTCAGTCAGTTTTACGAGACCTTTTTCGACGAGGCGGATGAGCTGCTCGCGCAGATGGAGCAGTTGCTGCTTGAACTCGATGTGGGCGCGCCCGACATCGAACAGCTCAACGCCATCTTCCGCGCGGCCCACTCGATCAAGGGTGGGGCGGCGACATTCGGCTGTTTCACGCAGTTGGCGGGTACTACCCACCTGCTTGAAAACCTTCTGGACGCAATCCGTCGCGGCGAAATGGCGCTGCGCACGGACATGATTGATATTTTCTTGGAAACGAAAGACGTGCTCAAAAGCCAACTGGATGCCTACCGGGCCTCCGAAGAGCCCGATGAAGCCGTGTTTGAGCGTATCTGCGCCGTGTTGAGGCAGTTGGCGCTAGAGCATAAGGACCCCGCCGCGGCGCCTGCGGCAGCGCCCGCACCCGTGGCAGCGGCTCCGGCTCCCGCACCGGCTCCCATCGCTGCGCCCGAACCCGTGCAGCAGGCTGCGCCCGTGGCCGATGCCGCGGCCGGCAACCTGCCGCTCAAGGTCAAGATCACCAAGGTGTCGGACAAGGACGCCGCGTCCCTGCTCGAAGAAATGGGCAACCTGGGCAACGTCCGCGCCAGCGAACGCGCCGATGGCGTGCTGACCGTGTGGGTGGACAGCACCTGCACGCCGGACGACATTGAAGCGGTTTGCTGCTTCATCGTTGACGGCGACCAACTGAGCATCACGCGTGAAGCCGCGCCGGCCAGCTCGGCCGCACCGGCCGCCGCCGAAGCCGCGCCCGCCGCGGTTGCTGCTGCTGCCCCCGTTGCCGAACCTGTCGCTGCCGCCGCCGCGCCTGCGCCGGTAGTGGCCGAGTCCGCCGCCGCCGCCGCCGAGGCCATCACCCAGGCCGCGGCCCGCGCCCGTCCCGCTGCACCCGCCCATGCCGACAAGGAATCCACGTCGATTCGTGTGGGCGTGGAAAAGGTTGACCAGGTGATCAACCTGGTGGGCGAACTGGTCATCACGCAAGCCATGCTGGCGCAAACCGCGTCCACGCTGGACCCGGTGCTGCACGACCGCCTGTTGAATGGCATGGAACAGCTGGAACGCAACGCCCGCGATCTGCAGGAAGCGGTGATGTCGATCCGCATGATGCCGATGGACTACGTGTTCAGCCGCTTCCCCCGCCTGGTGCGCGACATCGCCGGCAAGATGGGCAAGCAGATCGAACTGCAAACCTATGGCCGCGCGACCGAGCTGGACAAGAGCCTGATCGAACGCATCATCGACCCGCTGACGCACTTGGTCCGCAACAGCCTGGACCACGGCATCGAAACGCCTGAAAAGCGGATCGCGGCAGGCAAGGACCCGGTCGGCCAGCTGGTGCTGTCCGCGCAACACAATGGCGGCAACATCGTCATTGAAGTCAGCGACGACGGCGGTGGCTTGAGCCGCGAGAAGATCTTGAAGAAGGCGATGGCGCAAGGCCTGGCCGTCAACGAGAATTCGCCTGATGACGAAATCTGGCAGCTGATTTTTGCGCCGGGTTTCTCAACCGCAGAAAAGGTCACGGACATTTCCGGCCGTGGCGTCGGCATGGACGTAGTGCGCCGGAACATTCAAGACATGGGCGGCCACGTGCAGCTGTCGTGCGAGCCGGGCAATGGCACCACGACGCGTATCGTGCTGCCGCTGACGCTGGCCATTCTGGATGGCATGTCGGTGCGCGTGGGTGAAGAAACCTTCATCCTGCCGCTGAACCATGTGACGGAATCGCTCCAGCCCACCAACGATCAGATCTACTCGGTGGCCGGCAACGAACGCGTGATGCATGTGCGCGGCGAATACCTGCCGCTGGTCGAGATGCACCGCGTGTTCTCAGTGCACGAAGCACAGACGGACCCGACGCAGGCCATCGCGGTCATCATGCAGGCCGAAGACCGCCGCTTTGCGCTATTGGTGGATCACCTGATTGGGCAGCACCAGGTGGTCGTGAAGAATCTCGAGTCGAATTACCGCAAGGTTCCCGGCA
Organism: Achromobacter sp. 01N37; assembly: GCF_056399725.1. NCBI lineage: Bacteria > Pseudomonadati > Pseudomonadota > Betaproteobacteria > Burkholderiales > Alcaligenaceae > Achromobacter > Achromobacter sp. 01N37. The sequence goes on from NZ_JBFTRX010000003.1 coordinate 413,813, forward strand.
TCTCGGCCGCCACCATCCTTGGCGATGGCAGCGTGGCGCTGATTGTCGACGTATTTGCGCTTGCGCGCGCCAACCGTGAACGTTGGTCGCAGCCCGAAGCCATTTTGAATTGATGGAGCATTAAAAAATCATGGCAGCCAAACCGCAAGCGCAATCCGCGCGCAACGAAGATGTCGGCAGCGAATTCCTGGTCTTCACGCTGGGCGATGAAGAGTACGGCATCGACATCCTGAAAGTGCAGGAAATCCGCGGCTACGACGCCGACACGGTGACCCGCATCGCCAACGTTCCGCCCTTTATCAAGGGCGTGACGAACCTGCGCGGCATCATCGTTCCGATCGTGGACCTGCGCATCAAGTTCAACCTGGGCCGCGTTGACTACAACGAGCAGACCGTCGTCATCATCCTCAACCTGGATCGCCGCGTCGTCGGCATCGTGGTTGACGGTGTGTCGGACGTGCTGATGTTGAACGCCGGCCAGATTCGTCCGGCGCCGGAATTCGGCGCCACCCTGTCCACCGAGTACCTGACGGGCTTGGGCACGGTGGATGAGCGCATGCTGATCCTGGTGGACATTGAAAAGATGATGACCAGCGATGAAATGGCGCTGGTGGAGAAGGTCGCTTCCTGATCGGAATCCGGCCGGATAGCGGGGTAGAGGCGCCATATTGAATCCGATGTGGCGCTTTCCTTTAACGATTGCAGTCAAGGGATGGTTCTTGTGATGCGCAAGTTTTTCGCGAACATGACGATACGCAGCAGCCTGTTGTGGGTGCTGGCGTTTTTCTCATTCATGTTGGTGATTGGGGCGGCGCTTGGCGTGTTGTCTTTGCGCATCAGCAACGGGACCCTCGCCGAAATCAAGCAATCGCAGGAACTCGACGACGCCGTCGGCCGGGTCGTGTCCAGCTACAAGGACACCATGAATGGTCTGGGCCGCGCGGCCACCGCCAACTATGCCGACATCGTCGGCAGCGTGGGCCAGGCCACCTTGCTGACCACGGGCCTGTCGGCGGAAGCCACCGGCCTGCTCGAACGCGCCAAGGCCTCGATGAACAAGGGCCAGGCGGAATACGAGTACTACAAGACGCTGCCGCAACCGGCAGAAGCCGCGGAAGCCTTGAAGGAAATTGAAGCGTCGTACGCGGCGCTGCAACAGCAAGGGCTGACGCCGTTGATCGCCGCGCTGGAAAAGGCCGACATGCCGGCCTACCAGAAGCAGGTGCAAACGGTACAGGATGCGCTGGAAGGCCGCTTTGCCCGCGCCGTTGAAGGCTTTGACTTCTGGCGCGCCAGCAAGATGCTGGATGCGCACGAAGTGGCGCAGGTGCGTTACCAGTTTGTGTTGATCGCCGTTAGCGCGGGTGGTGTGATTGCCGCGCTGCTGGTGTTCGCGACCTATGTCTTCCTGCGCCGCCGTGTGTTGCAGCCGCTGAAGGAAGCGGGCCATCATTTTGACCGCATCGCTGGCGGCGACCTGACGGCGCGTGTTGACGTGCGCAACACAAACGAGATCGGCCAGCTGTTCGCCGCGCTCAAGCGCATGCAGGAAAGCCTGACGCGCACCGTGGCAACCGTGCGCCGTGGTGTGGACGAGATCAACGTCGGTTCGCATGAAATCGCGGCTGGCAACACGGACTTGTCCAGCCGTACCGAACAGCAGGCGGCGTCGCTCGAAGAAACTGCGGCGTCGATGGAAGAACTGGCGTCCACCGTGAAGCAGAACGCCGACAACGCGCGCCAGGCCAACCAGCTGGCGGCAAGCGCGTCGGACGTGGCCGAGCGGGGCGGTTCCGCGGTGTCGGAAGTGGTCAACACCATGCACGACATTTCGGCCAGCTCGCGCAAGATTTCGGAAATCGTTTCTGTTATTGACGGTATCGCGTTCCAGACCAACATCCTGGCGCTGAACGCGGCTGTGGAAGCCGCGCGTGCCGGCGAACAGGGCAAGGGCTTTGCGGTGGTGGCGGGCGAAGTGCGCTCGCTGGCGCAGCGCAGCGCGCAAGCCGCCAAGGAAATCAAGGGCTTGATCGAAGACTCGGTGACCAAGGTGGGCGCGGGTTCGCAACAGGTGGAGCGCGCGGGCGCAACGATGCAAGAGATCGTGGCCTCGGTGAAACGTGTGACGGACATCATGGGCGAAATTTCGGCGGCGTCCGAAGAGCAGTCCAGCGGGATCGATCAAGTGAACCGCGCCGTATCGCAGATGGATGAAGTGACGCAGCAGAACGCGGCGCTGGTGGAAGAAGCGGCGGCCGCAGCGGGCTCGCTGCAAGAACAAGCCCAACGCCTGGCGGAAGCCGTGGCGGTGTTCAAGATCAATGCGGGCGAAGTCATCGAAGTGCCGGCGCATCGCCTGTCTTCGGTGCGTTCGTCTGATGAAGACTCACGTTTGCAAGCGCCTGACGCGTTTGCGCTTGGGCACTGAGGAACCGAGTGGCCACTGCAGCAACTTCGGCGCCGTCCATTTCGGTGGACCGCCAATTCGATTTTCGCGACGCGGATTTTTCCCGCGTCCGCAAGATGATTCACGTGCGCGCCGGCATTTCGCTGGGCACGCACAAGCGCGAAATGGTCTACAGCCGTCTCGCGCGGCGTCTGCGCGCACTTGGCCGGCAGGACTTCGGCAGCTATCTGGATCAGCTGGAAAACGAGCCTGATGCGCCCGAGTGGGAAGAGTTCGTCAACGCGCTCACGACCAACCTGACGGCGTTTTTCCGTGAGTCGCACCACTTCCCGATCTTGGCGGACTTTGCGAAAAAGCGCGGCGGCCCGGTGTCGGTGTGGTGCTGCGCTGCATCCACGGGTGAAGAGCCGTATTCGATTGCGATGACGCTCGTTGAAGCGCTGGGGCCGCGCGGAGCGTCGTCCACGGTGCTGGCAACCGACATCGACACCAATGTGCTGAACCGCGCGCGCGCCGCTGTGTATCCGGCCGAACGCGTGGCGAAGATGGAAGACGAGCGCCTGCGCCGCTTCTTCCTGAAAGGCCGCGGCGCGAACGCGGGGCAGGTGCGGGTGCGCCCCGAGATCGCCGACATGGTGCGGTATGAAACCTTGAACCTGTTGGCGCCTTCCTGGGCGATCAACGAAAAGTTCGACGTGATTTTCTGCCGCAACGTCATGATCTATTTCGACAAGCCGACGCAGGCGAAAATTCTTGAACGCTTCGCGCCGCTGCTCAAACCGGGCGGCCTGTTGTTTGCGGGGCACTCCGAGAACTTCACCTACATCAGCCGGGATTTTCGTCTGCGCGGGCAGACGGTCTACGAATGTGCGAGTAAGGCCTGACGGCCCAAGGCATCACCATGAAAAAAATAAGCGTTCTGTGTGTAGACGACTCCGCGCTGGTGCGCGGACTGATGACCGAAATCATCAACAGCCAGCCAGACATGGAAGTGGTGGCGACCGCGCCCGATCCCCTGGTTGCGCGCGAACTCATCAAGCGCCATAACCCCGACGTGCTGACGCTGGACGTGGAAATGCCCCGCATGGACGGGCTGGATTTCCTGGAAAAGCTGATGCGCCTGCGGCCGATGCCGGTGGTGATGGTGTCGTCGTTGACCGAACGCGGCGGTGAAATCACGCTGCGCGCGCTGGAACTGGGCGCGATCGACTTCGTGACCAAGCCCAAGCTGGGCATCCGCGACGGCTTGCTGGAATACACCGAACTCATCGCCGACAAGATTCGCGCTGCCTCACGCGCCAAGCTGCGCGCGCCCACGCCGCACGCGGCGCAGGCCGCGCCCGCGCCGATGCTGCGCCGGCCGCTGGCCAGCTCGGAAAAGCTGGTGATCGTGGGCGCCTCCACGGGCGGCACCGAAGCCATCCGCGAAGTGTTGCAGCCGTTGCCGCCGGATAGCCCGGCCATTCTGATTACGCAGCACATGCCTGCCGGCTTCACGCGTTCGTTCGCGCAGCGCCTGGATGCACTGTGCGCCGTGACGGTGCGCGAAGCCGTCCACGGCGACCGCGTGCTGCCGGGCCACGTGTATCTGGCGCCGGGCGGTGATACGCACATGCGCCTGGGCCGCAGCGGCGCCAACTACGTGATCGAGCTTGAAGCCAGCGAACCCGTCAACCGCCACCGCCCGTCGGTGGACGTGTTGTTCAATTCCGCCGCCGTGGCCGCGGGCAAGAACGCCATCGGCGTCATCTTGACCGGCATGGGCAAGGACGGCGCCGCCGGCATGCTGGCCATGCACCGCGCGGGCGCGCACACCATTGCGCAGGACGAAGCCAGCTGCGTGGTATTCGGCATGCCCCGGGAGGCCATCGCCATTGGCGCCGCGGATGAAGTGGTGACGCTGTCGGCAATTAGCGAACGCATTCTGACTCGCCTGGGCGACCGTGGACACCGCGTTTGACGCGGACGCTTCACGATCGTTCTCAAGCAAATTTTTTCTGGAGTGAAAGATGGTAGACAAGGGCATAAAGATTCTGGTGGTGGATGACTTCCCCACCATGCGACGAATCATCCGCAACCTGCTCAAAGAGCTGGGTTTCGAGAACGTGGATGAGGCCGAAGACGGCGCGATCGGGCTGGAGAAGCTGCGCAACGGCGGCTTCCAGTTCGTCGTGTCCGACTGGAACATGCCCAACCTGGATGGCCTGGAAATGCTCAAGCAGATCCGTGCCGACGCGGCGTTGGCATCCTTGCCCGTGCTGATGGTGACGGCCGAAGCCAAGAAAGAGAACATCGTTGCGGCGGCTCAGGCCGGCGCCAACGGTTATGTGGTCAAGCCTTTCACCGCGGCGACGCTGGAAGAAAAGCTCACCAAGATCTTCGAGAAAATTGCCGGCTGAGGTGTGCAATGAGCACAACGGAACACGTTGAACCCGCAGCGGAAAACCCTGACCTGATCCACCGCATTGCATCGCTGACGCGCATGTTGCGCGACAGCATGCGCGAGCTGGGTCTGGATCAGGCCATCAAGGATGCGGCGAACGCCATCCCGGATGCCCGCGACCGCCTGCGCTATGTCGCCCAGATGACCGAACAGGCCGCCAACCGCGTGCTGAACGCGACCGAGCAGGCTGGCCCGATCCAGGACGGCATGTCGCGCTCGGCGCAGGCGCTGGATACACGCTGGCAGCAATGGTATGACCAGCCGCTGGAATTGCCCGAAGCCCGCGAACTGGTCAAGGACACGCGCGCCTTCCTGGCGGATGTGCCCAAGCAGACGCAGCAGACGCAGTCCAAGCTGATGGAAATCATCATGGCGCAGGATTTCCAGGACCTGACGGGCCAGGTCATCATGCGCATGATGGATGTGGTGGGCGCGATTGAACGCGAACTGCTGCAAGTGCTGCTGGACAACGTGCCGCAAGAGCGCCGCGATGAAGCCAACAGCCTGCTCAACGGACCGCAGATCAGTCCGCAGGGCAAGACGGATGTGGTGACCAGCCAGGATCAGGTTGACGATTTGTTGGCCAGCCTGGGCTTCTAAGGCTGTGGTGGTACCCGTGTGATGCAAGACCGCGCCGCCAGGCATGTCCTCTGGCGGCGCGCTTATAAGAATAAAAAGGGGCAACGCAGGAGACACGGCGCGCGCAATGCGCGCCAGGCCACGGACGCCCAACGCAGGCGAACCGGGCCGCAAAAGGAGGTCTACCATGGCCAGATCCGTATTCCGCCTGGGCGGTATGTGGGGCTTGTTGCGCCGTTTGAACCGGGGCGACGCCATGCTCTCGGAACGCACGTTGTCCGTCAGCCCCGCGGTATTTCCATTGCATCGGTTTCTGGCGCAGATCCGCCGGCGCATCATGACCGTGCGCGGCTCCAGTATCGAAATCGCGCTGAATGCGGCGCGCACGCAGTTTCAGGCGGGGCGCTGTTCGCAGCTGGCGCAGGAGCAGGCGCGTGCGGCGGGCGCCTTGGCCGATAGCGGTGCGCAGATCGCCACCTTGTCCGCGTCCACCTCGACGCACGCGCGCGAGATCTCGGCCATGTCGGGCCAGAACCTGCAAGCCGCCGAGCAAGCGCTGGCCGAGCTGTCTGACGTGAAGATGCGCGTGGACCGCATGACGCGCGAGATGGCCGCGTTCACCGAAGTGGTGGGCAAGCTGACCATCGGCGCGCGTTCGGTGGCCGATATCAGCAAGCTGATCAAGGACATTGCGTTACAGACGCAGCTGCTGGCGCTGAACGCGGGCGTGGAAGCTGCCCGCGCCGGCGATGCAGGGCGGGGCTTTGCGGTGGTGGCCAGTGAAGTGGGCCGGCTGGCCGAACGCGTCAACGCCGCCACGACTGACATCGGCCGCCATACGTCCGACATGCTTGAACTCGTGGAAATCACGCAGCGCCAGACCGGCACGCTGCGCAGCGACGTGGATGCGTCGGGCGAAGTGCTGGACCGCACCTGCTCGGATTTCGAGCGGTTTGTGCGCGATTTCGACAGCATGAACCGGCAGGTGGGCGACGTGGTGCAGGCGATAGGCGAGGTCGACGCCACCAACCACGGCATGAGCCAGGAAGTCGGGCGCATCGCAGCGCTGAGCGCCGATGTGTTGGAGCGCGTGGGCCATATGTCGGGCGAGATCGACCGCATTCGCCGGCAGACGGAAAGCGTGCAAGAAGTGCTTGCCGACATGCGCACGGGCGACACGGCGTTTGATCAGCTGTCGGACTTGCTGGTCGACTTTCGCGACACTGCCGGCAGGTTGCTGCAAGATGCGCGCAAAAGAGGGGTGGATGTGTTTGACCGCCACTACCAGCGCATTCCGGGCAGCGAGCCGCCGCGCTTTCATACCTGCTATGACCGGGTCATCGATGGCGCGCTGACTCAGTTGCTGGACAGCGTGCTGGCCGCCGTGCCGGGCGGAAGTTACACCTTGCTGGTCGACAGCCGCGGCTACGCACCCGCGCACAATAGCCAGTATTCGCATCCGCCCACGGGCGACCCGAAGCAGGACATCGCCCGGTCGCGCCACAAGCGGATGTTCAATGACCCGGTGGGCGCGCGCTTGGCGGCCAACACGGGCGCGATGCTGTTCCAGACCTATTCGCGGGACACCGGCGAGATCATCAACGATATTTCCGTGCCTTTGTATGTGGGCGCGGAGCATTGGGGCGCGGTTCGTATCGGCCTGGATTACGTGCGGTTCCAGGCGGCGCTGGACGGCGCTGAACCCCATCGCCCGACCGCCGTCGCGGCAGGCTGAGCAGCCGGCGGCCCAGTCGCGGGCGGGCAGGGCGCCCGGAGCGCCGAACCGCCGGTCTGCCGGACGGCCCGGGTGCCGCCGCTGCGCATCCGGGAATAGCACCGCTTTCCCCCCTTTTCTTGGCTTATCGCCAAACGCCCAGGCCTCCTAGAATCTCGGCGGGTGGTTCGTGATCCCAAAATCCGCGAACCGCAATTACACCGCAGAGCATGGCCGAAGAAAGCGACCTCGAAAAATCCGAAGCCGCCTCTCCCAGGCGCCTGGAAAAGGCGCGCGAGGAGGGGCAGATTGCACGTTCCCGGGAATTGGGAACGTTCATGATGCTGGCCGCCGGTGTCGGCGTGATCTGGACGGGTGGCGGCTCGCTCTACCAGGGCTTGAGCGGCGTGTTGCGCAACGGCCTGGCGTTCGACCAGCGCATTGTGACGGACCCGGGCGTGATGGTGGAGCTGGCGGTTGATGGCTTCGGCCACGCCTTGCTGGCGACGATGCCCGTGTTCGGCGTGCTGGTCGTGATCGCCATTCTGTCCAGCGTGCTGCTGGGCGGCATCGTGATTTCGGGCAAGCCGCTACAGGCCAATTTTTCCAAGCTCAGCTTGTTCGCCGGCCTGAAGCGGATGTTCTCGTCGCAAACGGTGGTTGAGCTGATCAAGGCGCTGGCCAAGGCCTTGCTGGTGGGCGGCGTGGCCGTCTGGGTGATCTGGCGCTACCACGACGACATGCTGGGCCTGATGCACGTGGCCCCGTCGGCCGCGCTGATCAAGGCGCTGTCGCTGGTGGCGATGTGTTGCGCGTTCATCGTGGCGTCGCTGCTGGTCATTGTGATGCTGGATGTGCCATGGCAGATCTGGAGCCACCTGAAAAAGCTGCGCATGTCCAAAGAAGATGTGCGCCAGGAACACAAGGAAAGCGAAGGCGACCCGCACGTGAAGGCCCGCATCCGCCAGCAGCAGCGCCAGGCGGCGCGGCGCCGGATGATGTCCGAAGTGCCCAAGGCCGACGTGGTGGTGACCAACCCCACGCACTATGCCGTGGCGCTGAAGTATGACGAAGACAAGAACGGCGCCCCGCGCGTCATCGCCAAGGGCACCGGCCTGATCGCAGCGAAGATCCGCGAGCTGGCCGCTGAAAACCGTATTCCCACATTGGAAGCGCCGCCGTTGGCGCGCGCATTGCATCAACACGTCGAGCTGGGGCAAGAAATCCCGGCCGAGCTATATACCGCGGTGGCGGAAGTGCTGGCGTGGGTTTTCCAGCTGCGTTCGTGGCGCTCGGGATGGGGGGTTGAACCGACGGCCCCGACCAAACTGGCCGTGCCCGCCGCACTGGACCCGCAGGCAACAACCGCAGCACAAGGAGTCTAAGGAATGAGCGCTTTGCTCACCATGTTGAAGAGTAGCGGGGCCGGCCACGCGCGGCTCCTGGCGGGTCCGATCCTGATCGTGATGGTGCTGGGCATGATGGTGCTGCCCCTGCCCACGTTCCTGCTGGACTTGCTGTTCACCTTCAACATTGCGTTGTCTGTGATGATCCTGCTGGTGGCCATGTTCACGCGCAAGCCGCTGGACTTTGCCGCGTTCCCGGCCGTGCTGCTGTTTGCAACCTTGCTGCGCCTGTCGCTGAACGTGGCGTCTACCCGTGTCGTGCTGCTCAACGGCCACACGGGTCCGGATGCGGCCGGTAAGGTGATTGAGGCCTTCGGGCACTTCCTGGTGGGCGGCAACTTCGCCGTCGGGATCATCGTGTTCGTGATCCTGACCATCATCAACTTCATCGTCATCACCAAGGGTGCGGGCCGTATCGCCGAAGTGGGCGCGCGGTTCACGCTCGACGCCATGCCCGGCAAGCAGATGGCCATTGACGCTGACTTGAACGCCGGCCTGATCGGCGAAGACGAAGCACGCCGCCGCCGCGCGGAAGTCTCGCAGGAATCGGACTTCTTCGGCTCGATGGACGGCGCCAGCAAGTTCGTGCGCGGCGACGCCATCGCCGGCCTGTTGATCATGGCGATCAACATCATCGGCGGCCTGATCGTCGGCGTGGCGCAGCACGATATGTCGATGGGCGATTCTGCCCGCGTGTACACGCTGCTGACCATCGGTGACGGCCTGGTCGCCCAGATCCCGGCGCTGGTGATCTCCACCGCCGCGGGTGTGGTGGTGTCGCGCGTGTCGACCGACCAGGACATTGGCCAGCAGATCATCAGCCAGCTGTTCTCGAACCCGGCCGTGCTGTTCCTGACGGCTGGCATCATCGGCATCATGGGCCTGATTCCCAACATGCCGCACATTGCCTTCCTGACCTTGGCCGGTGCGCTGGGCTGGGGCGGATGGATGTTGACCAAGAAGCGCCAGAAGGCGGCGCAAGCGGCCGAAGAGGTGCCGCCGCAGGCGATCACCCAAGCGCAGGCCGCGGCGGCCGAAGCCAGCTGGGATGACGTGTCCATGGTGGATCAGCTGGGCCTGGAAGTGGGCTACCGGCTGATTCCGCTGGTAGACCACGCACAGAACGGCGAGCTGCTGCATCGCATTCGCAGCCTGCGCAAGAAGTTCGCGCAGGACGTCGGCTTTCTGCCGCCGGTGGTGCACATTCGTGACAACCTGGAGCTCAAGCCCAACGACTACCGCATCCTGCTGTCGGGCGTGGAAGTGGGCCATGGCGTGGCAATGCCGGGCCAGTGGCTGGCCATCGACCCGGGCGGCGTCACGATGCAGATCAAGGGTACGCCCACCACCGACCCGGCGTTCGGCCTGCCGGCGCTGTGGATCGACGGGGGCTTGCGCGATCAGGCGCAAGTGGCCGGTTACACCGTGGTGGATGCTGGCACCGTTGTCGCCACCCACCTGAACCATCTGATGCACCGCCACGGCTCGAACTTGTTGGGCCGCCAGGAAGTGCAGCAACTGCTGGACCGTATCGGCCGCGATGCGCCCAAGCTGGTCGAGGACCTGGTGCCCAAGACGCTGTCTCTGACCGCGCTGCAAAAGGTGCTGCAAGGCTTGCTGTCGGAAGAAGTGCCGATCCGCGACATGCGCACCATCATCGATACCCTGTCCGAACACGGTCCGCGCCTGGCGGCGCAGGCGGCCGGTTCTGGTGGCCAGCCCGATATCAACGAGCTGATCATGCTGGTCCGCCGTTCGCTGGGCCGCGCGATCACGCAGCAATGGTTCCCGGGCGAGGGCGAGCTGCGAGTCATTGGGCTGGATGTGAAGCTGGAGCGCGTGCTGTCGCAAGCCATGACGACCAGCGGCGGTTTGGAGCCGGGCCTGGCCGATACGCTGCTGCGCGAAACGCAAGCGGCGGTCGAGCGCCAGGAATCGCAGGGCAACGCGCCGGTGCTGCTGGTGTCGCCGGTCTTGCGCGCGCCGCTGTCGCGCTTCCTGCGCCACCACTTGCCGCAGTTGGGTGTGTTGTCGAATACAGAAATTCCCGATGAGCGCATGGTCCGCGTGACCGCGCTGATTGGCGGGAGCAATGGGCAATGAAGATAAGCCGCTTTTTTGGCGTCAACAGCCGTGAAGTGATGCGCCAGGTGCGCCAGGTGCTGGGGCCGGACGCGCTGATCGTGTCGAACCGCAGTGTGGATGGCGGCGTGGAAGTGCTGGCGACGGTTGAAGGTGCGTTCGACGACGCGGCTTCCGAAACACCGCAACGCGAGGCCGCGCCGGCTTCGGGTCATGCGATGACGCCCGCTGCGGCGCCGGCCGGGGTGCCGTTGACTGTGCCCTTGACTGTGCCCTTGTCTGTGCCAGTGACTGCGCCTGCGCCCGCAACGGCGGCGCCTTCTCCGTCTTATGCGGCCCCGGCCCCGGCCCCGGCCACAACGGAGCGCGCTTATGCGGCGCCCGCCGCGATGCCGCAGACCAGCTATTCGACGCCGTCCAGGTCGATCGCTGCCTACCAATCCGCCTACGCCTCGTCGGCGTTGCCGGAAGAGGAGGGGGCTGACGAGCAGGACATCGTGCCGCATGCCGCCCCGCCGTCCTCCCGATATCCCGCACCGCTCCAGCCCGCTACGCCGCCCGTGGCGTTGCAGCCCGCTGCCCCGTCGGCCGCTGCCGCGCAGCCCGCTGCCCCGTCGCCCRCTGCCTTCCAAACCGCTGCACCCGCCGCACTTTCCCCGCTTGCCGCTGCGGCAACCCGGGTTGAACTGCCGGCCTTGCCCCCCGCACGGCCATCCGTAAGCGCGCCGCCGCCCGCGGCCATGCCCGCGCCGGGCCGGATTGCGCCCGCCGCGCCTGCTGCCTATGCCGCTCCAGCTGCACCGGCACCGTCCGCTGCGTCGGCGACACCGGCAGCCCCTGCCGCCTATGCCGCGCCTGCGCCCACGCCCGCGCCTGCGCCTGCGCCTGCGCCTTCCATGGCCCGCACACCGGACGCGCCGTTGCGCCATGCGCCGCCTGCGCCGTCCGCTGCGCTGCCGACCGATACCGCCGCAGGCTTGCAAGACGCCATCAGCGCCTTGCGCGGCGCGCTGGAAACTCGTATGGACGGCCTGCTCTGGGGTGGCCGTCAAGGCACGGCCCGCGAACCTGCCGCCGCCGCGTTGTTCCGCAGCTTGTTGGACGCGGGCTTCAGCACGAAGCTCGTGCGCGCGCTGGTGGACCGATTGCCGCAGGGTATGTCGGCCGACGCCGCGCAAGCCTGGGCGCGCAACGAGCTCGTCACGCACTTGCCCGTCGTCGCCTCCGAAGACGAATTTCTGGCCGGCGGCGTGTATGCGCTGGTTGGCCCCACGGGCGTGGGCAAGACCACCACGCTGGCCAAGCTGGCCGCACGCTGCGTGGCCCGTGAAGGCCGTGATCAGGTTGCGATGCTGACGACCGACCTGTTCCGGATCGGTGCGTTGGAACAGTTGCAGATCTATGGCCGCTTGATGGGGGTGCCGGCGCATTCGGTGCGCGATGCCGGCGAGCTGCGCCGCATCCTGACCGAACTGGGCAACCGCAAGATTGTGCTGATCGACACCACCGGCATCAGCCAGCGCGACCGCCTGGTGGCCGAGCAAGCCGCGATGCTGTGTAACGCCGGCAAGCCCGTGCGCCGCCTGCTGGTGCTGAACGCCGCCAGTCAGGGCGACACGCTGGACGAAGTGGCGCACGCCTACCGCAACGGCGTGGGCGAGGACGTGGCCGGTTGCATCATCACCAAGCTGGACGAAGCGACCCGGCTGGGCGCGGCGCTGGACACGGCGATCCGCCACCGGCTGCCCATCCACTACATGTCGGTCGGGCAGAAGGTGCCTGAGCACATGGAGCTGGCGCGCGCGGACGTGCTGATCGACCGCGCTTTCAGCATGGTGGAACGCGCTCGCGCGCTGTACACGCCGAGCGAGGCCGATCTGGCGTCGCTGATGCCGTCGGCCCGTGATGCCGACGCCGTCGATCCGGCGCGCCGCCGCCAGCTGCTGGCCTCGGCGATTCTGCGTCCGCAAGGCGGCTCGGCCTCGATTACCGCCGCRCAGAATCTGGATCACACGATCGCCATGCTGGATAGCGACCCGGCTTGCGTGCAGGCCCGCGCGTCCTGGCGCGAGTATGTCGGCGACGGCGCGGGCGCAAGCCTGGCCTCGCTGGGCGATGAGCCGCTGGCGATGGTGCGCCGCGAATTTTCGGCCCAAAGCAACCGTCATCTGCTGGTGATGCACGGCAAGACCAGCATGAAGGGCGATGGCCTGCCGGGCGGTTCGCTGATGGGCTCGCTGCTGATGAGCGATCGCGGCGTGGCTCTCGCGGCGCCGGCGCAGCAGCTGGCGCTGGCCCACGGCATGTTGACGTCCTTCGCACCCGCCGCGCCCGGTTTGCCGGATGCCGGCCCGGCTTTGGAGGCGCGGGTGCGCTGGCTGGGCGAGCAGTTGCCGCGCCTGCCGCTGGTGCACATGCTGGAGGCGGGCACATCCGCTTTGTGGCAATCGCTAAGCGGGCAGGGCGTGTCATGGGTGGCGCGCAGCCCCGGCGGCATGCGCGTGATTCAAGATGAATGTCCGACGAATTTGAATGCGGTCGGCAAGAGCGTCGGCTATCTGCCGGTTGGCCAGCCGGGCGACATGCCTGGCCTGATCAGCGAGACGGCGGGCAAGCGCGTGGCGCTGGCGCTTTGGGCTTCAGGCACGGAAATTACGTTGCCGGGGCGCGGCGAGAGCGCAACGATGCGTCTGGTTTGCGCGCGCCTGATCGATACGGTCAGCGGCGAGATCGCCGGCCAATTGTTCGGCCTAACCAATCTGCCGGCCTCCCAGGCGGATGCCGCGACGGTGGCGCGCTGGCTCGTGCTGCAAGACGAGGCCAAGGCAAGCTTCCGGTATCTGGCCAGCGCCTGGCAGGCCTTGCCCGCGGTGGATGGCGCACACACCTTGGCGCGCCAGTCGCTGATGGCCGGCCAGTTGGCCGCGGCCTGCTGGCAGATGGCGCATTCGCCTGCTGCCGACGTAGTGCGCGGCCCCTTGTCGGGCATCATGGGTTCCGAGCGCAAGCTATCGGGCCGCCTGCTGCCCGTTGCCATTCTGAAAATGTTTGCGATGCTGGAAATGACGGGCAGCGTTTGATGGGCTGCGCATAACGAAAAGGCGACGCATGGCGTCGCCTTTTTTATGCCCGGGAAAGGGCAAATGCGCCCGCGGAATCAGCCCGCCACGATCGGCTTGCGTCCCGGTGCGCCGCGCGCGCCACGGCCACTGGCGTCATAGGTGGCGTTCACGCCCACGCCGCCGATGTTGCGCAGCGCGTCCAGCGATTGCTGGGTATAGCGCAGATGCACATCAATCAGCGCGCCGTTGCGCATATTGATTTCGTTTGCCGAGGCCGACTTGGTCAGCAGCGCATGCCAGGTGTCCGACAGCTGCGGGTGCAGCACAGCCGCTTGTTCCGTGCCGGCGTGCCCGATGGGCAGGCCGATTTCGGACAGCAGGCCGTCGCGCGTGTCGCTCAAGTCCACCAATTGCTGGGCGACACGGCCCTTGCGTTCGGTGATGGCCTGCAACGCGCCGACATTGCCCGGGCCGACCAAGACTTCGGTCTCTTCTTCCAAGATGGCCGAAAACTCGGTGATCAGGGCATCTTCCTGCCGCATGCAGGCCTGGAGGGAGTCGACGGGATTCATGGTCATGCTTCGAAGGCGGTAGGGCGGTGAACGGGATGGGCTGCGCGGGAATTACTTCAGCAGATCGCGCGCACTGGCGATCAGGCTGTCAGCAATTTTGCCGGTGTCGATCTTCAGCTGGCCGGAGGCGATCGCGGCACGAATGGCGGCCACGCGCTCGACGTTGATGTCGTTCGAACCGTCTTGCAGAGCCAGCATCTTGCGCGACGCCGAGCTCAGCGCGACTTGCGAGCTGCTGGAGCCCGTCCCGTTGCTGGCGCCATACGCCTGTGCAACGGCGGATTCCGGGCGTTGGCCAACGGCGTCGGCCGAGAGGGGCCGGTTGGAGGTCGAATTGATTTTCAAGGTTTTCTCCGCAGGGCGTCCTGGGTCGGTTTGCGACGGATACGCCTACTTATGTCTCTGTAACGTCAGGTCTGGCCGGAACTTTAGGGCAGTCCGTCCGTTGGTGCTGCGCGATTTGTAACACTACCTACAGTTGTATTTCAACCAGACCGGCGTTGCGGACCACCCCGCTGACGACCTGGCCGTTGGCCGTCCGCACCTGCACCATCGCGCCCGGCGCGCCATTGTCCATCGCCTGGCCTTCGCTGCTGACCACGAAACCGTTGCCGCGCGCATTGATCCGCACGTTCGACCCGCGCACCACCGATTGCGCGTTGCGCAACGACGAACCCCGCACCGGTTGCCCGGCGTTGATGCGGTAAGCGGCCGTCATGCCCACCACGGTTTGCGGGTCGGTGATGGCGCCGGGCGGCAGCGACACCAGATCGCCATCCCGGGGGGAGAGGTCATCCGGCGTCAGCGCCTGGCCCGCCGAAATCATCCGCGAGGCGACGTAATAGTAGCCGGGCACGCTGACGGTGGCCTGGACGTACGTGGTCCAGGGCTTGGGCGCGTTGCAGCGCACGCCGACCGTCATCCGCGACCGCAGTTTCATGCCCGACGGCATAAATGGGGACATCGCATCGCACGGCGCCAGCCGCTCGGTGCGCGGCGGGTCGATCGCCACCGATGGCTGGCCGGGCAGGCCGGACAGCTGATCCATCAGATAGCCCTGCGCCGCGATGACGATCGCTTCGGGCGGCTGGCTGGCGGCGTCCTGCGCCAGGGCGGCGCCGGAGAAGGCCAGCAGCGCCAGGGCAGTGAGGCTTGCGCGCGCGCGGAGGAGTCGTGCGGAGATTTTCATGATGACTGAATTGTAGAAGTCCGCCGCACTTGGCAATACGTGAATTGGATGAGAAATGGCGGGTTATTTGGCTGATTGTGTTTCACCGCCGGCCCCTATGATTCGGTCATCCAATGGGATAACGGTGTGTCCGGAATCCCTTGCTCGATCCGAATTGCAACGCAAGAAGGCGCCACGATGCTAGACAGGCTTAACGAAGATTTCCGGTTCTACCAGCAGGCGCTCGCGCTGCGCGCGCAGCGCCAGGAAGTGCTGTCGTCGAACATCGCGAACGCCGACACGCCGAACTACAAGGCCCGCGATTTTGATTTCAAGACCGCGATGGAAAACGCCATGGAAGGCTCAAAGCGCCTGTCCGACACCTCGCTCACCTTGACTTCCGCGCGCCATATTCCCGCCAAGGCCGTGTCGCAAGGCCCGACCGACCTGCTGTACCGCCTGCCGTACCAGCCCAGCATGGACGGCAACACGGTGGACATGGATATCGAGCGCGTGCAGTTCGCCGACAACACGCTGCATTACCAAAGCACCATGCAGCTCGTCTCCGGGCGCATCCGGACGATGATGTCCGCCATTCAAGAATGATCCATAACGGGAGCGACAGGCAATGTCCTTGTTGAGCATTTTCGATATCGCCGGCTCGGCGCTCAGCGCGCAGTCGCAACGCATGAACGTGTCGGCCAGCAATATGGCCAACGCCGACAGTGTCATCGGCCCGGACGGCCAGCCCTATCGCGCCCGTCAGGTCGTGTTCCAGGTCAACCCGGCCCCCGGCCAGGCAATGGGCCAGGAAATCGGCGGCGTGCGCGTGGCTGGCGTCATTCAGGACCCGTCGCCGCTCAAGCAGGTCTACGACCCTAAGAATCCCCTGGCCGATGCCCAGGGCTATATCAGTATGCCCAACGTCGATCCGGTGGCCGAGACGGTCAACATGATTGCGGCGTCGCGCTCCTATCAGGCCAACGTCGAGGTGTTGAACACCGCGAAGTCCCTGATGCAGAAAACGCTGACCATTGGTCAATCCTAATTTCTTGACTGAGTGAATTCATGACCACCGTCGATCAAAACACCAGCACGACCGGCCTGGGCCTGGCGCAAGCGGGCTCTGGCAGCTCCATCACGGCGCAGGGCTTGCAAGACCAATTCTTGAAGCTGCTCGTGACGCAGTTGCAGAATCAGGACCCGCTTAACCCGATGCAGAACGCCGAGCTCACCTCGCAGATGGCGCAGATCGCGACGGTGGAAGGCGTGAACAACCTGAAGAACACGATGCTGGCCATCAGCGGCCAGATCGACGTGTCGCAGTCGATGAACGCCGTGTCGATGATCGGCAAGGGCGTGCTGATTCCGGGCACCAAGATCAAGGTTGGCGTCGACGGCGACAACGCCGCCGAACGTGTGGTCACGCCGTACGGCCTGGATCTGCAAGCCGATGCGCAGAAGGTGCAGGTTCGTATTTCGGATGCGAACGGCGCGGTGGTGCGCACGATCGAAATGGGTGAACAGAAAGCCGGCGTGTACACGCTGGATTGGGATGGCAAGAACGACAACGGCGTGGCGATGGAGCCGGGCGCGTACACCGTGTCCGTGTTGGCGACGGATGGCGACAGCAAGAAGGTCAATGCCGAAGTGCTGAGCTACGGCATGGTCAAGAGCGTGGCGTATTCCACCAACGGCCTGCGTCTGGATCTTGGCCTGGACGGCCAGACCAGCATGCTGGACGTGCGCAAGGTGATCGGCGCCTGATCGGGGCGCACATGAATCGGTGCCGGCGCATGGGCGGCGGCTTCACTACCTAAAGAAATTAGCGAGAGAAAACATGGGCTTCGGACAAGGATTGAGCGGCTTGAACGCCGCTGCGCAGAACCTGGACGTCATCGGCAACAACATCGCCAACTCCGGCACGGTCGGCTTCAAGTCGGCGACGGCGTCGTTCGCCGACGTGTACGCCAGCTCCCGCGTGGGCCTGGGCGTCAAAGTGGCTGCCATCAACCAGCGCTTCACGGTCGGTACCGTGCAAGGCGGCGGCGGTGAATACGACATCGCGATTGACGGCGCCAAGGGCATGTTCCGCGTGACCGATCAAAGCGGCGCGGTGATGTATTCGCGTAACGGCGAATTCCTGGTCGACAAGAACAACTTCATCGTCAACGCCCAAGGCTACCGCCTGACGGGTTACCCCCCCGGCGCCATTGGCGCGAACCCGGTGGAACTGCAATTGCCGACCGCCAACGTGGCGCCGCTGGCAACCAGCACCGGCACGACGGTGGCCAACCTGGACGCCAACGCCAAGGTGGTGTACCTGACGGACACGGTCACGTCGCCGGCCGTCAACGGTTCGGTCTCGCTGGGCGGCACGCCCTATGAATTCACGCGCGACGCCACGGGCAACCTGGTGTGGGCGGCGGGCGCACCCCCGGCCGGCACGTACGGCACTGCCCCGAACACCGTCGTTATCGACGGCGCGGGCGCCATCACGGGCGACATCACCCAGATCCCGGGCTACGTCAACTACACCGCCGCCGTCACCGAAATCGGCCGTCCGTTTGACCCGACCGTCTCCAACAGCTACACGAACGCGTCGCCCATGACCGTGTTCGACTCCCTGGGCAACTCGCACCAGGTGATGCAGTACTTCGTCAAGCGTCCGGCGGACGCCGCCGGCAACAGCGTCTATGACGTGTACTACACGATGGACGGCCAGGCCATGGCGCCCACGACGCAGGCCGCTGGCGTTTGGGGCACCCCCCAGCAGTTCACGTTCAACAAGGCCGGCGCCATGACCAGCGCCCCGGTTGTGACGCTGAGCTTTGCAGCGCCGGGCGGCACCACGACGCCCGCCGACCCGATCAGCATCGCCATGAACTACACGGGCACCACGCAGTACGGCAGCGACTACAAACTGGTCGCCAAGCCCAACGGCTACACGTCCGGCGAATTCAGCGGCATCAACATCGGCGGCGACGGCAGCCTGGTGGCCAGCTACACCAACGGCCAGACGCAAGTGGTCGGCAACATCGTGCTGGCTGACTTCTCGAACCTGCAAGGCCTGCAGCCGGTGGGCAACAACGCCTGGACCGAAACGGCCGCTTCCGGCCAGCCGATCCTGGGCCAGCCCGGCACCAACGGCATGTCCAAGGTGGTGGGTCAGGCGACGGAAGCGTCCAACGTGGACATGAGCAAGGAGCTGGTCAACATGATCATCGCCCAGCGCACCTACCAGGCCAACTCGCAAACCATCAAGACCCAGGACGAAATCATGCAAGTCCTGATGAACCTGAAGTAAAGCCTGACAGGCCAGCGACGACACCGACGGAATAGGCAATGGACAGAATCATCTACACCGCCATGAATGGCGCAGCGCGTATCACTGAGCATCAGGCCGCGCTCTCCAACAACATGGCCAACGTGAACACGACGGGCTTTCGCGAGCAGATCGCGCTGTACCGCTCGGTTCCGGTGACGGACGGGGTGAGTCTGCCGACGCGTGTTTCGACGGTGGCGTCGACGCCTGGCAACAGCTTTGAAATGGGCAATATGCAAACGACGGGCCGCGACCTGGACGTGGCGTTGTCCAGCGAAAACGGCTGGATCGCCGTGCAGACCCCGCAAGGCGAGGCCTACACGCGCGGCGGCAGCCTGCAAGTGGGCATCAACGGCCTGCTGCAAACGTCGCTGGGCCAGCCCGTGCTGTCAGACCAGGGCGGCCCGATCGACGTACCTGACCAGGCCGCGCTGACGATTACGTCGGACGGCACGATCACCGCCATCGGCGCCGGCGACGGCCCGAACAATATTCTGAACCTGGGCCGCATCAAGCTGGCCAACCCGAACAACGCGCAGCTGGTGCATGGCGACGACGGCGTGTTCCGCCTGGCGCCCGTGAACGGCCAGCCCGCGCCGCCCGCGCCTGCTGACCCGAGCCTGCGCGTCTTGTCCGGCGTGCTGGAAGGCAGCAACACCAACCCGATGAAGGCGATGGTGGGCATGATCGAAAACGCTCGCCGTTTCGAGCAGCAGATGCAGGTGATCCAGCAGTCGGACCGCAACGCCGAACGTGCCAACGGGCTGTTGTCCGTTAGCTGATTCAGCCGCTGATTCAAACATTTTTCGCGCGCGGCCCAGCCGCGGCACCAGGAGTTTTTCATCATGATGCGTTCGTTGTGGATTGCCAAAACCGGCCTGGAAGGTCAACAGACCTCCATGGACGTGATCTCCAATAACTTGGCCAACGTCTCCACCAACGGGTTCAAGCGCGGCCGCGCCGTGTTTCAGGACCTGATGTACCAGACGCTGCGCCAGCCCGGCGCCCAAGTCGGCGATGCGACGCAACTGCCGTCCGGCCTGCAATTGGGTACGGGCGCGCGCGTGGCCGCCACCGAGCGCATCCACACCGAAGGCAACCTGAACAACACCGGTGGCGAAATGGATATCGCCATCAACGGCCGCGGCTTCCTGCAGGTCGAGCTGCCCGATGGCACCCAGGGCTACACCCGTGACGGCGCGCTGCAACGCGACCAAAACGGCCAGCTGACCACCGTCAGCGGCTACGTGATCCAGCCGCCGATGAACGTGCCGGACAACGCCTTGTCGATCTCCATCGGCAAGGACGGCATCGTGTCGGTGACGCAACCTGGCGCCGCAGGCGTGAACGTGCAGATCGGCCAATTGCAGATCGCCACCTTCATCAACCCGACCGGCCTGCAAAGCATCGGCGAAAACCTGTATCTGGAAACCGACGCGTCGGGTCCGGCCAACCTGCTGCAACCGGGCGTGGACGGTGCGGGTTCGATCATGCAGAACTACGTAGAAACCTCGAACGTGAACGTCGCTGAAGAACTGGTCAACATGATCACGACCCAGCGCGCTTATGAAATGAACAGCAAGGCCGTCAAGACGTCCGACGAGATGCTGGCCCGCCTGTCCCAACTGTGATGCCCATGTCTGTCCTGCGTCTGGTTTTGTCTGCGGCGCTGGCTTTGCTGGCGGCCGGTTGCGCCATGATCCCGCCCGAGCCCATCGTGACCGGGCCGACGACGGCCGCACCGCCGCCGCCGCCGATGCCCATGGCGCAGCCCACGGGTTCGATCTATCAGCCCACGACTTACGGCAACTATCCGTTGTTCGAAGACCGCCGGCCGCGCAATGTGGGCGACATCGTCACCATCGTGCTGAACGAGCGCACCAACGCGTCCAAGAACGTCGCCACGAATACGAATCGCACCGGTTCGACCAACCTGGGCATTGCTGCCGCGCCGTCGTTCATGAACAGCTGGGCGAACGCGAATCTGAATACCGAGGCAACGGGCGGCAACGTCTCGCAGGGCAAGGGCGACAGCACCGCCAACAACGCCTTCACCGGCACCATCACCACCACGGTGGTCGGCGTAATGTCCAACGGCAACCTGCAAGTGGCCGGCGAAAAGCAGATCGCCATCAACCGCGGCAGTGAGTACGTTCGCTTTGCCGGGGTGGTTGATCCGCGCTCCATTACTGGCACGAATACCGTGTCGTCCACGCAAGTGGCCGACGCCCGCATCGAATACCGCAGCAAGGGCGTCATGGACGAAGTCCAGACCATGGGCTGGCTGCAACGCTTCTTCCTGATCGCATCGCCGTTCTGACCATGACACAACCGACTCCGATATCCGCCTTGCTGTCCTTGTTCGCCCGTGTCTGCGTGGCGGTCGGGCTGGTGGCCGGCGCCGGCGCTGCACAGGCCGAGCGGCTCAAGGACCTGGCCACGATCCAGGGCGTGCGGGGCAACCAGCTGATCGGCTACGGTCTGGTCGTGGGGCTGGATGGCAGCGGCGACCAGGTTCGCCAGACGCCGTTCACGCAGCAAAGCCTGACCAACATGCTGTCGCAGTTGGGCATTACGGTGCCTGCCGGCAGCAACATGCAGTTGAAGAACGTGGCGGCCGTGATGGTCACCACCACCTTGCCGGCGTTTGCCCGGCCCGGCCAGACGCTGGACGTGGTGGTGTCGTCGATGGGTAACGCCAAAAGCCTGCGCGGCGGCACCTTGCTGATGACGCCGCTCAAGGGCGCCGACAGCCAGGTCTACGCCATCGCCCAGGGCAACATCCTGGTGGGCGGCGCAGGCGCATCCGCCGGCGGCTCCAGCGTGCAGATCAACCAATTGAACGGCGGCCGCATCAGCGCGGGCGCCATCGTCGAGCGCGGCGTGCCCACCACGTTCTCGCGCGACGGCTACATTCATGTCGAGCTGAACAACACCGACTTTGGCACGGCGCAGAACGTGGCGTCGGCGCTGAACAAGAAGTTCGGCCAAGGCACGGCCACGGCGCTGGACGGCCGCGTCGTGCAAGTGCGCACGCCGATGGAACAGGCGTCGCAGGCGCGCTTTTTGTCGCAGGTGGAAGACATGCAGGTGGCGCGCGCGCCCACGGTCGCGAAGGTCATCATCAATGCGCGTACCGGCTCGGTCGTCATGAACCGCAACGTCATGATCGAAGAAGCGGCCGTGGCGCACGGCAACCTGTCGGTCATCATCAACCGCCAGAACCAGGTGTCGCAACCGGACACGCCGTTCACGGAAGGCCAGACGGTGGTGGTGCCCAATACCCAGATCGAAGTGCGCCAGGACAACGGATCGCTGCAACGCGTGAGCACCAGCGCCAACCTGGCTGACGTGGTCAAGGGCCTGAACGCCTTGGGCGCTACGCCGCAAGACCTGCTGGCTATCTTGCAGGCCATGAAAACCGCCGGCGCCTTGCGCGCCGAACTGGAAATCATCTGACGGCCATGGCAATTACTCAAGATGCGGCCCGGGGCGCAGCCCGCCAGGATTCGGTGTTTGACATGGGCCGCTTGTCGGACCTGAAGCGCGACGTCAAGAAAGACCCGGAAGGCACCGACCAGCAAAAGCAGGTGGCCAAGCAGTTCGAAGCCCTGTTCCTGCAAATGATGGTCAAGCGCATGCGCGAGGCGACGCCCAAGGAAGGGTTGTTCGACTCGCAGCAGACGCAGATGCTGCAATCCATGGCGGATGAGCAATTGGCGCTGCACCTGGCCACGCCGGGGATCGGGCTGTCGCAGTCCATCCTGGCGCAGATGCAGCAAGGCAAGCCCGCCGACGTGTCGGACGATGCGGTGAAGGCCATCGGGCAGGGCGCCGATCTGGATTTCCGCACCGGCGGCTCCCGCGAAGTGTCGGCGCTGCTGAACGTGATGCGCAACAACCGCGCCAGCGACCGCGCCTTGGCTGCGGCCGAAGGCGCGCCTGAACACGTGGTGGATTTCGTGTCGAAGATGTCGCGCGCGGCCAATCTGGCGTCGCAGCAAAGCGGCGTGCCGGCGCGTCTGATCATGGGTCAGGCGGCGCTCGAATCCGGCTGGGGCCAGCGCGAAATCAAGCATTCCGACGGCAGCACCAGCTACAACCTGTTCGGTATCAAGGCGGGCGGCAGCTGGAAGGGCAAGGTCGTCAACGTGATGACCACCGAATACGAAGACGGTGTGGCGAAAAAGGTGACGCAACCTTTCCGCGCTTACGCCTCTTATGAGGAATCGTTTGCGGACTACGCCCGTTTGATCGGCAACAGCCCGCGCTACGAAGCTGTGACGCAGGCCCGCAACGAAATCGACGCGGCACGAAAGATCCAGGACGCGGGCTACGCGACCGACCCCCGCTATGCGCAAAAACTGATCGGCATCATGGGCCAGTTGCGCGGGGCGGCGACCAGCGTAGAAAAATCTCGCCAGATCTTGGAAGGACTCTAAATTTCGAGGATCTCCTGCCGTAAACGGAGTATCCAGGAATAACAGCTGTGGCTACATACAGGGCAATGTCAGCATGAATTTGTATAAAACGGCGCTAGGTGGGTTGAATGCTGCCCAGGCAGGCTTGGCAACGACCAGCCACAACATCAACAATGCCACCACGGTCGGCTATAACCGCCAACGCGTGATGACGTCCACCGCGGGCGCCCAGGCAACCAGCAACGGCTACATCGGCCGCGGTGTTCAGGTTGACACGGTCACGCGCAGCTACGACAGCTTCTTGTACAAGCAGCTGGTCGGCGCGCAAGGCAGCGGTGCTCAGCTTCAAGCCCAGTTTGACCAGGTCTCGCAGGTGAATAACCTGTTTGCAGACCGCACAGTTGGCATTGCCCCGGGGCTGACGAATTTCTTCTCGAGCATGAACGCGGTGGCAAGCGCACCGGCGGACCCGGCCGCTCGCCAGGATTTGCTGGGCAAAGCGAACAGCCTGGCAACCCAGATCCGTTCGACCTATGCCGAAATGCAAAAGCAGCGTGAAGGGCTGAACACCCAGATCACGACGACGGTGGAGCAGGTCAACAGCTACCTGACCCGCATCGACGATCTGAACACGCAGATCTCGCTCGCCTCCGGCAAGGCCGGCGGCAGCCCCCCGAACGACTTGCTCGACCAGCGCGATCAAGCCGTCATGGAACTGAACCAGCTCGTGGGCATCACGACCTACGAGCAAGGTGACAAGATCAATATTTCGCTGGCCAAGGGCGGCCAGTCGCTGTTGTCGGGCAACACGATCTATCCGCTGCAAGCCGTGCCGTCGTCCTCGGACGCGAGCCGTACCGTGCTGGCCTACACCTTGCCTGCCGGTTCGGGCAAGACCGTCGCCGTGGAGCTGAACGACACGGAAGTCACTGGCGGCAAGCTGGGCGGCCTGCTGCAATTCCGCGCGGAATCGCTGGACGTCATGCAGAGCCAGCTGGGCCAGATGGCCGTTGGCTTGGCGATGTCTTTCAACGAGCAGCACAAGCAGGGTCTGGACCAGAACGGCAATCCGGGCACCGATTTCTTCGGTATTTCTTCTCCCGAAGCCGTGCCGAACACGCAGAACAAGAGCAACGCGCAGATTACTGGCGAATTCACGAACCTGGCCAACATCAACGCCAAGGAATACGAGATTTCGTTCGACGGCACGAATTATCAGGTCGTGCGCATGCCGGGCGGTACGCAGGTCTACAACGGCCCCGCCACGGGCACGCCGCCGAACGCCACCCTGAACATGGAAAGCGAGATGGGCGTGACGTTGACGATCAACGCCCCGCCCCAGGCAGGCGACAAGTGGGCGCTGGCACCCACGCGCAACGCGGCACGTGACATTGAAGTGCTGATCACCGATCCCGAAAAGATCGCCGCAGCCGACGCTGCGGGGGGTGACGCCAACGGCAAGAACGCCCTGAAGCTCGCGCAACTGCAAACTGCCAAGGTCCTGGGCCACGGCACGATGAGCACCACCGACATGTTCGCGCAGGTCGTGAACACGGTAGGCGTTCAGACGGCGCAGGCCAAATCGGCGGCTACCGCACAGGCCAACCTGATCAAGCAGACCACGTCCGCGCAACAGTCCGTGTCGGGCGTCAACCTGAACGAAGAGTACGTGAGCCTGTCGCTGTACCAAGAACAGTATCAGGCCAGCGCCCGCATTATCGATGTGGCCAGCACCATTTTCGACACGCTGTTGGGTCTGCGTAGCTGATTTGAGCGTTGAACTGTGATTACTAAAAAGAATTTCGGAGTTGCACCATGCGCCTGAGCACCACGATGATGTACACGAACGGCCTGAGCGGCGTTCTCGCTCAGGAATCCGACATGAACCGCCTGGTAGAACAGATCGGCAGCGGCCGTAAGTTCTTGACGCCGGCGGATGATCCCTTGTCGGCGGCCTTATCCATTGGCGTGGCCCAGACGCAAAGCATCAATTCGACGTACGCCTCGAACCGTGCGACCGCCAATACGAATCTTGGCCAGGAAAGCAATACGCTGGACGCGGTCAAGAATGTGCTGCAGGACGCGCGCACCCGGGTGGTGCAGGCGGGCGGCGTGCTCTCCGATAGCGATCGCCAAAGCTTGTCCACCGCGCTGAAAAGCACGCGTGAAGCGTTGCTGGGTTTGGCCAATACGACTGATGGCAGCGGTCAGTACCTGTTTTCGGGTAACGACGGCAGCGTGGCGCCTTACTCCAAGGACGCCAGCGGCAATATTCAATACAGCGGTTCGGTCGGCGAGCGCACCATTCAAGTAGATCAGAGCCGTCAATTGTCCACCAGCGATCTGGGTGTCGACGTCTTCGGCCGCGCCAATCCGGGCTCGCAAGCCTATGTGGCATCCACGCCCGCCACCAACACCGGCACCGCGCAGTTCGGCTCCGTGTCTGTGACGCCGGGCGCTGCCAATCAGGGCAAGAATTTCAGCGTGACGTTCGAGGCCGACGCCTCCGGCGCCATGGGTTTTCGCGTGACCACGACTGACGCCAATGGCGGCAACCCCGTGACCGTGCCGGACCCGTCCCAGCCCGCGACGCCTTACGCCGATGGCACCGCCATCGACTTTGGCGGCGTTTCGGTGGTGATCACCGGTGCGCCCAAAGCCAATGACACGATCAACGTCGAGAGCGTGCAGTCCGCAGATATGGACGTGTTCTCCACGCTGGACGACCTCATCTCTGCCTTGGACGCTCCCAGCAATGGGGACCCTGTCGCAACGGCCCGCGTGACCAACGCCCTGGCGACCGCGAACAAGAAGTTGTCGAACAGCTATGACAACGTCCTGACCGTGAACGCATCGGTTGGCGCCCGGATGAATGAGCTGGAAGCGCTGGACGCGACCGGCACGAAAAAGGGCCTGACGTACGCCAAGTCGCTGTCCGATCTGGAAGACCTGGATTACTACTCGGGCGCCAGCCAGCTCGCCTTGCGCCAAGTGGCGCTGGCTGCGGCATCGGCGGCTTTCATGACCATTCAGGGATCAAGTTTGTTCAGCCGCAAGTAATGCGGCAGTAGCCCTGTAGGCGCCCTTGGGGCGTAGCGATTTGCGGACGCTGCTGGCCTTGGGCCGGGGCGTCCGTGGTTGCGTGCAGGGTAGGAAATAGTCGTTTCTCGTGGCCTAACGCTCGGATATTTCATGCTTGTCAATTTGAAAGTTCGCACTTGTATCGTTCTGGTGCTGTTGCTCTTCACGAGCGCCATGTTCATTTCGAACGGGGTGGCGTGGATGGGGTTGAATTCCAGCAATGAAAAGCTGGAACGGGTCAACGACGCCTACTCGAACCAAGGCACCCAGCTGAACCGCGCGTATGCCGCGTTTCTGCGCGGCCGGCTGTTGCTGGCGACGTCGTTGATGGATATGCAGCAGGGCAAGACCGAGCAAGCAAACGCCCAGGCCAAGCGCGCTGAGACGCTGATGCAAGAAGGCAGGCAGTCGCTGGACGCCTTCCGCAAAGCGCCACGCATGGCGGGTTCCGAAGCCGCCGTGGCCAAGCTGGAAGCGGGCTACAAAGAGTTCGACGACGTGTACAAGCGCCAGGCCGCCGCGTTGTCCAGCATGGCGATCCAGGAATACCTGGATCTGAACGATTCCGGCAGCAAGGCCAATACCGAGTTCCGCGAAGGCGTCAACGGCGTACTGCAATTCCTGGACACGCGCACGGACGAACTGGTCGTGCAAGCCGAAACGGATCACCGGATCTCGCGCACCGTCACTCTTGCCATGCTGGCGATTGCGCTGGTGCTGGCGCTGGGTTGCTGGTTGTTCATCAACCGCACCGTACTGCGTCCGCTGCATCAAGCGGGCGATCACTTCGACAAGATTTCGGGCGGTGACTTTACCGGCCGCATCGAGGTGCGCAGCACCAACGAAATCGGTCAGCTGTTTGGCGCGATCAAGCGCATGCAGGAAAGCCTGACGCGTACCGTGGCAACGGTGCGCCGTGGTGTGGACGAAATTAATGTAGGCGCGCGCGAAATCTCCGCGGGCAACACCGACCTGTCCAGCCGTACCGAACAGCAAGCGGCCTCCCTTGAGGAAACCGCAGCGTCGATGGAACAACTGGCGTCCACCGTGAAGCAGAACGCCGACAACGCGCGCCAGGCCAATCAGTTGGCAGCGAGTGCGTCGGACGTAGCCGAGCGCGGCGGTTCGGCGGTGTCGGAAGTGGTCAGCACGATGCAAGGCATTTCGGCCAGCTCGCGCAAGATCTCGGAAATCGTTTCCGTCATCGACGGTATCGCTTTCCAGACCAACATCCTGGCGCTGAATGCTGCTGTGGAAGCGGCGCGTGCCGGTGAGCAGGGCAAGGGCTTTGCGGTGGTGGCGGGCGAAGTGCGTTCGCTGGCGCAACGCAGCGCGCAAGCCGCCAAGGAAATCAAGGGTTTGATCGAAGACTCGGTGACCAAGGTCGGTGCCGGTTCGCAGCAAGTGGAACGCGCGGGCGCGACGATGCAAGAGATCGTGGCGTCGGTCAAGCGCGTCACCGACATCATGGGCGAAATCTCGGCCGCGTCCGAAGAGCAGTCCAGCGGTATCGATCAAGTGAACCGTGCCGTGTCGCAGATGGACGAAGTGACGCAGCAGAACGCGGCGCTGGTGGAAGAAGCGGCCGCCGCCGCCGGCTCGTTGCAAGAGCAGGCGCAACGTCTGGCCGAAGCCGTGTCCGTGTTCAAGATCAACGCCGGCGAAGTGATTGAAGTGCCCGCCCACCAGTTGGCGCAGCAACGCAGTGCACCGCGCGTGCCGGCAGCGCAGGCCGCCGCCCCGAGAGCGCCCGTGGCGCAGCTGAGCAAGCCTGGCCACCGATCGGCGAATGCCGCCTCGCATGCCCCCGTGAACAAACCCGAGGCGCCCGCACAAGAATCGCAGCTGGAGCAGGAATCGCAGTCGGCGCCTGATGCGGGCGACGCGCCTGCGGCGCCGAAGCCGGCGCCCGCCGCCGCGCCGCGCAAGACGCAGGTGGCGCGTCCCAAACCCGCAGCAACGGCGGCTACCGTGGTGCGACCGTTGCGCCGTCCCGCGACCCGGGCGGATGCCGCGGGTGCGCCGCCGGCACCTTCCGCCTCCAGCCGCCGTGCGCCGCCAGCGGACGACGATTGGGAGTCTTTCTGACGCGATTCCCCCGTCAGTGCATTGAATAGGCAGTAGCTCACAGATAGACCCCCTTTTACGGACCAGCGGCGATAGCGCCGCCGGGACGACTACCGGAACAATCGGAACATGTTCAGCAATCTGAAGGTGCGCACGGGCTTGATGCTCGCTCAGTTGGCCGTTGCCCTTGCCGCACTGGTTGCCATTGGTTTGGGCTGGAACAGCATGCGTTCCAGCGCCGACACCATCAACGCTCTGGATTCCCTGAGCGTCCAACAGAGCAATCTGATCAAGGACGCTTATACGCAGATGCTGCGCGCGACGATCCGCGCCGACATCGCGGCCGCGCAGCGCGCGGCCGGTGATACGAACGGCGCGGCCGACAACTCGCGCACCGTCCAGCAGCTGATCGCGGATGCGAACAAGAAGATGGAAGCCTTCAAGGCCGTGCCGAAAGTGACGGCGCTGGGCAAGACGGCCGAGGGCGAGCTGCTGTCCTCGTTCAACGGCTTCTCGGGTGCGTTGCAGGCCATGATGGCCGCGCTCGACAAGGGCGACGCCGCCACCTACCTGACCTTGAAAAACACCCAGGCTGGCGCCGCCAGCGCCGCGTTCTTCAAGCAATTGAGTGCATTCGCCAGCAACATCAACACGTTTAGCGAAGAGCAGGTGCAGGCGTCCCGTACGCAGGCGTCCACGATGACGTTTGTGTACCTGGCGCTGGCCGCGCTGATTCTGGCTGTGTCGCTGGGCGCGTTCCTGTTCATGAACCGCGTCATTCTTCGCCCCTTGCGCTCGGTGAGCGACAGTTTCGACAAGATTGCAGGCGGCGACCTGACGGTGCGTGTGGAGGCAACGTCCTCCAACGAAATCGGCCAACTGATGGCAGCCGTGAAGCGCATGCAGGAAAGCCTGACGCGCACCGTGGCCGCCGTGCGCCGTGGTGTGGACGAAATCAATGTGGGCGCGCGCGAAATCTCCGCGGGCAACACCGACCTGTCCAGCCGTACCGAACAGCAAGCGGCGTCCCTTGAGGAAACCGCGGCGTCGATGGAGCAACTGGCGTCCACCGTGAAGCAGAACGCCGACAACGCACGCCAGGCCAATCAGTTGGCAGCGAGTGCGTCGGACGTAGCCGAGCGCGGCGGTTCGGCGGTGTCGGAAGTGGTCAGCACGATGCAGGGCATTTCGGCCAGCTCGCGCAAGATTTCCGAAATCGTTTCCGTCATCGACGGTATCGCTTTCCAGACCAACATCCTGGCGCTGAACGCCGCCGTGGAAGCGGCGCGTGCCGGCGAGCAAGGCAAGGGCTTTGCGGTGGTGGCGGGCGAAGTGCGTTCGCTGGCGCAACGCAGCGCGCAAGCCGCCAAGGAAATCAAGGGTTTGATCGAAGACTCGGTGACCAAGGTGGGCGCCGGTTCGCAGCAAGTGGAACGTGCGGGCGCAACGATGCAAGAGATCGTGGCCTCGGTGAAACGTGTGACGGACATCATGGGCGAAATTTCGGCGGCGTCCGAAGAGCAGTCCGGCGGTATCGATCAAGTGAACCGCGCCGTGTCGCAGATGGACGAAGTGACGCAGCAGAACGCGGCGCTGGTGGAAGAAGCGGCTGCTGCTGCGGGCTCCTTGCAGGAACAGGCAGAGCGCCTGGTCCAGGCCGTAGCCGTGTTCAAGATCAATGCAGGTGAAGTGATTGAAGTGCCGGCTCGCCAGTTGGCGCAGCAGCCGCAACGCCGCGCGCCGCGCGTGGCTGCCCCGGCCGCTGAAGCCCCCGCCGCGCCAGCAGCGCAAGCCGCGCCGTCCAAGCCGGCAGTGCGTCTGACGCATACGGCGCGCGCCAAGCCGGCCGCTGCTGCAGAAGGCGCCACGGCGGCGCGTCCGCTGCGCCGCCCCGCGCCGCGCGCGGCAGCCGCTGCGGCTGACACCAAGCCAGCAGCTCCGGCCGCAAGCCGTCGTCAGGCGCCGTCGGACGACGATTGGGAATCTTTTTGATGCCGGCCATGCCGGCGAATAGGTAGGGTATGCGAGGCTATATACATCTTCTGGCGGCTGCCGTCATCGCGTTGTTGCTTGGCGGCTGCGCGGCAACGGGTCACAACTTCGACCCGGGCAAGTTGTCGACCTTGACGCCGGGGCAGACGACGCTGGAAGAGGCCTCGCGCGCGCTGACCGCGCCGCCCACCAAGCTTTACAGACAGACCGACGGGACGCTCCTCGCCCTGTGGGACTTCAAGATCACGTTTGTCGCCGACGGCCTGTACAGCCGTAAGGAAGCGCTGCTGCAATTCGGCCCGGATGGCCGTCTGATGCGGCTCGTCGACAGCACCAATATTCTGCTGGAACCTTGGGAACGCCAAAAACTGCTGGGGCCTTCGCCCGCGCCTGATTTGAATCAGGCCTGGACGCCGATGCCGTCGGCGGAACCCGAGGTGCAAACGATCTACATTCCTGGCCCGGGTGAACCGGCCGGGTTGGCGCCTGTGGGCAAATAGTCGTGTAAGTCCGGCAGAGCATTGCGGCGCAAGTCGCAATGAACGTCGCCCTGAATGTACACCCCATGTAACAGGGCGTGTCCAGAGGGTGGTTTTTCATTTGGTCAGAGCTGTTCCTGAGGGATGGGGAAAAATATGGAAGCAAGTCTCGAATCCGGCGCAAAGGCCGGCAAAGGCGGGAAGAAGAAGGCCGCGCGAGCGCCCAAGGTGAAACGCAAACTGCGCTTGCGCGACGCCCGCGTCGGCACGATGCTGCTGTGGGTTATGGCGTTCTTCGCGATCTTGATCGCGGCCGTCGGTGGCCTGGCGTCATTTTTCTTGCAACACAATTATGAGTCCATCCGCGAAGTCAACGCGCTGACCGAGCGCGCCAAGCAAGTCGAGATGATCAACAGCGACATGCTGCGCGCCCGCGTGAGCCTGATGGTGGCCGCACGCCACCTGCAGGAATCCGGCTGGGGCAGCGGCGAGAATTCGGCTCGCGACGCGGCCGCCGCGTTGAAGGGCGCGACGGATCTGCTGACCGGCGTGCGCAGCCGTTTTGCTGACTTCCAAAAGAACATGCTGCAAGACGACACCGGCCGTCAGCTGTCCATGAACCTGGTGCGCCGCTATCGTTCGTATATCGACGATGGCGTGGACACCATGGTGGAAGCCCTGCGCAGCGAAGACTATTCGACGTTCTACATGGTGAACAACGAATACGGCACCCCGCGTAGCGCCGCCTTCATCGAGGCGATCAGCGATTTCAGCAAGTACATCGGTGACCAGCAGCAAGCGACGATCGATCAGGCCGAAGCCAACTTCAACCGCGCCATGGTGGCGGTGGGCGTGGCCGTGGGCCTGGCGCTGTTGCTGATGGTGTTCTGCCGCATCCTGTTCGGCCGCCTGGTGGTGCGTCCGTTGGTGGAAGCGGGCCAGCACTTCGACAAGATTGCCGCAGGCGACCTGACGAGCCGCGTGGAAGTGAAGTCGCACAACGAAGTCGGCCAATTGATGGCGGCCGTGAAGCGCATGCAGGAAAGCCTGACGCGTACCGTCGCAACGGTGCGCCGTGGCGTGGACGAGATCACCGTGGGTTCGCGTGAAATTGCGGCCGGCAACACGGACCTGTCCAGCCGCACGGAAGAGCAAGCCGCTTCCTTGGAAGAAACCGCGGCGTCGATGGAAGAGCTGGCGTCCACCGTAAAGCAAAACGCCGACAACGCACGCCAGGCCAATCAGTTGGCGGCCAGCGCGTCGGACGTGGCCGAGCGCGGCGGTTCGGCCGTGTCGGAAGTGGTCAGCACGATGCAGGGCATTTCGGCCAGCTCGCGCAAGATCTCGGAAATCGTTTCCGTCATTGACGGTATCGCTTTCCAGACCAACATCCTGGCGTTGAACGCCGCCGTGGAAGCGGCGCGTGCCGGTGAGCAGGGCAAGGGCTTTGCGGTGGTGGCGGGCGAAGTGCGCTCGCTGGCGCAACGCAGCGCGCAAGCTGCCAAGGAAATCAAGGGTTTGATCGAAGACTCGGTGACCAAGGTGGGCGCAGGTTCGCAGCAGGTGGAACGCGCGGGCGCAACGATGCAAGAGATCGTGGCCTCGGTGAAGCGTGTGACGGACATCATGGGCGAAATCTCGGCGGCGTCCGAAGAGCAGTCCAGCGGTATTGATCAAGTGAACCGTGCCGTGTCGCAGATGGACGAAGTGACGCAGCAGAACGCGGCGCTGGTGGAAGAAGCGGCGGCTGCCGCCGGTTCCTTGCAGGATCAGGCGCACCGCCTGGCCGAAGCCGTGGCGGTGTTCAAGATCAATGCTGGCGAAGTGATCGAAGTGCCGGCGCATCAATTGAGCGGCTACGCCGCGCCGACGTTGACGCAGGGCTAAGTCGCCTTCGCGCGGTTTGGCAGGACGATCGCGGCCGCGCTGATAGCGCGGCCGTGTTCCTTATATCTGACGGTCATAAGAACGCTTGCGTTTTTACTACGCACGTTAAGTTCTTACGAATAAGACCGTTAATA
Organism: Achromobacter sp. 01N37; assembly: GCF_056399725.1. Lineage (NCBI taxonomy): Bacteria > Pseudomonadati > Pseudomonadota > Betaproteobacteria > Burkholderiales > Alcaligenaceae > Achromobacter > Achromobacter sp. 01N37. The sequence goes on from NZ_JBFTRX010000003.1 coordinate 446,632, forward strand.
ACAATAACGCCTGTAAAGGGTGGTGAACAGTGTTTGAAATTCGGCGCAGCCGCGTCGACATGACAAACCAGGCGGGAACAGGTCGATGCGGGGCGTCTAGTCCGGTTTGCTCGCTGCTATTCATTCGCTGCTCTATTGATGTCACTGGAGACTAGCTGTGCGCGTGAACCTACCCGTCAATGACGTGGAAACCAAGCTGCGTGAAGATCAATACCTGATCTCGCGTACCGATACCAAGGGCCGCATCGTCTACGCGAACCCGGCGTTCGTCGAAGTCAGCGGATTCACCCGCGAAGAACTGATCGGCAAGCCGCACAACATCGTGCGCCACCCCGACATGCCGCCCGAAGCCTACGAAGATCTGTGGGAAACGCTGCAAGCCGGAGAGTCGTGGCTGGGGCTGGTCAAGAACCGCCGCAAGGACGGCGGCTACTACTGGGTGCTGGCCAACGCCACGCCTATCGTCGAGAACGGCGAAGTGGTGGCTTATTCGTCTGTGCGCGTGCGTCCGTCGGATGAGCAGGTCGAAATGGCCGAGGAGCTCTACGCGCGCATTCGCGAGGGCTCGGCGCGCGGCGTGCGTATCTTGCGCGGGCGGCCGGTGCGCGCCGGCTGGCGTCGCAGCCTGGATGTGCTGGCGTTTCCCTTCAGGAACAGCGTGCGCAGCCGCATGTTCCGCCATTCGTTTTTGTCCTCCGCCATCATGGCGGCCGCGGGCGCCTATGGGCTGCACGCCAATTGGGACAGCTTGAGCACGATGACGGCAAGCCTGGGCTGCGGCGCGATTGCGCTGGCCGCCCTCGCCATTTTTGGCATGGGCTGGAGCCTGTCGCGCTCGTTGCTGGACCCGATGGTGGACGCGGCCAACATGGCGCGCCAAGTCGCCGCCGGTAACCTCACCACGCAGATCATCGCGGATTCCGATGACGAGATCGGCAGCCTGAAGTTTTCGCTGGAAGTGATGCGCAAAAGCCTGATCGGCATTGCGCAGGACGTCTATCGCGGCATCGAAGGCACGACGCACGCCGCCGTGCACATTGCGCGCGGCAACCAGGAACTGGCCGGCCGTACCGAAGGCCAGGCGGCATCGCTGCAACAGACGGCCGCCAGCATGGAGCAACTGACGTCCACGGTGCGCCAGAACGCCGACAATGCGCGGCAGGCCAACCAACTGGCCGCCAGCAGCATGGACGTGGCACGCCGCGGCGGCGTGGCGGTGGGGCAGGTGGTGAACACCATGCACGGCATCTCCAGCAGCTCGCGCAAGATCGCCGACATCGTCAGCATCATTGAAGGCATTGCGTTCCAGACCAACATCCTGGCCTTGAACGCGGCGGTGGAAGCGGCGCGCGCCGGCGAATCCGGCAAGGGCTTCGCCGTGGTGGCGGGCGAAGTGCGCAGCCTTGCGCAGAAGAGCGCGCAAGCTGCCAAGGAGATCAAGGGGCTGATCGAGGATTCCGTCGACCGCGTGACGGAAGGCTCGGCGCAGGCCGAACAGGCCGGCGCCACAATGGAAGAAATCGTGGCCGCCGTGCATCGCGTCACCGACATCATCGGCGAGATCTCACAGGCGTCGCAGGAACAGTCCAGCGGTATCGAGCAAGTGGATACGGCCGTGTCGCAAATGGATGTAATGACGGTGCAGAACACGGCGCTGGTGCAGGAACTGGGTGGCGCAGTGATGCAGCTGGGCACCCAATCTGGCGCGCTGCGCGAGACGATCCGCGTGTTCCGCTTGACGGGTCAGCCGTAACGTCCCGGGTGTGATAGGCAAAACAAAACGGCCGCTGAAAAGCGGCCGTTTTTTTATGAGCGGGATACGGCGCTATCGCCCCGCCAGCGCATCCACTACGCGGCTCATCGCGCCCAGGCCGGACTCAAACAGCGTCTCCAGAAACGGCCCCGCGTGTGGCAACACAACGGTAAGTACCGTCACGCCAACAATGAGGGTGACCGGAAAACCTACCGAGAACACGGACAGCTGCTGCGCCGCGCGGTTCAGGATGCCCATGGCCAGGTTGATGGTGAGCAGCGCGCAGATCAGCGGCAGGGCAAGCAGCAGGCCCGATACGAACACCGTCTTGCCCCATTCCACCACCACGCCCCAGCCGTTCTGATGCAGCTGGATCATGGCGACGGGCAAGGTGTCGAACGAGCGCACCAGCGCGGCCAGCACCAGCAAGTGGCCGTCCAGCGCCAGGAAGGTCAGCATCGCGATCATGTTGAACAAGCGCGATAGCACGGCGGTGTTGGCGCCGGAGCTGGGGTCGAAGAATGACGCGAACGACAAGCCCATTTGCAGGCCGACGAATTCGCCCGCGGTCTGCACTGCGGCGAACACGATGCGCATCGTGAAACCCATGGCGATACCGATCAGCACCTGCTGCATCACCATCCACAAGCCCGCGAACGAGCCCGGAGAGATGGGTGGCATGGGGTCCAGTGCGGGGCTGACGGCCACCGCCAGCACGAAGGACAGGCCCACTTTGACCTTGATCGGAATGATGGATTCAGAGAACAGCGGGGCAGTGCCGACCAACGCAAGAATACGCACGAACGGCCAGAGAAACTGGCCGATCCAGCCGTTGAGCTGTTCGAGCGTGAAGGCGATCATGGCGGCGGGGACCGGGCGGCGGGCAGGCGGAAAACCCGGCCGCTCAGGACACCAGCATCGGGATCTGGCCGATCAGTAGCCGGATGTAGTCGACCATGACGCCGATCAGCCACGGGCCCAGCAGCACCAGCACGCCGCACATGGCCAGCAGCTTCGGAATGAACGACAGCGTCATTTCGTTGATCTGCGTGGCGGCCTGGAAGATGCTGATGATCAAGCCCACCACCAGCACCACCAGCAGCAGCGGACCCGCCATCGCCAGGACGATCTTCATCGCCTGGTAGGCCATGGTCATGACGGTTTCGGCGGTCATGGCGTGTCTCCGGGCGTTATTGGTAGAAGCTCTGGGCAAGCGAGCCCATCAGCAGGTTCCAGCCGTCGGCCAGCACGAACAGCATCAGCTTGAACGGCAGCGCCACGGTCACGGGCGGCACCATCATCATGCCCAGCGCCATCAGCACGCTGGCCACAACCAGGTCGATGATCAGGAAGGGGATGAAGATGGTGAAGCCGATCTGGAACGCCGTCTTCAGTTCGCTGGTGATGAATGCCGGCACCAGGATGCGCATCGGCACTTGCGACGGATCTTCCAGCGCGGGCAGCTTGGCCAGGTTGGCGAACAACGACAGATCGTTCTCGCGCGTCTGGTGCAGCATGAAGGTGCGCAAGGGGCCGGCGGCCCGTTCAACGGCCGTCTCGAATTGGATGGACCCTTCGGACAGCGGCTTGTAGGCGTCGGCGTAGATCTTGTCGAACACCGGCGACATCGTATAGAAGGTCAGGAACAGCGCCAGCCCGATCAGCACGTGGTTGGGCGGCGACATCGCCGTGCCCATCGCGCTGCGCAGCAGACCCAGCACGATGATGATGCGCGTGAAGCCCGTCATCATCAGCAGGGCGGCGGGCAGAAACGACAGCGACGTCATCAGCAGCAGCGTCTGCATGCTGAGCGAGTACGTTTCGGAGCCGTTTGCGCCCGGCGTGGTGGTCAGCGCGGGCAGGGTGGCCTGGGCGACGACACCGGCCGGAAAGAAGGCCAGGCCCAGCACGGCGGCGGCGGCCAGCATGGGCAGCGCGCGCGAGCGGAGAGAGGGGGATGTCGTGCTGTTGAGCAAACTCATGGGTATCGCTTGGATCGCGCGGATGGCGCTAGCGGCGCTTGAGCGCCTGGCCCAGCTTGGCCGCGAACGCTGCGGCGGGCAAGGGCGAACCCTCCGGCAATTGACCGGCGGGCAGGGTATGCAGGGTGTTGAGCTGGTTCGGGCCAACGCCCACCACCAGCCAGGTGTTTTCAATTTCGACGACAACGATGCTCTGACGCGGGCCGACCGGCATGCTGGCGACCTGCTTCAACACATTGCCGCCGCCACGCTGAGTCAGGCCGGCGCGCCGCGCCAGCCAGGCCGAAACCAGGATGGCGGCCACCACCAGCACCAGGCCGATGATGACGCGCAGCAGGGCGGACTCAGTCATGGCGCCAGACGTCAACGACGGTTGTTCAAGCGGTTGATCCGCTCGGACGGGGTGATGATGTCGGTCAGGCGGATGCCGTACTTGTCTTCAACGACGACGACTTCGCCTTGGGCGATCAGGTAGCCGTTGACGAAGATGTCCATCGGCTCGCCGGCCAGGCCGTCCAGTTCCACCACCGAGCCCTGGCCCAGCTGGAGCAGGTTCTTGATGGTGAGGCGGGTGCGGCCCAATTCAACCGTCAGCTGGACGGGCACGTCCATGATCAGGTCGATGTCGGTACCGGCGCCTGCGGTGGTGCCAGCCAGCGGCTTGAACACCGATTGCGACGCCGATTGCGCGGCGGGCTTGGCGGGTGCGGGCGCAGCCGGAGCGGCCGGCGCGGCGGCTGCCGGGGCGGGCGTTTCAGCGGGCGGCGTGGAGGCGGTCTGTTCAGCCATCGCGGCTGCCCAGTCGTCCTGCGGCTTCAGGCCATCGGCCTGGGTGGGCGGATTGGCGCGGGATTGTTCGGCGAGCGCGTCGGCCCAGTCGTCGGCCGGGGACGAGCCGGTGCCAGGCTCGTTCTTGTCAGTCATGGTCGGGGGCCTCGTGTGAATCGGTATCGTAGGTAAACATGTTCTGCACGCGCAGGGCGTACTGGCCGTTGAAGACGCCGTAACCGCATTCCATCAGCGGTACGCCATCCACGTTGGCAATGATTGTGTCGGGGACGTCCACGGGAAGGACGTCGCCCACCTTCAGGCTCATGAGCTCGCGGATCGACGACGGGATGCGCGCAAATTCCGCGACCACGTCGATATCGGCGCTGCGCACCTGGCGCGACAGCTGCTGCGACCAGCGCTGGTCCACTTCTTCCATCGTGGTTTCTTGCAACGGCCGCGTCAGCAGATCGCGCACCGGCTCGATCATGGAGTAGGGCAGGCAGATGTTCAGGTCGCCGCCGGTCGCGCCGAATTCGATGTGGAACGAGGTGACGACCACCACTTCATTGTTGCCGGTGATGCTGGCGAACTTGGTGTGCATCTCCGAGCGCACATACTCGAATTCGATCGGATAGACGGGGTCCCAGGACTTGCCGTAGCTTTCCAGGGTCAGGTTGAGCAGGCGCCGGATGATGCGCTGTTCGGTCGTGGTGAAGTCCCGGCCTTCGACGCGCGTGTGGTAGCGGCCATCGCCGCCGAACAGGCTGTCGATGACCAGGAACACCAGGTTCGGGTCATACGTGAAGAGCGCCGTGCCGCGCAGGGGCTTCATCTGAATCATGTTCAGATTGCTCGGCACCGGCAGGTTGCGTTCGAAGTCCGCGTATTTCTGGATCTTGATCGAGCCGACCGTGATGTCTGCGCTGCGGCGCATGAAGTTCAACAGCACGTTGCGCATGTGGCGCGCAAAACGCTCGTTGATCAGCTCCAGCGTCTGCATGCGGCGGCGCACGACGCGCTCGGGCGAGCTCAGGTCATAGGCGCGCGCGCCATCCGTGGAGCTTGCCGCTTCTGACTTGCTATCGCTCTCGCCGGTGACGCCAGCCAGCAGCGCATCGACTTCGTCCTGCGAAAGAAATGCCTCGTAGGCCATCTTTATTGCACCACGAACGCCGTGAACAGTACGTCGGTGACATACTGGCCGTCCGGCAGGGGCGAGAACGGGCGGTTGACTGCCTGCTTGATCGCGTTGGCCATGTCGGTCTTGCCTTGCTGGGTCTGCACGCCGGTGGGCGATTGCGACGACAGCACCATCAGGATGCGGCTACGCACTTCAGGCATGTACTTTTCCAGACGCGTGCGCGTTTGCTCATCGCTGACGCGCAGCGTCAGGCCGACGTGCATGATGCGTTCGGTGTCAGCGTTTTGCAGCGTGACGGTGAAGGCTTCGATCGGCACGAAAATCGGTGCGGGCACGGCGATAGGGCCGGCAGGCGGGGCGACGAAGGTCGTCGGCGTGGCTTGCGGACCTGCGCCGGCCTGGCCGGCTTGACCTGCTTGGCCGGGCTGGCCAGGCTGGCCGCCAGGAACCTGGCCCACGCCCAATTGCACTGCGGCGCCGGCGGGCGGCTGCTGCATGCGCTGGGTGATGAACCACGTGCCGCCCGCGCTAGCGGCGGCGACGATGAGCAGGACCAGAAGGGCCAGCAGCATGCGAACAATGCCGATGCCACCGGATTTCTTAGCGCCTGTCGGCGCGGTTATGGTTTTGGAAGTCGCCATCTCGGTTTCGATGCGTATTGGGCCGCTGGTGAAAACGGATTCTTAGTGGATGAAAGCATTCTGCCCGAAAAGACGCCTCGGCTTGGAGGCGAAAAACAGGGCGAAAGCCGCGTATCTCAAGCTATTGCTGCACCGCCCGCGTCCATTGCTGGGCGCGGGCCGCTCGTTTATTACGCGAAGGTGTCTACCAGGGCGTTGGCATTGCGCGACGCGGTCACGACAGGCGCTGCGTTGTCGGCTGCGCCATCGGCAACCACCGATGCGCCGCCGGACTGGCGCTGCGAGCCGCCGTTGCCGTTCTGTTGTGCAAATTCCTGCTGCGCGGTTTGTTCGCCGACGCTGGTCTGACCCAACGAGATGCCGGCTTGCGCCAACGCCTGTTGCAGCTGCGGAATTGCGGTTTCGATAGCCTGACGCACCGACGCGTGCGCCGACACGAACGAGGCGCTGGCCACGCCGTCGGCCAGGTTCAGGCTGACGCGCAGCGGACCCAGATCCGGCGGGTCAAGGCGCAGCTCGGCGGTCTGCATGCCTTGGCGTGCGTTGGTGCTCATCATCACCACTTGCTGGCCAAGTTCCGTGCCCCAATGCGTACCGCCAACCGGGGTGGCGATCTGCATCACGACGGGCACCGCAGGCGCGGCGATGGCGGCCTGGTTCGCAACCGGGGCGGCCTGACGCTGGGTGGCGGCGGCAAGCGCTTGCGCCAATTGGTCTTGCGCGGACGCGCCATGTTGCGGGGCCTGGAATTGCTGGGCCGTGCTGTTCAGTGCGGCGGTCAGTTCTTCTTCGGTATGCGCGGGCAACGTGGTGGTGTGCTTGGCGTCAGCATCGGCCGTGGTTGCGCGCGGGACTCGCGGCAGTGCGATCTCGGGCGCGAGGCGCGGCGTGTCGGCCTTGGCGGCCGGCTTGGCGGCGGCAGGCGCGACCTCGGCGACGGCAGTAGCGGCCACGGCGGCCACGGCGCTGCCCGGCTTGACGGCTTCGGTCAGCACGGGCTGAGCGGCTTGCGCGTTACGCGCGGCAATCGCGGCGGCGGCTTCGGCCTGCAAGGCCGTCGCGGCGACCGGGGTCTGTGCGGTGGCGGGGCTATCGGCGGCCGTGAGCGCTGCGGTCAGCACGGCGGCGCCGCTGCTCATGGCGGTGGCGGCAGCCTGCGCGTTGCCACGGGCAAGCTGCACCTGTTCGGCGGCTTGCGCGGCGATGTCCAGCGCTTGTTGCGGCAGCACGGGCGCAGCCGGTTGTTGCGCGGCAACGGCCAGCGCGCCGGCTTCGGCAGCGGTCGCCGTCGTGACAGCCTCGTTGATTGCACCGGCGGCAGCGCCTTCAGCCTTGCTGGCGGCGTCGCTGGCGGTGTTCGTGTTTTTGCCGGGCGTCTTGGCGCCATTGTTCGCCGGGCGCGAATCGGCCGACGGCTTCGGACGCTGCTGAGCCAGCACGTCGGAGAAGCTGGGGCCTTTCTTGTTCGCGGGCGTCTTGTTGGCGCCCAACGCATCAGCGATGGACGTCGGCGCGACCGGAGCGATCGTCGGCAAGGGCAGGGGAGCGGTCATCTTGGGCTTCCTGTTAGGTATTGCTTAATGCATGCCGGCTTGGCGCTGGACCAGGCGGGCGGAGTATTCGTCGTTGGCGCGTTGTTCGCGGCGGGATTCCACCACGGCCTGGGCGCGCATTTCGCGCTGCGCCAAGGCGTCGTAGGAACTGAGCTTGCGCTTTTCCTGCTGCCAGTATTGGCGGCCCTTGGCCAGGTTTTCATCCGCCTGGCGCAGCACGCCTTGCTGTTGGCCGATGGCGTCGTCCAGGGTGCCAATGAAGCGCTGATAGTTATGGCAGTCGCTGGCCGACATTCCCGTCGTCATCGCCTGCTGCAAGCGCTCCAGATAGTCCTGGCGGTAATCGTTCAGCATGCCGAGCTGACGTTCGGCATTGGTGCGTTCGGCGCTGAGCCGGCCCAAGAGACGCGCGGCTTCATCCGTGCTCTCTTTAGCCAGGTTGATCAACATGTCCAAGGGCAATTGGCTAGGCATAGGTGTCCCTTAACTCAAAACTGGCGCGCAACTGGTTGACGGCGTCTTCATAGCCGATGTTCTCGCCAACGTCTTGCTGCAAGAAGGCTTCAAGACGGGGATAACGGGCAATGGCTTCGTCCAGCTGTGGATCGTTGCCGGCGGCGTAGGCGCCCACGGCGATCAAGTCGCGGTTGCGCTGGTAGCGCGACAGGTTTTGTTTGAAGCGGCGCACGATGGCGAATTGCTGCGTCGTGATCAGCGAGGTCATGGCGCGTGAGATCGACGCTTCGATGTCGATGGCGGGGTAGTGACCGGCTTCGGCCAGATGGCGCGACAGCACCACGTGGCCGTCCAGAATCGCGCGCGCCGAATCGGCGATCGGATCTTGCTGGTCATCGCCTTCGGCCAGCACGGTATAGAACGCGGTAATGGAACCGGCCTTGCCCGAGGGGCCAGGCGCGCCCATCCCGGCGCGTTCAACCAGCATCGGCAGCTTGGCGAACACCGACGGCGGATAGCCTTTGGTGGCCGGCGGCTCGCCGATTGCCAGCGCGATTTCCCGTTGCGCCATGGCGTAGCGGGTCAGCGAATCCATGATCAGCAACACGTCCAGACCCTGGTCGCGGAAATGTTCGGCCAGGCGTGTGGCGTAGGCCGCGCCTTGCAGGCGCAACAGCGCCGAGACGTCGGCAGGTGCGGCCACCACAACCGAGCGCGCCAGGCCTTCGGGGCCCAGGTTGTGCTCGATGAATTCTTTCACTTCGCGGCCGCGTTCACCGATCAGGCCCACGACGATGACGTCGGCCTTGGTGTAGCGGGCCATCATGCCCAGCAGCACGGATTTACCCACGCCGGAGCCGGCAAACAGACCCATACGCTGGCCGCGGCCAACGGTCAGCAAGCCGTTGATGGCGCGCACGCCCGTGTCCAGCACGGTGTCAATCGGGGCGCGCGACAGTGGGTTGATCGGCTGGGCGGACAGCGGCGCCAGTTCGGCGCCGGTCAGTGGGCCCAAGCCGTCCAGCGGGCGGCCAGCGCCATCCAGCACGCGGCCCAACAGCGCATTGCCCACGGGCAAGTGGCGGCCCAGCTGCGGTTTGGCGTTGCCGTTCAATTCGGCCTTGCGCGGCAGCGGAATCGCGCGTTGCACGGGCGGTTCGCCAGGCACGACGCGCGCGCCGGGCGGCAGGCCGGAAATATCGGCCTGCGGCATCAAATACAGGGTGTGACCGTCAAAGCCCACGACTTCTGCGTCGGCCCAGTGGTCATGGCCGCGCGCGATTTCGATGCGGGCGGCGGCGCCCACCGGCAGGCGCAGGCCGGTGGCGTGCAGCACCAGGCCGGTGGCGCGCGTGATCTTGCCGCTGACGAGCCACGGGTCGGTGGAGGCGGCGCGGATCGAGCCGATCTCCAGCTGGGTTTTCCAGCGATCCAGCACGGGCACGGTGGTGGCGGCCAGTGCGAGCGCGGCGGCCGCCGGCGCGGATGCCGGTGCGGACGCCGCGGGCACAGCCGTCTGGCCGGGCTGAGCCGGAGCCGGATTGCCGTTCACGCCGGGTCCTCCCACGACACGTTGCGGCCCAAGGACGCCGCGACGCGGCGCCACCGGGTTTGCAGCGTGGCGTCGATATCGCCGAACGGCGTCTCGGCGCGGCAACCGCCGCGTGCAATGGACTCATCGGCCAGCACGCGCCAATGGCCTTCTTTCAATTCGTCGGCCAGGTGCAGGCGGATCAGCTCGATGTCTTCGGGGTTGGCCCACAAGCGCATCTGGCCGCCCGCGGACGGGTTGATGTGCAGCACGTCGCGCACGGCGGCGGCCACCGTCTCGGGTTGTTCCGACAGGGTGGTGCGCACGACCTGCTGCGCAATGTCCAGCGCCAGCGTCAGCAGGCTTTGGCCCATCTTTTCTTCCAGCGAGCCCAGCGATGTGGCGCAGGCTTGAACCAGCGCATGCAACCGCTGCGCTTCTGCCGCGCCTTGTTCGCGCGCCTGGGCCAGGCCCTCGGCGTAACCGGCTTCGCGGCCCGCGGCAAAACCCGCTTCGTGGCCGGTCTGCTGCCCGGCTTCGGCGCCGGCCGCATGGCCTTGCGCGTAGCCTTCCTCGCGCCCTTCGGCCATGGCCTGGGCGCGCAGTTGCGCCATCACCACCGCGGGGTCCGGGCCCGGATCGGGTTCCGGTTCGGGCTCGACTTCGACGGTCGCCGGCTCGTCGAACGACAGCATCTGCCAGCGCCGCCAGGCGGCGCTGCGCGAGATGAGCGTCGTCGCGCCGTTGTCCGCTTCAGACATACGCGTCGTCTCCGGAGTTGCCCAGCACGATCTGGCCGCTTTCGGCCAGGCGGCGGGCGATCTGCAGAATCTTCTTCTGTTCGGCTTCGACCTTCGACATGCGGATCGGGCCTTGCGCCTCCAGGTCCTCGCGCAGCATTTCGGCGGCGCGGCTGGACATGTTGCGCAGGAACTTCGCACGCAGCTCTTCCTGGGCGCCCTTGAGCGCAACCATGAGCGTGTCGTTGTCGATTTCCTTGAGGATGAGCTGGATGGCGCGGTCTTCGACGTCGAGCAGGTTGTCGAACACGAACATCTCGTCGATGATCTTCTGCGCCAGGTCGTTGTCGCGTTCGCGCAGGCTGGCCACAACGGTTTCCTCGTCCGAGGAATTCATCATGTTCAGGATCTCGGCCGCGGTACGCACGCCGCCCATCTTGCTGCGCTTGGCGCCCTGGCCAGCCAGCACGGAATTCAACACTTCGGTCAGTTCGGACAAGGCTGCCGGCTGCACGCCGCCGAAGGTGGCGATACGCAGCATGACGTCGTTGCGCAGGCGGTCGGTCAGCAGCGCCAGCACGCCGGCCGCGCGGTCGCGCTCCAGGTGCACCAGGATCGTTGCGATGATCTGCGGGTGTTCGTCGCCGATGAGCTCGGCCACGGTGTTGGGGTCCAGCCAGTTCAGCGCATCGATGCCGCTGCCGCTGTCGCCGGCTTCCAGAATGTCTTCGATCAGGCCGGCCGCGCGGTCGCTGCCCAGCGCCTTGGTCAGCACGCTGCGGATGTAGTCGTCCGAACCCAGCGTGACGGCCATGAACTGGTCGGCTTCCTGGCGGAACTCTTCCAGCACCACGGCCACGTCGTTGCGGGTGACCTGCTTCAAGCTGGCCATGGCCCCGCCGACCTGCTGCACTTCACGGGCGCTGAGGTATTTGAAGACCTCGGCCGCGGCGTCTTCGCCCAGCGACATCATCAGGACGGCGCTGCGCGTCATGCCGTCCATCGGAGTGGAATCATTTGTCATCTTTGCTCATCCAGGTGCGCAGAACCATCGCGACGGCGCGCGGATCTTTATTAGCCATCGTGCGGGCACGTTCCAGGTTGTCTTCGTAGCGGTTCGTTTCCTTGGCGCGGGCGGCGTCTTGTGCTTCACGGGCAGCTTCAACGCGCTCGGCTTCAGCCACTTCCGGATCAACCACCGGGTACAGGTACTCGGTGACCGAACGGCGGACCTTGCGGTACAGCCACAGCGCAATCACCAGACCCACCAGCCAAGCCAGAATCGTCTTGAACAGGGCGATCATTTCCGGATCACGCCACATCGGCACCGGCGGCGGGCCATCGTTGAACTGGCTGTTGACCAGGTTCAGCGAGTCGCCACGCGTTTCCGAATAGCCCATGGCTTCGCGCACCAGATTGGTCAGCTTGCTCAGTTCTTCGGGCGGCAGGGCTTGCGGCTCGCCGTCCTTGTCGCGGATGTAATTCACCACCACGGCCACCGACAGGCGCTTCAGGTTGCCCACCGGCTGCTTGATGTGGCTGATCGTGCGGTCCACTTCGTAGTTCGTCGTGGCGTCGCGGCGTTCGTTCAGGCTGCCACCGGCGTTTTGGGTGCCGGTCTGCTGCTGTTGTTGCTGTTGCTGCTGGGCATTGGCCGGCTGCTGCGGCTGGCCCGGACGGGGCGGCTGCTGCGCGGGCGGGTTGGCCAGCGGCGCTTGCGCATTCGGAGGCGCCTGGTTCGACAGCGCGCCCGGCACGCCTTGAGCGGGGTTGATGCCGCGCTGAGTGGAGTCGCTGGTTTGCTGGCTGCGCACCGCGGACTGGCCAGGTTCCTGGTTCGGACGATAGACCTCGGACGTTTCTTCGCGGCGGGCGAAGTCCATGTCGGCGCTGGCTTGGGCGTGGACGTTGCCCGGGCCAACCAGCGGATTCAAGATCGTCAGGATGCGTTCAACGGTGCGCTGTTCCATCTCGCGCACGTAGCGCATCTGGTCAGCATCCATGCCGCGGCCTTCGCCAGCCGGCGCCGACAGCAGGCGGCCGTTCTGGTCAACGATCGACACGCTTTCGGCGGTCAGTTCGGGCACGCTGGAGGCCACCAGCCAGGAAATCGCAGACACCTGGGAGTCGCTCAGGCTGCGGCCGGGGTACACGTTCAGCAGCACCGACGCGGTGGGCGCCTGGCGTTCACGCACGAACAGCGACTGGCGCGGCATGGCCAAGTGGACGCGGGCGTGTTGCACCGTGTGCATGGCTTCGATCGAACGCGCCAGCTCGCCTTCCAGGCCGCGCTGATAGTTGATCTGTTCCGCGAACTGGCTGGCGCCGAAGCGGGCGTTGTCCATCAGCTCGAAGCCGACCGAACCGCCGCGCGGCAACCCTTGCGAAGCCAGTTGCAGCCGGGCGTCATAGACGCGGTCGGCCGGAACGAGCAGCGCGGTGCCGGTTTCGTTGTAGCGGTAGGGGACGTTCATTGTGCCCAGGGCCGTCACGATGGCGCCGCCATCGCGGTCGTCCAGGTTCGAGAACAGCACCTTGTACTTGGGTTCGCTGCTCCACATTACCGCCGCGGCGATCAGCGCAACGATGGCAGCGGCCGCGCCCAGCAAAATGGGCTTGGGCAGTGCGCGAACCTTTTCCAGCACGGGGAACTTCGCGAGCAGCGACGAGCTCAGAGTGGCTTGCTGATTCATCGACGGCTCCCGCTGGCTACGCGGAGCAGGGAAAATGACTTCATGTCTTGGTGGGGCAGATTACACATGCAACGTGCTTCTGGTCTGGGGAGAGCCTGGATTATTGCCGTTGGTACGACAATCCCAATCGATGAAAACAGCGGGTTTTTGGCGTTACTTATCTTCTATGTCGACACCAAAGCGGGCTTGGCCGCCATGCTGTTCTGCAGGGGCGGCGGCATTCGTGGAAATGTCGGGGTTTTTGGCGGTTTTTATCGGCTATGGACTTGCGCGAACGGCGTTACGCTTTGCGCAACATTGGCGTCATGCCCCACCAGCAAGGAATCAGTAATGGCTGTATCAGGCTTGTCCGGCATCGAAAGCATGCTCCAGCAGATGCGCACCGTCGTGAGCAAGGCGGAAACCGGCAATCTCGCCGCAGGAGAAATGGTCGGCCAGCCCGACGGTTTCGCCGCCGAGTTGCAGCGCTCGATCCGCCGCGTGACGTCGGCACAGAACGCGTCGTCGGCGCAGGCTCGCGCCTTTGAAATGGGCGCTCCCGACATTTCGTTGAACGATGTCATCATCGACATGCAGAAAGCCAGCCTTGGCTTTCAGACGGCGGTGCAGGTGCGCAACAAGCTGGTTGCGGCCTACAAGGAAATCTCGTCGATGGCCGTTTAAGGCATCGATCCTGGTCCGCTACGCGGGCCATTGAAAAAGGGCCTTTCCAGTGGAAAGGCCCTTTGCACATCAATCGCGCTGCGCGCCTTTTTCCAGGCGCCACACCACTTTCTGCAGCCAGTTTTCCTGGCGCGCATCCAGATTCAGAAACACGGCGCCCATGTGGCTCATCGGCGGTTCGCCGGTCAGCGATACGTGCTTGGGCGCCGGTTCGTCCGGGCTGTCAGGCTGGATCATCGGCTGGCCTGAAATCGGATAGACATTGCGCACTTCAAGGTTGGCGTTGAATTTGCCCAGGTCGCCGAAATCCAGCTGCACGTCTTCCATCACCGTGCCGCGTTCCGGCAGGGTGGGCACCGCAAGCTCCACGCGCAGGCCCACACCGTCGACAGAGATGTCGCGCACGGTGAAGCGGTAGGGTTTTTGCTTGGGGTCCGGTTGCCAGGATGCCTGGCACAGGCCGCCGCCGGTCGCCAGCGAGGCGCGGAACATCTTGCGGCGCTGGATGCGGGCCAGGCGGTCGGGGAAGGGCGACATGAGCGCCGCGCTGCCGTCATCGAAATGAATGACTTCCGGGCGCTGCACGCGAAAGCGGATCTGCACGCCGCCGTAGGCGGTGGCATGGAAGTGGAACGTGGTGCCGCTTAGCAACCCCATGTTGTCCGACTGTTCGAAGTCGGCGCCGGCATAGTCGCGCGGGCGCCAGAAGAATTGGCGGGTCTGCTTGTCCGCACCCAGCACCAGCACGGCCATTTCGCGGTCGGCGGCGTCGCGTACGAGGATGTGACTGTCGGGGTGCGTCAGTTCAAACAGGGCTGAGCGCATGTCTTCCGGCCGGGTCAGCAGGAATTCCGGGTCGCTGGCATCCAACACGATGGTGGTCCTTAGAGAGTGAGATCAGGCAGGTGGCGGCGCGTCGGGAAGCTCGCGCGATTCCAGGCGATACAGCCAGGCCAGCAATTCTGCCACTGCTACGTACAGTTGGGGGGGAATATGTGCATCCAGGTCGACTTGCATGAGCAAGCCCACCAATTCGCGGGATTCGTGCACATAAAGGCCATTTTCTTCGGCGGCGCGGACGATGGTGTCCGCCAGCTGGCCGTAACCCTTGGCGACCACGCGCGGCGCGCCGTCCTTGTCGTCATAGGAAATGGCGACCGCGGCGTTGCGGTTGGCGTTGGGATTCGCGTTGGGGTTCACGTCCAGGCCGTCGTCCGGGGAGGGGCTGCGGGTGCTCATCAGAAATCGGCCGGGATGACGGGGCGCGGGTCGGTCACGCTGACCGCCAGATTGCTCAAGGTCAGGCCGGCCGCCAAGAGGCGCGAGCGCAACTGATCTGACGCATCATTGATTTCACCGGCGGCAAGCGGCGCAACCAATTGCAGCACGATCTGATCGCCCGCCAGGTTCAGCCGGGCGTCGACCAGACCCAGGCGGGGCAGGTCCAGCTTCAGGCGCGTGGCCCAGGTGGGCGTGGCGGAATCGGGGTCGCCGCCATAAGGGTCGCGTTCCACTTCCCATTCCATCGGCGTGCCGGGCCAGGCTTCGCCTTGCCAGGTCAGGGACTGGTTGGCCAGGACATCGAGTTGCTGGCGCACCAGAACGGTCAAGTCCTGGTGAATGCCGGAAACCGGGCCGCCTGGAGCCGACGTGGCAGAGGAACCCGTGCCGGACGGCGCATCGGCGCCGCCACCCGCGCGCCCGGCGGTAGCGGAATCCGCCCGGCCACGCGGCGCTGCCGTATTTTGGGCTGCGGCATCCTTGGTCAGCTTGGCTTGCGGCTCGTTCTGCAGCGACGACGGGTTGGTTCGGCCAAACACCATGTCTGTCAGATGCGATTCATAAAACAGGCCGCTCGTTTGCAGGGCTTGGCGTAGCGCCTGGCCCAGCAGCCGGGCGGACGGTCCGCTGGCTGCCAGCGAGGCATGCGTCGTGGCATCGGCGCCGCGCGCAGCGTCGGTGGGAGCGCCGGGTTGGCCAGCCTTGGCCGTCGCCGCTGCAGTCGTGGTTGCGGCAGCCGTCGCTGCGGCAGCCGTCGCTGCGGCAGCCGTCGCTGCGGCAGCAGCAGCTGTGGTGGCCGCGCCCGTCATCGGCGCGGCGGCCTGCGCTGCCGTCGTGTTCGCGGGCGGCTGGCCGGCGGTAGTGGCCTGGCCAGGCTGGCCTGGCTGTTCCGCCGTCTGGCCCGGCGCGCCATTGGCGTTCCAAAGCGGTGCGCGCCCCTGGACTGCAGGCGCAGCTTCCGGGTACTGGGCTAGCAGCGCGAGAATCGTGCGGGCGGTTGTGCCGAGCGTTGTCGGGGCAGAGGCCGTAGTGTCGCTGCTGGTGACGAGGCCACGCGCCGCGAGCGCCAGCGCGGCAGCGGTCTTCGCGTCGACAACAGTATTCTGGCGGTCGCCTCGGGCGCCGCCAGTTTGAATGCCTTGCCTAGGGTCGCGGGCGGAGCCGTCCGCGGAACCCGGCTTTTCAAGGTTGCCGGGCTGGCTGACGGCGTCTGGCCGTGCCCCTGAGACCTGGTTGGCGTTGGCGGCGGACATCGTCGTGCCAAGCACGGCGTCCAACCGCTGCACCAGGACGTTACCGAGTGCGGCGGGACCTACGCTCATTCTTCAGGCGCTCGGTTGCCGTAGGCGGACAGCAGGGTCTGCTGGCGCTTCATGCGGCCCAGCAGTTCGCCAAGCCGAGCCAATTGGGGCAGAGCCAGGTCCCGTGTCAACGCATCGTTTTCGAGAATGCGGACGAGCAGGTCGTACTTCATGGCGCGCGCGGCGTCATCCAGGGGATGGGTGCGTTCGGTGACGCGAAGGCGCTCGACCTGTTCGCAGTATTGTTGCCCGTGGACCATCGCGGCATCCCAGTCGCCCGCCTGGGCGGCCGCGAGCATGTCGCTCGTGATGAGAGCAATCTCCTGATAGCGTTCCAGGATGGGGGTGGTGGGCTGGGTAAGGGACGTCATGGAAATCTCGGGCGTTTGCTGGCGGGCTGGGATGGTTTGCGCCGTGCCATCAAGGCTGCATACCGCCGGCAGGGCGGTCAATGGATGTCTGCCAAGCGTCGGCCAAGTCCGCCAACAGGCGATCGGCAATTTCAAGCTGCTCGGCGTCCGCCTTAAGATTTGCCATCAAAAGCGTACGGACAATGTAGTCGTAGAGGCGAGCAAGGTTTGCGGCAATTTCCCCGCCCGCCTCCATGTTCAGTCCGGTCTTCAGGCCTTCGTCGACGATCTTGATCGCCTTCGAGATGGCCGCGCCGCGCTCTGTGATCCGCTCTTCCTGCAAATGGATACGTGCCTGTCCGATGGCCGCGCGGGCACCGAGATACAACAGAGAGATCAGCCGTTCCGGGCTGGCGCCCAGGATCTGCGTTTCCAGGCCGATATCGGCGTAGGACCGGACAGAATGCGAGCCAGTGGGGCGGCGGGCGGCGTAAGTCATTAATGCATCTTCTAAAAATTACGTTGATTTGGCCAGGGCCGCGAATTGCTGGGTGAGGTAGTTGGCCGTCACCGTTTGTTGTGCCACGAACTTGTCCAGCGCAACAAACTGCGCGCGCATGATGTCCATTTGGGCGGTGCTGGAGCTGGTCGCGCGGGCCAGCTGTTCCTTCACATCTTCGATCGACTTGGCCAGGCCGTCTTTGCTGGCCTTGATTGAGCCGTTGTCGCCCAGCACGTTGCCGGTGGCGACGGCGAACTTCGAGGCCAGACCATCCGTCGAGGTCAGCAGACGCTTGACGTCGGCGGGGTTGCCGGTCAGCGCCTTGTCCAGCTTGGTTTGGTCCAGCTTCAGCAGGCCCGTCTTAGGGTCCGTCGAAATGCCCAGGTCGGCGATGGAGCGCACGGTATCGCCGCCCGTGAACACCTGCAATGCATTCGACATCGACGACTGGATGCCGCGCGTGGTGTTGTCGCCGGTCAAGGCCTGGTTGGTCTCGGCGGTGATGTCGAAAGCGGTCAGCTTCGTGATCGTGCTTTGCAGCGCGTTGTAGGCCGTGACGAAGYCCTGCACGGCCTTGCTGGCCACCGCGGTATCGCTGGTCAGCTTCAACGTCACGGATTTGCCAATTTCAGTCTTGGCCGTGAGGTTCAGGGTGATGCCGTCAATTGCGGTCGAAATGTTGTTGCTGCCGCTCTTGACCGTGATGCCGTTGATCTCGATTTCGGCATCGGCCGCCGCCGTTTGCTGCGTGAGCTTGGCGCTGGTGTCGGCTGGATCGGTGTTGTAGTTCAGGATGTCCTTGAGCTCGGGCGTACCCGTCACCGTGATGGACTTCACCGCGGCTTGTTCGCCCGTGTTTCTGGCGCTCAGCATCAGGTAGCTTGCACCGTTACCGTCGGTGATGATGGTGGCGCGCACGCCAGCTTCGTCATCCGCGTTGATGGCTTTTGCAATGCCATTGAGCGACGTGTCATCCAGCGTGATCGTGCGCTTGTCGCCGTTGGCCAGCTCGATTTCAAACGAGCCGGAGGCGCCGTGGGAGGTCTTGCGGTCGGCGACCACACCCGATTGCAGCGTCTGGGCGGCAGCCAGGTTTTTCACATTGATGCTGTACTCGCCCACGGTCGCACCATCGGTACCCACGGTGGCGCTCAGGCCGTCGCCCACTACGCTCGCCTTCACGGCATCAAGCGTGGTCGTCTTGCCCAGCGTCTCGGCAGCCTTTTGCAGCGCTTCGACGGCGCTTTGCACTTGGCCGAATGCGCTGACGCGGGCCTCGTAGCTGGCCTGGCGGGTGGAGTAAATGCTCAGCCGTTTATCCTCAGCCGCTTGCAGCTTCGTGAGGATCTCTTCCAGGGGCAAACCGGAGGTCGAACCGAGGTTAGTGATGGTGGCCATGTGAAATTCCTTCCTAGCGATGCGATTCTGTCAAAAATACGGTGCCGGCGATTGGCCGGGTAAGGGCATAAGGCGGGCCTAATTCGGCGCTTCCCTCACGGATTGGCGCCAAAACAGGCGATAAACGCCGTTTTAAGGGTCGTATCAGGCTGTTGTTTTGATGCCGTTGCCTTGCATGTTTACGATCATTTTGGCGATTTTCAGCACCGTTTCGCTGGGGATGGTGCGAATAACGTCACCTGATTCAGCGTCCACGACCGAAACCACGACTTGGTGCACGTTGGGGTCAATCTCGAACTGAAGTTGCGTGGACCAGGCTTTCATCTGGTCGTTGATTTCATCCAGCGCCTTGTCCAAAGGCAGCTTCTGCGAGTCTGATTGTTCCGACGTGGCGCTGTCGGAGGCGCCGCTATTGGTCGCAGCGACGGTCGGCGTCACGCTCACGGCCGGATCGGCCACGACGGGTGCCGGCGTGATCGCGGGGGGTGCGAACGTAGCGGGGGCTAAGGGGGTTACGGCCATGATCACTCCAGCGGCGATGTGGGCGTCTCGGAGGAACGCGCTGTTTTCAGGGAATTCTCAGCTACCATAACGGCATATCCGCAGGGAACTTTAGCCCCCGGCGAGCCAGATGTTTCACGTGCTAAATAGTTCGGATCGGGCAATGAGTGTCAAGACGGCGCTGCGAGTCATCGAAATCATCGAAACCTTTGCCCGCGAAAAACGCGCGCTGCCCTTGTCGGAATTGGCCCGTCTTCTGGATGTCCCCGTCTCCAGCTGCCTGGCCCTGATCCGCACCCTGACCAGCCTGGGCTATCTGTATGAAACCGGCCGGCGCCAGGGCTACTACCCCACGGGCCGCCTCTTGGCCATGGCCCAGCGCATTGCTCGCTCAGATCCCGTTCTGGATCGCGTTTATCCCAGCCTGCTTGAATTAAGGGACGCTACCCGCGAAACGATTGTTTTCGCCAAGCTGACCCAGGACGGCCGCGTGGTCTATCTGGATGTGCTGGATTCACCTCATACCATCCGATACGCGCCCGTTGCCGGCGAGTTCAAAGACGTACACGCCAATTCGCTGGGCAAGGCGCTGATGTCGCTGATGGATGACGCCGCCCGCGGCGCGATGATGGCTGGTATGACGATGACCCGCTACAACGAGCGCACGCTTGTCACGCCGCAGGCGTTGCAGGACGATCTTCTGCGGTCACGCCAACGGGGCTGGTTCATGAATAGCGGGGAATCCATCGCCGATGTGGGCGCCATCGCCTGGCCCGTCACCTTGTCGGGCGAACACTATGCGATTTCCGTGGGCGGCCCGATCTACCGGATCGAGCCGCAGCAGGAAGCCTATGCGCGCATCCTGCGGGCGGCGTGTACCGCCCTGGAACAGCAGGCCTGAACGGCTGCCGGTCTTTCGGGCGGTTGGGCGCGAGCCTGGTCCGCGACCTGCGCCTTAGTACGACTTCGGCAGCCCCAGCACTTTTTCCGCGATGAAGCACATGATCAGCTGCGGGCTGACCGGGGCGATGCGGGGGATGAAGCTCTCGCGCAGCAGCCGTTCCACGTGGTATTCCTTGGCGTAGCCCATGCCGCCCAGCGTCATCACCGCCGTCTGGCAGGCGTTGTAGCCGGCTTCGGCCGCCAGGTACTTGGCCGTGTTGGCGTAGGGGCCGCAGGGCTGGCCGGCGTCATACATGCTGGCCGCCTTGAACACCATCAGATCCGCCGCTTCCAACTGCATCCAGGCCTGCGCCAGCGGGTGCTGGATGCCCTGGTTCTGGCCGATGGGGCGGCCGAACACGGTGCGTTCGCCGGCATACTTCACCGCCCGGTCCAGCGCGGCGCGGCCGATGCCCACGGCTTCCGCCGCGATCAGGATGCGTTCGGGGTTCAGGCCATGCAGGATGTATTCAAAACCGCGGCCTTCTTCGCCGATGCGATCGGCCACCGGAATGCGTAGCCCATCGATGAACAGCATGTTCGAGTCCACGGCTTTGCGGCCCATTTTCTCGATTTCCCGCACTTCGATCTTTTCGCGGTCCAGGTCTGTGTAGAACAGCGACAGGCCTTGCGTGGGTTTATCCACCTCGGACAGCGGGGTGGTGCGCGCCAGCAGCAGCATCTTGTTGGCGACTTGCGCCGTCGAGATCCAGATTTTGCGGCCATGCACCACGTACTCATCGCCCTGGCGCACCGCGCGCGTTGACAGCTTGGTGGTGTCCAGGCCGGCATCGGGTTCGGTGACGGCGAAGCAGGCCTTTTCGCGGCCGGCGATCAGCGGTTCGAGCCAGCGCGCGCGCTGCTCATCGCTGCCGAACACCACGACGGGGTTCAGCCCGAAGATGTTCATGTGTACGGCGGATGCGCCGGTAAAGCCCGCGCCGGACGCCGCGATGGTCTGCATCATCAGCGCCGCCTCGGTCATGCCCAGCCCGGCGCCGCCGTATTCCTGCGGCATGGCGATGCCCAGCCAGCCGTCGCGCGCCAGATCAGCGTGCAGCGGTTCGGGGAAGCCGCCTTCGCGGTCGCGTTCCAGCCAGTATTCGTCGGGATAACGGTCACAGATGCGCGAAACGGCGTCGCGCAGCGCCAATTGGTCAGGGGTAAAGGCGAAGTCCATCAGTCGTTTCCATCTTGGGTAATGCCACGGGCGAACAGGGTGTCGATCCGGGCGTCGTCGTAACCGGCTTGGGCCAATATTTCGCGGCTGTGCTGGCCCAGCGTCGGGGCGGGCCGGCGTATCGATGTCGGCGTGCCTTGGAACTGGCCCAGCGGCGCGGTCGTGCGTATCCGGCCTTCGGTGGGGTGATCCATTTCTCGGATGAAGCCGGTGGCGGTCAGGTGCTCGTCTTCCAGCAGGTCGTCCACCGTGTAGAGCTGCGAGGCGGGGATGTCGGCTTGCGTCAGCGCGTCCAGCCATTCCTGGCTGGGGCGCGTGCGGATCACGTCCGCCACAAACGCATAGACCTCGCTGATATGCACCGCGCGGGCGCCATGCGTGCAAAAGCGCGGGTCCTGCGCCAGTTCGGGCTGGCCGATCAGGTTGAAGAAGTTTCGCCAGTGCTTGTCGTTGTAGATCAGCAGGCAGATATAGCCGTCTGCGGTGGCATACGGGCGGCGGTGCGGGGCCAGCAGCCGCGCGTAACCCGTCGGCCCCATCGGCGGGTCGAACGTGGCCCCGCCCAGGTGGTCGCCCAGCACCAGATGGGCCATGCCTTCGAACATGGGAATTTCCACCTGCTGGCCGTGGCCCGTGGTCTTGGCGTGCAGCACCGCCGACACCAGCGCGATGCCCACGTGCAGGCCCACGGCGCGGTCCGCCAACGTCAGGGGCGCGTAGCGCGGCACATCGCCGCTTTGCTGGGCAGACAGCGCGGCGATGCCGGTCTGGCCCTGGATCAGGTCATCGTAGGCAGGCCGCCCGGCGTAGGGGCCGGCCTCGCCAAAGCCATAGGCGCCTAGATAGACGATGCGCGGATTGCGCGCGGCCACTGCTTCGTACGACAGCCCCAGCCGGGCCATCGCTTGCGGCCGGATGTTGTAGAGCAGGGCGTCGCAGCTTTCGGCCAGTTGCAGGCAGGCTTCGCGGCCTTCAGGCGTTTTCAGGTCCAGCACAATCGACCGCTTGTTGCGGTTCAAGTGCAGATACAAGTGGCCCATGCCCGGATTGCGCATGGGGCCCACGGCCCGCATGTTGTCGCCCGCGGGCGACTCGACCTTGATCACGTCGGCCCCCAGGTCCGCCAGGATCTGCGTGGCGTACGGCCCCATCACCACCGAACTCAGGTCCAGGATGCGCACGCCCGACAGCGGGCCGGCGGCAGGGGGCGTGTTGTGGCGGGCCTGGTCAGGCGTGGCTGCTGTCATTGCTGTTCGATTCCTGCATCTTTGATCAGCTTGCCCCACAGGTCGCGCTGTTCGCTGACGAACTGCGCAAAGGCCTCGGGCGTGCTGGAAAAGGCGTCGAAGCCCAGGCCGGCCAGGCGCTTCTTCACCTCGGGTTTGGCCACCACCTGATTGATGGCGGCATTCAATTTGGCCACCACTTCCGGCGGCAGCCCGGCCGGGCCGAAGTAGCCGTTCCAGGAGTTCAGGTCAAAGTCCTTCACGCCCGCTTCGGCCATGGAGGGCAGGTCGGGCACGATGGCGCTGCGTTCGGCGGTGGATACGGCCAGGGCGCGCAACTGGCCCGATTGCACGAAGGGCAGCCCCGAGGCCAGGTCCGTGAACATGAAGTCGACTTGTCCGCCGACCACATCGGTCAGCCCCTGCGGGGTGCCCTTGTAAGGCACGTGCAGGATGTCGATCTTGGCGCGGTCGGCCAGCGTGGCGCCCGCAACGATGCCGGTGCTGTTGCCGCTGGCGTAGGTGATGCGGCCGGGGTTCTTCTTCGCGTCGGCCACCAGCTCGCCCACGTTCTTCCATGGGCGCTTCGGATTCACAACCAGGATGAAGGGCAGGTTGCCGCCCCGGGCGATCGGGGTGAAGTCCTTGACCGGGTCATAAGGCACGTTCTTCATCAGCCAGGGCGCGGCCGAGTGCGAGGTGTTGGTGGTGACGAACAAGGTGTAGCCGTCGGGCTTGGCGCGGGCGACGTAGGCGGCGGCGATGGTGGCGTTGGCGCCGGGCTTGTTCTCGACGACGATCGTTTGGCCCAGGATGGCCGACAGTTCCTGTCCAAAGATTCGGCCAACGGCATCGGTGCCGGAGCCGGCCGGGAAGGGCACGACCAGCGTGATCGGTTTGTTGGGATAGTCGGCGGCGTGGGCGGCGGGGGCGGCCATCAAGGCCGCGCCGCTGACGAGCGCGGCGGCGAGCAGGCGATACGTGTGCATGGGGTTGTCTCCAGTTTTTTATAAGGGGTCAGGCGCGGCTCTGCGGCCGCTGCCTATTGCTGCGCCGAGTCAGGCGGCAGCGGGTGGCGCCGGAAAGTCCCGGATCACGCGGTCGGGGGATTCTTCATACGGGGGGGTATAGATCACCAGCAGGCGGGCGGGCTCGTCGCTGGTCACGGTGAACACGTGGGGGATGTCGGGCGGGAAGTAGCAGCAATCGCCGGGGCCCATGTCGGCCCATTCGTCCTGCACTTGCGCGCGGGCGGTGCCCGACAACAGATAACAGACCTGTTCGATGCCGGGGTGAGCATGGGGCAGCGCGCCTTTGCCCTTGTCGATCACGCCCAGCAGCACTTCCACGCCGCGCGAGCCGACGGTGTCGGGGCCGATCAGCCGGCGGTTCAACGTGCCGGTGTGGTTGGCGGGGTGGTAGCCCGGAACGTCGGCCTCGCGGACCAGCCAGCTGGGGGTTTTTTGCTGCGTCATGTTCATCCGTTTAAATTTTCATACGTAAATTTATTTTCACGTATGAGAAAAACATCGGCAAGCGCTTTTTCGGTGCAGATACTGTGTCGCGCCCTAGGGGATTAGGGAAAACACCGGGCGCAGACTGCTAAAATCCGGGGCTGATTCAACACGACCCCCGTCTCCACCCCCGCCATGTCCCCTGTTTCCCAGCCTGACGCATCCGCCACCCTGTCTGATTGGCTCCAGTATCTGGAATCCATCCACGCCACCGCGATCGACATGGGCCTGGATCGCGTGCGCGAGGTTGCCACGCGCATGGGGCTTGAGCTGTCCGGCGTGAAGTTCGTTGTCGGCGGCACCAACGGCAAAGGGTCCACCTGTGCCATGCTGGAAGCCATTCTGCTGGCGGCAGGCTACAAAGTGGGGCTGTACACCTCCCCGCACCTGATCGATTTCAACGAACGCGCCCGCGTCAACGGGCAGATCGCCTCCGATGATGCGCTGATCGCCCAGTTCCAGGCGGTGGAAGCGGCGCGCGGCGAGGTCTCGCTGACGTACTTCGAATTCACCACGCTGGCCATCCTGCGCCTGTTCTCGCAATCGCGCCTGGACGCGGTGGTGCTGGAAGTGGGTCTGGGCGGCCGGCTGGACGCCGTCAACATCGTTGACGCCGACTGCTCAATCGTCACCAGCGTCGACCTTGACCACACCGACTGGCTGGGCGACACCCGCGAAAAAATCGGTTTCGAAAAAGCGCACATCTACCGCGCCGGCCGTCCCGCTATTTGCAGCGACCCGGTGCCGCCGCAATCGCTGCTGGATTACGTCGAAAAGATCGGCGCCGACCTCTGGTTGTTTGGGCGCGACTTCAACTATTCCGGCGACCGCCAGCAATGGGCGTTCGGAGGCCGCGAACAACGCCGCAGCGCGCTGGCCTATCCGGCCCTGCGCGGCGCCAATCAATTGCTGAACGCATCGGCCGCGCTGGCCGCGCTGGAGTCCGTGCGCGATCGCCTGCCGGTGCCGGCGCAGGCCGTGCGCCTGGGGCTGCTGCAGGCATCGCTGCCGGGCCGCTTCCAGATCCTGCCGGGCCAGCCGTCCGTGATTCTGGACGTGGCGCACAACCCGCACGCCGCCGCCGTGCTGGCGCAGAATCTGGACAACATGGGCTTTCATCCCTATACCCACGCGGTATTCGGCATGTTGAACGACAAGGACCTGGCTGGCGTCGTCGCCAAAATGGGCACGCGCATTGATCACTGGTACTGCGCAGGCCTGCCGGGCCCGCGCGGAACGTCCGGGCAGGCGCTGGCGGATCAGGTTGCCGCCGCCTTGCCGCCGTCGCCCGCGGGGGCGGAAAGCCCCAGCATCGCCGCCTTCGAAGATCCCGCCGAGGCCTACGCCGCAGCGCGCGAACGGGCGGTCGAGAATGATAGAATCGTCGTGTTTGGGTCGTTTCTCACCGTGGCCTCGGTTTTGCAGGCTCTGGGTCGCAAGGCATAGGCAAATCGGCTCGTGGCGGCCCACCGCCATATTGCCGAAAGGCGCCGCAAGGAATTCTCTTCCATGGGTTTTTTCAAACGCAAAGATCCTGCCGACCAGGCGCAGTCCTCTAAACGGGCGGCAGTGCCTAGCGAGGTTCAGGCTGCGGAGCTGCGCGGGCGCGCGCGGCGCAGGTTGGCAGGCGCCGTCGCGCTGGTGCTGGCGGCTGTCATCATTCTTCCCATGGTGCTTGATTCGCAGCCCGTACCGGTTGCCGACAACATTCCCATCCGGGTGCCGGATCGCAACACGCCGTTCCAGCCGCAGGTAGGCGAGCCGCAAGCGGCTGCCCCCACCACGCCGGATGCCGCGCCCACGGAAGGTTCCGGCGTTCCCACGCCGCCGCCGGTCACGTCGGTGCCGCCCGTGGCAACGGCCCCGACGCCGCAGACGACCGTGCAAGTCACGCCGCCGCTTGTGCCGCCCAAGCCGGAAACCAAGCCCAAGCCCGAACCCAAGCCGGAATCCAAGCCCGAGCCCAAACCGACGCCCAAGCCCGAGACGCGTTCCGACGACGGCGCCCGCGCGCTGGCCTTGCTGGAAGGGCGTTCGGCGCCGGCCGCCACCGCGCCGGCCCCCAAGCCCGCCGCCGCCAAGGGTAATTTCGTGCTGCAGATTGCGGCTTACACGACGTCGGAAGACGCCCAATCGCGCCGCGCCAAACTGCATCAGGCCGGCGTCACCAATGCATTTGTGGAACAAGCCTCCATTGGAGGCAAACAGCAGTACCGTCTGCGCGTGGGGCCGTTCCCTTCGCGTGAGGCGGCACAGGCGGCCCAGGCGCGTTTGCGCACCTTGGGCTATGACAATGGTTTCATTGCTGCCCAATAGTGACCGGTTTCGACTTCGTCGTACTGGCCATCCTGGTGGTCTCGGGTGTGCTGGGCCTGGTGCGCGGCCTGCTCAAAGAGGTGCTGTCGCTGGTCGCCTATCTGCTGGCCTTTGTGGCCGCGATATGGTGGGGCCCCACGGTGTATACGTGGCTGGAGCCCTATATTGAAACGACGCTGCTGCGCATGGGAGTCTCATACGCCGTGGTGTTCATCCTAGTGCTGCTCGGTGTGGGTTTGGTCAACATGACGCTAGCCGCCTTGATCCGCAGTACCGGACTCAGCCCCGCCGATCACGGCCTGGGCGGAATGTTCGGGCTGGCCCGTGGTCTGGTGATCGTGCTGGCGTTGGTGGCCGCTGCGGGCTACACGCCGCTACCCCAAGAGCCGTGGTGGAAGGACGCCATGTTTTCGCATTCGGCCATCGAGGCCATCAAACATATCAAAACGTGGCTGCCGCCGTCTTTGGCGACTTGGCTGCCGTATTGATTAGCTTCAAATCAACCAGGAAATCTCACCATGTGTGGAATCGTAGGGGTCATCGGGCGCGGGCCGGTCAACCAGCTGCTCTATGACAGCTTGCTGCTGTTGCAGCATCGCGGGCAGGACGCCGCGGGCATCGCGACGTCGCAAGGCAACCAATTCAATATGTACAAGGCCCACGGCCTGGTGCGCGACGTTTTCCGTACGCGCAACATGCGTTCGTTGCCGGGTACGTCTGGCGTCGGCCAGGTCCGCTATCCCACCGCGGGCTCCAGCGCCAGCGAGGAAGAGGCCCAGCCGTTCTACGTCAACGCCCCGTTCGGCATCATGTTCGCCCACAACGGCAACCTGACGAACTGGCGTGAACTGCGCGAATCGCTCTACCGGGTCGATCGCCGCCACATCAACACGAACTCTGATTCCGAAGTGCTGCTGAACGTGCTTGCGCACGAACTGCAATCGTCGGCGAACGGCGTGTCGCTGGATGATGACGCGATCTTCCGCGCGGTGTCCGCCGTGCACAAGCGCGTGCGCGGCGCCTACGCCGTCGTGGCGCAGATTTCCGGCTACGGCCTGCTCGCTTTCCGCGACCCCAACGGCATCCGCCCGTTGTGTATCGGCCGCATGGAAACCGATGAAGGCGTGGAATGGATGGTGGCCTCGGAATCGGTGGCGCTGGAAGGCAGCGGTTTTGTCTTCGTGCGAGACGTCGAGCCGGGCGAAGCCGTGTTTGTCGACCTGGACGGCCGCTTCGTCAGCCGCCAGTGCGCCGACAATCCGCAGCTGGTGCCGTGCATTTTCGAATACGTGTACTTCGCGCGTCCGGACTCGCTGATCGACGGCGTGTCGGTCTACGACGCCCGTCTGCGCATGGGTGAATACCTGGCCGACAAGGTGGCGCGCAACATGCGTCTGGGCGACATCGACGTCGTCATGCCGATTCCGGATTCCTCGCGTCCGGCCGCCATGCAGCTGGCCGCCCGCCTGAACCTGGACTACCGCGAAGGGCTGATCAAGAACCGTTACGTCGGCCGCACCTTCATCATGCCGGGTCAGGCGGTGCGCCGTAAGTCCGTGCGCCAGAAGCTCAATGCCATCGGCATGGAGTTCAAGGGCAAGAACGTGCTGCTGGTTGATGACTCCATCGTGCGTGGCACCACCAGCCGTGAAATCGTCGACATGGCGCGCGCTGCTGGCGCCAACAAGGTGTACTTCGCGTCCGCCGCGCCTCCGGTCCGCTTCCCGAACGTGTACGGCATCGACATGCCCACGCAATCGGAACTGATCGCCACCGGCCGCAGCGACGAAGAAATCGCCCGCGCCATCGGCGCCGACTCGCTGATTTACCAGGATCTGGCCGACATGCAGCAATCGGTGCGTGACCTGAACCCCAAGATGTCGCGCTTCGAGGCTTCGTGCTTCGACGGCGAGTATGTCACGGGCGACATCACCGCCGAATACCTGGCCCGCCTGGGTCAGTCTCGCGCGGAGCCGGGGCAGGACGAGGGCGCAAGCGGCCTGCAATTCAACATGGGCTACGCCGCCAACGACGCCTGATCCGTCGCGCGAATAAGCTCAATAAAAATGCCGTCCCTTGGGACGGCATTTTTTTCGTCGCGCCTTTTCTGCACGCATTTTCGTGGCGCTTTCTATGTAGCGCTTTTTTTGGCGGCGCCAGCCAATGCGGCGCCCGTCAGCCCTTGGTATCCCACAGCGTTTCGCGCGTCGCTTCCAAATGCGTCAGGTACAGCCGCAGGTCGAACTCGTACTGGTGATAGTGCGGCTCCATGCGCAGGCACAGGTTGTAGAAGGCCTTGTTGTGATCCTTCTCTTTCAGGTGCGCCAGCTCATGCACGGTGATCATTTTCAAAAACTCGGCCGGCACCGTCTTGAACAGCGTCGCCACGCGGATCTCGTGCTTGGCGCGCAGCTTGCCGCCTTGCACGCGCGAGATGTAGGTGTGCTGCCCCAGCGCATGCTGAATGACATGGATCTTGCTGTCATAGGCCACCTTGTTGATCAGGTCGCCATTGCGCATATAGGTGTTCTTCAAGTCCGTCACGTACTCGTACAGCGCACGGTCGGTGCGCACATCGTGCGGGCCGTCGGGGTAGCGGGACTTGAGCGCCGGGCCCAGCTTGCCTTGGTCAAGCAGCGTCTGGGCATGGAGCAGCAGATTTTCGGGATAGCCGGTCAGGTACTTCAAAGCGGTCGCAGCGGGTGAGTCACAGCAAGAGACAAAAGCTCGGTATTACTGGGGGCGGCCGCGGCCGAACACCACCGGCAGCGCCATGAAGAACAGGACCACAAACAGCGCCAGGCTCCACAACGCATACTCGATGCCCAGCAGCGGCACCTTGGCGTCCATGCAGGTGGCGAAGATGCCGAACACCCAGGGCACGTTGCCTTCCAGGCCGATGCCGGTCATGAAGCGGTCGGCGAAGGTCTGGTCGCAAGACAGCATGTTGGCGGCAACCGTGTACTGATACCAGGCGGCGACCACGCCAGACAGCGACAGCAGGGCGGCTAAGGCACCCGCGATACGGGTCAGCGCGCGTCCGCCGCCAAAGCCGCCGATCAGGGCCACCACGCCAATCACCAGATAAATCAGGCGTTGCAGCACGCACCAGGCGCAGGGCGGCATATCGAAAACGTGTTGGGAAATCAGGGCCACACCCACAGCGCCAAAACAGAATAGGGCGATCAGGCGAAGCAGGCGTTCAGAGCGGGTAGTCATTGTTGTTCTACGTCAGGGATGAGTCGGAGCGGGCAGGGCGCCCGGCTAGGCTTAGGCCTTGGGAATTGGAATTGGTTGCATCACTTGCGTCAGCAGGCCCAACATCAGGTCGCGCGCGCCTTCCCAGAAGATCTGCACCCCCAGGCACAGCATGATGAACGCCGACAGCCGCATGAATACCGCGGTGCCGTTGTCACCCAGCCGGTGCAGCATTTGGGCGGCGAAGCGCAGGCAGATATACAGCGTCAACGACACAACGATGATGCCGGGGATGGAGCCGCCCAGCCGCACCAGGCTCAGCACGTGGTTCTGGTCCCGCAGTGACACGCCCACGGTGATGGCGGCGGCGATGGAGCCCGGGCCGCAGCTGATCGGGAACGTCAGCGGGTAGAACGCGCGGG
Organism: Achromobacter sp. 01N37; assembly: GCF_056399725.1. NCBI lineage: Bacteria > Pseudomonadati > Pseudomonadota > Betaproteobacteria > Burkholderiales > Alcaligenaceae > Achromobacter > Achromobacter sp. 01N37. The sequence goes on from NZ_JBFTRX010000003.1 coordinate 476,687, forward strand.
CTTTCGCCATTTCGGGGGTGAAGGATTCCGCCATGCGCGCCACGCGTTCCGTGTCGGCATCCGGCGAATTCACCAGCCGCCATGCGCTGGCAATCACCAGCATGCCGCCGCCCACTCGCACGATCGACAGCGAAATGCCGAAGAAGCTGAGCAGCACGTTGCCGGCGACCATGGCCACGATCAGCATCAGGCAGACGTTGATGGCGACGCGCTTGGCCAGCACCATCCGGGTGGAAGACGATGCGCCTTCGGTCAGCGACAGGAAAATCGGCGCGATGGCGGGCGGGTTAAGGAAGGGCAGGAGCGTGGCCAGCGCGAAGAAAAAGCTGCCACCAAAAAAGCGCAAATAGTCGTTGAGCTGCATGGAGCGGACATCGCCTAGCCGAAAACCCGGATTGTATGCGTTCCGGGCGCTGTCTGGCGATGTCCGTCTCGGGGGCGGATCAAGCCACCCGCTGTTGCGCCTCTTCGCCCGCCAGGGCGTCCAGCACGTCGCGTTCGAACTGCATCTGGCTGCGCGGGCGGGCCAGGGCCGAACCGTCAACGATGAACACGTCTTCCACGCGGTCGCCCAGCGTCATGATCTTGGCCATCAGCAGGTTGACTTCATGTTGCGCGAACACGCGGGCCAGCGCGTGCAGCAGGCCGGGGCGGTCGGTAGCGGTCACCGACAGGCGCCACGACGTGCTGCGCTCATCCGGCTGCAATTCGGCTTGCGGCATCACCGGGAACACGCGCGACACCCGTGATTGCCGTCCGCGGCCGTAGTAGCCGCCGCGGCTGGGCTGCGCTTGCGCTGCGGCGTGCGGGTCTTTCAGGCGTTCGGCAAGTTCGTGTTCGACAAGCGTGGCCTGCGCGCGCAGGTCGCTGGTGCCTTCGGGCAGCAGCACGATGAAGCTGTCCAGCGCCCAGCCGTGGCGCGTTGTGTGGATGCGGGCGTCTTGAATCGACAGGCACTTGGCGTCGAAGTAGCCGCAGATCGCCACGAACAGGTCCGGCGCGTCACGCGTGTAGACCATGATTTGCAGGCCTTCGCCCTGCTCGGTGGGCCGCGCCCTGACGACAGCCTGAGCGGGCGCCACCTGGTGATACAGATGGCGCGTGTGCCAGGCGATGTCGGACGCGTCGTGGCGCAGGAAGTAGGCCACGTCGAGCTGGTTCCAGAAGGCTTCGCGAGCGTCGTCGCGCAGGCCGGCCAGCCTCGTCAGGCGGGCGGCTTCTTCCTTGCGTTCGGTCAGCACGGTGTGCGCGTCGGCGTGCGCGCCGCCCAATGCCGCCAGCGTCAGCTTGTACAAGTCTTCCAGCAGCTTGCCCTTCCAGGCGTTCCAGACCTTGGGGCTGGTGCCGCGGATATCGGCCACGGTCAGCAGGTAGAGCGCGGTCAGATGGCGCTCGTCCTTCACGGTGGCGGCGAATTCCTGCACGACGGCCGGGTCGGAGAGATCGCGTTTTTGCGCCACGGCCGACATCAGCAAGTGCTGGCGCACCAGGAACTCGACGAGTTTCGTGTCCTCGGGCTCCATGCCGTGGTCTTGCGCGAACTTGCGCACTTCGCGCGCGCCCAGTTCGGAGTGGTCGCCGCCACGTCCCTTGGCGATGTCATGGAACAGCGCGGCCACATACAGCAGCCAGTGCCGGTCCAGCCCGGCGATCAGCTGGCTGGCCAGCGGATATTCTTGCGCGTGTTCAGGCATGGTGAAGCGGCGCAGGTTGCGCACCACGGCCAGCGTGTGCTGGTCCACCGTGTAGGCATGGAAAAGGTCGTGCTGCATCTGGCCCACGATGCGGCGGAACACCGGCAGGTAGCGCGGCAGAATGTTCAGCATCGTCATGCGGCGCAATTCATGCACGATGCCGCGCGGCTGTTGCAGGATCTGCAGGAACAGCTTGCGGTTGACCGGGTTGCGGCGGAACTGCGCGTCGATGCGGTGGCGGGAATGCCAGATGGCGCGCAGCGTGCGGGCCGACATGCCGGTGAGTTCGGGGTGTTGCTGCATCACCAGGAAGGCGCGCAGCAGCAGGGTGGGGTTGCGTTCGAAGCCGTCGTCGCGAATGATGTCGAGACGGTCTCGCAGGTTGCGGAAATCGTCGTCGATGTCGCGCGCATCGCTGTCAGGGCGCGGAAACAGGCGCTCTTCGATGTTCTGCACCAAGATGCCATTCAACTGCGTGACCAGCCGCGCCGCCCAGTAGTAGCGTTGCATCAGCAGTTCGCTGCTGCGCCGCGTGGCGGTCGCGTGAATGCGATAGACCTCGGCCAACGCCGGTTGCAGGTCAAACAGCACGCGGTCTTCGCGGCGGTTCGACAGCAGGTGCAGTTCGATGCGCAGGCGCTTGAAGGCTTGTTCCGCCTTGCGCAGGTCGCGCGCTTCCGATGACGTCAACAGGCCCGCTTGCGCGACCGAACGCCAGCTATTGCCAAAGCCCGCGGCGCGCGCCATCCACAAGATGACTTGCAGATCGCGCAAACCGCCGGGCGACTCTTTGCAGTTCGGCTCCAGCGCGTAGGGCGTGTCGTGATAGCGCGCGTGGCGCTGCTGCATTTCAACGCGCTTGGCGCGGAAAAAGGCGCGCGGGTCCAGGCGCGACTTGGTCGCCGCGTCGAACTTTCTCATCAGTACGCGGCTGCCCGCCAGCCAGCGCGATTCCAGCAGCGCGGTTTCGACGGTGATGTCCGCGTCGGCCTCGCGTTCGCAGTCTTCTATGGTGCGCACGCTGTGGCCGGGCTCAAGCCCCAGGTCCCACAGTGCCGCCACCAATTGTTCAATGGCCGATTCGTCTTCGCGCGTGGGCACATGCGGCAACAGAATCAGCAGGTCGACGTCGGAATGCGGATAGAGTTCGCCGCGGCCATAGCCGCCCACGGCCGCCAGCGTGGCGCCGATCGGCAGCGGGTAGTGCTTGACCAGGTCGCGCAGGGCGGCGTCAACGATGCGGCGCAGCTCGGACAGCAACGTGTCCGGGCGTTCGTGCTCGCGGAACTGGGCCACCGCGGCCCGCCGGGATTGCTGGATGCGTTCACGCAGGGAGCTAAGAAATTCGGCGGTCATGGTGGCGGACGGCTAGGCCTCAGACGGCGGGGATGACGATGGGCTCGGTGATGAAGGCGGGCGGCTGCGGCATGCCGGGGGACAAGGTCAGCACTTCATAGCCCGTATCCGTAACACATACAGCATGCTCCCACTGGGCGGACAGGCTGTGATCGCGGGTAACAACCGTCCAACCATCGGACAATTGGCGGATCTCGCGGCGGCCGGCGTTGATCATGGGCTCGATCGTGAAGAGCATACCCGTCACCAATTTCACGCCCGAGCCAGGCTTGCCGTAGTGCAACACTTGCGGGTCTTCGTGAAAGCGCTGGCCGATGCCATGGCCGCAGAATTCGCGCACGACGGAAAAGCCGTTGGATTCCGCGTGCTTCTGGATGGCGTTGCCGATGTCGCCCAGGGTGGCGCCGTTCTTGACCTGCTGGATGCCCTTCCACATGCACTCGAAGGTGATCTCGGTCAGGCGGCGCGACAGAATGGATTGCTCGCCCACGGCGTACATGCGGCTGGTGTCGCCAAACCAGCCGTCTTTGATGATGGTGACGTCAATGTTCAGCGAATCGCCGTTTTTCAGCACCTTGTCGCCCGGAATGCCGTGGCAGACCTGGTGATTCACCGACGTACAGATGGCGCCAGGGAAGGGCGGGTAGCCAGGCGGGGCGTAGCCCACGGTGGCGGACTTCACCTTGAGTTCGTCAGTCAGGTATTCCAGGCAGAGGCGGTCCAGCTCTCCGGTTGTTACACCCGGCTTCACATAGGGGGTGATGAAATCGAGGACTTTGGCGGCGTCCTGGCAGGCGGCGCGCATCTTGGCCAGGTCGGCCGGATTGGTAATTGTGCCCATGGAGTAACTTGACGATCTCTCGCTTGAATGTCTGCTTGAAAGAATAGTAGAATTATAGGCTTCCCTAAAATTTTGGGGAGCAATCGGGTTACGGCAAGAGCCGATCCTGGCGAAGGTGGGCGTCTAAAACGCCTGCACTTGAGGCTAAAAGCTATTTCAACCGATCCGCTTCATGAGATCGGCAGCAAGCCCTGAAGTTTCACCGCAAGCGAAGGTTGTGGAGCGAAATCGGGCAGGTTGTCAGGTTCTGAAGCGGGCCGCGCGGGGTAGCCCCAGTCAAGAGTCGCAGGCGTTTTTGAGTCTGGCGGAGCCGGGGCGCGGCGTGCTTGTAAGCCCGGTCATGTTTTTGAGCGGCGATGCAGGTTCGGTATGGGCGCCAGATTAAGTTCTTGAAAACCTTCGGGTTTTTTGAAGAAATGCCCTGGTGGCCTGATGCGCGGGATGGCGTCAAGCCTGAGCGCGAAGAGCTGGATTTCGCTGCCAACAAAACAAGTCCGGGTGCGCTGAATCCCCGGAAACTTCCAGGAATCTCCTGGAGTGTCTGGCTCAGCGCCATATCTGTCCAGTACAGGCATGTTCAAGTGTGCAGTGCAAGGCTCTCGTCGTGGCGGCCGTCTGGGTTTATCGCGGAAGCAGTATTTTTATTGCGACAGTGATCGGTCGGCCCGGTTAAAATTTTGTCCATCCCGCATGTTGCGGGAAATCGCGCGCAACACCACCCAGGGTGTCAGCAGAAGCTGATGCAGGTGCGGCGCAAGAAATCAACCCTTGGAGAATTACATGTCTTTGATGCGCGAAATGCTGGAAGCGGGTGTCCACTTCGGTCACCAAACCCGTTACTGGAACCCCAAGATGGCTCCGTACATCTTCGGTCACCGCAACAAGATTCACATCATCAACCTGGAAAAGACGGTTGATAAGTACCAGGAAGCCACCAAGTTCGTGAAGCAGATCGCTGCTCGCGGCGGCAACATCCTGTTCGTTGGCACCAAGCGCGCTGCGCGTGAACTGGTCGCCTCCGAAGCCGCTCGTTGCGGCATGCCCTTCGTCGACGCCCGCTGGCTCGGCGGCATGCTGACCAACTTCAAGACGGTCAAGACCTCGGTCAAGCGCCTGAAGGACATGGAAGTCGTCGTCGCCGAAGGCGGCGCCGAGCGCATGATCAAGAAGGAAGGCCTGCTGTTCCAACGCGAACTGGACAAGCTGAACAAGTCGATCGGCGGCATCAAGGACATGAACGGTCTGCCTGACGCCATGTTCGTCATCGACGTCGGCTACCACAAGATCGCCATCGCCGAAGCCAAGACGCTGGGTATCCCGGTCGTCGCCGTGGTTGATACCAACCACTCGCCCGACGGTATCGACTACGTCATCCCGGGTAACGATGACTCGGCCAAGGCCATCGCGCTGTACGCCAAGGGCATCGCCGACGCCGTGCTGGAAGGCCGCGAACAGAACATGAACGGTCTGGTCGAAGAGCTGGGTGAAGGTCAGGAAGAGTTCGTCGAAGTGCAGGACAACCAGGCCTAAGCCTATTGTCATGTCCGGCGGTTAGCGTTCGGGAGCGGTTTTTGCAAAAGATCCGCTCCCGCCTCGCCGGCACTGCGAAGGTGGGCTCCCATCTTCCGAACCCGCGACTTGCGGGCGTCCCATCGAATCAAATCACTGCCCCGGCGAGCCGGGGCGTGTCTTAGCAAAATTGGAGCAAACATGGCTGAAATTACCGCTGCCCTGGTCAAGGAACTGCGCGAGAAGACCGACGCGCCCATGATGGAGTGCAAGAAGGCCCTGACGGAAGCCGAAGGCGACCTGGTTCGCGCCGAGGAAATCCTGCGCGTCAAGCTGGGCAACAAGGCCAGCAAGGCTGCTGCCCGCGTCACCGCCGAAGGCCTGATCGGTCTGTTCATCTCCGCCGACGCCAAGCAAGGCGCCGTGATCGAAATCAACTGCGAAACCGACTTCGTCGCCAAGAACGACGACTTCGTGGGCTTCGTGAACAAGCTGGCCGAACTGGTCGCCACGCAGAACCCGGCCGACGTGGCCGCTCTGTCGGCGCTGTCGTTCGGTGAAGGCACCGTTGAAACGACCCGCACCACCCTGATCGGCAAGATCGGCGAAAACATCTCGATCCGCCGCTTCGAGCGCATCGAGACCCCGAACGCGCTGGCCAGCTACGTGCACGGCGGCAAGATCGGCGTGCTGGTGGAATACTCGGGCGCCGAGGAAGTGGGCAAGGACCTGGCGATGCACATCGCCGCCACCAAGCCCAAGGCCCTGAACGCCGACGGCGTGAACCCGGCTGACATCGCCGCCGAGCGCTCGGTTGCCGAGCAGAAGGCTGCTGAATCGGGCAAGCCGGCTGACATCGTCGCCAAGATGGTTGAAGGTTCGGTCGCCAAGTACCTGAAGGAAGTGACCCTGTTGTCGCAGCCGTTCGTCAAGAACGACAAGCACACGGTGGAACAACACCTGAAGGCAAACGGCGCTTCGATCAGCAAGTTCGTGCTGTTCGTTGTCGGCGAAGGTATCGAGAAGAAGACCAGCGACTTCGCCGCTGAGGTTGCAGCCGCCGCCGCCGGCGCCGCCTGACCTCACGGTAGTGCTTAAAGGCCGGCGCTAGATTAAATTCTAGTCCGGCCTTTTTCGCCGCAGGGCGCTGCAAGTTGAAATGCTTGGGAAGCCTGTGTACCCGCGTGGCGGGTGCGGCGTTGGGGGCTTACCCCATTCTTGTCTTACACTTTCGTCGGATTGTTCTTCGGGATATCACCTATGAGCAGCAGAGCATACAAACGGGTTCTTCTCAAACTTTCCGGCGAGGCGCTGATGGGCGACGATGCATTTGGCATCAATCGTTCCACCATCGTCCGCATGACCGATGAGATCGCTGAAGTCGCCGCCACCGGCGTCGAACTGGCCATCGTCATCGGCGGAGGTAATATTTTCCGTGGCGTCGCCCCGGGTGCGCAGGGCATGGACCGCGCCACCGCCGACTACATGGGCATGATGGCCACCATCATGAACGCGCTTGCCCTGCAAGACGCGCTCAAACACAAGGGCATCGACACCCGCGTACAATCCGCCCTGAACATCGATCAGGTCGTCGAACCCTACATCCGCCCGAAAGCCTTGCGTTACCTCGAAGAGGGCAAGGTCGTTATTTTCGCCGCGGGCACCGGCAACCCCTTCTTCACCACCGACACCGCCGCTGCCTTGCGTGGCGCCGAAATCGGAGCGGAGATTGTGTTGAAGGCCACCAAAGTGGACGGCATCTACAGTGCGGACCCCAACAAGGACCCCACTGCGACGCGTTATGCGCGCATCAGCTTCGATGAAGCGATTGTCCGCCGTCTGGAAGTCATGGACGCCACCGCGTTCGCGCTGTGCCGTGACCAGAAACTGCCGATCAAAGTGTTTTCGATCAATAAGTCCGGCGCGCTCAAGCGAGTCGTCAGCGGCGAAGACGAAGGCACCTTGGTACACGTTTAAAAAAAAGGAAATTCCATGAGCGCAGCAGAAATCCGCAAATCCGCCGAAGCCAGGATGGCCAAGTCGCTTGATACGCTCAAGATCAACCTGGGCAAGATCCGCACGGGCCGTGCCCACACCGGCATCCTGGACCACGTGCAGGTCGATTACTACGGCTCGCCCGTTCCGGTCGGCCAGGTCGCCAACGTGAACCTCGTGGACGCTCGCACCATCAGCGTGCAGCCCTACGAAAAGCACATGGCCGGCCCGATCGAAAAGGCCATCCGTGAATCGGACCTGGGTCTGAACCCCATCTCGATGGGCGACACCATCCGCGTGCCGATGCCCGCCCTGACCGAAGAGCGCCGCCGCGATCTGACCAAGGTCGTGCGCAGCGAAGGTGAAGACGCCAAGATCGCCGTGCGCAACCTGCGCCGTGAAGCGAACGAAGCGCTGAAGAAGCTGGTCAAGGACAAGGAAATCTCCGAAGACGACGAGCGTCGTTCGCAGGATGACGTCCAAAAGCTGACCGATCGCGCCGTGACCGACATCGACAAGATGGTCGTCCAGAAAGAAGCGGAAATCATGACCGTATAATCCTTGATTGCTTCGGGGCGGGGCGGCGTTGCCGTTTCGCTCCGGCGTCAGGATTTTCTTGCCTATGCGCCGTCCTTACCATTGCCTTGCAAGTCCCTGTTGCAGCGATGGAATGACGGCGCAGGTTTTTCTCCCGTACTACTGATTTTCGCCGGCCCTCCGCGCGCAGCCCCAGACCCATGGCAACCAGTTCGACCCAGGCGGTTCCCGACACTCGCGACATCCCCGAGCACGTCGCCATCATCATGGATGGCAATGGCCGGTGGGCGACGCGACGGCTGCTGCCTCGCACGGCCGGACACGCCAAGGGCGTGCAAGCGGTGCGCCGTGTGGTGGAAGCCTGCGGCCGCGCAGGCGTGCGCTATCTGACCCTGTTCGCGTTCAGTTCCGAGAACTGGCGCCGGCCCGCCGAAGAAGTGTCGTTGCTGATGCGCCTGTTTGTGCAGGCGCTGGAACGCGAAATCGGCAAGCTGGACGAGCAGGGCGTGCGCTTGCACGTCATCGGCGACTTGAGCGCGTTTGAACCCCGTCTGCAAGAGCTGATCTTCGCCGCCCAAGAGCGCACCGCCCACAACGACCGTCTGCACCTGACAGTCGCCGCCAACTACGGCGGACGCTGGGACATTCTTCAAGCTACCCGCGCCATGCTGGCCGCCGAGCCCGCACTTGCCGCCAAGCCCGAGCTGGTGGACGAAGCGCGCCTGGCTCGTCATCTCTCGATGTCGTGGGCGCCCGAGCCCGACCTGTTCATCCGCACCGGCGGCGAGCAGCGCATTTCCAATTTCCTGATCTGGCAGATGGCCTACGCGGAGTTCTACTTCACGGATCGCTTCTGGCCGGATTTCGGCGCCGCCGAGCTGCAAGCGGCTTTTGACTGGTACCGCACCCGCGAGCGACGCTTCGGCCGCACCAGCGCGCAAGTCAGCGAAAGCGGCGCGCAGTAAACAGACGGCGACAAGCGCGTCTTTCCAAAGCAGCACACGAGGAGACCGTCATATGTTGGGCCAGCGTATCGTTACCGCCGTCATTCTGTTGGCCATTCTGGCCGCCGCAATGATCAGCGCGAACCCCTGGTGGTTTGTTGCCTTGCTAGCCCTGGCCGCCGCGTGCGCCAACTGGGAATGGCTGCGCCTGACGCTGCCGCAACCTCCGTCCCCCCTGATTTCCATTGGTGTCGCCGTGCTGCTGTTTGCCGGCATGCTGGCGCTGGCGTCCGCCTGGCTGGCTGGCGACCGCACGGGCTGGAGCGATCCCGCCTGGGTGGTGCGTTACGTGGTGCCGGCGGTGTCGGCCGTGTGGTTGTTTGGCGGTCTGACGGCGGTGGTGCGTGGCCGCTCCGACGCGCCGCCCGCCAGCCTGGGCTGGTCTGTGTTTTCCGTGCCCGCTGCGTTTGCCGCCTGGGCCGTGCTGGCGCAGATGTTCGTCGCGCGCGGGGCAGGGTTCGTCGTGTCGTTGCTGGCGCTGGTCTGGGTGGCCGACATTGCGGCGTATTTTGCCGGCCGCGCGTTCGGCAAGCGTAAACTTGCCCCGCGGGTCAGCCCGGGCAAGACCATCGAAGGCGCCATTGCCGGTGTGCTGGGCGCAGTGGTCTGGATCGGCCTGTCGAGCTTGTGGGCGGGATCTTTCGGCCACGCTTTGGTCGAACGCTGGAGCTTCTGGTTGGCGCTGCCGATCGCCGCGTTGCTGGGTGTTGTGTCCATTGTGGGTGACCTGTTCGAATCGCTGCTCAAGCGACGCGCGGGCCGCAAAGACTCCAGCACGCTGCTGCCGGGCCATGGCGGGGTCTATGACCGCATCGACGCGATTCTTCCGGTTGCGCCGTTCGCGCTACYTTTGTCTGGAGTGTTGTTTTGAGGGCTTTTCAACGCGTCGTCGTGCTGGGATCGACGGGGTCGATCGGTGAAAGCACGCTGGATGTGATTGCCCGCCACCCTGATCGGCTGGCGGTTTATGCGCTGTCCGCTTACAGCCGGATGGAGCGTTTGGCCGAGCAGGCGCAGGCCTGCCGAGCTGCTGTGGTGGTGGTCCCCGATGAGGCCGCCCGCAAAAAATTTTCCGCCGCGTGGGCAGGCGGGCAGCCCATGCCCGAAATCCGCGTGGGCGCGCAGGCCTTGGCCGACACGGCCGCCGATCCGCACTGTGATTCCGTGATGGCGGCGATTGTTGGCGCAGCCGGGCTGCCCGCCGCGCTGGCGGCCGCACGCAGCGGCAAGCGCGTGCTGCTGGCCAAYAARGAAGCGCTGGTCGCGGCGGGCTCGCTGTTCATGCAGGCCATCCGCGATAACGGCGCCGAACTATTGCCGATCGACAGCGAGCACAACGCCATTTTTCAGTGCCTGCCCCATGGCGGGCGGGCGCAGGCGCCCGACGCGCCCGCGCCAGGTGTGCGCCGGCTGTTGCTGACGGCCTCTGGCGGCCCGTTCCGCGGACGCGACCTGGAAGACCTGCACGACGTAACGCCAGCCCAAGCTTGCGCCCATCCCAACTGGAGCATGGGCCGCAAGATYTCGGTGGACTCSGCSACCATGMTKAACAAGGGSCTGGARGTGATCGAGGCGCACTGGCTGTTCGCCATGCCTGCCGACCGCATCGAGGTCGTGGTGCACCCGCAAAGCGTGGTGCATTCCATGGTCGAATACGACGACGGCTCGGTCCTGGCGCAGCTGGGCCAGCCGGATATGCGGACCCCCATTGCTTACGGGCTGGGGTTCCCTGAGCGGCTGGAAAGCGGGGTCGGACCGCTGGATCTGACGCGCCTGGGCCGCCTGGACTTCGAAAAGCCGGATCTCGCCCGGTTTCCCTGCCTGGCGCTGTCGTTCGCGGCCTTGCGGGCGGGGCAGAGCGCTTGCGTGGCGCTCAACGCCGCCAACGAGATCGCCGTCGACGCGTTTTTGGGCGGCCGGCTGGCCTATACCTGGATTCCGCGCGTGATCGAGGCCTCTCTTGAGTGGCAGGCGCGGCAAGCATCTGTTACGCTCAGCAGTCTTGACGATGTGCTCGCGCTGGATGCAGAGGCGCGCAACTTCGCAGGTAACCTGGGGCTGGCCTGATGGCTGGCCGCGCTTGCTTCTGATTCCCTAGATTCCGATCCCGATGCTTTTCACCCTGTTGGCCTTTGCCGTTGCGCTTGGCTCCCTGATCATTTTTCATGAGCTCGGACATTACTGGGTGGCGCGCCTGTGCGGCGTGAAGGTGCTGCGGTTCTCTGTGGGCTTTGGCAAGGTCATCCTGCGCCGCACCGACCGCCACGGCACGGAATGGGCCGTGTCCGCGTTGCCGCTGGGCGGCTACGTCAAGATGCAGGACGAAGCGCCAGCGGGCGCCAGCCCGTCCGAGGCGGCCGGCGCCTTCAACAACAAATCCGTCGGCAAGCGCATCGCGATCGTCGCTGCCGGCCCCATCTTCAATCTGATCCTTGCCGTCTTTCTGTATGCGGGCCTGAACATGGCCGGCACCGAAGAGCCGCAAGCGATCGTCGCGCAGCCCGCGGCCGAAACCCCGGCGGCGCACGCCGGTCTGCTGCTGGGTGATCGCATCCTGGCCATCGACGGCCAGGAAGTCGGGTCGTGGTCCGACGCACGCTGGCGCCTGATGGACGTCATGGCCACCGGTGGCCGCGCGCTGATTGAAGTCAGCACGCCTTCCGGCGCTGTCCAGCAGCGTGAACTGAACTTGCCCGCGAACGCCATGGACCCGTCCACGGGCGACCCGCTTGCTGCAGCCGGCATCCGCCTGGCCCAACCCAAGCCTGCCGTGCGCGCCGTCATTGATGGCGGGGAAGGGCAGGCCGCCGGGTTGCGCACGGGCGACCTGATCGTCTCGGTGGATGGCAAGCCCACGCCGGACACGGGCGGTCTCGTCAAACAAATTCAGGAAAGCGCAGGCAAGACGCTGGCGCTGACCCTGGTGCGCGACGGCGCCCAAATTTCGCTGAATGTCACGCCCCGCGCAGAGACGGTCAACGGCCAGGAAGTGGGCCGGCTTGGCGTCCAGCTGGGTGGCGACATCCCCATGGTCACCGTGCGCTACGGCTTGTTCGAAAGCGTCTGGCGCGGCGCAGTCCGCACCTGGGACACGGCCTGGTTCTCGCTGCGCATGATGGGCCGCATGGTCACGGGCGATGTTTCCTGGCGCAACGTCAGTGGGCCCGTCACCATCGCCGACTACGCCGGACAGACCGCCCGAATCGGGATTGTTGCGTACATCGCCTATATTGCGTTGATCAGTATCAGCCTGGGCGTACTAAATTTGCTTCCCATACCTATGCTGGATGGCGGCCATCTGCTGTACTATCTCGTCGAAATTGTGCGGGGCAGCCCGCCGCCAGCCAAGTGGATCGACATCGGACAGCGCGCTGGCATTGGTTTATTAGCCGGCCTGATGGGCCTTGCGCTGTTTAACGATTTCACGCGCTTATTCACTTAAGCGCGATTTAGCATAAAATCCCCCGCCATTTGCACGACCGAGGATACTCAAGGATGTCTTTTCGCCGGATGTTTCATCACAAAAAGGGTGTACTGCCGGGTCTCATCGCCGCCTTATTGCTGCCGGCCATGGCCCAAGCCTTCGACCCTTTTGTCGTGCGGGATATCCGCGTAGAGGGTATTCAACGGACTGACGCCGGCACGGTGTTTGGTTATCTCCCCGTCAAGGTGGGCGAGAAATTCACCGAAGAAGAAGCCACCGAAGCAATTCGCCGCCTGTACGGCACGGGCTTTTTCACCGACGTGCAGATCCAGACGGACAACAACGTCGTGGTCGTCGTGGTGCAAGAACGCCCGACGATCGCCTCCGTCAACTTCAACGGCATGCGCGAGTTCGACTCCAAGGCCATCACCACCTCGCTGGGCCAGGTGGGGTTTGCCGAGGGCCGCATCTTCGACCGTTCCATGCTTGAACGCGCGGAATACGAACTGAAGCAGCAGTACCTGTCCAAGGGCAAGTACGGCGTTGAAGTGACCTCCACCGTGACCCCGCTGCCGCGTAACCGCGTGGGCGTGAGCTTCGACGTGTTCGAAGGCTCGGTGGCGCGCATTCAGCAAATTCGCTTCGTGGGCAACAAGGCCTTCTCGGAAAGCGATCTGCTGGACGAGTTCAAGCTGACCACGCCGGGCTGGCTGACCTGGTACACCGATACCGACAAGTACTCGCGCGAAAAGCTCGAGGGCGATCTGGAACGCCTGCGCTCGTTCTATCTGGACAAGGGCTACCTGGAATTCACGGTTGAGCCGCCGCAAGTCACGATCTCGCCTGACCGCAAAGACATCAACATCACGATCACCGTTCACGAAGGCGAACCGTACAAGGTCCGCAGCGTGAAGCTGGCCGGCAATCTGCTGGGTCTGGACAAGGAGATCAACGCGCTGGTGCAGGTCAAGCCGGACGAAACGTTCTCGGCCGCCAAGGCGAACGATTCTGCCAAGGCCATCACCGACTACCTGGGTGAACTGGGCTACGCGTTTGCCAACGTGAACCCGAACCCGCAGCTGGACCGCGCCAAGCACGAAGCCGACCTGACGTTCTACGTCGACCCGAGCCGCCGTGTGTACGTGCGCCGCATTCAGATTGGCGGCAACACCCGCACGCGCGACGAAGTCGTGCGCCGCGAAATGCGCCAGCAGGAAGCCGCCTGGTACGACGCCAAAGACATCAAGACCTCGCGCGACCGCGTGGATCGCCTGGGCTACTTCAGCGACGTCAATGTCAAGACCGATCCGGTTCCGGGCTCGCCCGACCAGGTCGACGTGAACGTCGACGTGAAAGAAAAGCCCACCGGCATGATCAACCTGGGTGTGGGTTACGGCTCGTCTGAAAAGGCGATTCTGTCGGCCGGTATCAGCGAAGACAACGTCTTCGGCAGCGGCACGAACCTGACGCTGCAATTGAACACCAGCAAGACGAACCGCGCGGTTGTGCTGTCGCACACCGATCCGTACTGGACCAAGGACGGCATCAGCCGCACGACGTCTGCGTACTACCGCGTGACCGAACCCTGGAACAACAACGACGGTGATTACCGCGTCAAGGCAATCGGCCTGGGCATGAACTTCGGCATTCCGATTTCGGAATACGACCGGATTTTCATGGGCGCGAACCTCGAGCACAACCAGATCGATCTGTTCGACAACTCGCCCGCCGCCTACGACAAGTTCGTGAAGGACTACGGCGATTCGACGAATTCGCTGATCTTCAACACCGGCTGGTCCAACGACACCCGTGACAGCGCACTGGCGCCGACGAAGGGTTCGTACACCCGCCTGAAGGCCGACGTGTCTACGGTCGACCTGAAGTACACGCTGCTCACCGCGCAGCAACAGTATTTTGTGCCGCTCGGCGGCTCCTACACGCTGGCCCTGAACGGCATGGCGGATTGGGGCAAGAGCTACGGTGGCAAGGACTACCCGGTCATCAAGAACGTGTATGCCGGCGGTATCGGCACCGTCCGCGGTTACGAAGGTTCGTCGCTGGGTCCGCGTGATACCAAGACGGGCGACTACCTGGGCGGCACGCGCCGTATCATCGCCAACGCGCAGTTGTATCTGCCGTTCCCGGGCGCGTCGAAAGACCGCACGCTGCGCTGGTTCATCTTCAGCGACGCGGGCCAGGTTTCGTCGGATCTGGGTTGCTCGGCCGGCAAGGCGGGCAGCGAAGTGGAAGATCCTTGCGGCTGGCGTTTCTCTGCCGGTATCGGCCTGTCGTGGCAGTCGCCGATGGGTCCGTTGCAGTTGTCGTATGCTCGTCCGCTTAATTCCAAGGCTGGCGACGACAAGCAAAGCTTCCAGTTCCAGATCGGGACCGGTTTCTAAGCACCGTTACGCTTGAAAACAAGGGAGGGGCCCCCTGGCCCGGCTCCCTTGCTATTTAGTGGCACAATACACACTTTGGCTTTGCCTTACTGGAAGGTGAGATTTTCATGATGTCTGATTTCGCACTTAAATCATCGAATACGCCGCGCGCCAAGCGCCGTGGCAAGCTGGGCGGCTCCATTGCCCTGGTGGGTGCGCTCATTCTCGGTTCGGCTGCTGCGATTCCCGCGCAGGCTCAAAACACCAAGATCGGCTTCGTCAATACCGAGCGGATTCTGCGTGAATCCGGTCCGGCGAAGACGGCGCAAAGCAAGATCGAAGCCGAATTCAAGAAGCGCGACGATGAACTTCAACGCCTGAATAACAGCCTGCGTTCGCAAGCCGAAAAATTCGACAAGGACGCACCCGTTCTGTCGGAATCGGATCGCGTGAAGCGCCAGCGCGAGTTGTCCAATCTGGATACCGACCTGCAACGCAAGCGTCGTGAATTCCAGGAAGACTTCAACCGCCGCCGCAACGAAGAGTTCTCGGGCATCGTCACGAAGGCTAACGAAGCCATCAAGCGCATCGCCGAGCAAGAAAGCTACGACCTGATCATTCAGGACGCCGTGACGGTCAATCCGCGCATCGACATCACCGACAAGGTGATTCAGAGCCTGGGCAAGTAAGCAGTACCCGCGACGTTATGCCGGTTTTACTGGATCTTGCCCGCGCGCCCACACTCGAAGCACTGTTGAGCGCCGCCAACACCCAGGGTATGGACTGGCGTATCAGCGCGGCGCCCGCGTCGGAGCCCTTCAAGGTCTGCGGCGTCGGGACGCTGTCTTCGGCGGGGCCTCAGGAAATCACTTTCCTGGCCAACCCCCGCTACCAGAGCCAACTCGGCGCGACGCAGGCAGGGGCGGTCATCGTCTCGGCCGACGTGGCCGAGGCCCTGGAAGCGCCCGGGGCCACCCGGCCGCCGTTCGCGCTGGTCGTCTGCAAACATCCCTATCTGCTTTACGCCCGTGTGGCGCAATGGTTCGACGCTGCGCGCCGGCCCGTGCTGCCTGGGTCCACGCATCCTTCCGCCGTGATTGCGCCGGACGCCACCCTCGAAGAGGGCGTACGTATTGGCCCCAATTGCGTGGTGGAAGCGGGTGCGCGCATCGGCCGGGATACCGTCCTGGGGCCGGGTTGCGTCGTTGGCGTGGGCTCGTCCATCGGGCCGGGCAGCCGTTTGCACGCACACGTCACGCTTTATGAAGGCGTGAAAGTGGGCGCGCGAGCCATCATCCACAGTGGCGCCGTGCTGGGTGCTGACGGTTTTGGCTTTGCGCCGGACCCGACGCTGGGCAAGGGCGCCTGGGGCAAGATTCCCCAGCTGGGCGGTGTGACGGTGGGCGATGACGTCGAAATCGGCGCCAACACAACCATCGACCGAGGCGCGCTGGATGACACCGTAGTGTCTGACGGCGTGAAGCTCGACAACCAGATCATGGTGGCGCACAACGTGCGCATCGGCGCGCATACCGCGGTAGCGGCATGTGTCGGCATCGCGGGTTCGACGACCATCGGCGAACGCTGCACCATTGGTGGCGCCGCGATGCTGTCAGGCCATTTGACCCTGGGCGACGACGTGCATATTTCGGGCGGCACTGCGGTGACGTCCAGCATTTCGAAACCTGGCCGCTATACCGGGGTGTTCCCGTATGCGGAGCATGGCGAATGGCAGCGCAACGCCGCCGTGATACAACAGTTGGCGCAACTGCGCCGCCGCGTGCGCACGCTGGAAAAAGACTAAGGCGCGTTTGCCGCCGTGGCGTGCACGCGCCAAAATTATTTCATTTCGCAGGAAAGCATAGAAAAATGGAACTCGACATCAAGGGGATCATGGAGAGGCTGCCGCATCGTTACCCGATGCTGCTGATTGATCGCGTCGTTGAAATGGTGCCCGGTAAATCCATCGTGGCCATCAAGAACGTCTCGATCAACGAACCGTTTTTCAACGGTCACTTTCCTCACCATCCGGTGATGCCGGGCGTGCTCATCGTGGAAGCCATGGCCCAGGCCTCGGCGCTGTTCTCGTTCACGGACGAAAACGGCGGCCTGAAGTGCGATAGCTCCAAGACCGCGTACTACCTGGTCGGTGTCGATGGCGCGCGTTTCCGCCGCCCCGTCGTGCCGGGTGACCAGTTGCGCATTGAAGTTGAAGCCGAACGCTTGAGCCGCAGCATCTGTAAATACGCCGCGCGCGCAACCGTCGACGGACAAGAAGTGGCGTCCGCCAAACTGATGTGCGCGATTCGCAGCCTGGAAGAGTAAATGGCAGGAAACATCCATCCCACCGCTGTCGTTGATCCGGCGGCAAATATTGACCCGAGTGCCGTGATCGGACCCTTCGCGGTGGTTGGGCCGGACGTGACCATCGGCGCGGGCACCGAAATCGGCCCGTACTGCATGGTGGACGGCGTCACGACCATCGGTCGCAATAACCGCTTCTACCGCTATTGCTCGATCGGCGGCATGCCGCAAGACAAGAAGTACGCGGGCGAGAAGACGCGTCTGACGATCGGCGACGGCAACACGGTGCGTGAGTTTGTCACGCTGAATACCGGCACGGTGCAGGATGGTGGCGAGACGACGATAGGCAATGACAACTGGATCATGGCCTATGTACACGTCGCGCATGACTGCCACATCGGCAGCCACACGATCCTGGCCAATTCGGTGCAACTGGGCGGCCACGTTCACGTGGGCGACTGGGCCATCATCGGTGGCCTGACCGGCGTGCATCAGTTTTCGCGCGTGGGCGCGCACTCCATGACGGGCGGCAACAGCTCGCTCATGCAAGATTCGCCGCCGTTCGTGCTGGCGGCCGGCAACCCGTGCCGCCCGGTAGGCGTCAACGTCGAAGGCCTGAAGCGCCGTGGCTTTACCCCGGTGATGATCTCGGCGCTGCGTGAAGCCTACAAGATCATCTTCCGTCGTGGCTTGCCGCTGGATGCGGCGCGCGCTGAATTGCGCAAGCGCCAGCAAGAAATCCCCGAGGCCGCCGAGCATCTGCAAACGCTGCTCGATTTCCTCGACGTCGCGTCGCGCGGCATCATTCGTCCATGAACACGCGGATCGGCATGGTGGCCGGCGAGCCTTCGGGCGACTTGCTGGCCGGTCGCATCATTGCCGGTTTGCAAGCGCGCGACGCCGGTGTGCGCTGTGAAGGTATCGGCGGCCCCCAGATGCAGGCACGCGAGTTCGACACCTGGCATCCCATGCATGCGCTGACGGTGTTCGGCTATGTCGATGCCTTGAAGCGCCTGCCCAGCCTGCTGAGCACATATCGCGACGTCAAGCGCCGCTGGCTGGCCGAGCCGCCAGCGGTCTTCGTTGGCATCGACGCGCCCGACTTCAATCTGCGCTTGGAACATCAACTGCGCTTGGCGGGTACGCCGACGGTGCATTTCGTCGGCCCCTCCATCTGGGCCTGGCGTTACGAACGCATTCATAAGATCCGCGAATCGGTGTCGCACATGCTTGTGCTGTTTCCGTTCGAGGAAGAGATCTACCGCAAGGAAGGCATCCCGGTCACGTATGTGGGTCATCCGCTGGCGGGCGCCATTCCCATGGAGCCCGATCGCGCGGCGGCGCGCGAGCGGCTGGGCATCGACCAGAATGCGCGCGTGCTGGCGATTCTGCCGGGCAGCCGTTCGTCCGAGATCCGGCTGTTGGCGCCGCGCTTCCTGCAAGCGGCGCAATTGCTGCTGAAGAAAGATCCGGCGCTGCAATGCGTGGTGCCGATGGTCAATGACCAGCGGCGTGCGGAATTCCAGGCCCTGCTGGCGCAGTATCCCGTGCCGGGTTTGCGCTGCATCACCGCAGAAGATCTGCATGGTGCGGGCGGTGACCGCAAGGCGCCCGTCGCCTGGTCCGTCATGGAAGCGGCCAACGCGGTACTGGTGGCCAGCGGCACGGCCACGCTCGAGACCGCGCTGTACAAGCGCCCCATGGTGATCTCGTACGTGTTGTCGCCGTGGATGCGCCGCATCATGACCTGGAAGTCCGGACAGCAGCGGCCGTATCTGCCTTGGGTGGGTCTGCCCAACGTGCTGTTGCGCGATTTCGCGGTGCCTGAATTGCTGCAAGACGACGCCACCCCCGAAAAGCTTGCCGAAGCCACGTGGGCGTCGTTGACCGATGATGCGCTGATCGCGTGCGTCGAGGCGCGCTTTACCGCCATGCACCAGGAGCTGTTGCGCGATACGCCGGCGCTGGCTGCCCAGGCGATTCTGGAGGTGGCAGGTGGAGCAGCCTGATCTGTTCGCGGCCCCGATTCAGCCCGCCTTGATCACGGCGGGTGTCGACGAGGCGGGCAGGGGGCCGTTGGCGGGCGCGGTTTATGCGGCGGCCGTCATCCTGCACCCTGATCGCCCCATCGACGGCCTGGCCGATTCGAAAGTGCTGAAGGCCGCCACGCGTGAAGCGTTGGCGGTACAAATCAAGGAACACGCGTTGGCCTGGTGTATTGCCAGCGCCAGCGTGGATGAAATCGACACGCTGAACATCCTGCGCGCCACCATGCTGGCGATGCAGCGGGCCGTGCAAGGCCTGTCCACCCCCGCGCAGTTGGCGCTGGTGGACGGCAATCAGGCGCCCAAACTCACATGCACCGTGCAGACGGTCATCAAGGGCGACGCGCTCGTGCCGGCGATTTCCGCCGCTTCAATTCTGGCCAAGACGGCGCGCGACGCCGATCTGGTGCGCCTGCACGCCCTGTATCCTCAGTACGCGTTCGATCAGCACAAGGGCTACGGCACGGCGCTGCATCTGCAACTGCTGCGCGAACACGGCCCCTGCGCGGAACATCGGCGCAGTTTTGCGCCCATCAAGGCGTTCGGCCTGACCCCATGAAGCACATCAGTTCCCGCGACAATCCCGCAGTCAAGGCGCTGGCCAAGCTGGCCGGCACGGCGGGCAAGCGCGGTGCGCCCGTGCTGCTGGACGGGGTGCACCTGTGCCAGGCCTGGTTGCAACACCATGGCGCGCCGGATCAGGCCGTCTTTGATATTGATCGCTTGTCTCAGCCTGATATCGCAGCGCTTGCTGCCGCAGTGCCGGACGCGCGCTGCCTGGCACTGGACGCGCGGCTGATGCAATCACTGGCCAGCGTGGAAAGCGGGCAGGGCGTGGCGTTTTTGGTCACGCCTCCTGCGATGGAATTGCCCGCAGAGGTCGACGAGAATTGCGTGTTGTTCGACCGCATTCAAGACCCGGGCAACGTCGGCACCTTGCTGCGCACCTGCGCGGCGGCTGGCGTTAAACGCGTGTTCCTGGCTACCGGCACCGCCGCCGCCTGGTCTCCCAAAGTGTTGCGCAGCGGGCAGGGCGCGCACTTTGCGCTGGCCATCCACGAGCACGTCGACCTTCAAGCGCTGTTGCCGAACCTGCGCGTGCCGCTGGTCGCCACCGCGCTGGAGGGCGCGCAAGACTTGTACCAAGGCCGCTTGCCGCCGAGTTGCGCCTGGGTCTTCGGGCACGAAGGTCAGGGCGTGGACCCGGCCTTGCTGGCCGCCGCGCGTCTGAAGGTGTGCATCCCGCACGACATGGCTGCCGTCGAATCGCTGAACGTGGGCGCGGCCGCCGCGATCTGCCTGTTCGAGCAGCGCCGCCAGGCCCTGTCTGGCGCGGCGCGCTGATCTGTTCATTTCCTTACATTCCCCGCTTTCGTGACTGACCCCGTTTATACTCGCGCGTTGCGCGGGCATGACATCGGTTCACCCATGCCGCGAATCCCAGGGGAGATCAATGAAAACAATGTTCAGGTTGGCGCTTGCCATGGCAGGTGCGGTGTTGCTGTTGGCCGGATGCGCGGGGCCGCGTTATGCGGACGTGTCATCGCAGATTCCCGACATTGAGCCGGGGTTGGGCCGCATCTATGTCTATCAGCTCGCCAACGCCAAGGATGTCGCGCAGCCAGCCATTATGGTCAATGGCCGCAAAGTCGGTCGCTCCAAGGCCGGCCGGTTTTTCTTCGTGGACCGGCCAGCCGGCATGACCACCCTGACCTTGGCGCCGGATCGCAAGGACCCAGATGCCGGGATTAAATTGGATCTGCCTGCTGGCCAGACGAGGTATGTGCGCGTCGACATCGAGGGCGGCAAGCAGGTGTTGCGCCCGGAAGCGTCGGCCGAGGCGGCTACGCAATCATTGGCGGATTTGAAGTACTGGGGTGCGGGGCATCGCGACCGGGAAAAGCTGCGCTATTGATGTTGCACGTTTTGTAAAATTCGGTCGCACTCATATACTTCACGCTTTGAAATTCCCGAGGTGGCTATGGCGTCATCGCCGTTTCACAAATTCCAGGGTTGGACGCGTGCGGGCCGGGCGCTGCTGTTGACGTCGAGCATGCTGGCGTTGAGCGCATGCATGTCGGTCAGCACGCAAAAAGTCGGCATGGTTCCCGTGGCCGCCGCAGACCCGGTCTACAGCATTCAATTGTCGCGAGTCGTCATCGCGGCATTGCCGAATGACAGCAGCGTGACGCTGCCGTCGGGGTCGCAATGGCGCCGTGTCGGCGCGTTGCCGCAAGGCGATGTCTACCGCTCGATGAATGGCTTGTTCACCATTCAAACCCGCCGCCAGGGCGAAGCGTATCTGGTCGCGTCGTCCGGCAAGCTGCTGGGCTTTTATCTGCCAGGCGAAAGCGCATTCATGCCGCTTTCCCGCCCCGTTACGCTGCCCGTGGAGATGCGTCAATGAAATCGTGGTTGAAAGGGGTGGCAGCGGCCGCCATTGCAGTGGTATTGGCAGGGTGCGCTGGTCCGAAGTACGACGCGCTGCATGGCCAGCTTCCCCCGATTGCCGAGGGCAAGGGCCGGATCTATTTCTATCAGCCCCAGCCGACCAATCTGGCGGCCGCACAGCAAAAGCTGCGCGTCAACAATGTTGTCGTTGGCCGCAATAAGCCGGGCAGCTTTTTCTTTGTGGATCGGCCTGCAGGCAGCTACGTGGTCACCAACCTGTACTGGACGGGCGACGGCGTGAGCTTCATGCTCGACCCCGGCCAAACGCGTTACGTGCGGGTGATGGCCGAAGTGTATGGCGCCACGGGCGCAGTCGGAAAATTGTCGATGCAACTGGTCGACCCGCCGGAAGTGGCCGAAAACGAAATGCGCGGGCTGCGCTATTGGGGCGCAGCAAGCCCCGAGCGCGCGCCGGGCCTGTAATTCGGCCGCGTTTCCTTCACCCGAAAAAACCAGGGCGCATCCATGATGCGCCCTGGTTTTTTTTAGCCCCGATCCAGGCCCACTTCCTGCAGCACCGTCGTCGCGATTTCTTCGATGGACTTCGTGGTGCTGGACAGCCAGGAAATGCCTTCGCGGCGCATCATGCGTTCGGCTTCGGCCACTTCATAGCGGCACTGTTCCAGTTGCGAGTAGCGGCTGTTGGGGCGGCGTTCGTTGCGCACTTCAGCCAGGCGCTCGGGTTGGATGGACAGGCCAAACAGCTTGGCCCGATGCGGGGCGATGGTCGAGGGCAGGGTGCCGCGCTCGAAATCGTCAGGCGTCAGCGGGAAGTTGGCCGCCTTGATGGCGTACTGCATGGCCAGGTACAGGCTGGTTGGCGTCTTGCCGCAGCGGGACACGCCCACCAGGATGACGTCGGCCTGGTCCAGCTGGTTCACGAACTGCCCGTCATCGTGCGCCAGGCTGAAGTTGATGGCGTCGATACGATTGCGGTACTTTTCTGAATTGGCCTGCATGTGCGAGCGGCCAATGGAGTGGCTGGACTTCAAGCCCAGCGCCTGTTCGATATGGCTGACGAAGGTGCCAAACAGGTCCATGAAAATGCCGTTCGCCTGGCGAACGCGGGCCAGGATTTCGGGGTTGACCAGGGTGCTGAACACAATGGGCGGCACGCCGGCTTCCAGGGCGCTGCGGTCAATGCGCATGGCGACTTCAGCGGCTTTTTCGAGCGTGTCGACAAAAGGCAGGCGGATCGGCTTGAAATCGACCTCTTCGAACTGGGAAAGCACCGACTGGCTGAACGTTTCAGCGGTGATGCCGGTACTGTCGGAAACGATGTATACCGTGCGTACGATCGGGGTAGATGTCATGTGTAAAAAATTCCAACCAGTCAGATAGCCGAGGGTACTCCACCGAGTACAATCAGGCCCCTATAAGTCACCCCAAGGGCGGTCCAAGGCCAGTTTGGTCAGCGTCTGAAAAAGCAGTGTTTTGTGCTTGATTCATGCTTTGACCTAACTCGCTTTCATTCCATTGTAAAAGGTGACTTCAATGTCGTATGTTGTTTTGTTCGAGCAGCTCCGCATGACGGACGTGGACTCGGTAGGAGGCAAGAACGCATCACTAGGCGAAATGATCAGCCAGCTGTCTGGCGCGGGTGTCCGCGTTCCGGGCGGCTTTGCCACGACCGCCGACGCTTTCCGTGATTTCCTGAAAGCCTCGGGCCTGGACCAGCGCATTGCTGAACGCCTGACCACGTTGAACCCCGAAGACGTGCGCGAGCTGGCCAACGCCGGCGCGCAGATCCGCCAATGGATCGTCGAAGCGCCGTTCTCGGCTGAATTCGAAGCACAAATCCGCGAAGCCTTTGCCAAGCTCGACGCTGACGGCAAGGGCTCGTTTGCCGTGCGCTCCTCCGCCACCGCAGAAGACTTGCCCGACGCCTCGTTCGCCGGCCAGCAGGAAACCTTCCTGAACGTCGTTGGCATTGATGACGTGCTGGACAAGATCCGCCACGTGTTCGCGTCGCTGTACAACGACCGCGCCATTTCCTATCGCGTGCACAAGGGCTACGCCCACGCCGATGTCGCCCTGTCGGCCGGCATTCAGCGCATGGTGCGTTCCGACAAGGGCAGCGCCGGCGTCATGTTCACCATCGACACCGAATCGGGTTTTGAAGACGTCGTGTTCATCACGTCGTCCTACGGCCTGGGCGAAACCGTTGTGCAAGGCGCCGTCAACCCCGACGAGTTCTACGTCTTCAAGCCCACGCTGGCTCAAGGCAAGTTCCCGATCGTTGGCCGCCGCATTGGCTCCAAGCTGATCAAGATGGAATTCGACCCGGAACGTCCGGAAGGCCGCGCCGTGCGTACCGTTGACGTGCCCGTGTCCGAGCGCAACCGCTACTCGCTGACCGACGACGAGGTCAATGAACTGGCCCGCTACGCCGTCATCATCGAAAAGCACTACAAGCGCCCGATGGATATCGAGTGGGGCCGCGACGGCGTCGACGGCAAGATCTACATCCTGCAAGCGCGTCCGGAAACGGTGAAGTCGCAGCAGGGCGTGAACGACGTGCAGCAGCGCTACCGCCTGAAGGCCACCGGCCAGGTCCTGATCACGGGCCGCGCAATCGGCCAGAAGATTGGCGCCGGCCCCGTCCGCGTCGTGGGCGACATCTCCGACATGGACAAGGTCCAGCCGGGCGACGTGCTGGTCACCGACATGACGGACCCCAACTGGGAACCCGTGATGAAGCGTGCCGCGGCCATCGTGACGAACCGTGGCGGCCGTACGTGCCACGCCGCGATCATCGCGCGCGAACTGGGCATTCCGGCTGTGGTGGGTTGCGGTAACGCGACGGACCTGCTGAAGGAAGGCCAGGCCGTGACCGTGTCTTGCGCGGAAGGCGACGAAGGCCGCATCTATGACGGCCTGATCGAAACCGAAGTGGAAGAAGTGCGCCGCGGCGAAATGCCCGCCATCGATCTGAAGATCATGATGAACGTGGGCAACCCCCAGCTGGCGTTCGACTTCGCGCAGATCCCCAACAGCGGCGTGGGCCTGGCGCGTCTGGAATTCATCATCAACAACAACATCGGCATCCACCCGAAGGCAGTCCTGGACTACCCGAACGTGGACGGCGAGCTGAAGAAGGCCGTGGAATCGGCCGCTCGCGGGCACGCCAGCCCGCGCGCATTCTTCGTCGAGAAGATGGCGGAAGGCGTGGCGACCATTGCTGCCGCGTTCTACCCGAAGCCGGTCATCGTGCGCATGTCGGACTTCAAGTCCAACGAGTACCGCAAGCTGGTGGGCGGTTCGCGCTACGAGCCCGAGGAAGAGAACCCCATGCTGGGCTTCCGCGGCGCGTCGCGCTACATCGCTGAAGACTTCGCCGAGTGCTTCCGCATGGAATGCGAAGCGCTGAAGAAGGTCCGCGACGACATGGGCCTGACCAACGTTGAAATCATGGTGCCGTTCGTGCGTACGGTGGGTCAGGCCGAAAAGGTTGTGAACCTGCTGGCCAAGCACGGTCTGGCGCGTGGCGAAAACGGCCTGAAGCTGATCATGATGTGCGAAGTGCCGTCCAACGCCATCCTGGCCGACGAATTCCTGCAATTCTTCGACGGCTTCTCGATCGGTTCGAACGACATGACCCAGCTCACGCTGGGCCTGGACCGCGACTCGGGTATGGAGCTCTTGGCTGCCGACTTCGACGAACGCGACGAAGCCGTGAAGTTCATGCTGCGCCGCGCGATCAAGGCTTGCCTGGCCGCCAACAAGTACGTGGGTATCTGCGGCCAAGGCCCCAGCGATCACCCGGACTTCGCGCAATGGCTGAAGGATGAGGGCATCCTGTCGATGTCGCTCAACCCGGATACCGTTGTCGAAACGTGGCAGCGTCTGGCCAAGTAAGCGGCTGACTCGCTAGTAAAAAGCCCCGCATCTGAAAGGATGCGGGGCTTTTTTTCTATGCGGATGCGAGGGTGTGAGGGCAAGGGGATGAGTGCACAAGGGCACAAGAGTGCAAGGGTGCAAGGGCGCGGCGGCAGGGGCGATGTCACTCCGCCCGGCGCGCTTCCAGGTAACGGGTTGGCGTTTGCCCAAGCGCCCGGCGGAACGCAGACGCGAACGCACTCGGGCTGGCGTAACCCAGATCCAGTGCGACGCGTGTGACGGGCTGCCCTTGGCTTAAACGTTCGATGGCGGCAAGCAGGCAGACTTGCTGGCGCCAATCGGCAAAACTCGCGCCGGTTTGTGCGCGGAACAAGCGGGTAAAGGTGCGACGGCTCATGCCCGCCTGGCTGGCCATGACGTCGAGTCCGACCGAAATCGAGGGCGTATCGAACACTTGCTGGCATGCGCGCACCAGCCGCGGGTCTTGCGGCAGAGGGGCATGCAGCGACAGGCGGGGCATGAACGCGATTTCCGCCACCAGCATCGCCATCAGCTTGCCCGCGCGGCCTTGGGTGTCGTACAGCGCAGGCAGGTCGACTGCGTCCTGCAATAGCTGCTTGAGCAAGGCGGACACGCCGTAGACGCAGCAATGGTCCGGCATCCGGGTGGCATTGGCTTCGCGTTGCGATACGAAGGCGTTAAGCATGGTGACCTGGCCCGACATGGTCATTTCGTGCGTGACGCCGGCAGGCACCCAGCACGCCCGCTGCGGGGGCACGAGCCACCGGCCCGCTGGCGTGGCGACGCTGATGGTGCCGCGCGAGGCAAACGCGAACTGGCCCCGCCGGTGCGCGTGTACGGGAAACGTCGACCCGGCCGCATAGTCGTTCGCGGTTACGACCACCGCGCGCGGAATGTCTTCAAACGGATCGACCAGGGTATTTCGCATGGCCCGAATTCTACAGAGAATGACCCGATAACGAAGGCGGGCCATGAGTGTCCGGCATACGATTCCTGCCACGTGTCGCCGGATGCCGGCGACGTTTCATCCGCATCGGAGGCAGGATGCCCGGCACTTTTCATTCCGTGGGTAATGGCCCCCACGCTGTTCTTGTTTTGCATGGCTGGTTTGGCGACGCGCATGCGTTCGAGCTGATCGAACCGTGGCTGTCCCGCGACGCCTATCGCTACGTGTTCATGAACTACCGCGGTTACGGCGGCAGGCGCGACGAATCGGGGGCGTACACCATCGACGAAATCGCTGCCGATGCGCTGGCGCTTGCAGACAAACTCGGATTCGAGACCTTCAGCCTGATCGGGCATTCCATGGGCGGCATGGCAATCGAGCGTATCGCCACCTTTGCGCCCGAGCGGGTACGCGCACTGGTGGCGATTGCGCCCGTGCCTTGCGGGGGTATCCGGTACGACCCGGCGACGCGCCAGATGCTGGAGGCGGCCGCAACGCGCGCCGAGCTTCGCCAGACCATCATTGACCGCAGCACCGGTGGCCGTTTGCCCGCGCAGTGGGTCGAATGGAAGGCGGCGTATTCAGTGGCGTGCTCAATCCCCGACGCCTTCGCTGCTTACCTGCATGCGTGGGCCGATACGGATTTCACTGAGGCTATCGACGGACGCCATCCCGTGAAAGTCCTGGTGGGCAAGCACGACCCGACCTTCAATGCGGCGTTGATGGCGCAAACCTATCTGCGCCGCTATCGCCGGGCCAGTGTTGAGGTGCTGGATAACGCCGGCCACTATCCCATGAACGAAACGCCGCTCGCGCTTGCGGCCGCGATCGAGGCGTTTCTGGGGGAGGTGGCAAGGGAGATCGCCACGGCCTGACCGAGACGGACGGCGGCAAGGCGTATCGCCACGGCATGGCGGAGGCGGACGGCGGGAAGGAGTATCACCACGGCCTGACCGAGGCGGACGGCGCTCGGCGCAAGGATCAGGCCGCCTGCGCCTCGCGCGCGATCAGTTCGCGCTTGCGGTCGATGCCCCAGCGGTAGCCGGCCATGGAGCCATCGGTGCGCACCACGCGGTGGCAGGGGATGGCGAGCGCGATGTTGTTGGTGGCGCAAGCGCGGGCCACGGCGCGCACGGCACGCGGGTGTCCGATGCGTTCGGCCACTTGCGTATACGTGGCGGTAGCGCCTACCGGAATCTCGCGCAGTGCTTCCCAGACCCGGCGCTGGAAGGCGGTGCCGCGCACATCCAGGGGCAGGTCCAAGCCCCGCGATGGGTCTTCCACAAAGCCCACCACGGCGGCGACCCAGGTTTCAAATTCCGCATCCGCGCCAATCAGGCGGGCGGCCTTGAAGCGGTCTTGCAAGTTGCGAACCAGGGTTTCGGGATCGGCATCCAGGGCGATTTCGCAAATGCCGGTGTCGCTGGCCGCCACCAGCAGCGCGCCCAATGCACATTGCGCCACGGCGAAACGGATGTCGACGCCTTCGCCGTTCTTACGAAAGGCGGTGGGCGTCATGCCCAGGATGGCGGGCGCGGCTTCATAGAAGCGGCCGCTGGAATTGAAGCCGGCGTCATACATGGCGTCGGTGACGCTGGCGCTGGCTTTCAGGTGTTGGCGCGCGCGGCCGGCGCGCAGGGCGCTGGCGTAGGCCTTGGGCGTGATGCCCGTGACGGCCTTGAAGATGCGGTGGAAATGGTAGCGGCTCATGCCGGCCTGCTCGGCCAGCGTGGACAGATCGGGCGGCTGCTCG
The DNA here is from genome assembly GCF_056399725.1 of Achromobacter sp. 01N37. Taxonomy (NCBI): domain Bacteria; kingdom Pseudomonadati; phylum Pseudomonadota; class Betaproteobacteria; order Burkholderiales; family Alcaligenaceae; genus Achromobacter; species Achromobacter sp. 01N37. The sequence goes on from NZ_JBFTRX010000003.1 coordinate 504,785, forward strand.
GCCTCGAGTGCACGGCAGGCGCGTTCGACGGCGGCGGCGTGCTGTTTGCTCAAGGGGGCGACGGCGGGGCTCATAAGGGACTCCTGACATGCGCGTGGAGAAATACGCTATGACTCATGGTCTCAAGCCCCGCCGCGCGCCGCACTCCGGATGTTGCGCGCCGTGCGTTCAGGCGGGCGCGTACGCGTCCAGGAAGCGGCGCAGCAGTTCGCTCGCCACCGGGGTTGCGCGCACGTTCGCCGTCAGGTCGGGCATATCCAGGTTTTCGGCAGCGTAACGGCGGCCGTAACGCTCCAGGTGGGCGCGGACAAAGTCGGGGCCGAATTCCGGGTGGAACTGGGTCGAAAACACGTTTCTGCCGATACGGATCATCTGGTGCTCGTCCAGATCCGAGCGCGCCAGCACCGCGGCGCCCGGCGGCGGTTGCAGCACAGTTTGCGCATGTAGCATCTGCGCGGGGAAGGTCGGCGGCAGGCCGGCCAGCAGCTTGTCGCCCGAGGCCTGCGGCAGCAGTTCCACCGTTTGCGTGCCCACTTCGCGGCCAGACGGGTTGTAGCCGACCTTGCCGCCCAGGGCATGCGCCAGCAATTGGTGGCCGTAGCACACGCCGAACATCGGCAAGCCTGCGGCGGCGGCGTCGCGCAGCCACGCGGCGGTGTCTTCGCTCCAGGGTTCCTTATCCGTCACCATGGCGGGCGAGCCCGTGATCAGCGCGGCGCGGTATTGCGCGGGCAACTGGGGGCGCTGGCCTTCATGCACGGCCACGATCTCGATGTCGTCCGTGGCCAAGCCGGCCGCCTTCGACAGTTGTTCGGCATAGCCGCCGAACTGGCTTTTAAGCGTGTCGTCCGGGTCCCCGGTGTGCAGGATCAGAACGGGTAGGGCAGTGGAAGTTGCAGCGGTCATGGATGCTTGATCGAAGAAAAGGCAGACGCGGAAAATCCGGGTGGGACCGCCGCGTCAGGGCACATCATAATCCAGTGCAATTGTTCATGACCGCCGCCGCCATTCCCGTTGCGTCCCGGAAATACGTACAATCCGCTCACGACTCATCCTTTCAGGCGACTTAAACACCATGTGGATTTGGTTGGGATTGGCCGCGCTGGCCCTCATCGGGGAACTGGCGACGGGTACTTTCTATTTGCTGCTGGTGGCCCTGGGGCTGGCGGCCGGCGGCGTTGCCGCGTGGTTGAACATTGGCCAGGAATGGCAGCTGGTGGCCTGCGGCGTCGTGTTGCTGCTGGGCCTGCTGGTCCTGCGCAAGACGCGTGTCCTGAAAAAGCGTGAAGTCAATTCGGCCCGCAATGTCGATGTGAATCTGGATATCGGCCAGACGGTTACCGTCGAGGCCTGGTCAGAACACCGCACCGCGCGCGTCTGGTATCGCGGCGCGCACTGGCAAGCGGAATTGGCCCCAGGCAAAACGCCGCATGCGGGCGAACACACCATCACCGAATTGCGCGGCTCGACGCTGGTGCTGACCCCAAGGGGCAAGCCGGATTCGGCGCAATAATCTCGGCGTAAAAAATGCCGGCGTAGAAATGTCGGCGCAGTAACACCGGGCCACGCTTCGCGCAGCCCGAGGCGGGCGCCCTTGCCGGCAAGCAAGGCCGCCTCCGCACTCACTCCAGGAGAAGTTCCAAATGATCATCGATACTTCCACTATCGTCCTGCTCGTTGTCGTCGCACTGGCGATTCTTATCGTCATCAAAGCGATCGCCATCGTGCCCCAGCAGCACGCCTGGGTGGTCGAACGCCTGGGCAAATTCGACCGCGTTCTGTCACCGGGCGCGGGCTTTGTCATCCCGTTTATCGAGCGCGTGTCCTACAAGCATTCGCTGAAGGAAATTCCGCTGGACGTGCCCAGCCAGGTTTGCATCACGCGTGACAACACGCAGCTGCAAGTCGACGGCGTGCTGTACTTCCAGGTGACCGATCCGATGCGTGCATCGTATGGCTCGTCGAACTACATCTCGGCCATCACGCAGCTGGCGCAGACGACCTTGCGTTCGGTCATCGGCAAGATGGAGCTGGACCGCACGTTCGAAGAGCGCGATTCCATCAACAGCAATATCGTCGCGTCGTTGGACGAGGCCGCGCTGAACTGGGGCGTGAAGGTGTTGCGCTACGAGATCAAGGATTTGACGCCGCCCAACGAGATCTTGCGTTCGATGCAGGCGCAGATCACCGCCGAGCGTGAAAAGCGTGCGCTGATCGCCGCTTCCGAAGGCCGCCGCCAGGAACAGATCAACATCGCCACCGGTGAACGCGAAGCCGCCATCGCGCGCTCGGAAGGTGAAAAGCAGGCGCAGATCAACCAGGCGCAGGGTGAAGCTGCCGCAGTGCTGGCCATTGCTGAAGCCACCGCCAAGGCCATCACGCAAGTGGCCGACGCCGTGCGTCAGCCGGGCGGCATGGAAGCCGTCAACCTGAAGGTCGCAGAACGCTATGTCGAAGCGTTCGCCAATGTGGCCAAGGAAGGCAACACGCTGATCCTGCCGGCCAACATGTCCGACGTTGGCGGCATGATCGCCTCGGCCATGACCATCGTGAAGTCCACGCGCAACACCTGACCTCGCGCCTTACCGCGCGCCGCCCATGATCGCTCCCGTTAATTTGCTTCTGATAGCAGCACTGGCGGGAGTCCTTTCTCTTTGCGTGCTGGGGTCCCTGGCTCGCAGCGGCATGGCGGGCATCCGCGAAACCATACGCGCCAACTTGCTCACGCTGTTGGCGTTTTTTACGTTCGGGCTACAGAACACGGCGGCGCCGCTGTGGTTGTCGGTGCTGGTGCCCAACGTGGCCGTCGCGCTGGCGCTGTGCTCGTATTACACGGGCGTCAGGCGGCTGCTGGGCTTAAGCGTGCCGCGGCATCTGATGATGCTGGGCTGCCTGCTGGCCCTGCCGGTGGTGCTGGTCTGCACCTATTTGGACTGGCAGATCGGGCCGCGTATCGTGGCGATGTCGTTCTTGCAGATGGGCTTCATGCTGGCCGTGGCGCACACCCTCCAGCGCAACATGCCTGCCCACCGCTCGCGCTATAGCTATCGCTTCCTGTGGGTTGCCGCGCTGATTTCGGCCCTGGTCTGCGCGCTGCGGGCGGCGGTCTACCTGTTCGACCTGGCCATTCCCCAGACCTTGCTGGAACCCACGGTCTGGAACATCACGTTCCTGACCTTGGGCGTGCTGACCATGCCGTGCCTGACGCTGGGTACGATCATGATCATTCACGATCGCATGCTGGCGGATCGCGAGCACGAACTGAATACCGACTTCCTGACCGGGCTGATGTCGCGCAAGGCGTGGTGGATGCAGGCCGAGCGCTACTGCGCGCAGGCGCTGCGCACGCGGCGGCCGCTGACCTTGCTGCTATTGGATGTGGACCACTTCAAGCGCATCAACGACATGCATGGGCACGCGGCGGGCGACGCGGTGCTGCGGCATTTTGGCCTGCTGGCCACGGTCACGCTGCGTACGGGAGATCATGTGGGCCGTGTGGGCGGCGAGGAATTCGGCGTGCTGTTTCCCGACCTGCGCAGCGACGCGGTGATGGAGGTGGCGGCCAGATTGCTGGACTCCACCCGGCGCACGCCTTGTGCGCACGGCGGCAGCACGATCTCGTACACGTTCAGCGCGGGCGTCGCGGATTGGGTGCCGGGCGAGAACTTCGAGGCCTTTTTTGAACGGGCGGATCGCAAGCTCTACGCCGCCAAGGCGGCGGGGCGCAACCGCATCGTCGGGCCGGGTGAGCCGGCCGAGGTGCTGGCGCCGCCCGTCCCGGCTGCTGCGTGAATCAATCGTCTTTGTCTTTGCGCGGCGCGCGCGTGTCGTGCTTCATGATGCGTTCTTTCTCGCGCTGCCAGTCTTTCTCGCGCGCGGTGTCGCGCTTGTCGAACAGCTTCTTGCCGCGGCCCAACGCGAAATCCAGCTTGATGCGGCCGTTCTTATAGTGCAGGTTCAGCGGCACCAAGGTGTAGCCGCGCTGCTCGACCTTGCCGATGAGCTTGCTGATTTCTTCGGCCTTGAGCAGCAGCTTACGCGTGCGCATGGCGTCGGGGTGGATATGGGTGGACGCCGTGGGCAGCGGGCTGACGTGCATGCCCAGCAGGTACAGTTCGCCATCGCGTACGATGACGTAGCTTTCCTTGAGCTGCACGCGGCCATCGCGAATCGCTTTGACTTCCCAGCCTTGCAGGACAAGGCCGGCTTCGTAGCGGTCTTCGATGAAATAGTCGTGCGTGGCTTTGCGATTGTCGATAATGCTCATAACGCCTTTTTGCTCATATTGCTTTTTTGCCCCTCGTGTCTTTTGCCCGGGGCTTGTTTTTTGCCTGAGGTTTCGCCTGGGGGGTTTGCCTGAGGGGTTTTGCCTGAGGGGTTTGCCTGAGGGGTTTGCCTGAGGTTTGATGGCCCTGTGGATACCCACATTAGGCTTAGGTCGTGCAGTGCCGGTAAAATCTTGCCATTCTAGCCATTTGCGATAGTCGATGCACAAAGTACAACGATCCGTCCTGGTGCCTTACAGCGCCGCCCAGATGTTTGATCTGGTTGCCGACGTGGAAAAGTACCCCGAGTTCATGCCGTGGTGTGGCGGCGCCGAGGTGCAAACCCGCGACGAGCACGGCATGCAGGCCTCTATCCTGATCAGCTTCGCGGGTATGAAGCAGCGCTTCACCACGCGCAACACCCACGTCTATCCCGACCGGATCGACCTTGAACTGGTGGACGGGCCGTTCTCCAGCCTGGTCGGCCATTGGGAATTCCAGCCCCTGGCCGAAGACGCGTGCAAGGTGTTGTTCACCATGGAGTACGCGTTTTCGAACCGCGCACTGGAAATGGTGGTGGGCCCGGTGTTCAACCGCATCGCCACCAGCTTCATTGATTCCTTCACCAAGCGGGCGCAGTCCAAGTATGGCGAATGAGCCGACCGCCGCGCCGCAGGTCGACGCCAGCGCTAACGTCAGCGTCAGCGTCTGCTACGCCTTGCCGGGCCACGTGTGGTTGCGCGAACTGAGCCTGTCGGCGGGGGCGACGGTGGCTGACGCCTTGGCGGCCAGCGGCTTCGCGCAGGCGTTCCCGGTGGTGCAGCCCTGGGAGCGCGGCGTGGGTATCTTTGGCCGCGCCACGGAACCCCAGGCGCGGCTGGCCGATGGCGACCGCGTTGAAATCTATCGGGGCTTGAGCTTCGACCCCAAGGAATCGCGCCGCCGCCGCGCTGAGCACCGCCGCGCCAAAACCGCCAGAAACGGCAGGGTCCGGCCGGCCGGTCTGTTGTAGGCGTGGGGGCGGGCCAGCCGCCTGTCGGACCCGGATAACCGGGTACACATTGTCATCATCGCGACAAGTGGCGCCGGGCCTTCCGGCGTAACATAGGCACCGTTTCGTACTTACGTTTACGTTAACGTCATGTCAAAATCGACGGGCTGGCGTTCACGAGACGGCAGCAACGCCAGCAGACAATACTGATGACAACAGGAGACAGGCTGTGGACTTGGAACTGACTGACGAGCAGCGCGCCTTTGCGCAAGCCGCCCGCGACTACGCCGAGGGCGAGCTCGCGCCCCATGCGGCGCGCTGGGACGCCGAAGGTATCTTCCCCCGCGAGGCCTTCGCCCGCGCTGGCGAAATGGGCTTTTGCGCCATCTATGCCAGTGAAGACATCGGCGGCCTGGGGCTGCCGCGCCTGGACGCCACGCTGGTGTTCGAGGAAATGGCGGCGGTGGACCCGTCGACCACAGCCTTCCTGACGATCCACAACATGGCCACCTGGATGGTCGGAAAATGGGGTCAGCCCGGCTTGCGCGAACACTGGGGCCCCTTGCTGGCCAGCGGCCAGAAGCTGGCGTCCTACTGCCTGACCGAACCTGGCGCCGGTTCCGACGCAGCATCCTTGTCCACGCGGGCGCAGCGCCAAGGCGACGACTATGTGCTCAACGGCGCCAAGGCCTTCATTTCGGGCGGCGGCGACACCGATCTGCTGGTGGTCATGGCGCGCACGGGCGGTGAGGGCGCCAGCGGCATCAGCGCCTTCGCGGTGCCGGCCGATAGCGCGGGCATCAGCTACGGGCGCAAGGAAGAAAAGATGGGCTGGAACAGCCAGTCCACGCGTCCCATCACCTTTGAGAACGTGCGCGTGCCGGCCGCCAATATGCTCGGGCAAGAGGGCGAAGGCTTCAAGATCGCCATGAAAGGCCTGGACGGCGGACGCATCAACATCGGCACCTGCTCGGTTGGCGCGGCGCAGGGCGCGCTGGACGCCGCCCGCCGCTACATGGACGAACGCCGGCAATTCAACCGCCGGTTGGCCGAATTCCAGGCGTTGCAATTCAAGCTGGCGGATATGGCCACGCATTTGGTCGCAGCGCGCCAGATGGTTCGCCTGGCCGCGTGCAAGCTGGATGCCGGGTCGCCGGACGCAGCCACCTACTGCGCGATGGCCAAGCGCTTCGCCACCGATATGGGTTTTCAGATTTGTCTGGATGCGCAACAGATTCATGGCGGCTATGGATACTTGCGGGACTATCCCTTGGAGCGTCTGGTGCGCGATACTCGCGTTCATCAGATTCTGGAGGGCACCAACGAGATCATGCGAGTGATCATTGCCCGCCAATTGTTGGAAAAAGGAGCCGACATAAGATGAATGCACCGGTGTTGTTCGAAGAAAGAAGCGCGGCGAACGGCATGCGGTTCGGGATTGCGACGCTGAACGCGCCGCAGACCCTGAACGGCCTGTCGCTGGAAATGGTGGACTTGCTGGCGGCGCGGCTGGACGAGTGGGCGCGCGACCCGGGGGTTGCGCTGGTCGTGCTGCAAGGCGCGGGCGAAAAGGCGTTTTGCGCAGGCGGCGACCTGCACGGCCTGTATCGCAGCATGAGCGAGAACCAGGGCAAGAACGGTTGGAGCAATGCCTATGCGCGCCGCTTCTTCGAGCACGAGTATCGGCTGGACTACCGCATCCACACCTATCCGAAGCCCGTTCTGTGTTGGGGCCATGGCATCGTCATGGGCGGCGGTATTGGCCTGATGATGGGCGCGAGCCACCGTGTGGTCAGTGAATCGTCCCGGCTGGCCATGCCCGAAGTATCGATCGGCCTGTTTCCTGATGTGGGCGGCAGCTGGCTGCTGAACCGCATGCCGGGCCGCATCGGTTTGTTCCTGGCGCTGACCGGCGCGCAGATGAATACGGCTGACGCATTTTTTGCCGGGCTGGCGGACTTCCGGCTGAACCACGCTGATTGGCCGAAGCTGCTGGCGTCGCTGGAAGAGCAGCCCTGGGCCGGGCAGGCCGGTGGCGCGTCCGAGGAAGCGATTGCACCGCGTTCGCTCAACGATGGCTTGCTGCGCCGCGCGCTGACGGCGCTGGAGCCGCAGGCGCCGCTTGAACCTGGCCACCTGCGCCAGCATTCTTTCCTGATCAACAACCTGTGCAACGGCAACCGCCTGGATGAGATCTACGAAGAACTCGCCTTGCTGAAAGACCACGCCGACCCCTGGCTGGCGCGCGCCGCCAAGACGATGCTGGCGGGCTCGCCGGGTTCGGTGCGCCTGGCCTTCGCCTTGCAGCAGCGCACGCGCCTGCGTTCGCTGGATGACGTATTCCGCGCCGAGTACATCGCCGCGCTGGCGTGCACCGCGCATGGCGATTTCGCCGAAGGCATCCGCGCCTTGCTGGTCGACAAGGACAAGAACCCGCGCTGGAATCCCGCCGTCATCGATATGGCGACGGACGGCTGGGTGCAGAAATTCTTTGAAGAGCCGTGGCCCGAAGGCGAGCCGCATCCGCTGGCCGACCTGGGTCAGGAAGGGCGCTAGCGCGCCGGCCGGTTCGGTAGAGGCGGACCGGCCACCCCGTTATGCAGATCACGATGGTTCCATACCTACAGCAATAGCAATAGCAACAGGAGACAAGACATCATGAGCAGTATTGCGTTTATCGGTTTGGGCAACATGGGCGCGCCCATGGCATTGAATCTGGTCAAGGCCGGACACAGCTTGACGGTGTTCGATCTGGTGCCAGCGGCCGTCAAGCTGTTGACTGATGCGGGGGCGCGCGCGGCGGCCTCGGCATCCGAAGCCGTCAAGGGCGCCGACGTCGTGATTTCGATGTTGCCGGCCAGCAAGCACGTCGAAGGGCTGTATCTGGGCGAAGACTTGCTGGGCAAGATTCCATCCAGCGCGCTGGTCATCGAATGCAGCACCATTGCGCCGGACTCCGCGCGCAAGGTGGCGCAGGCGGCCGACGTGCGCGGCATCGCCATGATTGACGCCCCGGTATCTGGCGGCACGGGCGGGGCGGCGGCAGGCACGCTGACGTTCATCGTGGGCGGTCAGTCCGCCGCGCTGGAACGCGCGCGTCCCGTGCTGGAAAAGATGGGCAAGAACATCTTCCACGCCGGTCCGGCGGGTGCGGGCCAGGTCGCCAAGATCTGCAACAACATGCTGTTGGGCATCTTGATGGCGGGTACGTCCGAAGCGCTGGCGCTGGGCGTGGCCAATGGGCTGGACCCGAAGGTGCTGTCCGACATCATCGCCAAGAGCTCGGGCCGCAACTGGGCCACCGAACTCTACAACCCGTGGCCGGGCGTCATGGAGCATGCGCCGGCGTCCAAGGGGTATGCGGGTGGTTTCGGCGTCGACCTGATGCTGAAGGACTTGGGGCTGGCGGCCGAAGCGGCGCTGTCGGCACGAGCGTCCATTCCGTTGGGTGAGCTGGCGCGCAATCTGTATTCGCTGCACAGCTCGGGCGGCTCGGGCAAGCTGGATTTCTCCAGCATCGTCAATTTGGTCAAGCGCGAGCAAGACTGACATGAGCGAGCATGTGTCGTCGCCTGACCCGGCCGCGCGGGTCAAGGCAAGTTTCGACCAGCAAAGCGTGATGCGCCTGCTGGGCGCCGGGCTGGATGTGGTGGAGCGGGGCAGGGTGGATATCGTGCTGCCTTACCGGGCTGACCTTTGCCAGCAGAACGGCTTCTTGCACGCGGGCATTTCCACCACCATTGCCGACAGTGCGGGCGGTTATGCCGCCTTCACGCTGTTCAACGCGGGCGAAGATGTGCTGACGTCCGAGTTCAAGATGAACTTCCTGGCGCCGGCCAAGGGCGACCGCTTCGTGGCCAGCGGCCGCGTGGTCAAACCGGGCAAGCGCTTGTCGATCTGCCAGGTGGAAGTTCACGCCTACGAAGGCGAACAGGCCACGCTTTGCGTGATAGGCTTGCTCACCGCGGTACGCGTGACGCCGCGATGAATCCGGCGCGCGGCGCGTCCTGCCCTTGACGGGGCGGGGCGCGCCGCGCGCTTGTCGCGTGTCGCTTGGGTATCGGGCAATGCCAGCAAAAGAACACCATCGAATTTTTCGCAGCAACTGGCTGCGTGCGGCCGTCTTGGGCGCCAATGACGGCATTGTGTCCACGGCCAGCCTGATCACCGGCGTGGCGGCGGCGCAGGCCACGCATGGCGCCATCCTGACATCGGGTCTGGCCGGGCTGGTTGCCGGGGCCTTGTCGATGGCGGCGGGCGAATACGTATCCGTGCGGTCGCAGGCGGATACCGAGGCGGCGGACTTGCGGATGGAGCAGCGGTCCCTGAAGGGCAACTCCGAGGAAGAACTGGCCGAGCTGATCGATATTTATGTCGAGCGCGGGCTGACGCGCGAACTGGCGGCGCAGGTGGCGCGCCAGCTCACCCAACATGATGCGCTGGACGCTCATGCGCGCGACGAACTGGGCATATCCATCCATAACCGGGCCCGTCCTGTGCAGGCGGCGGTGGCGTCCGCCGCATCGTTTGCGGGCGGCGCGGCTCTGCCGCTGGTGGTGGCCCTGATGGCGCCCGGGCCGCAATTGATTGGGTGGGTGATTGGGGCGTCGGTGCTGTGTCTGGCCGGACTCGGGGCGTTGGCCGCAGGGGCGGGCGGCGCGCCCAAAGGGCCCGCCGCGCTGCGCGTCACGATACTGGGCGCGCTGGCGATGGCGGTGACTGCCGGCGTGGGTGCGCTGTTCGGCGTCGCGGCGTAACGCTTCGGCTTGGGTGCGTAACGCTTCTTTGTGGGGGGCTACGCGTCGTTGTCGCAGCGTAACGCTTCGTGGTGGCCACCGTCGAGCCGGTGGCCACGCACCGCGCCAACTACGGCTTACGGGGTGATGGAGTAGGGCAGCGCCGCGGTCGCGATGCGCGGGCCGTCTACGGCACCCAGCCGCAGATCGCCTTCGGGCAAGGCGGCAAGCGTCGTTTCGAACAAGACGGATGCGACCCCGCCCAGGCTTGCTGCATCCACCACGCGGCCAATCGGCTCGCCCGGCTGGGTGGCGTCGAAAACATCCACGCCCGCCAGCGTCGCGCCTTGCTCGCCGGCGTCGGCAACGGTGCCATACGCCATGCGGCGCTTGACGGTGCCACGGTAGTGGCTACGCGCCACGACTTCCTGGCCGGGGTAGCAGCCTTTGGTGAAGCTCACGCCTTGCACCAGTTCCAGGTTGACCGTTTGCGGGATGAAAACGTCCTGGGTAGCCGTGGCGATCCAGGGGATGCCGGCCGCCAGATCGGCCACTTGCCATTGCGCGGCGGGGGCCAGGCCCAGCACGCCGGACAACGCGGCCGACTGTTCCAGCTGTTCGTCGGACGCTATCCACCACCAGCGCAGGCGCGCATCGGGCGTGGGCGCGGCGATCCAGGTGCCGGACGGCAGGTCCACGCGCTGCCAGGCGGCGCGCGGCAAGGGGCCGGTTACGGCTTCCAGTGCAGCGGCATCTTCCTCCGTCACCTGCACCCCGGCTACATTCAGCAAGGTGGCGGCAAGCTTGACCTTGGCGCGCAGCACAAACATGGACAAGCGCTTGAGCAGCGCTTGCGACAAGTCTTTGCGGATCAGGCCGTAGAGCTGCGGAGCGTCATCGCCAGCGGCGGCGCCGCGCCACATGACCAGCGTGGCCAGCAGGCGGCCCTTGGCGGTGCAGTAGCCGGCCAGGCGGGCGGCGTCAGCAGGCAGGCCGGTGACGTCTTGCGTCAGTTGGCCGTGCAAAAAGGTCAGGGCGTCTGCGCCGGATGCGCTGAAGACTTGAAAATCTTCCAGCGGCGCGCATTGCGCGCAACCTTCGGCGCGGACAGGAATCGAAGAGTAGAAAGCGTGCATGTCGGCGGAGTGATCGCGTCATCAAAGTGCAGATGATAGCCGCCTTCCTGCGGGCAATGGGCCATCCCCTCGCGGGGAAAAGGGCCGCCCCGTGCACTCTGACCCCTCTTTTGCCGCGACAGGTCCGCCTGATCCATTAAACTTCCGGGACTTATGAAGAAGCGACTCCGTTTTTACGTCTTGTGGTCTTTCCTGCTCATCGTGATTGCCGCTGCGGCAGCCGTGGGCGCCGCCTGGAGCTGGATGCATCGGCCCATGCATTTACCGGCCGACAGGATCGATTTTGTAGTGGACCCGGGCAGCAGCCCGCGTACGGTCGCGCGCGCGCTGAATGCCGTGGGCGTGCCGATGTGGGAACCCGGCTTTGTCTGGATGGCCCGCCTGACCGAGCAAGACAAGCTGATGAAGGCTGGTGGCTATCAAGCCATTAACGGCGACACGCCGTGGCTGCTGCTGGAACGGCTGGCTCGTGGCGACATGACCCAGCGCCAGATCACGTTCCTGGAAGGCTGGACGTTCCGCCAGATTCGCCAGGCCCTGCGCGAGAACCCGGACGTCAAACAAACCTTGGGCGACACCAGCGATGAAGCGCTGATGGAGCGGCTGGGTTCCGACATCAAGCACCCGGAAGGCCTGTTCTTCCCGGACACCTATATCTTCACCCCCGGCAGCACCGACTTCGATCTGCTGCGCCGCTCTTACCAGGAAGGCCAGCGCATCTTGCAGGACACCTGGGCCAAGCGCCAATCGGACCTGCCCGTCGCCACGCCCTATGAAGCCTTGGTGCTGGCGTCCATCATCGAAAAGGAAACCGGCCATGGGCCGGATCGCCGCCGCGTGTCGGGCGTGTTCACCAACCGGCTGAAGATCGGCATGCTGCTGCAAACCGATCCCACCGTGATCTACGGCATGGGCGAGGCCTATCAAGGCCGCATCCGCAAGCGCGATCTGCAAACGGATACGCCGTGGAATACCTATACGCGCCCGGGTTTGCCGCCCACGCCCATCGCAGCGGCGGGCCGCGCGGCGCTGCTGGCTGCGGTGCAGCCCGAGCAACACAAGTACCTGTTTTTCGTGTCGCGGGGCAATGGCACGAGCGAGTTCGCCGAGAACCTGTCCGGGCATAACCGCAATGTGTCCCGCTACATCCTGGGCCAGGGCGCGCGTCCGAACGCGACGCCGGCTCCGGCCGGGGCCCCGGCGGCCGCGCCGGCCGCTTCCACGAACGCCGCGCCTTCCTCTGACGCCAGCGCGGGCCGCGGCACTGGCACGGGCACTGGCACTGGCACTGGCACGGGTACTGGCGCCAGCGCCGACTCCGATTCCGATTCCGACTCAGCACAAGGACAAGATCAATGACCTCACGCGGACGCTTCATTACGCTGGAGGGCGTGGACGGCGCGGGCAAGAGCACGCACACCGACTGGATCGCGGACTTCTTACGAGCGCAGGGCGTTGAGGTCGTCTCGACCCGCGAACCCGGCGGCACGCCGCTGGGTGAAAAACTGCGCGCCCTGGTGTTGACCGACACCATGGGCCTGGACACTGAAACACTGCTGATGTTCGCGGCGCGCTGCGAACACGCGCGCCAGGTGATTGAGCCGGCCTTGGCGCGTGGCGCCTGGGTGGTGTGCGACCGCTACACCGACGCAACCTACGCCTATCAGGGCGGCGGGCGCGGCTTGGGCGCCGAGCGCGTGGCCGTGCTTGAGCAATGGATGCAGGCCGGCCAGCCCGACCGCACCTGGCTCTTCGATGTGCCGCTGGACGTGGCCCGTGCCCGCCTGGCCAATGCGCGCGAACCCGACCGCTTCGAACGCGAAGGCGCAGCCTTCTTCGAGCGCACCCGCAACGCGTATCACGAACGCGTAAAGGCTGATCCCGACCGTATTCACGTCATCGATTCCACCCAGTCGATTGCGCAGATCCGCACCGAGCTTGAAGCCGGGCTGCGGGCGCTGCTGGCCGTGAAGGCGTGAGCGCGGGCATGAGCGCACCTCAATTCCTGCCCTGGCAGATGGAGACGGCGCGGGCCTGGCTGGGCAACCGCGACCGCTTCGCCCACGCGTGGCTGGTGCATGGCCTGGCCGGCATCGGCAAGCTGGATTTCGCGATCGCCGCCGCCGCCAGCCTGCTCTGTGAAACGCCCGATAACGGCCTGGCCTGCGGCCATTGCGCCGCCTGTGCCTGGTTCGCCAGCGGCAATCACCCCGACTTGCGCCGCATCCGGCCCGAGGCGGTGGCCGTGGAAGAGGGGGCGGATGCCGCCGCTGATGCCGCGGAAGACGCTGAACCCGCCACGGGCGCGGCCAAGCGGGCGCCGTCCAAGGAAATCCGCATCGATCAGATTCGGTCGCTGGAGTCCTGGTTCAACACGGCGACCCACCGGGGCGGATGGCGCGTGGCGCTGCTGTATCCGGCGCATGCGCTGAATGTGGTGTCGTCCAACGCCTTGCTCAAGGTGCTGGAAGAGCCGCCGCCACACACGGTGTTTCTGCTGGTGGCCGACGCGCCAGACCGCTTGCTGCCAACGCTGGTGTCGCGCTGCCGGCGTTTGCCGCTGCCTGCGCCCGACCCTGACACCGCGTTGCAATGGTTGCGTGCCCAGAATGTTGAACCTGCCCGCGAATGGCTGGCGGCTGCGGGCGGCGCGCCTTTGGCTGCGCTGCGCTTGGCGCAAGCGGGTGACACGCCTTGCCCACCGTGGTTGCAGCAACTGATCGGCCCCTTGGCCCAAGGCCAGACGCCAGACGTCGGCACGCTGGCCGAGTCGCTGGAAAAAGTGCCCGCCACCGAATGGATCGACGCGTTGCAACGGCTGTACACCGACCTGATGCTGGCCAGCGCGGGCGCGCCCGTGCGTTACTTCCCGGCATTGGCGGCGGGCGTGGCCCAGGTCGCCACGCGCATGAATACCGCGCGCGTGGCGGAAGCCGCACGCTGGCTGACGCGGCAACGGGCGCTGGCCACCCATCCGCTGAACGCCAAGCTTTTTGCGCACGCCACCCTGCAACGCGTGGTGCTATCCTGCCAGGCGTAAGTCTCTGATCCAGCGGCGTTTTGCCCGAAAACGGGCAGGGCGCCGCGGTCTCTTTATGTAGTCAAAACATGTACGTCGATTCCCACTGTCATTTGAATTTTCCCGAGCTGGCGGCCGATTTGCCGGGCATTCTTGATCGAATGGCCGCCAACCAGGTCACCCACGCGCTGGTCGTCAGCGTGAACATGCCGGAATGGCCTGGCCTGATGTCGCTGGTCGAGCCGCAGCCCAATTTGTGGGCCTCGGTGGGGGTGCACCCCGACTACGAAGACACGCCCGACCCTGAACCCGAAGAGCTCGTCCGCCTGTCGGCCCACCCCAAGGTGGTGGCCATTGGTGAAACCGGGCTGGACTATTACCGCTTGTCCGAGCCCTTGGATTGGCAGCGCGAACGCTTTCGCCGCCACATCCGTGCCGCGCGCGAGACGGGCTTGCCGCTGATCGTGCACACACGCGCCTCGGCCGAAGACACGGTGCGCATGCTGAAGGAAGAGCAGGCGGCTGAAGTGGGCGGCGTGATGCACTGTTTCACCGAGAACTGGGAAGTCGCGCAAGCGGCGTTGGACCAGAATTTCTATATCTCGCTGTCGGGCATCGTCACGTTCAAGAATGCGCAAGTGGTGCATGAAGTGGCGTCCAAGGTGCCGCTGGACCGCTTGCTGATCGAGACGGACTCGCCGTATCTGGCGCCGGTGCCGTATCGCGGCAAACTGAATGATCCGTCCAAGGTGATCCACGTGGCCGAGAAGATTGCCGATCTGCGAGGCATCACGGTGGCCGAGGTGGCGCGCGCATCAACTGATAATTTCTTCCGTCTTTTCAATAAGATAAAGAAATAAGTTCATCTAATTTATTTAAAGTCACTTCTAGGATAGCCATGACCGCCTACGCTCCGACCGCCCGTCACGTCTTGTTGTCGCGTTGCCGCGGCGCGCTGCTGGCGCTGGCCATCGGGCTGGCGGCGCCGATGGCGCACGCCGCCAATCCTGGCGATTGGTGGGTCTATGTGGCCAACGACTATCCCGACGACATCAAAGACCTGCTGGCTCACGGGTCCGATCCCAACGTGCGCTACAAGAACGGCCAGCCGGCGCTGATGCGTGCGGTGGTCGATGGCGCCTGGAAGGTGTTTGACGTGATTGCCGCCGACAAGCGCACCGACGTCAACGCCGAGAACCCGGCGGGTGAAACCCCGCTGATGTACCTGGCGATTGCCGGCCAGACCGAGCGGGCCAAGAAGCTGATTGCGCGCGGTGCGCAGGTGAATCGTCTGGGCTGGACGCCGTTGCACTATGCGGCGTCCAAGGGGCAGATGGAAATGGCGCGCATGCTGCTTTCCAAGAAAGCCATGGTCAATGCGCCGGCGCCTGGCGGTGAAACGCCCTTGATGATGGCGGCGCTGGGTGGCAATAAAGACATGGTCGATCTTCTGGTGAAGGCGGGCGCCGATGTGACGACCCGCGATCTGAAAGACCAAAGCGCGGCCGACTGGGCGCGCAATGGCAAGTCGGCAGCGCTGGCCACCGAACTGACGGCCATGGTCGCGCGCGCCGACGACGCCAAGCGCGCCCGCCGCGCCACGAATCCTGTGCCGGCGGAAGCCGAGCCGGTGCCGGTGCAGGACACCGCCGCGCTGCCGCCCGCGGTGGCGCCGTCGGCGGATGCTCCGGGCGCTCCGGCGCCGGCCGCGTCAGCTCCCGCCCCAGCCACCCCCAACGTGGGCGGCGTGTCGGGCGTGCGCCTGAACAACTACGACGACAAGCCCGCCGCGCCTTAAGTCAGACGCCACGGCAGCGGCCGAGCCCAGGCTCGGCGCCGCCCCGCTTGAAATGCTCGAAAGGGACAGATCCAAAGACCGCTATGCGGTCTTTTTTTTCGTACTCTTCCTGGGGTTTTCCCTGTTTATTCTCAACTGTCGGGAATAAAAGAAAGGATAACCACCACAAATTGATAATCTCAGCGCCTTATTGCTAGGAGTTGAGTGTGATGTCGGATTCCTCGGTGGGGGCGGGCGCAGATCGCGTTCTCTACGTGTTGGCCACGCTGGCCCGGCACGATGGCCCCCTGACGATCGCCGCGCTGGCCGAGAAAACGGGTCTGGCTCAAAGCACCCTGTATCGCCAGGTGGCGCTGCTCAAGCGCTGGGGTTTCGTGGCTGAACACGAAGGGGAATACGGACCTGGGCCGTTGTGCGTGCAACTGGCCTGGGGCTTTGATCAATCGTCGTTTCTGATCCACGAAGCGCAGCCTGACATGGCGTCGCTGGCGGCGGCCTCGGGTGAAACCATCGGCTTGCTCGTGGCGGTGAAAGATCAGGCCGTCTGCCTGGACATGGTCGAAAGCCAGCATCCGCTGCGTTGCTCGTTCACCAAAGGCCGTGGCCTGCCGCTGGCGCGCGGCGCCTCGGCCAAATCCCTGCTGGCCTTCATGCCCTTGGCCCGTTTGCAGGCCGCGCTGGCCTATCTGGCCGACGAAGCCGGCGTAGACGCGGCGCGTCTGGCCGATGAACTCGAAGCCATCCGCGAGCAAGGCTACGCCGTGACCGATAGCGAAGTGGATGCGGGCGTGTGGGGCGTCAGCGTGCCGATTTTTCAGCGGCCCAACCAGGCCGTCGCATCCATCACGTTGATGGCGCCGTCGACCCGCGCCGCCCAGCGTCCCGACGCCTTGATCGCCATGACGGTTGCCGCCGCCCGCCGTATTTCCGAACGATTGAAGGTGCATTGACGCGCCAAAAACGGAATCTGCACCGCCGCTACATTTCCTTGAATTCCACGCTGTAGCTTTTTTTCACCCCCCGTTTTTCGACGTACCGCATTCGCCGCACCGTATTCGCCACGCCATTTCTGCCGCCTCACTTTTCGCTATTCCTCTTCCGCCGTACTCATCGCCGTACCTCTTTCCCATAGGACTGACCATGACCACTCGCCGCACACTGCTGACTGCCGCCCTGACGCTGGGCCTGGCCTGGAGCGCTGGCTCCGTGCACGCCCAGGAAACCATTCGTGCCGTCACCGACGCCACCTTCCCGCCGATGGAGTTTGTCAAAGACGGCAAGCGCACGGGTTTCGACATCGAACTGGTTGAGGCGCTGGCCGGCGCCATGGGCAAGAAAGTCGAATGGATCGACATCGACTTCAAAGGCCTGATCCCCGCGCTGCAAGCCGGCCGCGCCGACATCGCCGTGTCCGCCATTTACATCACGCCCGAGCGCAGCAAGGTCGTTGACTTCACCGACCCCTACTACGCAGGCGGCCTCGTGGTGCTGACCAAGACGGACAGCCCCATCAAGACGCTGAAGGATCTGGATGGCCGTAAGGTGTCGGTGCAGGTGGGCACCAAGTCGGTCAACTATCTGAAGGAACACTTCCCGGCCGTGCAGCGCGTGGAAGTCGAGAAGAACCAGGAAATGTTCAACCTGGTGCAGATCGGCCGCGCGGAGGCCGCCGTGACCGGCAAGCCCGCCGCCAAGCTGTTCGCGCAAAGCACGACGGGGCTGACCGTGTTGAACGATCAGATCACAACCGAGGACTACGGCATTGCCGTGCCCAAGAGCAAGCCCGAGCTGACGCGCGACCTGAACGCCGCGCTGCAAAAGCTGAAGGCCGACGGCAGCTATCAGGCCATCGTGAACAAGTGGTTTGAGGCCCCCGCGAAATGAACCTGGAATTCGCTCCCGTCTTCGCCGACTTCGACAGCCTGATGCGGGGCGCGGTGGTTACCGTTGAGGTAACCGCTGGCGCCTTGTTGCTGGGCTGTGTCATGGGCCTGCTGGTCGGCGTCGGCCGCCTCAACCCCAAGCGCTACATCATCTATAACCTGTGCAGCACGTACCTGCTGTTCTTTCGCGGCACCCCTTTGCTGGTGCAACTGTTCATCTGGTTCTTCGGCCTGCCGCAGTTCGGGGTGACGCTGCCGGCGTTCGCGTGCGGCGTGTTGGGCCTGGGCATGTATTCCGGCGCGTACGTGTCGGAAATTGTGCGCGGCGCAATTCAGTCGGTTGACCGCGGCCAGACGGAAGCGGCGCGCTCGCTGGGCATGTCGTCGGGTCAGGCGATGCGCATCATCATCCTGCCGCAGGCAGTGGTGCGCATGATTCCGCCGCTGGGCAATGAGTTCATTGCGCTGATCAAGAACTCGGCGCTGGTGTCGCTCTTGACCATTCACGATCTGATGCACGAAGGGCAGAAGATCATCAGCGTGTCGTATCGCTCGCTGGAAACGTATCTGGTGGTCGCTTTGATTTATCTGGTCCTGACCACGGCCGCGATGGTGATTTTGCGCAAGGTGGAACAACACCTGCGCGCCGGGGGGATGGTGCAATGAACCAATTTGGCGCTCCGCAGGAAATGATCCGCATCCGCGGCCTGCACAAGTCTTATGGCGAACATGCCGTGCTGAAGGGCATCGATTTCGACGTGCTGCCTTCGCAGGTGGTGGTCGTGATCGGGCCCAGCGGTTCCGGCAAGAGCACCTTGCTGCGCTGCTGCAATGGTTTGGAAGTGGCGCAGGCCGGCACCGTGGACATCTGCGGTCAGACCTTGCTGGACGATGGCGAACTGCTGCCCGAGGCGGCGCTGAACCAGCTGCGCATGCAGGTGGGCATGGTGTTCCAGGGCTTTAACTTGTTTCCGCACTTGTCGGTGCTGGATAACGTGACGGTGGGCCCGCGCAAGCTGCGCGGCATGGGCCGCGACGAGGCCAATGCGCTGGCCGAAGACCTGCTGAAGAAGGTGGGTCTGTCGCAAAAGACCGCCGCCATGCCCGCCAGCCTGTCTGGCGGACAGAAGCAACGCGTGGCGATTGCCCGCGCGTTGGCCATGCAGCCCAAAGTCATGTTGTTTGATGAGCCGACCTCGGCGCTGGACCCGGAGCTGGTGGGCGAAGTGCTGCAGGTGATGAAGCTGCTGGCGCGCGAAGGCATGACGATGATGGTGGTGACGCACGAAATGGGCTTTGCCCGTGACGTGGCCGATGTGGTCGCCGTGATGGATGGCGGGGTGATCCTGGAATCCGGCACGCCGGAAGTGATCTTCAGCCAGCCGCGCGAACCGCGCACCCGTGAATTCCTGCAAGCCGTGCTGAATGCGGGGCAGGGGGCAGCGGCATGAGCGCGGTGCAGTTGGACAAAACCCTGTGGAAGGCGCGCGACGACAGCGCCGAACAAGGCGACACGCGCCGTCTGGCGCACATTGTCGAAGCGGCCGCTGGCCAGGTGGAAAAGGGCGAGCCGGTGTTGCTGGGCTTTGCCTGCGACGCGGGCGTCGCCCGTAACCAAGGGCGTATCGGCGCGGCGGAAGGCCCGGCTGGCATCCGCAAGTTCATGGCGGGCTTGCCGGCGCATGGCTTGACCCGCTTGCTGGATGCGGGCGATGTCACCTGCGAAGGCGACCAGTTGGAGGCGGCGCAGGAGCAACTGGGCCTGCGCGTGGCCGATCTGCTGGCGCAGGGCGCCCGCCCGGTGGTGTTGGGCGGCGGGCACGAAATCGCCTGGGGCAGCTTCCAGGGCCTGGCCCGCTGGCTGGAATCCCGAGGCGACAACGAGCCCGTGCTGGTGCTGAACCTGGATGCGCATTTCGACCTGCGCACCGGACGCCCGGGCAGCTCGGGCACACCGTTCGACCAGATCGCCCACTACTGCGAGGAACGCGGTCGGCCCTTGCAATACGCCTGCCTGGGCGTGTCGCGGCTGGCCAATACGCCGGCGTTGTACGCGCGCGCCGCCGAAGTGGGCGCCGTGTGGGTCGAAGACCGTGACATGCAGGAACGCCACCTTGAAGCCCGCCTGGCCAACGTCGACGCCTTGCTGGCGCGGGCGCGCCACGTGTACCTGACGATCGACCTGGACGTGCTGCCGGCCGGCGTCATGCCCGGCGTTTCGGCGCCTGCGCCTTACGGGGTGCCGATGGCCGTGGTTGAGGAAATCGTGCTGCGCGTGAAGGCCAGCGGCAAGTTGCGGCTGGCCGATATGGCGGAATACAGCCCGCGTTTCGACATCGACGGGCATGGCGCGCGCGCGGCTGCCCGGCTGGCCTGGCAGTTGATGTCGGCGTGATGGCGATGCGGAATTCGCATCGCTTTTTGTAGTGACGCAGGCGGTGCAAGCAAAAGGGGCGGCTTCCAGGGAGGCTGCCCCTTTTTTCATCGATGCCCGCAAAGCAAATACATGCGCGACTTGCGGCTGGCCGAGGGTGGACGCGTCCGGATTGCCGGCTTAGGATAGGGGCAGCTTTAAGACCGGGCTTGTGACCCGTACGGTATCCGCAACATTAATACGTCCCCATTTAATATATTTTATATTTAAATGGGGACGCTATTACTTTCGTGGATAAAATGGCGCAACTTTGTCAGGAGATCATGCTCATGTCTCACACACCCACCCATGCCTTGCCGTCTTATCTGAATGCCGATGACCTCGGCCCCTGGGGTAATTACCTGCAACAAGTCGACCGGGTCACCCCGTACCTCGGCTCTCTGGGACGGTGGGTTGAGACCCTGAAGCGCCCGAAGCGCTCGCTGATCGTCGACGTGCCGATCGAACTGGACAACGGCACCATCGCCCACTTCGAGGGCTATCGCGTGCAGCACAACGTGTCGCGCGGCCCGGGCAAGGGCGGCGTGCGTTTCCACCAAGACGTGACCCTGTCTGAAGTGATGGCGCTGGCCGCGTGGATGTCGGTCAAGAACGCCGCAGTCAACCTGCCGTACGGCGGCGCCAAGGGCGGCATCCGTGTCGATCCGCGCAAGCTGTCGCAATCCGAACTCGAGCGCATGACGCGCCGCTACACGACCGAAATTGGCGTGATCATCGGGCCGTCGAAAGACATTCCCGCCCCTGACGTGAACACCAACGCCCAGACCATGGCCTGGATGATGGACACGTACTCCATGAACGAAGGCGCCACCGCCACCGGCGTGGTCACCGGCAAGCCGATCGCGCTGGGCGGCAGCCTGGGCCGTGTCGAAGCCACCGGCCGCGGCGTGTTCGTCGTGGCGTGCGAAGCCGCACGCGACCTGAACATCGACGTCTCGAAGGCCCGCGTGGTCGTGCAGGGCTTCGGTAACGTGGGCGGCACCGCTGCCCGCCTGTTCCATGAAGCCGGCGCCAAGGTCATTGCCGCGCAAGACCACACCGGCACCGTGCACAACGCCGAAGGTCTGGACGTGCACAAGCTGCTGTCGCACGTGTCGCAACACGGCGGCGTGGGCGGCTTCTCGGGCGGCCAGGCCATGGACAAGAACGAGTTCTGGACGCTGGAAACCGAATTCCTGATCCCGGCAGCCCTGGAAAGCCAGATCACCGTCGACAACGCCGCCAAGGTGCGCGCGAAGATCGTGGTCGAAGGCGCCAACGGCCCGACCACCCCGGAAGCGGACGACATCCTGGCCGAACACGGCGTGTATGTCGTGCCGGACGTGCTGGCCAACGCCGGCGGCGTGACGGTGTCGTACTTTGAATGGGTGCAGGACTTCTCCAGCTTCTTCTGGAGCGAAGAAGAGATCAACCAGCGCCTGGAACGCATCATGCGCGAAGCCTACGCCGCCGTGTCGCAAGTGGCCAAGGAACATAAGGTCACGCTGCGCACCGCTGCGTTCATCGTGGCTTGCACCCGGATTCTGCAAGCGCGCCAAGTGCGCGGCCTGTATCCGTGATGTCTGAATCGGCGGTGCGTTCCTGAACGCGCCGCTGAGGAGGCAGAGGAAGACAAAAACAGAAATCGCCCCGAAAGGGGCGATTTCTATTGCGCGGGCGGAATCCTTCAACTGGGGAAAATGGGGGCGGCACGGATGCCGGAACCTGCATAGAATGTGCCGTTGCCCGCCTTGGGCCCGGCCCCTTTGTCTGGAGTACCCATGACGCATGCCTTGCCGTCCACGACCCTTGCCGTGGACCCCGCCTGGATCGACGCCTACGGCCATCTGAACGCCGCCCACTACGTGGGTATCTTCGACCGCGTCGGTTTTGAACTCTTGGGTCAGGTTGGCGTGGGGCTGGACTACACCGAGGCCACGCGTTGCGGTATCTACACGATGAACATCTACGTGGCCTACCTGCGCGAAGTGCTGGAAGGCGACCCCCTCATGCTGCGCATCCGTCTGTTGGAAGCCGACAACAAACGGCTGATGTGCATGATGGAGCTGATCCAGACGCGCGACGGCTACCTGGCCGCCACCATGGAGCAGCTCTCCTTGCACGTGAACCTGGATACCCGGCGCGCCACCCCGTTCCCCGAAGCGCTTGCCCAGCGGCTGGCGCGCACCGTGGAAGAACATGCTGCACATCCGCTGCCGAAGGAGTATCGTCGGCTTCTGCCATTGAAGGGCGCGCGCTGACACGCTACCTTCCTGGCGTCGGTCTTTCCCCCTTTTCCTTTCCAGCAGTTGCTGTTCTGGCAGTTGCCTTCCTAGCACGATGAAATGACGCCTTTGCGAGCCCGTTGGGGGTCGCAAAGGGTGTGTAGTTAAGGCCACAACGAGGCACTTTTTTTTCGAGATCTGGGACGAGTAGCCCTTGCGTCTGGAAAACTGACACATTGCGTCCCTAGAATTTGTTCCTGCCATGTGCCGCACGCCGCTTGCGATGCAAGCCAAGCCACCTGCGCATGTATGTTCAATCAAAGGGAATATGTAATGAAAAAGACTCTGCTCGTCACCGCGCTGTTCGCCGCCTTGTCCGGCGTGGCTCAAGCCGAAACGTCGGTGACGCTGTACGGCCTGATCGACACTGGTATCGGCTACCAGCGCATCAAGGGCGATGGCTACCACGAATCGAAAGTCGGCATGGTCAACGGCGTGTCGAGCGGCTCGCGTTGGGGCCTGCGTGGCGCCGAAGATCTGGGCGATGGCCTGAGCGCCGTGTTCACCCTGGAAAGCGGCTTCAACTCCGGTAACGGCCAGTCGGGCCAAAGCGGCCGCCTGTTCGGCCGCCAAGCCACCGTCGGCCTGAAGGCTGATTCGTGGGGCCTGCTGGAATTCGGCCGTCAGACCAACATTGCGTCGAAGTACCTGGCAGCGATCGACCCGTTCGCCGGCAGCTACGGCCAGGCTAACGTTGGCGTGGCCTTCAGCGCCGCCAACACGGTCCGCTACGACAACATGGTGCAGTACTCGACCCCGTCGTTCAGCGGCTTCCAGTTTGGCGTTGGCTACTCGTTCAACGCAGCTGACACCACCGCCGCCCAAACCGGCTTCAAGACCGCCGACAACACCCGCGCCATCACGACCGGCCTGCGTTACGTCAACGGCCCGCTGAACGTGGCTGCCACGTACGACCAGCTGAACCCCGCCAGCCAGCTGAACAACGACGCGACGCCCAAGTCGTGGTCTATCGCCGCCGCCTACGACTTCGAAGTGGTCAAGCTGGCGCTGGGCTTCGGCCAGACGCGTGACGGCTGGTTCACCGGCCAAAGCATCAACTCGTTCGGCAGCGGCAGCCCCACGGCCAGCAGCTTCGGCACGAACGTGGCCGTCTCTGGTTTCAAGGCCAATTCGTACCTGGTCGGCCTGACCGTGCCGCTGGGCGCCAGCAGCATCCTGGCGTCGTGGCAGCGTGCTGACCCCAACGGCAACCCGCTGACCGCCGGCAACGACTCGACGATGAACGTCTACAGCATCGGCTACACGTACAACCTGTCCAAGCGCACCAACCTGTACGCGCTGGGTTCGTACGCCACCGACTTCGCGTTTGTTGACGGCGTCAAGAGCTCGGTCGGCATCGTGGGTGTCCGTCACCGCTTCTAAGCGCCTGACGTGAGCGGGCGGCGCGCCATCGGTGCGCGCCGCCGGCTCCTTCATGCCGCGGTTGTATTGAGCGGACTGGGCGTCTTACCCGGCCACAGACGCGAAAAAAGCGGCCACCTCCCTAGCTCCACCCCCAGTCCGCTCACCCGAACCCCGGCCTCGAAGAGGCCTTGCGCCGCCTGGCGCGAGCAACCACCGGCAACGGGCTGCATGCCCGGTGCCGGTTGTCGCATTTCAGGTGCAGCACCATCGCAGCGGCTGGCAGCCGGCTGTTCATGCGCCAAGGATCACGACTTCGGCAACAGCTCCGGCTTCAAAATGCCGCGCAGGTCCGCGTACGGAATGCTGAGTTCCGGCTCGCCGTGCGAGTAGGGCGCGATGGAATAGGCGTCGTACTTCACCACGATGCCGTCGCGGGTCAAGGCGTAGTTGTCGCTTTCCTGGAAGGGCCACATCTTGTTGTAGCTGGCCGGGTCGCGCTTGGCGTCGGGGTTGCTGGTGAGCCATTTTGCGTGCGCGCGCTGCAAGGCGGCGACGTACTCTGCGCGGCGGCCCGGAATCAGGGCTTCGTCCAGGCTCATGACGCGGCCCCGCGAACGTTCCCAATTCAAATATTGCGTCGCCGGGATGCCGTGCGCGGCGCCGGTCAGGAACTGTTCGGTGTGCAGTTCAATCGACACGATGTCGCCCACGGTGTCTTTCACGCTGGCCTTGAAGTAGGTGGCGTCGCGCGGTCGCGCCGTGGACCAGAAGTACTGCGTGTATTCCGACAGCGTGTCGTAGGCGCCGCGCCGGTTGGCGTCGGTGCCGGTCATGTAGGCCAGCACGTGGTCAACCAGCGCCGTCAACTTGGGGTTGCCGGGAAAGGCGACGCTGTCGATTTCAATGTGGGGGCAGTCGCCCTCGCAGCCGGGTTTGTTCGATGCCCACTTGATGCGTTCGGTGGACAGGTCGCCCACCTTTTCCGCCGTGGTGCTGCTGGTGGTGGGCGTGGCGAGCGTGATGTTCGCCGGGGGCGCACTGCTGCAGCCGGCAAGCGCCAGCAGAGCCGCGCCCAGAATCAAACCGCTTATCGCGCCTTGCGGCGTGAACGTGCGACGCATTGAACTACCTCCACAAATTCATCAACTGCCGTCAGGGCACGACGCCGGTCCATTCGGCTGAAGAGAATTTCTCGTCAGCCTGTTGCTGCGCTTTGGCCAGCGTATCGCTGCCAATCTGCCCGGGGGTCAGACGATGCAGGCTGGCAAAAGTTTCCAGCATGCGGTCAATGATGACCTCGCGCGCCAGGCCCGTCTGCGTGCGCAGCGGGTCCACGCGTTTCTTCGCGCTGGTGGTGCCTTTGTCAGACAGCTTCTCGCGGCCGATACGCAAGACTTCGACCATTTTATCGGCGTCGATGTCATAGGACATGGTCACGTGGTGCAGCACCGCGCCCGCGCGCCGGGCTTGGGCGGCGCCGCCGATCTTGCCAATGTCGGAGGCGATGTCGTTCAGCGGCTGATACCAAGCCTTGATGCCCAGGCCTTGCAGCGCGGTCAGCACCCAGGCGTCCAGGAAGGCATAGGACTCCTGGAAGCTCATGCCGTGAACCAGGGCTTGCGGGGCGCTGAGCGAATAGGTGATGGAGTTGCCGGGTTCGATGAACATCGCGCCGCCACCGCTCACGCGGCGCACGACTTCGATGCCGTGGCGTTTGGCGCCTTCCGGGTCGACTTCATTTTTCAGGGATTGGAAACGGCCGATCACGACGGCGGGGGCGGCCCATTCCCAGATGCGCAAGGTCGGCGGGCGTTGGCCTGCGCCGACCTCATCGGTGATGACGGCGTCCAGCGCCATGTGCAGCGCGGGCGCCTGGGGGGCTTCATGAATCAGTTGCCAGTCGTAGTCGTTCCAGTCAGTGCGCGTCATGCAAGCGCCCTCCGCAACACTACAGCCACGGCTTCGGCGGAAAAGCCGAACATCTCGGCGTCGGCAGGCAGGGCGGATTGCACGGCAACGGCCAGTTCCAATTCGCCGGCATCGGCCGGCATGCCGTTCAAGCCGGCGTTGATGGCCTCAAGCGCTTCGGGCGGCTCAAGAAAGAAGTCGCCGCTGATGCGCACATTGGCCAGGCGGCCGTCGCGCACTTCGAGATCCGCAACGACCAGTTTGCCGCCGGGGACTTTGTATTCGCCATGCATGGGCTTTCCTTGAATCAGTACAAACACTACAGGCTGAGTTTCATGCCGTCATGGGTGGCCACGAAACCCAGGCTTTCATAAAACCGGCGCGCATCCGGGCGGGCGCGGTCGGTGGTCAGTTGAACGATGCCACAGCCTTGCAGGCGGCATTGCTCGATTGCCCATTCGAACGTGGCGCGTCCCAGGCCCTGGCCGCGTGACGACGACGCGATGCGGACGCTTTCGATTTGCCCGCGCCATTGTCCCAGCCGCGACAAGCCGGGTATGAACGATAACTGCAAACAGCCGACCAGGTGTGAATCCTGCTCAACCACGGCCAGGAACTGATTGGAATCCTGCGCAATGGCCGCGAACGCCGCGGTGTAGCGCGGGTTCAGCGGAACCGAGGCGTCCTCGCGCGTGGCGCCCAATTCGTCGTCGGCCAGCATGGCGACGATCTGCGGCAGATCTTCCTGGCGTGCGCGGCGAAAAACCCGTTGCGGATGAGACATGGCGCGTGCTCCAGAGCGTTAGCGGGGCAGGTTCTGCGAGGTCTGGCCGAACAGGATGCGGCGCGATTCTTCATCACTGATGGACGGCGCGGTATTGATGGTGTCGGCCAGCGCATAGGCGCGTTGGGTGGCCGGGCGCGCGGCGATGGTGTTGAACCAGCGTTGCAGGTGCGGGAAGTCCTTCAGGTCTTGGCCCTGTTTGGCGTGCGGCACGATCCAGGGGTAGGCCGCCATGTCGGCAATGGAGTAGTCACCGGCGACGAATTCGCGGTCGGCCAGGCGCTTGTTCAGGACGCCGTACAGGCGGTTGGTTTCCTTGACGTAGCGGTCGATGGCGTAGGTGATGCGTTCTTGCGCGTAGCCGGAAAAGTGGTGGTTCTGGCCGGCCATGGGGCCCAGGCCGCCCATCTGCCAGAACAGCCATTGCGAGACTTCGGCGCGGCCGCGCACGTTGGCGGGCAGGAACTTGCCGGTTTTCTCCGCCAGGTATTGCAGGATGGCGCCCGACTCGAACAGGGAGATCGGCGCGCCGCCATCGGCCGGGTCTTGGTCAACGATGGCGGGGATGCGGTTGTTCGGCGCGATGGCCAGGAATTCGGGTTTGAACTGATCACCGCGGCTGATGTTGACCGGGTGAATTTGATAGGGCAGGCCGGTTTCTTCAAGGAACAGCGTGATCTTGTGGCCGTTGGGGGTGGTCCAGTAGTAGAGATCGATCATAGGGTGTGTCCGCAGAGTCATGGCGCCGCCGGCGGGGCCGGCGGATGGAAAGGCCATGATAGCGGGGCCGTATGCGCAGCCCCCCGAATAACCGGGGCCGGGGGCGGGTTTCTACGTGTGCGCGGCGGGGGGCTTCAGACCGCACCCGGCCGCGCCCGGCCCGGCAGCCGCCACGTCCAGTTCAAGCTGACGCCGGCCGCGGCCACGAAGATCAGCGCCACCCCGATCACCTGCGTGGCGTCCATGCGGTGACCGTAGACCGCGAAGTCCAGCATGATCGCCACGGCCGGGTAGATGAAGCTCAGCGCGGCGGTCGACGTCGTCGGCAGCTTCTGGATGGCCGAGTACATCAGGATGTACATCAGGCAGGTATGGATCACGCCCAGCGCCACCAGATACCCCCATTGCAAGGGTGCTGCGGGCAGGGCATTGAAATCCGCCATCGGCAGCAGCATGATGGCCCCAAGCGTGACCTGCACCAGCGCCAGCACCTGAGGCGGAATACCCTTCAGCCGCTTGACGATGATGGCGGTGACGCCATACAGCGCGGCGGCCCCCAGGCCCAGCATCAGGCCCGACAGATAGGCCGCGCCGCCCGCGCCCGCGGTGTCCGTCAGACGCAGCACCAGCAGCAGGCCGGCAAACGCCACGACGGACCACGCCAGTTTGCCGCGCGTCGGGCGTTCGCCCAGGAACAGCACGCCCAGGCCGATCAGGAAAAAGGGTTGCACGTTATAGACGGCGGTGGCCAGCGAGATCGACGCCAGCCGGTAGGCGGAAAACAGCAGCACCCAGTTCAAGACCAGTGCGGCGCCGGCCACCAGCGCCAGGGCCAGCGTTTTGGCGGTGAACAAGCCGGGCTTGAGCAGGCCCCGCGCCCAGCAATACAGGAACAGTGACAGGGCGCCGAAGACGCAGCGGAAGAAGACGACGTTCCAGGCGCTTTGCCCGGACTCCAGGACGAAGACGCCCAGCGTGCCGGATAAGGTCATGGCGGCGGCCATTTGCGCCAGGCCTAGGCGTTCTGATGCGGGGTTCATGAGGGTTCTCCGGCGGGCCAGTTGGCCACAAGGTGCGATGGAGAAATTATCCCAGGCGGATCAACGCGGTTATATGATGTTCGCGTGGTGCTTTTGACGTCAAACCTTGTTTTAGGTGGAATTTATGCAAAACGACCTAAAAAACGAAAACCCGGTCTTGGACGGTATTGACCGCCGTCTGGTGGAGACCCTGTCGGCCAATGCGCGCACCACCACGGCCGATCTGGCCCGGCAGGTGGGTATGTCGGCGCCCAGCGTGGCCGACCGCCTGCGCAGGCTGGAAGAATCGGGCGTGATCCGCGCCTACACCCTGGACGTGGACCCCGTGGCGCTGGGGTACACGCTGGAAGCCATCGTGCGCATCCGGCCGTTGCCCGGGCAATTGCGCCACGTCGAAGGGCTGATTCAAGAGATTCCGGAATTCGTCGAATGCGACAAGGTGACGGGCGATGACTGCTTCATCGCCCGCGTGGTGCTGCGGTCTATCTCGCACCTGGATGGCATTCTTGAACGCGTGACCGAGTTCGCCGAAACCAACACCGCCATCGTCAAGGCGCATACCGTGCGCCGCCGGTTGCCGCCATTACGCTAAGACGGCGGGCGCCGTGTCAGACGGGCGCGGACAGCGCCCGCTCGATATCGTCCTTCAAGCCGGCGGGCGTATCGGTGGGCGCATAGCGCTTGATGACCTGCCCGTCGCGGCCCACCAGGAACTTGGTGAAGTTCCACTTGATGCCTTCGGTGCCGAAGACGCCGGGCTTTTCGCCTTTGAGCCAGCGGTACAACGGGTGCGCGTCGGCGCCGTTGACGTTGATCTTGGCGTACATCGGGAAGCTGATGTCGTACTGCGTTGCGCAGAAATTGCGGATCTCGGATTCGCCGCCGGGCTCTTGATGGCCGAACTGGTCGCAGGGGAATCCCAGCACCGTCAGGCCGTCATCGCGCAGCGACCGGTAGAGTTCTTCCAGGCCTGCATATTGCGGCGTGAATCCGCACTTGGACGCCACGTTCACCACCAGCAGCACGCGGCCCCGGTAGGTGCTCAGGGACTGTTCGGCCCCGTTGATGTCGCGGGCGGAGAAATCGAAGATCGTGCTCATGCGGGCTCCTGTTTCAGGCGCGGGAAGCGATTGCGTCAATGCGCCGGATTGCTCGCCGAGTGTAGCCCCTGCGCCTTGATGACGGGGCGCTCAGACCAGCTTCAAGTCCACGGGCGCCACGCCCGGAAACACTTGCGCCAGACGCGCCTTGTCCAGCCCGTACAAGCGCGCGAACAGGCCCGCAAAGACGGCGCGGTACTCGTTCAAGACCGGGTAGTCGCGGTCCTGGAACAGGGTTTCGTGTTTGACGGCGACTTGCCGCCCCGCAATGCGTCCGCCCTGGACATTGCCGCCCATCACCCAATACACCGTGCCGTGCCCGTGGTCCGTGCCTTTGTTGCCGTTTTCGCGAAACGTCCGGCCGAATTCGCTGATGACGACGACCGTGGTTTGCCGCCACGCCGGCCCCATCGCGTCCGCATACGCCGCCAGCGCGCGGCCCAACTGCCCAAGGCGGCCCGCCAACGCACCCTTGGCCGCGCCCTGGCCCACGTGCGTGTCCCAGCCGCCGACGTCGACAAAGCCCAGGTTGTAGCGGTCGGTCATGAAGCGGGCGATGCGGCGCACTTCTTTTTCCAGCTTGTCTGTTGACACGGCATTGCCATTGGCCGCCTGCATTTCGGCGTCCAGGTCTTGCCGTGTGGCGCCCATGATGCGCTGCCCTTCGGCCACCGAGGCGTCCAGTTCCGTGTGGCGGTACATCGAGGCGATGGCGCGGTTGTCGGCCTCGCTCAGGCGCGATTTGCGGTTGGCGCCGCCCAGGTCAATGTTGGGAACACGCGCGTCGCCCCGTAGAATCTGCGGCACTTCGGACGTGAAGGCGGCAGGCTGCGCTGCCGACCCGTTCAGCGTGGCGGTCAGCCGGTTAAGAAAGCCTGAACGGTAATTGCCGCCGCCTTTTTCGCCGCCTCGTCCCAGCTCGATGCTGTTCTGGGTTTCGAAATGGCTGCGGCTCAAGTCGTCCGTGCCTGCAAACGGCACGAAGGCCAGTTGCTTCTTCTGATAGAAGGGCATCAGGCTGTCGGCCAATGCGGGATGCAGGCCCCAGCCGTCTGCCAGAGGCAAGGCCGCCTCCGCGCCGCTGCCGGGCCGGCCAATGGCGATGCTGGGCCGTGATTCGTAATAGAAGTCGCTGGTGGTGGGCACCAGCAGGCTGGCGGCGTCGTAGGCGCCGCGCATGAAGACGACCAGCAGGCGGTTGCTCGACGCGGCGGGCGCGGCGTACAGGCGGCTGCCGCCCAGTAGCAGCGGGGCGGCGGCCATCATCTGAAGCAAGTGGCGGCGGTCCATGGGGTTCTCCTAGCGGCGCATGAATTCTGGCGAGGCCAGCAGGTAGGTATTGGCGTCTGCGGGCGTTTTCGCTTGCGCGATGGCGTCACGCGTGGCGGGTGACAGCGTGGTGAACAGGCCCTGTTCAGACGCCGACGTCAGCAGGTTCGGCAGGCGGGGCAGCACCAGCGGCTGCGTATCGTCGGGAAGACGGTAAAACACTTGCGGGGCGGCGGCGATGGTGCGTGCAATTTCAAAACGCTGCGTCATCTGGCCAGAACCCGACCAGTCAGACATGGCCAGCGGATAGCCATCGGGTGTGGGCCGCTGGTAAAGCCCTTGGCCCATTTGGCGCAGGATGGCCATGGCCGCTTTGGGGTTACGCACAGGCGGCAAGTCGGCATAGGTAAGACGCAACGACGACAATACGTAGTGCACCGGGTCCTTGAACACGCCCGTCTTCAGCGATGCCGTGAATTCAGCCGAGGTAAATAGCGTTTGCAGCGTGGCGGCAATATCGCCGTCTTGCGCCAGAAACGTCTTGGCCATCCGGTCGACCAGCGCAGGCGCGGGCGCATCGCCCACGAAGTACGCCGCCAGTTTGCCGCTGATGAAATGCGCCGTGGCGGGCTGGCGCGCCAGCAGGTCGAGAGCGTGGTCCACTTCGTCCAGGCCGCCGCCGCGAATCTTCTGGCCCAGAAACACCTTGTCGCCCGTGTCGTGGCGCCCGGGGTGAAACAGGAACAAGCCGTCTTGCACCAGTTGGCCACGCAGCTCAGGCTTTACCTTGGGCGGCTTGTCGTTGTTGTGCACGCCCAGCCCGGTCAGGATGCGGGCCAGTTCCTGCACGTCGGTCTGCGTGTAGCCGCCCTTGACGCCCAGCGTATGCAGCTCCATCAGTTCACGCGCGTAGTTCTCGTTGATATGGCCAACGGTATTGCGCGTGTTGTCCAGGTAAACCAGCATGGCGGGCGACCGGGTGGTGGCCCGCAGCATGTCGCGAAATTTCCCCAGCGCATGCGGGTGGATGGCGCGCGCTTCGTACTGGGGCAGATAAGTGCCGACGTCATTCTTGCCCGCAAAGACATTGAAGTGGTTCATCCAGAACCACGTCATCTGTTCCTGCAACTGATTCGGCGAGTACAGCGCGCGCCATATCGTGCGGTACGCGGTTTCCTCGGCGCGAACCCGCGAAATTGTCCGCGCTTCGCGCTGCGCTTTTTGCTTGGCGTCGGCGTCCAGGCCGCGCGCATCTTGGCGGATCTTGCGCTGCCGGGCCTGCGCGTCCTGATCAGACTCGTGGTTGATCGACAAGTCGTCGATGCGTTGCTGCACATCAAAGGGCAAGGCTGCGTGGGCGTCGGGATGCAGCTGGCGTTGCAGATAACGGTCGGCGCCCAGCTCGTGGATGCGCGCAAGCTCTGACGGGGTCGCGCCCCAGGTGATGCGGTTGACCAGCGCCGCGTCATGCGCGGGGGTGCCAGCGGGCTTGGGCGCGTTCGCCTTAGTTGCGTTCACATCGGATGCGTTCACATCGGGCGGCTGCCCCCGCGCGCGGGAGGCGGGCGGCAGCCAGAGCAGCAGCGGCAACAACGACGAGCGCAGCAGAGACCGGCGAAGTGAGTTGGGGCGCAAAAGCATCATCGAACCAGTACCTTTCATGCGACGACAACCAGGGGCGATAAACACGGGTGACAACGCCGTGGCGACAACCCATGGCGATAACGAGTGTGACCGCATCATCGCGCAAGCGTTGCTTGCCGTGCGCGTATTGAAACGCAAGGAAACCGTTGCTTGCTGTGCGCGTATTGAAACGCAAGGAAACCGTTCCTTCAAACCGCCATCCGCAAGCGGCGCGTCATATCCGGGCACGCGCCGGGGCCATTGCCGCCGCGACGGCAGCGCCGTCCTATCATGGCGTTCAATATTTGCAGACTACCGGGAGCCCACGCATGGAAGGAATGATTGATCGTCTGGAAGGGATGCTTGCCAAGGGCACCGACAACCTGCTGTTGCGGTTTTCCCTGGGCAAGGCCTACGCCGAGCAGGATTGCTTTCGCGAAGCTGAAACGCATCTGCGCGCGGCGCTGGCGTTTGACCCCACGTATTCAGTCGCGTGGAAATGGCTGGGCAAGGCCTGCCTGGGCTTGGGTGACAAAGCGGGCGCACGCGCCGCGTGGGATAGCGGGCTAAAGGCGGCAGAGGCGCGCGGAGACAAGCAGGTCGAAAAAGAACTGCAAGTCTTCATCAAGCGGCTGGATAGGGAAGCTGCCGCGCAAGGCTGAGGGGGCGGGCCGGTTGCGCGGGGGCGCTGCCGCCCACCCGGAACACCTCAATCGCGTGACGCAACTGTGCGCCGCGCGTGCGCAAGTTGTCTACCGCCAGCGCGGCTTGTTCCACACGCGCGGCATTGCGTTGCGCCGCATTGTCCGTTTCCGAAATGGTGCGGCTGACGTTGTCGATGCCCGTGTGCTGCTCGGTGGATGTGGCCGCAATCTCGTTCATGATCTGCGTCACCTGCTGCACCGACGCCACAATATCCAGCATGGCTTCGCCCGCGCGTTCCACATGCCGCACGCCGTCGTTGACGCGTTCGTTCGACGCTTCGATCAGCGCCTTGATTTCGCGAGCGGCCGTGGCGCTTTTCTGCGCCAGGCTGCGCACTTCGGTCGCCACCACGGCAAAGCCCTTGCCGGCTTCGCCTGCCCGCGCGGCTTCCACAGCGGCGTTCAGCGCCAGGATGTTGGTTTGGAAGGCGATGCCGTCAATGATGCCCACCACTTCCGCAATGCGTGACGAGCTTTCCACGATGCCGTGCATGGCGGCCGTGGCATCGTGCACGACCTGGCCGCCGCGTTTGGCCACATCCGACGCCTGGCTGGCCATCTGATCCGCGCCTAGCGCATTCGACGCATTCAGCTTCACCGTGGCGGCCAATTGCTCCATGCTGGCCGCCGCCTCTTCCAGCGACGCGGCCTGGTGTTGCGTGTGGGCGGATAAATCTTCGTTGCCGTCGGCAATTTCCGAGGCGGAATGCAAGGCGCTTTCGATGCCGTTGTGCACGTCGCGCGTAATGCTGACGAGGCTTTTGCGCATGACTTCCAACGAGAATTTCAGCGCGCCGATCTCATCGCGCAAGCCCGCAGGCGGCATGGCCGTGCTGAGATTGCCGGCGGCGATCTGCCGCGTGAAGTCGGTAGCCGTCCCCAACAAGCCTGTGATGGATCGCGCAAAGCCCCAGCCCGACGCAAATATCAACACGACGCCCGCGGCCAGCGCGCCCGCCGCCATGGCGAGTTCTTCGGGCGGCAGGCGGTCAATCATCGCGTACAGCGCGACGCCGCCCGCGCCCAGGAAGAGGGTGGACGCCAGCATCGCCCAGGCCAGCATGCGTGAACGCACGCCGGTCAGGCGCCAGAATTTCAGCCGCGCCAGCACCCCCATCAGCCCGGTGGGCCGCGCTTGGCCGCGATGCAGGCGCACGCTACGCGCGGTGCCGTTGCGCAGCCGCGCATACAGCGCATCGGCCGCGTCAATTTGTTCTTGAGTGGGTTTGACGCGCACCGACGCATAACAGACCGTGACGCCGCGTTCGATGATGGGTGTGACGTTGGCCAGCACCCAGTAATAGCCGCCGTCTTTGCGGCGGTTCTTGACGACGCCGGTCCAGGATTCCCCGCGCTGGATGGTGCGCCATAGGTCGGCAAAGGCGTCTTCGGGCATGTCGGGGTGGCGCACGATGTTGTGCGCGGCGCCCACCAGTTCTTCGCGTGTGAACCCACTGACTTCCACGAACGCGGGGTTGGCGTAGATGATGCGGCCACGGGCGTCGGTGCGGGAGATCAGGTACTGCTCGTCGTGCAGCGTGTATTCCTTGTCGTAAACCGGCTGATTGTTGCGCATGCGTCTGTCGTCCTGTGATGGGCGGGGGGCGTGGTGCAGCCGGGCATCATCGGGGAGGGGGGCGTGCGCGAGGTTGATCTACATCAAAATATTGGGATGTTATGCAAAACGTAAGTCGGTGACCGACGGTGGCTGCCGCGGCGTCACACGGCAGGCAAATTGCCAAAGGCCTCCAGCGCGCGCAGCCGGCTTTGCGCCAGATCAACGATAGCGGTGGGGTAGCCCGCCGCCGCGCGTTCCATCGGGCTGGGGTCATGAATGGCCTGGTCGTCCAGGTGCGCCAGCTCGGGCAGCCACTCGCGCAGGAACACCCCCCGCGGATCGAAACGGCGGGACTGCGATAACGGATTGAAGACGCGGAAGTAAGGCACGGCATCGGCCCCCGTGGACGCGCTCCATTGCCAGCCGCCATTGTTTGCCGCCAGGTCGCCGTCCACCAGGTGTTGCATGAACCAGGCTTCGCCCAGCCGCCAATCGATCAACAGGTTTTTCGACAGGAACATGGCCGTCACCATGCGCAGGCGGTTATGCATCCAACCCAGCGCCAGCAACTGCCGCATGGCGGCGTCGACGATGGGGATGCCGGTTTGCCCCTGTTGCCACGCCTGCAAGTCGGTGGGCGCATCGCGCCATGGCACGGCAGCGGTTTCCGGTTTCATGGGCAGGTGCATCGACAACGACGGGTAGGCGGCTAGCAGATGCTGATAGAACTCGCGCCACAGCAGTTCGTTGATCCAGGTAGCGGCGCCCGCCTTGCCGCTATCCAGCTCGCCGTGGTTGGCGGCGAGCGCCGCGCGCAGCGCCTGGCCGGGCGACAGCACGCCCGCTGCCAGGTATGGCGACAGGCAACTGGTGCCGGGCAAGGACGGAAAATCGCGTTCGTCTTTATAGGCGTCGATGACGCCGTCGGCAAAGGCTTCCAGCCGGTCGCTGGCGGCGGCTTCGCCCGCCGGCCATAGCGCGCGGATGGCCTCGGTGGCAGGCGCAAAGCCGYCGAACGCATCCGGCAGCGGGTCGGCCTTCCAGGCGGGCGGGGTCTGCGCCTTGGGCGGGGGCAGGGCGCGCAACGGGGCGGTGCGCAAACGCTCGCGGCAGGTGCGCGCATAGGGGGTGTAGACGCGGTAGCACTCACCTTTGCCCGTCAGCACCGTGCCCGGGCGCAGCAGCGACGCGCCATGGTGCAAGGTCCAGTCCACGCCGATCTCGGCCAGCGCAATGCCCACGGCCGCATCGCGGCGGCGTTCATTGATGGCCCATTCCGTGTTGGCATGAACCTGGGCAATGTCGTGCTGCTTGCAGAACGCAGCAATGGCGTCGGGCGCGTGGCGCCAGTCGTCAACGGTCAGCAGCTTCAAGGGGATGCCGATGCCGCCCAGATCACGCTGCAACTCGTGCAGGTTACGCAGCCAGAAGTCCACCTTGGCGGGCGCGTCATCATGCTGGCGCCATTGCCCGGGCGACGCGATGAACAGCGCCGTTACCGTGCCGTTCTCGGCGGCGGCGGCAAGCGCCGGATTGTCGTGCATGCGCAGGTCGGTGCGGAGCCAGAGCAGCGTATTCATGAAGGGCGATCCAGGGCGGAAGAAGGGGGCGGGCGGCAGCGTTATCGATGCGCTGTCCAGGCGTTTTTCATTGAGGCTGGCATTCTATCTTGGCGCCGCGCCTGGAAGACGATGTAAAAACTACGAGTAGATGTGACGGCCGCGTGCGCGTATTTCGCGCGTCACACCGCGCCAAGCGTGCACATTCCGGGTGGCGAAACCCGCCCGCTCCCCGGGGCGCGGGCCGCTGCCCCGTCTTCCATGCATAGCGCGTCTGGCGCGGGGCGCGTGGCGGTCAAACCGTGAAACACGCTGAGCTCATATACGTATTGACGCGATATGTGCCCCCGCCATGTAATTCATCCAACGACTAGAGCCGAGTTGAACGCTATGGGAAATCTGATGGATTTACGCCCGTCCTTTCTACGGGGACGCACACCCGCCAGCAAGACGTCTCGCGACGTACTGCAGAAACTATGGCGTTCATTCGATTTGCCGGACGAATCGCTTGAGCATGTGCTGTTGACCGGCGCCAACCCCGTGCTGCCGTCTTCATTCGCGGTGGGTGCTGCGGCGCAGGTCAGCATGGCCGCCGCCGCCATGGCCGCCGCCGAGCTCTGGCACCTGCGCGGCGGCGCGCGTCAGCAGGTCAGTGTCGACATGCTGCACGCCGCCCAGGAATGCCGCAGCCACTTCACCATCAACGGCGTGACGCCCAACCCCTGGGACCCGATCAGCGGCTTGTATCGCTGCGGCGATGGCGGCTGGGTTCGCATCCACGCCAACTTCGCGCATCACCGGGATGGGGCGCTGGCCTTGCTGGGATGCCCAATTGGCGAAGACACCACGCGCGAAACGGTGGAACTTGCGTTGTCACGCTGGAAGGCCACTGACTTCGAACAGGTGGCCGCAGACGCCGGGATGGTGGTGGCCGCCATGCGCAGCTTTGACGACTGGGACCGCCACGGCCAAGGCCAGGCTATTGCTGCGCAACCCTTGATGACGATCGAACGCATCGGTGAGGCCGACCCCCGGCCCTTGCCGAAGTACGGGCACGACGCCCGGCCGCTGAAGGACATTCGCGTACTGGACCTGACGCGCATCATCGCCGGCCCCGTGTGTGGCCGCGCGCTGGCGGCCTATGGCGCCGACGTGATGCTCGTGAATTCACCGCACCTGCCCAACATCGACAACATCATCGACACGAGCCGCGGCAAGCTGTCCGTGCTGGCGGATCTGGACACGGCGGATGGCCGTATTGCGCTGGGTAACTTGCTGCGCAGTGCGCATGTGTTCGTGCAGGGCTATCGGCCGGGCGGACTGGCGGCGTTGGGCTTTGGCCCGGAGGACGCCGCAAGAATTCGTCCGGGCATCGTCTATGTGTCGTTGACGGCTTACGGCAATGCGGGTCCATGGGCCAACCGCCGGGGCTTCGATTCCCTGGTGCAAACGGCCACGGGCTTCAACCATGCGGAAGCGCAAGCCGCGGGGCAGGAAGCGCCCAAGCCCTTGCCAATGCAGATTCTGGATCATGCGTCGGGGTATCTGATGGCGTTTGGCGCGCAAGTGGCGCTGGCGCGGCAGGCCACCGAAGGCGGCAGCTGGCATGTGCGCGTGTCGCTGGCGCAGACTGCGCATTGGCTGCGCAGCCTGGGCCGGGTGGATGGGGGGCTGGCCTGTAAGATGCCCGGCTTTGACGGCTTGCTGGAAACCGAACACTCGGGCTTTGGCGAGCTTGTAGCCGTGCGCCATGCCGCCAATTTTTCAGAAACGCCCGCGCGGTGGACGCGTCCGTCCAGCCCGCCCGGATCGCATCCGACCGTCTGGCCGTTCAACTAAGCAACTCAGTCACTAAGTTACGGCCAGGCGGTTAGCCTCTGTGGCCTATCGCTTGGCCTTATTGCTGGGGGCCTTATTGCTGAGGGCCTTACTGCTGGTGGCCTTACTGCTGGCGGCCTTACTGCTTGGCCTTCCAGTCGCGCAGCGCGCGCATCGTGTTGGACACGTGCGACTCGGGGTTCATGTCCGTGAATTCATACAAGATTTTGCCTTGCGGCGAGATCACATACGACACGCGCTGCGCGTAATCCGGGCGCTTGTCGTGCACGGCGTCATAGGCCTTCATGATCTTGCCGTCGCCATCGGCGGCCACCGCGAACTTGCTGCGGCACTCGCTAACCGAAAATTTGTTCAGGGTGTCGATGTTGTCGGTCGAAACCCCGATGACGGTCGCGCCTAGCGACTTGTATTCGTCGGTGGCTTCGGCGAAGTTGTGCGCTTCAATCGTGCAGCCTTGCGTAAAGGCGGCGGGGAAGAAATACAGCACGACCGGGCCTTGCTTGAGCGCCTCGTTCAGCTTGAAGGTGAAGACGTTGCCGCCCAGCGACGCCTGGGTGCTGAAGTCGGGCGCGGGGGCGCCGACATTCAGGGCGGCTTGGGCGGAAGTGGCGGCCAGCAGGCCGCAGAACATCAAGCAGGGGGCGAGGCGCTTCATGCGGTTCATGGGTGTCTCCGATATTCAATCAATCTTTTGCGGCGGGCCGCGGCGAGACGCCTACTGTAGTCCTGCCGCGATGACGGGTCCAGTGCAGCGGGACCCGCGCACGGGGTTCAGTTCCGGGATTCAACTCAGTCGCGATTCGGTCCGCCCCGTCCATCGTTGCCACGCGGCTGATCCCTGCCGCGCCCGTCGTCGCCGCCTTGTTGCCGCTTCTGCGGCTGCTCACGGGCCTGTTGCTGACGGGCTTGTTGTTGCTGCTGTTGGTGCTGCTGTTGCTGCTGTTCGCGAGCTTGTTGCTGGCGCTGCTGCTGTTGCTGGTCTCGGGCCTGTTGTTGGCGAGCTTGCTGCTGCTGTTGCTGTTCACGCGCCTGCTGTTGGCGCTGCTGTTGTTGCTGGTCTCGGGCCTGCTGTTGACGGGCTTGCTGCTGCTGCTGTTCACGAGACTGCTGTTCGCGCGCTTGCTGCTGGCGGGCTTGATCCTGCTGCTGCCTTTGCTGGTCGCGAGCCTGCTGCTGCCGCGCTTGCTGCTGTTGCTGGTCGCGGTCCTGCTGTTGACGCGTTTGTTGATCCCGAGCCTGCTGATCCCGTGCCTGCTGCTGACGGGCTTGTTGTTGCGCCTGCTGATCCCGCTGCGCCTGCTGCCCATCGCGCGAGGGCTGCTGCTGCGCTTGCGCTTGCGGCGGCCGTCCCGGTTGCGTCTGGATGACGTTCTGCCCTCGGGGCTGATCACCGCGATTGGGATTGCCGCGATTCGAGTCGCCACGATTCTGGTCACCCCGATTCGAGTCACCCCGGTTCTGCTCACCCCGGTTCACATCATTGCGGTCACCGCGATTCCCGTCGCCGCCGGGCCGTTGCCCTTCAGGCGGGCGTCCATTGCCGGGATGGTCCACAAACGCTTGCGGCGGGCGGCCCTTGTTGTGGTCATAGAACTGCGCGCGGTTGTTCCCGGCGTCGCGCACGAATCCACGCTGCATGTCGGTGGGTGGCGCGTGCCGGTCGTTGCGGGCCGCCACTTCGCGCGGGTCGGCCGCGCGCCGGATGCCGTCAGGGCCGCCGTGATAGCTGACCCGCCGGTTGTCGACGTTGTTGATGACGACGTTGTGGTTGTAGACGTTGGTGACGCGCGTCACGTTCACATTCGTGACGGAGCGGTTGTAGTAGAAGCGGTCGCGCTTCCAATAGCCGCCCACATAGCCCAAACCGACGTAGCCGAAGCCGTAATTGATGCCGCCGTAGAACCCCACATGAGGGCCCCAGTAGCCTGCATTCCACACATAAAGCCCGTTGGCGAAGCCCCAGTAGCCAGGCGTCCAGAGCGCGCCGGTATAGGGCGCCAGCACCCAGGCGCCAGGCACCCAGAAAAAGCCGTAGCGGTTGCGGCTCCAATAGCCTGGCACCCACATATAGCCATCGGCTGGCGCGGGCGGCTGCACGTAGACGGGCAGCGGCGGCGGCGGTTCGGGGCTGCGGTCCACCAGCGCCAGGTTGGCGTTGGCGGGGTCGCCATTGTCATAGACGGGGGCAGCGGGCGCCGGGGGCGGCGGGGGCGGTGCATACGTTTGCGCCGCCGCGCTCGCGCAAACTGCCAGCAGCGCCGTGAAGGCCAAGGGTTGCAAACGGGAAATCCGGGCTAAGGATGTCATGGCAGTTCCTCATCGCATCCGATGCGAGGGCTCAATATCCGCGGTAGTAATAATGCGGCGCGGGATACGCGGGGTAGTAGTAGTGCGGCGTGTAGTAAACCGGCGCGGGGCGATAGTACGCCGGGCGGGCCGGCACCACCACACAACCGGTCAACGAACTGGCCATCACCAGCATTAGCAGCAGACTCTTCTTCATTTCGGTAACTCCCTACCTTGCGCCAGGCGTGGCTCACGCCCTTGGTGCGCTGGTAAGGATTAGGCCATACCAGCAGGCCAGGAGTTCTTCGTTGTAATCGTTCCGAAACAGCTTTCGCGTGACCGATGTTTGCGCCGGCGTGACGGCCCATGTCGTTGGTATCAATCTTCGCTGCAAAAGCAACGGGGCCGCCTGAGCGACCCCGTTGTCTGGTATCACTTGGCGTCGTGTTGTGTCACGCCGGCAAGGTCAGCCAAGCGTTAGTTCCAGCGGCCGCCATTGCCAGCCAGGCTGAAACGGCCGGCGCCCATGAAGGCGATGGCCAGTGCGGTAAAGAAGAACATGCCTTGCAGCTCCAGCGCCCAGCCACCCGTGTTGGTGATGGTGCCAAGCTGGCCGGTGTGCGCGAGCAACACCGCCACGATCATGTTGATGGCGATGATCAGGCCGCCCAGGCGGGTGTAGACGCCGATGATGAGCAGCACGGGGGCAATGATTTCGCCCACGTACACGCCATAAGCCAGAAAGCCGGGCAGGCCATGCGAAGACAGCATGCCGCTGATGCCGGTCACGCCGCCGCCCATGAGTTTGGACAGGCCGTGAAGCAAAATCAGAATGCCGAGGGTCAGGCGCAGGATCAGCTTGCCGGTATCGTCGGACTTGATCATGGTGAGTTTCTCTTGTGATGGTTAAGGGGACAGCGGCTCGTTGGAGCACGCCGTTAACCTTTGGTTCCGCGTCCTGGCTCCCGCGATGGATGCGGCAGCCAGGTCAGCCGGGGCCATTATGGCAAAACCCACGCAAAATCATCAAGCTATCGCCAGCGAATGGCGAATGGCCAAGGGCGGGCAGGAATGGATTCCTGCCCAAGCAGCAATCAAAACTCTTCCAGGAACCGCATGCGGAAGCGGCGGCCCTTGATGTTGCTGTTGGACACCCGCGAAAACACCTGCTTGGCGATCTGGCGGTCCAGCGCCACATAGGAATTGAATTCCGTGATGTTGATCTTGCCGACTTGTTCGAACGTCAGGCCGCCATCACCCGTCAGCGCGCCCAGCAGGTCGCCCGGACGCAGCTTGTCTTTCTTGCCGCCCTGAATGCACAGCGTCACCATCGGCGCGCGCAAGGGGCGGTCTGCTTTGGGCTTGAGCGACTTGATGTCGCCCCACTTCAAGGGCGAGCCCTGGTATTGCTCAACCAGGTTGGCCCAACGCATTTCATCGGGCGAGCACAGGCTTAGCGCCAGGCCCTTTTGATCACCGCGGCCGCTGCGGCCGATGCGGTGCACGTGGACTTCGGTGTCTTTCGTGACATCCACGTTGATGACCGCGCCCAGGTTCTGGATGTCCAGGCCACGCGCCGCCACGTCGGTGGCGACCAGCACGGCGCAGCTTTGGTTGGCGAACTGGATCAGGATTTCATCGCGTTCGCGTTGCTCAAGATCGCCGTTCAGTGCTTGCGCGCTGATGCCGTCGGCTTGCAGGCGTTCAACCAAGTCGTGGCTGCGAATCTTGGTATTGCAGAACGCCAGCGTGGACACGGGGCGGAAATGCGCCAGCAGACGGGCTACCGAGTCCAGACGGTCTTTGCCGTCGATCTCGTAGAAGATCTGTTCGATGCGGCTGGCGTCGTGCTGCGCTTCCACCTTGACCTCGGCGGGGTTGCGCAAAAAGCGCGCGCTGAGCTTGCGGATGTTGTCGGGGTAGGTGGCCGAGAACAGCAGCGTCTGGCGCTTGGTGGGGCAGTGCGAAGCAATGGCTACGATGTCGTCGTAGAAACCCATGTCGACCATGCGGTCGGCTTCGTCCAGCACCAGCGTCGTCAGGCCAGCCAGGTCCAGGCTGCCGCGTTCCAGGTGGTCTTGAATGCGGCCGGGCGTACCCACCACCAGATGCGCACCGCGCGCCAGGGATTCCGCCTGCGGGCGGGCGGCCGCGCCGCCGCACAAGGTCAGGATCTTGACGTTCGGGATCAGGCGCGCCAGACGGCGCAGTTCTTGCGCGACCTGGTCAGCCAGTTCGCGCGTGGGGCACACCAGCAGCGCCTGCGGCGTCAGTTGGGTGGTGTCCAGCTTTTGCAGCACGCCCAGGCCGAACGCCGCGGTCTTGCCGCTGCCGGTCTTGGCTTGCGCAATGATGTCGCGGCCTTCCAGGATAAGCGGCAGGCTTTGCGCCTGGATGGGCGTCATTTGCTCGAACCCCAGGCTTTGCAGGTTGTCGAGCAGGGCGGGCAAGAGGGGCAGGGTGGAGAAGGGCGTGTTGGTCACAATAGGGCGGATCGCAAAAACCGCGAAAAACTGAATCGACCGACAGTGTAATCCCTGAGTTGCTTTCGCCGTCGCACGTGGGCGCATCGGCATGCAATACCCGCGTATGGGGAAAATAATCAGGGACGCAATAGGGGGGCGTCGATAGGGGGCGTAATAAGGGGGGCGCCAATAGGGAGGCGTCAATAAGGACGTCTTCCACAAGTACGCCTTCAGCAGGGCGCCCTCAGCCAGCGCGGCGCCATTCCGGCTGCGTCAGTCCGTATCCGCTTGCGGCTCGTACGTGCCGGCTAGCGCTTGGGCAGCCTCTTGCATGCGCGGCAACCAGGCCCGCGCGCCATCAATCGACAAGCGCGCAACCGGCGCATGCAAGGCTACGGCAGCAATCACCCGCGTGCCGTGCAGAATCGGCACCGCCATGCACACGATGCCCAACAGAAATTCTTCGCGGTCAAAGCTCGCGCCTTCTTTCTTGATCGTGCGCAGTTCGTGTTCCAGCGATGCCACGTCGCACAAGGTGTTGGGCGTATAGCGGGGCAAGGGGGCGGCCGCCAGCAGACGGGCGCGCGCTTCGCGCCGCATGTGCGCCAGAAACAGCTTGCCGCTGGCCGAACAATGCAGCGGCACGCGTGACCCGGTCTGTAGGTTCACACGCAGCGGCCACGCGGTTTCCACACGATCCAGATAGATGACCTCGTCACCATCCAGCATGGTGCAGTTGCAGGTTTCGCCGATCTCATCGACCAGGCTGTCCAGGATGCGATGGCGTTCGCCGCGCAGCGGGGAATTCAGCAGCGTCTCGCGCGCCAATGCGCTGAGCCGCGGGCCGCTGACGTAGCTTTTGCCGGCAGGCTCGCGCAGCAGCATGCCGGCGTCGACCAGACGCGTCAGGATGCGCAGCACCGACGGTTTGGGCAAGCCGGTGGCGTCGGTCAAGGCGGCCAACGACACGGGGCTTTCAGATCGGGCGACCTGTTCCAGCAAGGTCAACGCCCGCAAGGCGGCAGAGGATTCGTCTTTCATCTTTCAGGGTTTGAAAGTGATCGGATGGGGGAGCAGACAACTCACGCGCCATCATCGCCCAGCAGCGGCCGCGCGCATAGTGCGCCACGCAAAGACTCCAGCAGCACCCGCTTGTTTTCCCGGCTGCGATACGCGTGTTCGCGCATCAGGTTTTCGGCGCGCACGGCTTCGCGGCGGGTGATGGCGCGCAGCAGGTCTTCATGATCGGCTTGCGCGCGCAGCACAAACGGCGTTTCCAGCAGCGACGGGGTAGACGGCAGCGTCAGCGCGGCGGGGCCGGCAAGCGGGGTCTTGTTGTTGTGCTCCAGTGCGGACAGCAGGGCGCGATTGCCGGCGGCTTCGCACAGAATCTCGTGGAACCGGCGGTTGATCTGGCCCCAGGCGCGCGCGTCCACCGTGGTGTTGGGGTCGCGGCGGGCGGGCGCCAGCAAGGCGCGTCCTTCCTCTACCGCTTCCGACAGCGCGTCCAGCAC
Source organism: Achromobacter sp. 01N37 (assembly GCF_056399725.1). Classification (NCBI taxonomy): domain Bacteria; kingdom Pseudomonadati; phylum Pseudomonadota; class Betaproteobacteria; order Burkholderiales; family Alcaligenaceae; genus Achromobacter; species Achromobacter sp. 01N37. Next base: position 549,045 of record NZ_JBFTRX010000003.1, read on the forward strand.
GTCTTGGGGTGCGCCGCGTTCCGCTAGCAGGCGGGCGGCCATGCCTTCGARCACGCCGCGCACATCCACGGCGTCGCCAATCTCTTCCACCGTGAAGGCGCGAACCCGGAACCCCCGCGAAGGCAGGCGTTCAAGCAGGCCTTCCTTTTCCAGCTCGGTCAGCGCAATGCGCAGCGGCGTGCGCGACACGCCCAAGCGTGCGGAAAACTGCAATTCCACGACGCGTTCCCCGGGCTGCAACGCACCGGAAAGCACCATGTCCCGAAGTTCGGAAATAACTTTGTCGATCTGAGCGGCCATAGCGTGGCGTGGGCTGAAGATTGTCTGAAAGGGCTCCCAGTGTACCTAGAAAATTGCATGCAATAAGCCAAAAAATAGATCTTCCTGTCTTGCGATTTATCAAAATTGCATGCAATAATTCGGAAAAACAGCGGTACTAGGCGTTTTAAGCCTAGTAATGCATGCAAAGACGCAAACCATTGCATGCCATTGAGCCGAAAGCACAGGAGACAACATGAAGCTCATCAGCTTCGTAGAGGCAGGCCGCCCCGGTTGGGGCGTGGTGCGTGATACCGACGTCGTGGTGCTGACCCAGGTCTGGCCCGACGTGATGACGGCATTGACCGCGGGCGTGGACCAGATTGCGCAAGCGGCCGACGCGCCGGGCGTGCCCTGTACGCCCTTGGCCGGCCTGCAATGGCTGCCGCCCGTTCCCGCGCCGCGCAAGATTCTTTGCGTGGGCCTGAATTACGGACGGCATGTGGCCGAAGCAGGACGTGAACTGGCGGCGCACCCGTCTTTGTTCGCCCGCTTTGCGGACAGCCTGGTCGGGCACCGCGAACCCGTCTGGAAGCCGCGCGCCTCCGACAGGTTTGATTACGAAGGCGAACTGGCCGTCGTCATCGGCCGGGGCGGACGCCACATTCCCGCAAGCGATGCGCTGTCGCACGTGGCTGGCTACACCTGTATGGCCGAAAACTCGGTGCGTGACTTTCAAAAGCACAACGCGCAGGTCACGCCGGGCAAGAACTTCGAGCGCAGTGGCGCGATTGGCCCTTGGCTGGTCACGGCGGACGACATTGGCGACCCCGCGCGGCTACGCGTCAACAGCCGCTTGAACGGCGAAGTGATGCAAGACGGCGACGTGTCCGACCTGATCTTCCCCATCCCTGAACTGATTGCCTACATCAGCACGTTCACGCCGCTGTCTCCGGGCGACGTCATCGCAACCGGCACGCCGGAAGGCGTGGGCTCCAGCCGCAAGCCGCCGCGCTTCATGGCTGCCGGCGACACGCTGGAAGTCGAGATTCCCGGCATCGGAACGCTGATCAACACGGTGGCGGACGAACCCGCCCAACAAGGAGCTGCGCATGGCTGACGCGCTGCGGTATCTGACGGAACGGGACGTGGTCTCGGTGCTGAACATCCATCGCGCCATTGATGCGCTGCAAGACATGCTGGTGGCGCAAGCCCGCGACCAGGCGCGCAACCTGCCCAAGACGCTGGCCACATGGGGCGACGGCAGCTCCATGCATGCATTAGGTTCCGTGCAGACGGGCGAGGGCGGGTACGCCGGGTTCAAAACCTGGGTGCACACGAAGGCGGGCGGCGGCTCGTTGTTCAGTTTGTTCGATGCGGCCACGGGCGCCTTGCGCGCCATTATCGAAGCGCGTGCGCTGGGCATGTTGCGCACGGCGGCCATCAGCGGCGTCGCCACGCGAGCGCTGGCTCCGCAAGACGCAACGCGCGCTGCGCTGGTCGGCACCGGCCCGCAAGCGGTCACGCAATTGGCGGCCTTGGCCGCGGTGCGTGATTTGCGTCAGGTGCGGGTGTACAGCCCCACGCCGGAAAAGCGCCGCGCGTTCGTGGCGAGCGTGGCGGGCAAATATGCGTTCGACGTCCAGGAGTCCCCCAGCCTGGAACACGCGTTGGCGGGCGCCGAGATCGTCACGCTGATCACGCGCGCGGTTGATCCTTTCGTGGATGCGGCCCTGTTGGCGGGCTGCCGGCACCTGAACGCCGTGGGTGCGATCTTGCCGTCCAAGGCCGAGTTTGCGCAAGACGTGTTCACGCTGGCCGACCGCGTGGTGGTGGACGACCTGGAGAACGCGCGTAAAGGGTCGCGGGAACTGCGCGAACGCTATGGCGCCGACGGCGCGCCGTGGCCGGATGTGGCCGTGCTCGGCCAACTGCTGGCGCAAGGTGACGCGCGACCCCCTCAGGCACGGCTGACGATCTTCAAGGGCATGGGCATGGGTTTGTCGGATCTGGCGATGGCGCGCGTGGTGTTTGAGCACGCTCGCGAGCACGGCTTGGGTATCGAACTTCCCCCCCAAACCCGCGAAAACCTGCTGCTGGCGCAGCCCTGAACCGCATTCAATCAACAAGACACAGCCGGCCGGCAGCGCTGGCGGCAAGAGGAGACAAGCATGTTCGTCGACATCAGCGGGGCCGCACCCCGCGAACAAAACAAGTGGCCGTCCATCGTGATCCCGAAAGAGGATATTGATCTGGAAATTGCGCGGCTGATCGACGCGCCCCGGCCGGACAACGGCCGCCGCGCGTCGCTCATCACCCACCCCGAGGCGACCGCGCCGGGCTTGGGTCTGGCGCCCGGCACGGACGTCACCATCAATGTGGTGAACCCGGGCGAGCGTACGTTCAACCTGCGCAAGAACTCCAACATGCTGGAAATCTGTATCAGCGGGGAAGGGGTGGCTACGGTGGCGGGCCGCGATATCCGGGTGGGGCATTGGGACGTCTGGAACACGCCCGCGATGCAGGTGCATTCGTACCGCAATGACGGCAAGACGCCGTGGGTGCGTTTGTCGTACTCCAACGCGCCGCTGCTGGAAAAGCTGGAGATCCATTACGTTGAAGAGTTCGACGGCGCCGTGCCCCCCGCAGACGCGAACACCCAGCCCGTGCCGGCCCGCGCACCCGACGCCGCCCGTTCGCGCGACCTGGCGCTGCGCGAACAGATCACGCCCGAGGGCGCCTGGCTGATGGGCTACGAGTGGCTGATAGATATCGACGTGCTGGAATCGAAAGCGCTGCATTGGCCTTGGGAGGCCGTGTCGCGCTACCTGCCCACCGTGGAAGACATGGCGCGCGGCTACAACGGCCGCCGTCTCTTCGTGCTGTACAACCCGGCGACCGAACGCCGCATCGGCACCACGCACAGCTTCTTCGCCACGATTTCGTCGTCGCCGCCTGACAACCACCACGTGCCGCACCGCCATAGTTCGTCGGCCATCAATTACTACCTGCGCGGCAACGGTTACAGCAAGGTCAACGGCACCCGGCTGGACTGGAAGGCGGGCGACTTGATTTTGTCTGCGCCCGGCTGGGCCATGCACTCGCATCACTCGGGCACGGAAACCACGTCTGCGCTGACGGTGCAAGACCACCCGCTGCAAATCGCCATGGAATCGCTGATCTGGCAGGAGCGCATGCAGGAACCCATTTTGGCGCTGGGCAGCCAGAGCGGCTTTGAAAGCAACCGCGCGCAGTTGGCCGCGGCGTCCTGAGCGCCTTCCGGCCCCGTTCACACGCATTGATATCTGGATTCCCCATGACCTTGATTGAACTGTCCGACGCCCCGGCATTGCGCGCGCAACTGCGGGATTTCTACGACGACTACGCCTACTGCCTGGACGAAGGCAGGCTGGAGGAGTGGCCCGATTTCTTCACCGAAGACTGTCACTACCGCGTGCTCTCGCGCGAAAACCACGACGCCGGCCTGCCGCTGGGCCTGATCTATTGCATGAACAAGAACATGGTGCGCGACCGCGTCACGGCGCTGCGCGAGACCACGATGTTCGAGCCGCGTTCGCTGCGCCACTTCATCAGCGGCGTGCGCGTCATGGAATTGCAGGGCGACCACATCGTGTCGCAGGCCAACTTCGCCGTGATGGAGTCGCTGTCTGACCGCGAGCCCACCTTGAATATGGTGGGCCGCTATCTGGATGTGCTGCGCGTGACGCCCGACGGCCTGTTGCTGAGCCGCCGCGACTGCGTCTACGACAACTACCGCGTGCGCACCTCGCTGATCGTTCCCATCTGAATCCGCTGCAAGGAAACCCGTCATGACCTGTTCCGATTCCGCCGTGCTGGACACGCCTGCCGCGGCCCCCATTCATCTTGAACGCCGCTGGCCCAAAGAGGGCTACACGCGCATCCCCAACTGGGTCTACACGGACCCGGCCATCTTCCAAAAGGAAATGGATGTGTTCTTTGCCGGCCAGACCTGGAACTACGTGGGCCTGGAATGCGAAGTGCCCGAGACCGGTTGCTACAAGCGCAACTGGATCGGCAACCGCCCGGTGGTGATGGTGCGCACCGAAACCGGCGAGGTCAATGTGCTGGAGAACCGCTGCGCGCATCGCGGCGCGCAGATCTGCTGGCAAAACACGGGGCGCGTGACGGACTTCACCTGCCCGTATCACCAATGGAATTACGACCTGCACGGCAACCTGCAAGGCGTGCCGTTCCGTCGCGGCGCGATGGGCAAAGGCGGCATGCCGAAGGACTTCGACCCCAAGCAGAACGGCATTCGCAAGCTGCGCAGCGTGAACCGGGGCGGCTCGATCTGGGCCACGTTCTCGGAAGAGGCGCCCAGCTTTGAAGACTATTGCGGCGCGGAAGTGCTGGCCGAGATCGATCACATGTTGCCGGGCAAGCCGCTCAAGCTGTTGGGCTATAGCCGCCAGCTGATTCCCAGCAACTGGAAGATGTACCTGGAGAATCTGAAGGACCCGTACCACGCCACCTTGCTGCACACGTTCTACATCACGTTCGGGTTGTGGCGCGCGGATTCGAAGTCGGAATGCATTCCCACTGGCGGCGGCGCGCATAGCGTCATGGTGTCGCACAACGAAGGCAAGAAGAAGACCGAAGCCACCACGGAAATGAGCCGCTTTCGCGACGACCTGGAACTGCTGGACCTGGAAACCGTGACGCCGCGCGCCGAGTTCAACCGGGGCCGGGTGGGGGGCGCGTGGGTGTTTCCCGCCGCCCAATTCGGCATCCAGGCCAATTCGCTGAAGACCCGCCACGTCATCCCGCGCAGCCCGACCGAGCACGAACTGGTGTTCACCTATTACGGCTACGAGGACGACGACGAGGAAATGACCCGCCTGCGGCTCAAGCACGCCAACCTGTTGGGGCCGGCCGGCTTTGTGTCGATGGACGACAGCGAAATGCTGAACCAGGTGCAGATCGGCGTGACGGGTTACCCCGAGGCGCGCGGCATCGTCGAGATGGGCGGCCGCGACACGGAACCTGCCGACTACATGGTGACCGAAGTGCTGATCCGGTCGTTCTACGACTACTACCGCAAGGCGATGGGGCTCTGATCATGGACATCTGGAAACCCGTTGCCTTGGTGACGGACATCTCGCCGGATACCGGCACGCTGCGAGTCGTGCATGAAGGTGAAGGCGTCTGCCTGTACGACTTGCAGGGCGAAATCTGCGCCACCCAAGACCGCTGCCCCCACGGCAACGCCAGCCTTGCCGACGGCTATCTGGAAGACGGCACCATCGAATGCCCGTTGCACCAGGGCGTCTTCGACATTCGTACCGGCAAGCCGCAATGCCCGCCGGTCACAACCGACCTGCGCCGCTACGAGGTCCGGGTCGAAGCCGACACGGTGTATCTGAAGGCGGAGGCCGCGTGAGCGCGCGCGCGATCGTCATCGTGGGCGCAGGGCAGGCGGGTGGCTGGGCCGCCACCACCTTGCGCAGCCGCGGCTACGACGGCCGCGTGCTGCTGCTGGGCGAAGAACCCCATGCGCCCTATGAGCGGCCGCCGTTGAGCAAAGCGGTGCTAAGCGGGCAGGCTGCGGCTGATAGCACCGAACTGTTTTCCACGGCGCGGCTGGCGGACTTGGATATCGAGTTCCGGCCGGGCATCGCCGCCACGCGCTTGCGGGTGGACGACAAGCAGGTGGAGTTGTCGGACGGCGCATCGGCGGGCTACGACAAGCTGATTCTATGTACCGGCGGGCGGCCCGTTGTTCCGGCGTTGCCCGGCGTGTCCAGCGCCGCCGTGCATGTGCTGCGCACGCGCGATGATGCGATGCGCCTGCGCGCGCAGCTGGGTCCGGGCAAGCATGTCGTCATTGTGGGCGGAGGATGGATTGGCCTGGAAGTGGCCGCCACGGCGCGCCAGTCGGGCAGCCGCGTCACGGTGCTGGAACAGGCGGGGCGCTTGTGTGCGCGCAGCGTGCAGCCGGGCGTGTCCGCGCACCTGGCCGCGCTGCATGCCGCGCATGGCGTCGAGGTGCGGCTGGGCGCCAGCCTGTGTGCGGTGCATCCGCAGCCGGACGGGCGCGCAGTGGCCGAGCTGGCCGACGGGTCCGCTATCGCGGCGGATGCCGTGGTGCTGGGCGTGGGCCTGCAAGCCAATGACGCGTTGGCGCGCGCAGCAGGCATTGAATGTGAACGTGGCGTGCTGGTCGATGCGTACTGCCGGACGTCTGCCGTGGACGTGTATGCGGCGGGCGATGTGGCGGTGTCGGTATATGGCGGGGCGGTCCATACCGGGGCGGCCCATGCCGGGGCGGCCCTTGCCGGGGCGGCCGATAGCGGGGCGGTCTCTGTCGGGGCGGCCCAAGCCGGGGCGGCCCATGCCGGGGCGGTGCATACCGGCGCGATCGGCCGGGTGCGGCTCGAATCCTGGCAGAACGCGCAGGACCAAGGCACCGCTGCCGCGCTGTCGGCGCTGGGCGAGTCCGTGCCGTATACGCCCAGCGGCGCGGTCTGGTCCGAGCAGTACGACGCCATGGTGCAGATCGTGGGCTTTCCCGCGCTGGCGGCAAGCGAAGTGCTGCGCCCGCAGGCGGAGAGCCGCGCCTTGCTGTCGGTGGCGCTGGATGCCGGGAGCCGCATCGTGGCGGCCGTCGCGGTTGACGCACCCCGGGAGTTGCGCCAGTTGCGTAAATGGATCGCGCAAGGCGCGGTCCTGGACCCGGCGTTGTTGCAGCGGCCTGACGTGCCGCTGGCCAACGCGCAAATCGGATAACGGAGCACAAACCCGCATGGACCATGCAATGCAATCCCTACACATCAAGGCCGCTTGCGAAGCGGTTGTGCTGACGTTCTTTCATGCGCTGGACACGCGCCAGCATGACGTGGCCGCCGCCTTGATAGCGGACGACGGCGTCTGGATGCGGCAAGGCCAGCGCTTGTCAGGCCCGCGTGACGTGCTGGCGGCGCTGAACGCCCGTGCCGCCGAGCGCAGCACCTGTCACGTGATCACCAATTTACGGCTCGTCGATGGGGACGATACGCGCGCGACTGTCGGCTACTTCCTGACCGCCTATGACAGCGTGCCGCAAGAGCAGGGCGGCGCGCCCCGGCTGGTATCCATCCGCGAATGCCAGGACGTGCTGGTGAAGACAGCGGGCGGATGGCGTTTGGCCGACAAGCGCAGCCGGCGCCATCTGCCGCCGGAATAAGCCTCGGCATCACCCGCCGCAATAACACCCCAACAACACCCCAATACCACCCACACCAAGCCCCCAAGGAGACCCCATGGATGCCACAACTATAAAAACACTGGCRCTGCGTCTGGACGAGGCCGAGCAGCGGCGCAGCCAGGTGCGTCAGCTGTCGCTGGACCACCCGGACATCACCATCGCCGACGCCTATGCCATCCAGCGCGAATGGGTCGCGCACAAGATCGCATCGGGCCGGCGGCTGGTGGGCCACAAGATCGGCCTGACCTCGCGCGCGATGCAGTTGTCGTCGCAGATTGACGAGCCGGACTACGGCGCACTGCTGGACGACATGCTGTTTGCCGATGGCGCCGAGATTCCGCGTGACCGCTTCATCGTGCCGCGCCTGGAAGTAGAGCTGGCGTTCATTCTGGACCGCCCGTTGCAGGGCCCGGGCGTTACCTTGTTCGATGTGCTTGACGCGGTGCGCTATGTGATCCCGGCACTCGAGATCATCGACGCACGCTCGCATCAGATCGACCCGGATTCCAAACGGCCGCGCAAGGTGTTCGACACCATCGCCGACAACGCCGCCAACGCGGGCGTGGTGATGGGCGGGCGGCCCGTGCGCGTGGGGGAGGTGGACCTGCGCTGGGTAGGCGCCTTGCTGTCGCGCAATGCGGTGATCGAGGAAACCGGCCTGGCGGCGGGTGTGCTGAACCATCCGGCCAACGGCGTCGTGTGGCTGGCCAACAAGCTGGGCGAACACGGCGTGGTGCTGGAGGCCGGGCAGATCATTCTTAGCGGCTCGTTCACCCGGCCGGTATTCGCGCAGGCAGGCGACACGTTCCATGTGGACTACGGTTCGCTGGGCGCGGTGAGCTGCCGCTTCGTTTAACGCAACTTTTCATCCGGCATTCAACGCGATTTTCAGGAGCGACCCCCGACCCCGCTTTCCCATTTGAATAAGCGCGCCGCATACACCTAAAACAGCACGGGCGCGTGGCAGGCATCCCCTCAGGAGACAACAAGTGAAACCCCTCAAGACCTTGATTTGCATGGCGGCCGCCGCCTGCGCAGCCTTACCTTCCGCCGCCGCTCTGGCGCAACAGGCCAACTGGCCCACCCACGCCATCACGCTGGTCGTGCCATTTGCGGCGGGCGGTGGCGGCGATACGCTGGCGCGCCTGGTCGCCGAGCCGCTGTCGCGGGAACTCGGCCAGTCGATCATCGTGGAAAACCGCCCGGGTGCCGGTGGCAACATCGGCACATCAATTGCCGCGCGCGCCAACCCGGACGGCTACACGCTGTCTTATGGCACCAACGGCACGCAGGCCACCAACCACTGGCTGTACAAATCACCGGGCTACGCACCGGCCGACTTCGAACCGATATCGCGCTTTACCGTCATCGCGGCCGCCCTGGTTGTGAATGGCACCGACGACCGTTTCAAATCGCTGGCGCAGTTGCTGGACTACGCCAAGTCACACCCGGGTGAGCTGACCTGTGGCTCGGCCGGCAACGGCACATCGTCCCATCTGGCCTGTGAACTGCTGAACCAGATGGCGGGTATCAAGGTCATGCATATTCCGTACAAGGGCGGCGGCGCGGCCATGACGGATTTGCTGGGCGGGCGGATCTCGTTCCTGATCGACGTCATGCCCAACGTGTCGGGCCAGATCGCGGCGGGCAAGTTGCGGGCGTTGGCGGTGACGACGCCTGAGCGCGTGGCGTCCAACCCCGACATTCCCACCATGAACGAGGCGGGCGTAAAGGGCTACGAGTTCTTCGCCTGGGATGGCTTGTATGCGCCCAAGGGCACGCCGGTTGCCGTGCTGGACAAGCTGAACGCCGCGGTCAACCAGGCGCTGCAACGGCCGGACGTGAAGAAGGCGCTGGAATCGCGCGGGGCCATTCCGTCCCCCACCACGCGTCAGGTGCTGGGTGAATTTGGCGCCGAGGAATACACGCGGCTGGGCAAGGTTGTGAAGACTGCGGGCGCGGCAATCGACTAAGCACTTCCAATATCTGCAATTTCCGCGGCGGTCGCCGGGCCGCCGTGCGGATTTTGCAGAAAATGGAACGCGGTGGGCTGTGACCCGCCGCCTTTCTCCGGCAGTATCGGATCACACCGGCCACGATGCACGCACGCAAGCGCCGGCCTGCCAGGAGAGAGACCATGAGCAGCAAGCAACACATGACCCCCAGTGAAGCGTTCGTTGAAACGCTGGTGGCGCAAGGCGTCAAAGACGTATTCGGCATCGTTGGTTCGGCCTTCATGGATGCGCTGGACTTGTTTCCCGCTGCGGGAATTCGCTTCGTGCCCACGGTGCACGAGCAGGGCGCGGCCCACATGGCCGACGGCTACTCCCGCGTCACGGGCCGCCACGGCGTCTGCATTGCGCAGAACGGGCCGGGCATCACCAACTTCGTCACGGGGGTGGCCGCCGCCTATTGGGCGCACAGCCCGGTAGTGGCGATTACGCCCGAAACCGGCACGGCCGGCATGGGGCTGGGCGGCTTCCAAGAGACCGAACAGCTGCCGATTTTCTCCCGCATCACCAAGTACCAGGCGCACGTGAACCGGCCGGACCGCATGGCGGAATTCACAGCCAAGGCGTTTGATAACGCGCTGGCCGAACGCGGCCCCACGCAGCTGAACATTCCGCGCGACTACTTCTACGGCGAGATCGACGTGGCCATACCCGAGCCGCGCCGCGTGCGTCGCGGGCCGGGCTCGGAAGAAGACCTGGAAGCGGCGGCGCGAATGCTGGCCGAGGCGAAGTTCCCGGTCATCGTGGCGGGCGGCGGCGTGTTGTTCTCAGAGGGTCAGGCGGAATGCGTGGCGCTGGCTGAATTGCTGGGCGCGCCGGTCGTCACCAGCTATCTGCACAACGACGCGTTTCCCGCCAGCCATCCGCTGTGGTGCGGCCCGCTGGGTTATCAGGGCGCGAAAGCCGGCATGAAGCTGTTGTCGCAGGCCGATGTGGTGCTGGCGCTAGGCACGCGGCTGGGGCCATTCGGCACCTTGCCGCAGCACGGGCTGGACTACTGGCCGCAAGGCGCGCGCATCATCCAGGTGGATGCCGACCACCGCATGCTGGGCCTGGTGCGTCCGGTATCGGTGGGCATCTGCGGCGACGCCAAGCCCGCCGCCGCCGCGCTGACCGAAAAGCTGAAAGGCCGTGACGTCGCCTGCGTGCGCACCAAGTCAGCGCGCGGTGACGCGATTGCCTCGCAGAAAGCGGAATGGGAAAACGAACTGGACAGCTGGTCGCATGAGCGCGACGACTGGAGCCTGGACATCATCGAGCAGGGCGGCGGGCGCATGCATCCGCGCCGCATGCTGCGCGAGCTGGAACGCGCGATGCCCAAGCATGTGATGGTGTCGACAGACATCGGCAACATCTGCTCGGTGTCCAACAGCTACCTGCGCTTTGATGAGCCGAACTCGATGTTGGCCGCCATGAGCTTCGGCAACTGCGGCTATGCGCTGCCCGCGCTCATCGGCGCCAAGCTCGGCCGGCCCGACCGGCCCGCCGTGGCCTATGTGGGCGACGGCGCGTGGTGCATGAGCTTCCAGGAATTGCTGACCTGCGTGCGCGAAAAGATCCCGGTCACAGCCGTGGTCTTTCACAACGGCCAATGGGGCGCTGAAAAGAAAAACCAGGTCGACTTTTATGGCCGCCGCTTCGTGGGCAGCAACCTGCTGAACCCGAACTTTTCCGAGCTGGCGCGGGCCATGGGCGCAGAGGGCATTCGGGTGGAGCACGCGGACCAGGTGGGCGCGGCGTTGCAGGCGGCGTGCAAGGCGCAGTCCGAAGGCAAGACCACCGTGTTGGAAATGATGGTCAGCCAGGAACTGGGCGACCCCTTCCGGCGCGATGCCTTGAAGCAGCCGGTGCGCTTCCTGGACAAGTACAAGTCGTACGTGAACCAGCCGTTCCATGCGGGCGAGGTGCCGCTGTCGATCGAGCCCGTCAAGCGCTGATCGGCGCGCGAGCGGCACGGCAAACGCCGCGCCGCTCGCGTCACACTTTGCCCCGACATTCGCGGCAGGAGGCACGACCCCCATGGCAATCGACCGATTGTTCGCACCGCTGCGCGAGGCCGCGCTATTGGGCGGGCGCCTGCGCACCGCGGTGGCGTATCCCTTGTGCCCGGCGAGCCTGGGCGCGGCGGTCCAGGCGCGCGAGGCCGGTTATATCGAACCCGTGCTGGTTGGCCCGGCGCGCCGGATTCAGGCCCTGCTGGCGGAAATGGGCGTGCGCGCGGGCGGTATGGAAATCGTGGACACGCCAGACGATGAGAAGCTTGCCGCGCGCACCGCCGCCGCCCTGGCGCGCGACGGCGCGGCCAGCATGTTGATGAAAGGCAGTTTGCACACCGATCATTTCATGTCGGCCGTGGTGGCGCGCGAATCGGGCTTGCGTACAGAGCGCCGGATCAGCCATGTGTTCGTCATGGCGGTAGCGGCGTACCCCAAGCTATTCATCCTGACGGATGCCGCCGTCAACATCGCTCCGACCTTGCAAGAGAAGGCCGACATCGCTCAGAACGCCATCGACCTTGCGCGCGCGCTGGGCGTGGCGCGCCCAAAGCTGGCGGTGTTGTGCGCGACAGAATCGGTCAACCCGTCAATGCCCGCCACGCTGGATGCCGCCGCGCTATCCAAAATGGCCGACCGCCAGCAAATTCGGGGCGGTGACATCGATGGCCCCTTGGCGTTCGACAACGCGATATCCCGTGAAGCGGCCGATCAGAAGGGCATCGTGTCGCACGTGGCGGGCGATGCCGACATTCTGCTGGTGCCCGATATCGAAGCCGGCAACATGCTCTACAAAGAGCTGACCTGGCTGGCGGGCGCAGGCGCCGCGGGCCTGGTGCTGGGCACGCGTGTACCCGTGTTGTTGACCAGCCGTTCCGATTCGATGGAGGCGCGCGTCAACAGCTGCGCCATCGCCGTGCTGCACGCACGCGCCTTGGCGGCTGCCGTCCGCTAAAGCGGCTGCCGGAATGGGGAGCAAGCAATTCTGGTGCAAGCGATTCCCCGCGTCTGGTTCTAGACCCTGCCAGGTGGCCCACGTACCTTGAGTCCAGACGCCCGCGCGCGCTTTGCGCCGGACTTTGAGAAAGGGGTACGCAATGCACAAGACCGTCACCGTGGACATGCTGGCCGACTTTGCCGCCGCCTGGAACCGCCACGATATCGATGCCCTGATGCGCTTCATGAGCGAAGACTGCGTGTTCGAAACCGTGGGCGGGCCGGACGCTTGCGGCAGCCGCCACAGCGGAACGGAAGCGGTGCGCGCCGCCTTTGCGGCGGCCTGGAAGAACTTTCCTGATGCGCAATGGAACAACGGCCGGCATTGGGTGGCGGGCGACCGTGGCGTGTCGGAATGCACGTTCACCGGCACCGCCGTCGATGGCTCGCGGGTAGAGGCCGATATGGTCGATATCTTCACGTTCCAGGACGGCAAGATCCGCGTGAAGAACGCGTTCCGCAAGCAGCGCCCGGCCTTGCCGGCCCGTGCCTGAGCGTTGCCCCACGGAATCGAAGCATGGATACGCAAATGCCCTTCGAAACGTCCCTTCCACCCGGTGCGCACGCAGCGTCCGCAGCGCCCACCGCGCCTGTGGCTGCCTACAACCCAACTTACGACCCGCTCGTTTCGCCGCCCGGCCAAGGCCAGGACTATGCGCCCACGTACTGGGTGGCAACCGCCGGCGAACCGCCCGAAGACGACGGCCCCATCCGGGGCGATATCGATGTGGACGTCGCCATCGTGGGCTCGGGCTTTACCGGCTTATCGGCGGCGCTGACGCTGGCGCGCGACTTCGGCGTGCGGGCGGTGGTGCTGGAGGCGAACCGCGCCGTGTGGGGCTGCACCAGCCGCAATGGCGGCCAGGGGCAGAACGCGTCGGGCCGCTTGTACCGGTCGCAATGGATCAGCCGTTGGGGCCTGGATACCGCCAAGCGCCTGGATGCCGAGATCCGCGAAGGGTTTGAATACTGGAAGAGCCTGGTCGCGCAGGTGGATTGCGATGCACAGCCCGGCGGCCACTTGTACACCGCGCATCGCCAGAAGAAGATCGCGTTCCTGGCGAACGAGGCGCGTGTGATGCGCGAGGTGTTCGGCTACGACGCAAAGATGCTCAGCCAGGCCGAGCTGCGCGAACGCTATGTGCACGACCACGAGGCCGTGGGCGCCATGCACGAACCCGATGGCGTGGGCGTGCATCCGCTGAAGCTGGCCTATGGCTATCTGCGTCAGGCGCGCGCGTTGGGCGTGCGCGTGCATCCGTCCAGCCCGGTGCTGCGATGGCGCAAAGAACAAGGTGCCATCCTGCTGGAAACGCCGGGCGGGGTGGTGCGGGCGCGGCGCGTGGCGTTCGCCACGGGCGGCTATACGGCGCAGGGCGTGAACCCGCTGCTGGATAACCGCATCATGCCGGTGCTGTCGAATTCGCTGGTGACGCGGGTGTTGACCCCGGCCGAGCGCGAAGCCGCTGGCTTGAAGAGCACGGTATTCATCACCGACACCCGCACCCTGCGGTTCTATTACCGCCTGCTGCCAGATGGCCGCATGCAGATTGGCAGCCGCAGCGCCTTGCATGGCGCTGATGCGCAGCACCCCCGGCATCTGGCGTTGCTGCGCGAAGGGCTGGCCCGCAAGTTTCCGTCATTGCGCAACGTGGATGTGGCGTATTCGTGGTGGGGCTGGGTCGATGTCAGCCACGACATGATGCCGCGCGTGACGCAGCCCGATCCCGCTCAGCCGGTGTATTACGCCTTTGGCTATGGCGGTAACGGCGTCGCGTTTTCGGCGCAAGCGGGTAAGCGGTTGGCTGAGAGAATGATGGGCAAGGACGGCATTCCGTGGAACCTGCCCATCTACGATTCGCCGCTGCCGGGGCATCCGTTCGCGCCATTCCGGCGCATCGGGCAGGCGTTGTTGTACCGCTGGTATCACCTGCGCGACGAACACCTGTAGCGCCCGGCGATGCGCCGCTGCCTGCAAGCGGTAGCGCCTTGCGATGCGCCGCTGCCTGCAAGCGGTAATGCCTTGCGATGCGCCGCTACGCCGCTGCCTGCAAGCGGTAGCGGCGCACCACCTGCGCCAGCCTTTCGATGCCCGGTCCGATCAGTTCCGGCCGGATCGACGTGAACCCCACGCGCAGGAAATTGCGGGGCGCATCGGCGCCGTTCATGAAGAAGACGTCGCCCGGTTCCACCACCACGCCTTCGGCCAGGGCGGCCTCGGACAGGTCAGCGGCGTTCAGCCACGGCGGGCCTTCCAGCCAGCACGACGACGACCCGGTGATGGGCGTGGGTTTGAAATCCGGCAAGTAGCGGGCCAGCGCCTGCGTCAGTTCCGCACCGCGCCGCTGGTAAGCCTGCGACTGCTTGCGCAGCAAGGAATGGTGATGGCCCAGTGAGATGAACAGCGAGAACGCCCGCTGGATGTAGGCGGACGGATGGCGCAGCATCAGCCGGCGCAGCGCGCGCAATTCGCGCGTCAGCTCACGCGGCGCGACGATGTAGCCAATGCGCAGGCCCGGCGCGAACGACTTCGCCAGGCTGCCGACGTAGATGACGCGGCCATCGCGGTCCTGGCTTTTTAACGCGGGGATCGCCCCTTCGCCCCAACGGCTTTCGCTTTCGAAATCGTCTTCGATGATCATGCTGTCGGCCTGGCGCGCCAGCGCCAGCAGGCTTTCTCGGCGCTCCATCGACAGCGTCACGGTGGTGGGGCATTGATGGCCGGGGGTGACGAACAGATAGTCGCAGCCCAGCAAATGCGTGCCGGTGCACAGGCCGCGTTCGTCAACGGGCATGGGCAGCAGGTTGCGGGTATGGCTGGCGAAGATGTTGCGGGCGTCGGGGTAGCCGGGGTCTTCCATGCCGACGACGGTGTCTTCATTGACCAGCAGGTCGGCCAGCAGGTACAGCGCATGCTGCGCGCCGACGGTTATGACGATCTCTTCGGCGTCGGCCCACACGCCCCGGCGCGGCAGCACCTGCGTGCGGATCTGTTCGATCAGCGCGGGGTCGTCATGGGTGATCAGGTCAGGCGCCCAGCTGCGGATGTCCAGCACCGATAACGCCTTGATGCAGCATTCGCGCCATTCGGCGGTGGGGAACAGGTCAGGGTCGAACTGGCCGTACACAAAGGGGTAGGGCTGCTTCTGCCAGTCTTGGGGTTTGGTGATATTGCGTTGCCGCGACGGGCGAAAGCGCAAGCGTTCTTCCCAGCGCACGCGTTGCGGGGTGTCGGCATCGGGCAGCGCGGCGGCGGCTTCGGGCGCGGGTCCCGAATGCCCCTGCATGACGGAGTCGCACACGAAATGGCCGCTGCGCTCGCGTGACACCAGATACCCTTCGCTGACCAGCTGCTGGTAGGCGAACACGACGGTGTTGCGCGCAATGCGCAGCTGGTCGGCCAATTGCCGGCTGGACGGCACCGGCGTGCCGGGCGGCAAGTGGCCGCTAAGAATGGCCGACACCAGCATCTGGCGCACGCGGCCTTGCAGGCTGAGATTGGGCGCGCTTTCCCGTTCAAACAGGCGTTCCCACAACACAGGCTTGAGCATCGAGGCCTGGCTGGACATGACGGCTCCTTGAGTAGACGACGCAACGCCCGGCGCGCATGAGGCAAGCGCGGCCGGGGTCGGGGTGTGAGTCTGGGTCGGAGACTCAGGATAGAGGAGCGGTCTGGGTGGCGAAATGGGGGATTGCCCTTTACCTTTAGCGTTGCGCGTCAGATGCGTCCCTTCCACGGGATGGCGAATTTTTCCACGTAGCGCACCAGCAGATCGAACGCGAAGGCAAACACGCCGATCACGATGATGCCCATGATGACGATGTCGCTGGCCAGAAATTGCGCGGCGTTCAGCACCATGAAGCCCAGCCCCCGGTCAGCGGCCACCATTTCGGCCGCCACCAGGGTCGTCCATCCCACGCCGATACCGATACGCAAGCCCGTGAAGATTTCCGGCATGGCGGCTTTCAGGATGACGTGCCAGACGATCTGCATGGGTGTGCCACCCATGGCGTAGGCCGCATGGATCTGTTCGATGGATACCGACCGCACGCCCGCGCGCGCCGCAATTGCCATTGGCGCAAAGATGGCCAGGTAGATCAGCAGGATTTTCGGAAATTCACCGATGCCGAACCAGATGATGATCAGCGGCAGGTAAGCCAGCGGCGGCAGCGGGCGGTAGAACTCGATCGGCGGGTCGAAGATGCCGCGCGCATAGCGGTTCACGCCCATCAGAATGCCTACCGGCACCGCCGTGACGCAGGCCAGCAGAAACGCCGAGAACACCCGCGTCAGGCTGGCCATGGCGTGTTCGGCCAGCGTGGAATTGGCCACGCCGTCGGTCATGGCGGACACGAACTTGTCGTACACCGCAAAGGGCGAGGGCAGGAACAGCGGCTTGACCCAGCCGGCGCTGGTCACCAGAAACCACAGCGCGATCAGCGCAATGGTGGTGATCAGGCTGATGTGGCCGCTGTAGCCCGCGCCCGGGGCGCCATACACCTTGCCGGGCGCTGCGGGCTTGTGCCCGCCGCGCGGCCTAGGCATGTGCGGGCTCTTGGACGGCAAGCTCGTCGCCGTAGATGATGCCAAGGACTTGCTCGCGCATGGCGATGAAGTCGGGGCTGGATTTGATACGGCGGCCATCGCGGGTCTCCAGGTAGCGCCGGTTGAAGTCCGGCGTGAAGGTGTGCGTGATGCGCCCTGGGCGCGGCGACATGACGATCAGCCGCGACCCCAGGAACAGCGCCTCTTCCACGCTATGGGTGATGAAGAAGAACATCTTGTTGGTCTGGCGCCAGATGTCCAGCAGCAGCTCCTGGATGGTCTCGCGGGTCAACGCGTCCAGCGCCGCCATCGGCTCGTCCATCAACAGCATGGCGGGGTCGCAGGTCAGGGCGCGGGCAATGCCCACGCGCTGCTGCATGCCGCCGGACAACTGGTAGATCATGTGCCGATGAAAATCCTGCAAGCCGACCAGCTCCAGGTTGCGCCGGGCGCGGGCGCGCCGCGTTTCCTTGTCGACCCCTTGCAGCTTCAGGCCGAACTCGGTGTTCTCCAGCACGTTCAGCCAGGGCAGCAGCGCGTGCTTTTGAAACACCACGCCGCGTTCGGCGCCCGGGCCGGTAATGGGCCGCCCGCCCAGCGTGATCTCGCCGTCGGTGGGCGACAGAAAGCCGGCCAACAGGCTCAGCAAGGTCGTCTTGCCGCAGCCGGATGCGCCCAGCGCCACGACGAACTCGCCGGGTTCGATCGTCAGGTTGACGTCTTGCAGCGCAACCACCGGGCCGCTGTCGTGCAGGCCGGGATACGTGACGCTGACGTGATCCGCACGCAGGGCCTGCGCGGCGGACATGGGTGGGTGAGTCATGCGGTTTCCCCTTATGACAGGACGCCCGCGGCCAGGCGGGCGCCCTGCGCCAAGACGGCGCTTACTTGGCCGCAGCCTTCGCGTACTGGTCGGTCACGTGCGGGCTGTAGTCGCTCAGCGCCCGGTCGATCTGCTTCTGGTCTTTCAGGAACTTGGCGCTGGCGTCCAGCGCGCGCACCGCGCCCGACTCTTTGCCGCCGCCCAGCCAGGTGTTGGACGCCTGTTCCTGCGCGGTCGGGAACACCAGCAGCTTGAGCGCGCTGACGATGTCCTCGGGCTTGCCGCCAATCAGCCGGACGATGCCCTTGACCTGGGGCGAGTCGGCCGTCCACTTGGCGCCGTTGGCGTGATAGTCGGCATACGACTTGGCCAGCACGCCTGTGAAGGCGGCCATGAACTTCGGGTTTTTCGCGGCCCAGGCGCGGTCAACGACGATGCCGTCAAACGTGGGCACGCTGGCGCGGCCAATGGCTTCGGAGTCGGCAATGATCTTGCCGGTCTTTTCAATTTCGGTGAGCGCGGGCGGCCACACGTAGGCGGCGTCGATATCGCCGCGCTGCCAGGCGGCCACGATCTGCGGGGGCTGCATGTTCAGAATGCGCACGTCGCGCGGATTGATCTTCCAGACCTGGTCCATGCCGACCAGCAGATGGAAGTGCGAGGTCGACACGAACGGCGTGGCCACGCGCTTGCCCTTCAAGTCGGCTGTGCTGTTGATGCCTGAGCCGTTGCGCGCCACCAGCGCTTCGGACTTGCCGATGTTGTCCAGAATCCAGAACAGCTGCAAGTCGACCCCGCGCGTGGCGGCCGACGTCATGCCCGTGGAGCCCAGCACGCCGACCGGCACATTGCCGGAGGCCAGCGCCGTTGAGATATCGCCGCCTGATGTGAACTGGCGCCAGTCCACCTGGTAGCCAGCCTCTTTCAAGGCGGCGTCGAAACTGCCATCGGCGATGGAAGACAGGAAGGGGCCAACGATGAGCTGGTAGCCGACGACCAGTTTGGTCTGGGCGTAGGCGGGCGCGGCAAGCAGCGCGGCGGTCAGGCCGGCCAGGGTGCAGCGGCGGATGAGGCGGTAAATCGCGTTCATGGTGATCTCCGAAAGAGAGTGGGCCGCGCCCCGACGCGACCGGCTTTGTGCCGGTGCGGCCTGGTGCCAGTTTGCCCGGATAGGGGCAGAACGCTAGGTCCAGATGGGCGGATCAGTAGGAGCCACACGCTGGCGCCGCCGCCTTGCCCTCATGGTTAATCCCGGGGGCGCGCGCGAGGTATCGGCCAAATGCCCGAGGGCCATGTCGGCGGCCTTGGCTTAGCACTACTGCGCATGTCGGCCGGTGACGGAAATGTCATTCATTTGTTAACGATTTGTTAGCGGCGCCGGCATACATTCTTTTTGTCCGGCCTGCGCTTACCGCCGCCGCGCCATCTGGGCGGCCGGATTTCGCCGCAAAAAAACGCAGAGGTCGTATGTTCAACAATCTAAAAGTCCGCACCTGTCTTGGCATCTTGCTGGCGCTGTTCTTTACCGGCATGCTGGCCGCCAACGGCGCCGCCTGGATGGACACGCGCTCCAGCAACGCGAATCTGGGCCAGGTCAATGACGCGTACTCCAGCCAGGTGGTGCCTGCGTACGAGGCCTACACCTTGATGTTGCGGGCGCGGCTGGCGATGGACGCGGCCATGATCAACCGCCAAGTTGGCCGCACGCGCGAAAGCGCTGCGGACGCCGAGCGCGCGGAAGAGTTGTGGCGCCGCTCGCGCAGCCGGTTCGAGGCCTTCTCCAGCGAAGTTCGAACCCCCGAGCGCGAAGCCCGCGCAGCGCCTGTGCTGGCGGCGTTCAAACATTACGACGCGTTGGCCGCCGAACAATTCGAATCCATGCGCAGCCAGGACGCCCGCGCGTTCGCCTTGCAGATGGATGCCGTCCAGAGCGCGCATCTGGCGTTCGACGCGCAAGTGGCCGCTTACCTGGACCTTGTCGACCTCCGGACAGACGCGCTCGTGGCCGCCGCCGCCACCCGGCACCTGCGCGCCAATCTGGTGATTGTGGGGTTGCTGGCGGCCGCCGTGCTGCTCAGCATCGGCGCGGCGCTCTTTGTCAGCCGGTCGGTGCTGCGCCCCTTGTTGCGCGCGGGCAGCCATTTCCAAAGCATTGCCGACGGCAACCTGACCAATCACATCCAGATCAAATCCCACAACGAGATCGGCCAGCTCTTTCTGGGGCTGCAACGCATGCAGGCCAGTCTGGCCAAGACGGTGGCCGCCGTCCGCCAGAGCGTGCAGCAGATTGGCGTGGGCACGCGCGAGATCGCGGACGGCAATGTCGTGTTGTCCTCGCGTACCGAGCAGCAAGCGGCCACGCTGGAAGAGACGGCGCTGTCGATGGGCCGGCTGGCCGTCACCGTAAAAGAAAACGCCGACAACGCGCAGCGCGCCAACGAACTGGCTGAAGGCGCCTCGCAAGTGGCCGGGCGCGGCGCGGCCGTGGTGGCTGACGTGGTTGGCACGATGCAGGACATCAGCGCCAGCTCGGCCAAGATCACGCACATTGTGTCGGTGATTGACGCCATCGCGTTTCAGACCAACATCCTGGCGCTGAACGCCGCCGTAGAGGCCGCGCGCGCCGGCGACCAGGGCAAGGGCTTTGCGGTGGTGGCGGGTGAAGTGCGGGCGCTGGCTCAGCGTAGCGCAACGGCCGCCCGCGAGATCAAGCAGCTGATCGCCGATTCCGCAGGCCGGGTGCAGGCGGGCGCACAGCAAGTCGAGCTGGCGGGCGCGACCATGCGCGAAATCGAAACCGCGGTGCATCGCGTGACTGACATCATGGGTGAAATCGCGGCGGCCTCCAGCGAACAGGCGCAGGGCATCGACCAGGTCAATCTGGCGGTGTCGAGCATGGACGAGGCCACGCAGCAAAACGCCGCGCTGGTCGAGCAGGCGGCGGCTTCCGCGCGCGCCTTGCACGATCAGGCGGAAAAGCTGGCGCAGACCGTGGCTGTCTTTACCGTGGCGCCCCGCGTCATTATTGATATGGCGGTGCCGCGCGAGCCCGACCCGGTCATGCCCGTGCCGGCTGCGCGTGGCGGCCGCTCCGCGCTGCCGCGCGCCCGGGCGGCCAGCACCGGTCCTGATTTGACCAACGATTGGCAGGTGTTCTGATATGAGCGACTTCGACTTGGTGATACGCGGCTCGCTGGTGGGAGCCGACAGCATTCTTGAAGACGGCTGGTTGGGCGTCGTGGACGGCAAAATCGCGGCGATGGGCAGCCACAGCCCGCCTGCGGCGCGAGACTATGTCGATGCGCGCGGGCTTTGGGTGCTGCCGGGCGCGATCGACAGCCGAACTTACATTGGCGGCTGGGGCGACGGCGAAGGCATCGGCCGTGCGTCCCGCGAGGCCGCCGCGGGCGGGGTGACCACGTTGGTGGACATGCCCTATGAGCATGCCGAAGTCGTTGCCAGCCGTTCGCAACTGGACGCGATGGTGTCGCGCATCGAGCAGGGCGCGCAGGTGGACGTGGCCGTGGCCGGCACTCTCAACGCCGAGCATGGCCTGCGGGCCACCAAAGCGTTGGCGGACGGTGGCATTTGCGCGTTCTCGATTCCCACGTTCGAGGTTGAACGGTCTCGCTTTGCGCACCATGAAAGCGATCTGATCAAGGCCTTTCAGGCCATCGCGCGCTTCGGGCTCGCATGCAGCATGCACAACCACGCACGCCTGACCGCGGGCCGCAACGCCCGCCAACTGCTGGACGCAGGAAAGCCCGGCAAAGAGGTGCTGGCCCGGGCGAATCTTGCGCTGATCGAAGGCTTGACGACGCGTTTGCTGTGCCGGGTTGGCGCCGCGGCGGGCGTACGGATGCAAGCGGCCGATGTCTGGTCCGAGCAAGGCCATGCGCTCTGCGCGCATACCCGCAAGGCCGGCCATTGGGTCATGATCGAAACCTGCTTGCGCAGCCTGATGCTGTGCACCGAAGATGCCGTGGCCTTGCTGGGCGGATCGGCGCAGGACTATCCCTTGCTTCGCTCGCGCCAAGAGGTTGAAGCGCTTTGGCGGCGCTTGGCGAATGACGCCTGCACGTTCGTGTCGACCGGTTATCACGCGCGCGTGGACGATACGCTGCAAGGGCCGGGGCGCACGCCCGACTACGGGCCCAAGCTGCTGCTGCCCACACTGTGGACCGGCTGCGAAGCCCGAGGCTTGTCGCCCACGCTTGTCGTGCGCCTGCTTTGCCTGAACCCGGCGGTGCATTTCCTGCTGGATGACCGCAAAGGGTCTTTCGATATCGGAAAGGACGCCGATTTCGTTGTGCTGGCGCCGGGGCCGTCGCCGGTACAGCCGCTGGCCAGCATCGGGCGGCCGCATTCCGTGCATGTGTACGGCACATGGCGGCGCGGCGAGCTGGTGTATGACGGTAGGCGCGTACAGGCCGCGCCCGGCACGGGCCGCTTTCTGCGCGCCCGCACGCCGGTGGCCCATGAGGAGCGCAGCGCCAAGGCGGCCTAGCAGCCAATAGAGAAAGGGGCTTATTCAGCCCCTTTCTTTTTGGTCCTCTTCTTTTCAGCCTTTTATCTTTATTGCGGCGGGTCCCGCTGCTCCATGATGTAGCCCAACCCCCAAACGGTATGCAGCAGGCGCGTTTCGAAGGGGTCGTCCATCTTCATGCGCAAGCGGCGCACCGCGACGTCAATGGCGTTGGTGCCGCGGTCAAAGTTGATACCCCACACGTGCGCCGCCAGATTCATCCGGGATTGCACTTCGCCATGCTTGCGCATCAGCCGTTCAAGCAGTGCGAACTCAATCGAGGTGAGCCGGATGCGCTGGCCTTCGCGCAAAGCCTTGCGGCTGAGCAGCTGGAGTTCAAGGTCGCCTACGCGCAAGACATGCTGCGACGAATGCTCGTCCGGCGGAACGGCTCGCCGGTTGATGGCTTTCATGCGCGCGACGAGTTCGCACGTGGCGTAGGGCTTGGTGACGTAGTCGTCCGCGCCTTCGCTCAGGCCTTGCACGCGGGCCTGGAGTTCGTCGCGAGAGGACACGATCACCACCGGCACATTGCTTTCCTTGCGTAGTTCACGCAAGACGGTGAAGCCATCCATGACGGGAAGTTGGACTTCCAGCAGGATCAGATCATAGGGAAAGGTTCTTGCGATGCGCAGTCCTGTAGCGCCATCGACGGCAATGTGGACGACCTGGCCGTGTTCGGCAAGGGTGTTGCGCAGTGCCTGCGCCGAGGAATTGTCATTGTCGATTACGAGAACTTTCATGGGAGACAGCATCGAATGGACACCGTTGATTTGCCTTGTGGGCAAAGGCGCGACCAGCAGCCTGACGGCATTCTGCAAACGAACTGGCGCGACGAAAAACAGCGGTCAAAACGGGCGAGCCAGGCGACCCGTCATGCTGACTGCTAATAACGCTTTTGTGAATGAGACGACTATTAAAAATACCCCGGCCAGCCGGCAGACCGGCCGGGGAAAGCTGCTGCTGACGGTGCGCCAGATCGGGGGGAAGGCGGGCGTCACCGTTCGTGCTGCGACAACTGCAACTGCAAACAACAACCAGACATCACGACGTTTGCTTTCGGAGGCTGTGGCGGAATCCGATCGCTTGGCCGCGGTTCGCAGCGTAATGATTGTGAGGGGGCTGCGAACAACTTCAATGTAAAGCGCCTGTGCACGCGCTGTTCGGACGAGAACAGCCGCTTGCCACCGGGATTTGCGGCGTTTCAATTGAGGGTGATCTGCACCGTTTTTTCGTGATGCGGTGGCATTGCGCCACCTTGTTTTTCAAGCGCTGCGGCTTAGCGGGCAGTAAACGAAAGAGCAGGGGGCAGAGCAGGGCGCATCTCTGTGAATTGAATTGGAGGTGATACGCCGCTCAATGCAAATCTAAGACCAAAGGAAAATCTCAGACCAAGGGGAAATCTAAAACCAAGTGGAAATCTGAGACCAAGTGGAACACTAAGACAAGGTGGAAAACTAAGACCAAAGGAAGACCAAAGGAAGGCCAAATGAAGCCTAAACAACACGGGCGGCAAGACCTTTTTGGTCTTGCCGCCCGTGTTGGCGTCTTGCGGTGATCAGAAGCTCAACGGATCAAGCTCAAGAATTCGGCGCGCGTGGAAGGATTTTCGTGGAATTCACCCAGCATCACCGACGTGACCATCGACGAATTCTGTTTTTCCACCCCGCGCATCATCATGCACATGTGCTGCGCTTCGATAACGACGGCCACGCCTGCGGCGCCGGTCACCGTCTGCACGGCTTCGGCGACCTGGCGGCTCAGGTTTTCCTGGATTTGCAGACGGCGCGCGTACATCTCGACGATGCGGGCAACCTTCGACAAACCCAGCACCTTGCCCGCGGGCAGGTAAGCCACGTGCGCCTTGCCGATGAACGGCAGCATATGGTGTTCGCACAGCGAGTAGAGCTCGATGTTCTTGACCAGCACGATTTCGCGCGTGTCGGACGTAAACAGCGCGCCGTTGACGATTTCATCCAGGTTCTGCGCGTAGCCGCGGCACAGGTGGCGCATGGCCTTGGCCGCACGGGCGGGCGTGTCGGCCAGCCCTTCGCGAGACGGGTCTTCCCCCAGCGCTTTGAGAATTTCGGTGTAGTTCTTTTCCAATGACATGGGGGACTCCTGGGCAGCGCGCGTATCGTGGCGTGTTGTTGTGTCGTGTCGCGTCCGGGACGCGGGAATGGAGGCAAGTCTACCGCAGGGCGGGCGACGGGGCAGGCAGCGGGCGGTCTGGGACTACACCCCCCGGTTCTCCACGGCGTACTTGATCAGCTCGGCCTGGCCGTCGATGCCCAGTTTGCGTTTGATATTCAGGCGATGGGTTTCAACCGTGCGCACCGACAAGCCCAGCGTGTGGGCGATCTGCTTGTTGGCCTGGCCGCTGGCGATGTGGCGCAGCACATCGCGTTCACGCTGGGTCAGCAAGGTGGCCGGCGCGCTTGCCGACGACAGCCGCACCGCCGCCGCCGCGCTGAAATAACTGCGCCCCTCCATCACCGCGCTGATCGCGGTAATGATCTCTTCGGCCGGCTCGTCCTTTAACAGATAACCCCGGGCGCCGGCCTTCACGGCTTGCACCATGTATTCCGGGTTGTCGTGCATGGACAGCACCAGCACGGCAATTTGCGGATAGCGTTCATGCAGTTGCGCCGTCAGCTCCAGCCCGCCCACGCCGGGCATGTTCAAGTCCATCAGCACCAGATGGGGCAGGGTGTCGCCCTGCGGGTCTTCGGCGTGGCAGTTGGCCAGGAAGGCGAGCGCGGCGGCGGCGTTGCCCGCTTCGCCCACGACCCGCAGGCGCGGCACGGTTTCCAGGCGCAGGCGCAGACCGTCACGCACCAGGGGGTGATCGTCGATCAGCAGAAGTCGGATGGCGTCGGGGGTGTCGTTCATGCTTGGGTCGTCGCGGTAGGGGCGGCTGCGCCGGGCAGGGGCAGCCAGGCTTGCAAGGTGGTGCCTTGGGCGCTGGAATGAAAACTCAGGTTGCCCGATAGGGCGTTCATGCGTTCGCGCATGTTGCGCAGGCCGATGCCACGCCGGGGGTCCTGCTGGACCTCGGCGTAGTCAAAGCCACGGCCGTCGTCCGAAATGGTCAGGCGCAGGTCTTGCGCGCTGTAGGCCAGCGTCATCTCGGCGCGCGAGGCGCCCGCGTGGCGCATCACGTTGGTCAACGCTTCCTGGGTGACGCGGAACAGCGCCGTGGCGTAGGCGTCGGGCAGCTTCACAGGCTGGCCGGTGGTGTGCAGCCGCACGGCCAGGGGCGGCGCGCCATCGGGGCTGGGGATGGCGAACTCGCGGCCCAGGTGTTCCAGGGCAGCGGGCAGGCCCAGATCATCAAGCAGCGTCGGGCGCAGGTTGTGCGAGATGCGCCGCACTTCGCCCACGGCGGTATTCAAGCGGTCCAGCGCGCCACCCAGCGGCTTATCAATATGGGCGAGCGTCTGCGGATCGCCGGGCAACGCCTGCCGCACCCGTTCGCGCGCCGCCTCCAGCGACAGCTTGATCGACACCAGCACCTGGCTGATGCCGTCGTGCAATTCACGCGACAGCCGTGCGCGCTCCTCTTCCTGCGAGCGCACCAGCTGCTGGGCCATCAGCCGCAGCTTGGCGTCGGACTGGCGGTGGTCGCTGATGTTCAGCGCCAGGCCGCAGGCGGCCACGCCCAGGATGGACACGGCGGCAATGCCCGCCACCCAGGCGAACATGCTGCGAATGTTCGCCTGCGCGGCGGCGTCGATGCGCACCAGCGCCTGCTCCACGTCGTCCAGATAGATGCCGGTGCCCAGCATCCAGCCCCAACGGTCCAGCACCACCACGTAGCCGAGCTTTTCTACGGTCTGATGGGTAGAGGGCTTTTCCCACAGGTAATGCACCACTTCGCCTTGCTGGCCGCCGCGCCGGGCCGCCGTCAACAGGTTCTGGATGACGGCCTGGCCGCGTGTGTCGCGCAAGTCCCAGAGGTCTTGCCCGACCAGTTCGGGCTGGCGCGGGTGCATCAGGTTCTTGCCGTGCAGGTCGTAGACGAAAAAGTAGCCGTCGTGGCCGAACTCCATTTGCGCCAACAGATCCAGCGCCCGTTGCCGGGTGGCCTCGTCGTCGCCCGCCGCCTGCAAGGGGGCCACCGCGCTGTAGGCCAGGCTGACGTAGTGGCGCAGCTCGCTTTCCTTGCTGGCCAGCCAGGCGCTTTCGACAACCTGCTTTTCGCGCTGGGCCAGTTGCAGGCCCTGCACGTAGACGGCCACCGTGATGGCGGCCACGGCCACCAGCAAAGGCACCGCGGCAAGCAGCAGGATTTTCAGGCGGAGCTTCATGGCGTGGGATTCAGCCCGGATGGAGATTGGTGCGATGCACCAAGCCGCGTCCCCCAGGGGGAAACGGGATTCATGACGACGATTTTACGATTCCCACAGAAATATGCTGCGGCGCATTGCGTAGTAACACGTACGCGGTTTGCGTAGTTCCGCGCTTGTTGGCCCCGGAGCAAAACGAAATACTAACGCCCGCGTCCATTGGACGCAGCGCGGACGCTTGCGCGCCCGCCACCCCACAACAATGAGTCTGCCTTCCGCGAGACGAAAAAAGCGTTTCACGCCACAAGCATGGCGGGAGGCAAGAGGAGCACTTATGCAAACCAGCAGTAAGGGACTGGGTCAGCACCTGGTCTGGCTGGCGGTTGCGGTACTGGGCGCGTTTGCGCTGGGCACCGTGGCGCTGGCCAGAGGGGAGACCATCAACGCGCTATGGGTGGTGATTGCCGCCGTGTGCGTCTATTTGATCGCATACCGCTATTACAGCCGCTTCATCGCAAAGAACGTTTTCCAGCTGGATGCCTCGCGCATGACGCCGGCCTGGAAGCACAACGATGGTCTGGACTATGTGCCGACCAACAAGCACGTGCTGTTCGGCCACCACTTTGCGGCCATCGCCGGCGCCGGCCCGCTGGTTGGCCCGGTGCTTGCCGCGCAGATGGGTTATCTACCGGGCATGCTGTGGATTCTGGCGGGCGTGGTGTTCGCCGGCGCCGTGCAGGACTTCACGATTCTCTTCATCTCGACCCGCCGCGACGGCCGTTCGCTGGGCGATCTGGTCAAGTCCGAGTTGGGCAAGATCCCGGGTGTGATCGCGCTGTTTGGCGCCTTCATGATCATGGTGATCATTCTGGCCGTGCTGGCGCTGATCGTGGTGAAGGCGCTGACGCATTCGCCGTGGGGCACCTTCACCGTGGCCGCCACCATTCCCATCGCGCTGTTCATGGGCGTGTACCTGCGCTACATCCGTCCGGGCAAGATCGGTGAAGTGTCCATCATCGGTTTCGTGGGCCTGATGGCCGCCATCACGTTCGGCCAGGACGTGGCCGCGCACCCGGTGCTGGGCCCGATGTTCGACTTCGACGGCAAGGGCCTGACCTGGATTCTGATCGTCTACGGTTTCATCGCCGCCGTGCTGCCCGTGTGGCTGCTGCTGGCTCCGCGCGACTACCTGTCGACCTTCCTGAAGATCGGCACGATCCTGGGTCTGGCTATCGGTATCGTGGTTGTGGCGCCTGAACTGAAGATGCCCGCGCTGACGCAGTTCGTGGACGGCACCGGCCCGGTGTGGTCCGGCAACCTGTTCCCGTTCCTGTTCATCACCATCGCCTGCGGCGCGGTGTCGGGCTTCCATGCGCTGATCTCGTCGGGCACCACGCCCAAGCTCATCGAAAACGAAACCCAGGCCCGCTATATCGGTTACGGCGGCATGCTGATGGAATCGTTTGTGGCCATCATGGCGCTGGTGGCGGCTTGCGTGATCGAGCCGGGCATCTACTACGCCATGAACAGCCCGGCCGCCGTCATTGGCACCACGCCGGACCAGGTGGCGCAAGTCGTGTCCAGCTGGGGTTTTGTGGTCACGCCGCAAGACCTGATCCAGACGGCGAAGGACGTGGGCGAAAGCACCATCATTTCGCGTGCGGGCGGCGCGCCGACGCTGGCCGTCGGCATGGCGCACATCTTGCATCAGGCCATTGGCGGCCCGGGCATGATGGCGTTCTGGTACCACTTCGCCATTCTGTTCGAAGCGCTCTTCATCCTGACCGCCGTGGACGCGGGCACGCGGGCCGGCCGCTTCATGCTGCAAGACCTGCTGGGCACCTTCGCCCCGTCGCTCAAGCGCACCGATTCGCTGCCCGCCAACCTGATCGCCACCGCCTTGTGCGTGGCGGCCTGGGGCTACTTCCTGTACCAAGGCGTGGTCGACCCGCTGGGCGGCATCAACACCTTGTGGCCGCTGTTCGGTATCGCCAACCAGATGCTCGCCGCGATTGCGCTGACGCTGGGTACGGTCGTGCTGTTCAAGATGAAGCGCGACCGCTACGCCTGGGTCACGATCCTGCCGACGCTGTGGCTGCTGGCATGCACGTTGACCGCTGGCTGGCAGAAGCTGTTTGACGCCGACCCGCGCGTGAGCTTCCTGGCCCACGCCAACAAGTACAACGCGGCCATTGACCAAGGCCAGGTGCTGGCGCCAGCCAAGTCGCTGACCGAGATGGGCCGCGTCGTGATGAACGACTACATCAACGCCGGCTTGTGCGCGATCTTCATGTTCGTCGTGGTCAGCATCGTGGTGTTCGGCGTGAAATCGGTGCGGCGCGCCCGCGCCGAGAACAAGCCGACCTCGCGCGAGACGCCGTACGAGCCCCTGCCCATGCCGGCAGGCGCGGACTGACCCCGGGAGGCGCCGCATGCTGTTTACCAACATGAGTTCGGCAGCCGGCGCCGCCGGCCGTTACCTGGGGCAGACGCTCCGGCTGATGGTCGGCGTGCCGGATTACGAAACGTATGTCGAGCATATGCGGCGTACCCATCCTGATCAGGAGCCGATGACTTACGAGGCATTCTTCCGCGAGCGCCAGGACGCGCGCTACGGCGGAAAGAAACGGATCGGCTGCTGCTGATGACCATGAAAAAGCCACCGGGAACGGTGGCTTTTTTTGTGGGAATTTTTTGTCACCCCGGCACCGTCGCGCCGGTACGCTGTTTCTCCCGGGTGGATTCCGCGCCGCAATTTCCCCGACGCTGTCTGGGAAATTGCGTTTTCAAACTCCGCATCACCCCCGCCGCATCACCCCCGCCGCAATCTCTCCGCAAACAGCACCAGCGGAACTGCGCACACCGCACACACCGCCATCACCATGAAGCCGCCCGGCGCATAGCTGCGATACAGCGCGCCGCCCAGCTGAATGCTGGCGAACATGAACACGCCGCCGGACAGCAGCGCATACAGCGCGATCGCCGACGTCTTGCACGCGGCCGGCACGTGGCGCGTGATGTACCACATGATGGCGGCGTTGTTGCCCGCCAGCGTGAAGCATTGCAGCAGTTGCAGCGCGGCGATCCAGGCGGGGTCCGTGGTGGCCGACAGGCCCGCCCAGCGGATGGCCGTCATCACCGCCGACGCCATGATCAGCCACTGCGCGCCCGTGCGAGCCAGGATCTTCGGCGCCAGGAAAAAGAACAGCACTTCGCTGCTGACGCCCACCACCCACAGCAGGGAAATCAGCGCGGTGGACAGGCCGCTGGCCGTCCAGTAAAGCGTGGAATACGAATACAGAAAGCCGTTGCTGGCCTGCACCAGCGAAGCCGCCGCAATGCACAGCAGCAGCGGGCGGTCGCGCAGCACTTCCCGCATGGGCAGGCGCACGCGTTCTGCCGGCGCGTCGTCCGCGGCAGGGCGCGCGGCCTGCGGCAGCAGCCGCACGCAGGCCAGGCAGGCGATGATCAGCAGGATCGACAGCCACATGACCCAGTTGGTGTCGAACGTCTTGATCAGATAGCCGCCCGCAACGGTGACCACCGCAAAGCCCAGCGACCCGCACGCCCGCATGATGGTGTAGGAATTGCCCTGCGTACGGCCGCTGGCGATCGCCATGCGGTCCATCAGCGGCAGCACGGCGGGAAACACGGCGTTCAACAGCAGCGTGATAGCCAGCAGCCACGCCGGCGTCAGCGTGAACGGGTAGCAGACAAACAGCACCAGCGACGCCGCCAGCGCCGAAGCAATCAGCGCATGGGCGCGGCCCGTCTGGTCGGCCACATGCGCGACCACGGGCGTCGACAAAATCTTGGGCAGGAAAGACGTGGCGACGATCAGCCCGATGGTGGCGGGGTCCAGCCCACGGCTGGCGAACCAAAGGGGTAGAAAGGGAATACTGACACCCTGCAAGCCGTAATACAGGAAGTAGAACCCGTGCAACGCAATGGCGCCTTGTCTGGCGTCGGGATTGCCGCGCATAGCGATGAGTGAATCTGGCTGAGACGAAGCGCCGTAGGATACTCCTTTGCGGGGATGGCGTTCGGGTGTCCGAATGGGCTCGGTAGGACGTTTCAGGCCATTTTCAACGGATAACGGTTGGCCTAGCGCCCGCAGGCATTTTCGCTGGACGAAAATTTGTTGCGCCGCAACTTTACCCGTGTTCCCAGCGTGCCTATCTTGTGACCATGTTCAGCCAACCGGCCTTGCCGCTGCCATGCCACAACAGGATACGAGCGTTGTTTCCGCTACCAAGAAGGTCTGCCGCGTGTTGGCCAGCCTGTCCAATCGGCGCGTTCAACGGCTGACTGATATCTCGCAGGCTTCGCAATTGGATGTGTCCACGGCCTTGCGCATTCTGAAGGACCTGGAAGCTGAGGGTTTCGTCGAGCGAGACCCGGTCAGCAAGCATTACATGCTGGGTCCGCAGATTTACGCCATGCACCATGCGATGGTTGACGGGCTTGATTTGCGCGGTCTGGCGCGCGCCGCGCTGATCCGCCTGGCCCGCAAATTTGGCGACACCGTCATTCTTTCCATGCCGACTGGCTGGGAATCCGTCTGCCTGGATCTGTGCTTCGGCGACTACCCGATACGGGCGAACTATCTGGATGTGGGCAGCCGCCGTCCGCTGGGTGTGGGTGCCGGGAGCCTGGCGCTGCTGGCGGCAATGGACGAGAACGAAGCGCGTGCGGTGCTGCCGCCGATCCATCAATGGCTGCATGATCGCTACCCGCGGTATCCGGCGCGCGTGATGCAGGAAATGACGGCTCGGGCGCAGAAGGTGGGCCATTCCATGTTGTTGGATGTCGTGGTGGACAAAATGGGCGGCCTGGGTGTGGCGGTGCGCGGCCCCAGCGGACGCGCTATTGCCGCGCTGAGCGTAGCGGCGCTAAGCGAGCGCATCGCGTCGCGCGAAGAGGAGCTGGCGCACGCCTTGAATGCCGAGGCCCGTGCCATCGAACGCGCGTGGATGCCCCATGTCTGAACGCCGCCACGCCTATCTGCTTGCTGCCGCCACCACACCGTTTGGCCGTCACGAGGGGTGTTCGGCGCTGGACCTGATGGCCGACGCCGCCAATGGCGCGCTCGTGCAATCGGGTTTGCACCGCGCCGATATCGATGGCGTGCTGTGCGGCTATGCCACGACCTACCCGCATCTGATGTTGGCGACGTTGCTGAGCGAAAAGCTGGGCATTGATCCCGAATACGCGCATGGCATGCAGATGGGCGGCGCCACCGGCGCGGCCATGGTTATGTTGGCTCGCGAATTGGTCAGGTCGGGCCGTTGCCGCCGCCTGCTGGTCGTGGCGGGTGAAAACCGGTTGACGGGGCAGGCCGTTGACGCGTCGATTCAGACGCTGGCGCAGGTGGGCGAGCCCGAAACCGAAGTGCCCAACGGCGCGTCGGTGCCCGCGTACTACGCGTTGCTGGCGTCGCAGTACATGCATCGCACCGGCACCCGCCGTGTAGACCTGGCCGAATTCGCCGTGCTGATGCGGCGCCACGCCGCCCGCCATGCCCACGCGCACTTGACCGACGTGGTCAGCGTGGAACAGGTGATGGCATCACGGCCCATTGCGACACCGCTGCACCTGTTGGACTGCTGCCCGATATCAGACGGCGCAGTGGCGCTGGTGATCAGCGCCGACGACGGGCCGGTGCGCATCAGCGGCGCGGGGCAAGCGCACCGCCATCAGCATCTGTCGGCGCTGCGCGACATCCTGGACACGGGCGCCGCGCGCGCGTGGCAACGCGCCCGCACTGACGCCGGCATTGAGGCCGGACAGATTGATTACCTGGCGATCTACGATTCCTTCACCATCACGCTTGCCATGCTGCTGGAAGAGCTGGGGTTCGCCCCGCGCGGTGGCGCGGCGGATCGCGTGCGGCGTGGCGACTTCAATGCGGACGGCGCGCTACCGCTCAACACGCACGGCGGGCTGCTGTCGTTCGGCCATTCGGGCGTGGCCGGCGGGATGGCGCATATTGCCGAAGCCTGGACGCAACTGGCCGGCCGGGCAACGTCGCGCCAGGCCGGGCCGCGCCGCTGCGCACTGGTGCATGCCGATGGCGGCGTGCTGTCGGCCCATGTCAGCCTTGTGCTGCAAACGGAGGACGCCCGATGAACGCGCACGACCTGCTCGATTTGCAGCGCTGCGGAGATTGCGGCGCCTGGTGGGCCCTGCGCCCTTATGCCTGCGCAGCCTGCGGCGGTACTGCCTTGCAGTGGCAGCGCAGCGGCGGGTTGGGGGTGGTGCTGGCGCGGTCGGATGTACATCGTGCGCCTGACGCCTTTTGGCGCGCGCATGTGCCTTACACGCTAGTGCTGGTGCGCCTGGAAGAAGGCGCGGTGTTGATGGGCCATGCCGATGCCGGCGTGGAGATTGGCCAGGACGTTGTCGGCCGCGCCATCAGCATCGACGGCCGCGAGCTGCTCGGTTTCAAGGCGCGCCGGCCGCCTTGAAGCGCCGCCGGTATCCACACGTTCCGCAAAACAACATATCCGCAAGACGGAGGAGACAATCATGCGCGCAATCGCAGCATGGCGCACGGCCCTGGCCGCGCTTTCCGTGGTGGCATCCGCCGCTTCGGCCGCTCAGGACTGGCCCGCAAAATCCATCACGCTGGTCGTGCCGTACCCGCCAGGGGGGCCAACCGACATCGTGGCCCGCGTGGTGGCGCAGGGCCTGAGTGATGAATTGAAGCAAACCATCATCGTCGATAACCGTTCCGGTGCGGGGGGCAACATCGGCGCCGATATGGTCGCCAAGAGCACGCCGGATGGTTATACCTTGTTGCTGGCGACGACAGCGCATGCCATCAATATGTCGTTGTTCAAGAATCTGAACTACGACACGCGCACGAGCTTTGCGCCCCTGTCGCTGCTGACCAAAGGCCCGCTGGTGATCGTCGCCCGGCCCGATCTGCCGGCCTCGAATGTGCGCGAACTGATTGCGCTGGCCAAGTCCACGC
Source organism: Achromobacter sp. 01N37 (assembly GCF_056399725.1). NCBI lineage: Bacteria > Pseudomonadati > Pseudomonadota > Betaproteobacteria > Burkholderiales > Alcaligenaceae > Achromobacter > Achromobacter sp. 01N37. The sequence continues at coordinate 582,689 of NZ_JBFTRX010000003.1, forward strand.
CCGACAAACTCAGCTTCGCCTCGTCGGGCAATGGGCAGTCCACCCATCTGGCCGCCGAGCTGTTTGACGCCATGGCTGGCGTGCGCATGGTGCACGTGCCATACCGGGGCAGTGCGCCGGCACTGACGGACGTTATGGGCGGCCAGGCAGACGTCATGTTCGACACAATGCTGTCGTCGATGCCTTATGTGCAGGGCGGCAAGCTCAAGGCGCTGGCCATCACGGGCGCCACGCGCTCACCCGCCGCGCCGGATGTGCCTACCGTGGCCGAAGCGGGATTGCCGGGTTATGAAGCCACCGCCTGGAATGGGTTGTTGGCGCCCGCCGGCACGCCCGCGCCTGTCGTGCAACGCCTTAGCGCCGCCTTGCATAAGGTGCTGGAGCGCCCCGACATCAAACAGAAATTCGCGGCCCAGGGTTTCGCATCGGCATGGATGTCGCCCGCCGACACGGCCGGCTTTCTGGATGCCGAGGTGGGCAAATGGGCCAAGGTCGTCAAAACGTCAGGGGCAACGGTCAACTGACCGCCCGGGCACGCATTCATCCTAATCAGGGGAGTTTCATGACTTCTGTATCCACCATGGATACCGGCCTTGCACGGTTGCTCGACCCGGCCTCGATCGCCATTGTTGGCGCCTCCGACAACCCCGACAAGATCGGCGGCCGGCCCATTCACTACATGCGCCGCCACGGCTATGCGGGCACGCTGTACCCGATCAATCCGCAACGCACGCAAGTTCAGGGTGAAACAGCGTGGCCCGATCTGGCCGCGCTGCCCGCCGCGCCAGACCTGGCGATTGTGGCGGTGGCGGGAGAACAGGCGGTGCAAGCCGTGGACCAATGCGCGGCGCTGGGCGTGTCGGCGGCCATCGTCATTTCGGCCGGGTTCTCGGAAACCGGCCCGGCCGGGCGCGCGTTGCAGGATGCGATGACGGGGCGCGCACGCGCGGCGGGCCTGCGCATCGTCGGCCCTAATTCACAGGGTTTGGCCAATTTTGGAAATGGCGCGATCGCCAGCTTCTCCACCATGTTTCTTGAGGTTGAGCCGGCCGACGGCCCGGTGGCGGTCATCAGCCAAAGCGGCGGCATGTGCGCCATGGTGTACGGCCTGCTGCGCCAGCGCGGCATCGGCGTGCGCCATGTGCACGCCACCGGTAACGAGGCCGACGTGTCGGTGGCGGAACTGGCTTGCGCGACGCTGCGCGATCCGGAAGTGGGCATCGTGCTGCTGTACCTGGAATCGCTGCGCGAAGCGGGGCCGCTGGCCGAGGCCGCCGCGCTGGCGCGCGCGCGTGGCGTGCCGCTGATCGTGGTCAAGTCGGGCCGGTCCGAGGCCGGCGCGCGCGCCGCAGCATCGCATACCGGCGCCTTGGCTAATGAGGACCGGGCGGTGGATGCATTCCTTGAGCACCACGGCATCCTGCGGGCGCGCGATCCACAGGAGCTGGTGCGCTATGCCGAACTGGCGCTGCGCAGCCCATTGCCACGGGGCCCGCGCGTGGTGGTGGTCAGCAATTCGGGCGCCAGCTGCGTGCTGGCGTCGGACGCCGCCGCCGAGCGCGGCCTTGAGATCGCGCCGTTAAGTGAGGCCACCCAACAGGCGCTGGCCGAGCGCCTGCCGGGTTACGCCACCACCGTGAACCCCGTGGACATTACCGCCGCGCTGTTGTCCAACAATGGTCTGTTCGGGCAGGTGTTGCCAGTGATTGGCCCGGACCCCGCGGCCGACATGTTCCTGTTGGATATCCCGGTAGCGGGGCGCGGTTATGACGTGGAATCGTTCGCCGCCGACGCGGCAGCCTTTGCGCGCAAGGCCTCCAAACCGGTCGCCATTGTGGCGTGGCAGGACAACGTGGCGAAAACGTTCCGCAGCCAAGGCCTGCCGGTATACGCCGACGAGTTGCAGGCCATGGATGCAATGGCCGCGCTGCTTTGGCTGCGCCGTCTGCACGAGCGCGATGTCGCCGCAGGCATGCCCGGCAGCGAACAAGCAGCCGACCCGGCGCCCGGCGCACCCGGAGGTTTTCTGTCGGAAGCACAGAGTCTGGCGCTACTGGCGCAGAACGGGCTGGCTGTTGTCGAACACGCCATCTGCGCCAATGCCGATGAGGCCGTTGCGGCGTGGCGGCGCATCGGCGTGCCAGTGGCGCTGAAGGCGTGTTCAGCCCAGTTGCCCCACAAGTCCGAACACGGCTTGGTGGCGTTGGGTCTGAACGACGAGGCCGCGCTGCGCAAGGCCTTGGCGGAGCAGGCCGGCACCCTGGCTGAACTGGGCGTGCGCGATGGCGTGTGGCTCGTGGCCCGCATGCAGCGCGGTCTGCACGAATGCGCGCTTGGCGCACGCGTGGACCCGGTGCTGGGACCCGTCGTCATGATCGGCAGCGGCGGCAAGTACGTCGAAGCGCTGCAAGACGTAGCCGTACTGATGCCGCCGTTCGATGCGGCGCAGGTCGTCGAAAAACTGCGTGGCCTGCGCATCGGTACGTTGCTGCAAGGCGTGCGAGGCGATCCGCCTGCGGATATTCCGGCCTTGGCGGACCAAGCGGTGGCGTTGGGCCGCTATGCACTGTCGGCGGGCGCCCGCCTGGCCTCGATCGACATCAATCCGGTACTGGTGGGTGCGGCGGGGCAGGGCGCGGTAGCGCTGGACGCCCTGGTCGAACTCAACGATGGCCCGCCGATTGACGCCAGTCTGGCCGCCTGACGCTGGCGCTTTTCCGTTCCCTCGAATCCGGAGACCCTTATGCGCAGATTTGCTCTTCTGACTGCCGCGGCGCTGGCGTTGCACGCCGCGCCCGTCGTCCACGCCCAAGATGCCACCAACTGGCCCACACGCCCCATCACGTTGGTGGTGCCGTTTCCGCCGGGCGGCACCACCGATCTGCTGGCGCGGCTCGTCGCCCGCGACGCTGCCACCCGGCTGGGCCAAAGCATCGTGGTGGAAAACCGGCCCGGCGCGGGCGGCGGTATCGGCGCAGCGGCGGTGGCGCGCGCCAAGCCGGACGGCTACACGTTGCTGATGGGCACCGTGGGCACCCAAGCCAGCAACCAATTCCTGTACGCGCAGATCCCGTACGACGCCAACCGCGATTTCGCGCCCGTGACGCTGGTGGCCAATTCGCCCAACGTGCTGCTGGTGAACGCCAAAGCCGGTGCGGCCAGCGTGGCGCAACTGATCGAGCAGGCGCGCCGCCAGCCCGGCAGCCTGAACTTCGCGTCCACGAGCCTGGGCGGCTCACCTCATCTTTCGGGTGAACTCTTCAACCGATTGGCCAAGGTGGATATCCGCCATGTGCCGTACAAAGGGTCAGCCCCTGCGATGACCGACCTGATTGGTGGGCAGGTGCAGCTCATGTTCGACAACCTGCCTTCGGCCATGGGCCAGATCAAGGCGGGTGCGGTACGGGCGTTGGCCGTGACGACGGCGCAGCGGGTGCCGATGCTGCCGGACGTGCCGACGGTAGCGGAATCCGGGCTGCCCGGCTACGAAGTGAACTCCTGGTTCGGCTTGCTGGCGCCGGCTGGCACGCCCGCGCCCGTCATCGCGCGCATCCGGCAGGCGGTCGCGGACGGCATGCAAGACGCGGCATTGCGCGGGCAGGTCGAAGCGCTGGGCGCGATTCCCGAGGGCAATACGCCGCAGGAGTATGCCGCCATCATCCGTGCGGACACGGACAAATGGCGCCAGGTGATCCGCGATGCCGGTATTCAGCCGCAATGAGCGGCACGAACCAGAGCAAGAGGAAGACATGATGAATAGAAAACAAACGCTGCGCATCGGCTCGGGCGCGGGCTGGTGGGGCGACCGCATTGATCCGGCGCGCTGGAACGCCGAACGGGGCGAGCTGGATTTCCTGTGTTTCGAGACGATGGCGGAAGCCACGGTATCCGCCGCCCAGGTGCGCAAGCGGCGCGACCCGGCCTTTCCGGGCTATGACACCTGGCTTGACGATCGCATGCGCGCCGTTCTTCCGCACTGCATGAAGCGCGGTACGCGGATCGTGTCCAACCAAGGCTGGATCAATCCGGTTGGCGCTGCGCAACGCATCGCCGAGCTGTGTGCCGAGTTGGGCTGGAAGGGCGCGCGCGTGGCGGCGGTCAGCGCCACGGACCTGAGCCCCACCATCGCGGCAAGTGGCGTCACCCTGATGGAAAGCGGGGCGCCCGTGGCGTCGGTTGCCGACAGCCTGATTTCAGCCGAGCCATACGCGGGCGCCAGCGCCATCGTCCAGGCGCTGGACCAGGGCGCCGATATCGTCGTGACGGGCCGGGTGGCGGACCCGTCGTTATTTCTGGCGCCAATGATGCATCACTTTGGCTGGCGCGACGATGACTGGACGCGGCTGGGGCAGGGCAGCGGCATCGGCCACTTGCTGGAATGCGGCGCACAAGTCACCGGTGGCTATTTCAGCGACCCCGGCTACAAAGATGTGGCCGAGCCCTGGAACCTGGCGTTTCCCTATGCCGACGTGCAAGCCGACGGGACGGCCTACATCGGCAAGGTGGCAGGCACCGGCGGGTGCATCGACCTGCGCACGGTCAAAGAGCAGATGTTCTATGAAGTTCATGACCCGGCTCGCTACATCACGCCGGACGTGGTGGTGGACTTCACGGGCGCGCGGCTGGAGCAGATCGGCCCCGACCGCGTGCGCGTCAGCGGCATCGCCGGGCACCCGCGCACGCCAACGCTGAAGGTATCGCTGGGCTGCACAGAGGGCTACATTGGCGAAGACATGTTCTTTTTCGCCGGCCCCGGCTGCGTGGACAAGGCGCGGCTGGCAGAGACCATCCTGCGAGAACGCCTTCGCATCGTGGGCCTGCGCGCCGATGCCTTGCGCATTGACTTCATTGGTGTGAATGCCGTGCATGGCGCCGCGTCGTCACCCGCCGCGTGCGAGCCGGCCGAAGTGGCGGTGCGCATCGCCGCCCGCAGCGCATCGCGGGCCGAGGCCGAGAAGATCGGCCGCGAAGTCGATGGCATGGCGGTCTGCGGGCTGGCGTCCACCGGCAAGCGGGTGCCACATCAAGACCGCGTGCGCGAGGTCATCGGCCTGTGGTCTGCGCTGACGCCGCGTGAATCCGTGCAATGCCGTATCGATTTCGTTTGAAGGAGCCGACATGCAAGTCACGTTACGCCAAATCGCACACACGCGTTCCGGCGACAAAGGCAACACCTCGAACATCGCGGTGATCGCCTACGAACCCGAGTTCTATCCCTACATCAAGCAGGCGCTCAGCACCGACGCGCTGCGTGGCATCTACAACGAACAGGCGGTCCACGGCCCCATCACCCGCTATGAGGTCGACGGCCTGGGCGTGCTGAACTTTGTGCTGGAAGGGGCGTTGGGGGGCGGTGTTTCACGCAGCCTGGCCCTGGATAACTACGGCAAGTCGCTCGCTAGCGCCGTGTTGCGATTTGAACTGGATGTGCCGGATGCCTTGTCGTCCCTGCTGCGCGGACCGGGCGGGGGTGGGGATGCCGTGGCAAAAGACCCGGGAGGCCAGACCCATGTTCGATGATCTGAAATCCAAGACGGCGCTGGTGACCGGCGCCTACAGCGGCTTGGGGCGGCACTTTGCGCTGCGCCTGGCCGAAGCCGGTGCGCGGGTCGCGCTGTGCGGCCGGCGCACCGAACTGGGCGAAGAGCTGGCACGGGACATTCGCGCACTCGGCGGCGCAGCCTGCGTCGCCGGGATGGACGTCACGCAACCCGACAGCGTGCAGGCCGCTTTCGATCAGGTGGAGCGCGCGCTGGGGCCGGTGGACATTGTTGTCAACAATGCCGGCGTTGCCATGACACGCGCCGCGCTCGACCTGTCTGATGACGAGTGGACAGGATTGATCGACGTCAATCTCAACGGCGCATGGCGCGTCGCGCAGTGTGCAGCGCGGCATTGGCAGCGCCAGGGCAGGCCGGGCGCCATCATCAATATCGCGTCCATTCTGGGGCAGCGCGTGGCCTCGCACGTGGCGGCCTACACCGCAGCCAAGGCAGGCCTGCTGCACCTGACCCGCGCGTTGGCGCTGGAGTGGGCGCGCTACGGCATCCGCGTGAACGCGCTGGCGCCCGGCTACATCGGCACCGATCTGAACCGTGAGTTCTTCGCTACGCCCGCTGGCGAGGCGCTGATCAAACGCATCCCTCAGCGCCGCCTGGGCCGCTTGCAGGACCTGGACGGACCCTTGCTGCTCTTGGCGTCGGACGCCTCTGCCTACATGACGGGCGCGGTCATCGATGTTGATGGCGGCCACCTGACCAGTTCGCTGTGAACCGAATCCCCTTTATCTGGAGATGCTTCGATGGACTTTTCCCTGCCCCCTGAATGGGATGATTACCGTACGCGGGTACGCGCCTTTGTCGACCGAGAGTTGATCCCGCTGGAAGCCGACCGCCAACATTACGATGCCCACGAGAACATCGACGAGGCGGTGCTTGACCGTGTGCGCGCCAAGGCGCGCGAAGCCGGCTTGTGGGCATTGCAGATGCCACGGGCGCGCGGTGGCCAAGGCCTGCCGATGGTCGGTCTTGCCGCCTGCTACGAAGAAATGAACCGCTCCATTTTCGGGCCGGCAGCGTTCAATGCCGCGGCGCCCGATGACGGCAACATGCGCGTGCTGGCGCAGGTGGCGCGGCCCGATCAGCAAGACCGTTGGCTCCAGCCCATCATCGACGGCAAGGTGCGTTCGTCCTTCGTCATGACCGAACCCAGCCCGGGAAGCGGCTCAGACCCGTCCATGATGCGCACCACCGCCACCCGCCACGGCGACAAATGGGTCATCAACGGCCGCAAGTGGTTCATCACCGGTGCAGGCGCGGCCAAGCACTTCATCCTGATCGCGCGCACCTCGGACGATACGCGCAAGGGCCTGTCCGCCTTCCTGTTTCACGCTGACCAACCCGGCTGGCGTATCGAGCGGCGCATTCCCATCATGGGGCCCGAGGAACACGGCGGCCATTGCGAGCTGGAATTCGACGGGCTGGAAATTCCCGACGAGAACCGCCTGATGAACGTGGGAGACGGCCTGAAGCTGACGCAGATCCGGCTGGGCCCGGCGCGCCTTACCCATTGCATGCGGTGGTTGGGCCTGGCGCGCCGCGCCATGGCGGTGGCCGTCGACTACGTGGAAGCACGCAGCAGCTTCGGGCAGAAGCTGGCTGACCGCGAGGGCGTCCAATGGTTGTTGGGCGATGCCGCCATGCAGATTGAAATCGGCCGCCTGCTGACCATGCGCGCGGCCGCCCGGCTGGACCAGGGCGACTACGCGCGCAAGGAAATCTCAATGGCCAAGATCGTCGTCTCCGAAACGCTGCACAAGGTGGTCGACACTGCCTTGCAGCTGAACGGCGCGCGCGGCTACTCCAAGGACACGCCGCTGGAATGGATTTACCGCTACGCGCGTCAGGCCCGGCTGGTGGACGGCGCGTCAGAGGTCCACAAGATGGTGCTGGCCCGCTACCTGATGGACGAGGGCGATGCGTTCTGGCGTTGGGACGAGGCGGGCGCCCCGCGTAAGGCCTTGGTATGAGCGCCCACACAGCGGTGCCGGAGGATGCGCCAGAGTGGCTGCCAGCGTTGAGCCGCTATCTGTCTGCCCACGGCCTGGGCGCGGCGCACGGCCTGCGCGTCCGGCCGCTGACGGGCGGCCAGTCCAACCCCACCTATCTGCTGGAAGACGACACGGGCATTCGCGTCTTGCGCAAACAGCCGCCGGGCACGCTATTGCCGTCGGCCCACGCCATCGACCGGGAATACCGGGTCATGGGAGCGCTGGCCGGCACCGGGGTGCCCGTGCCGCGCATGCTGCATTACTGCGCCGACTCCAGCGTGTTGGGCACGCCGTTCTACCTGATGAGCTACGCGCAAGGCCGTGTATTCATGGACCCGGCGCTGCCGGGCGTAGCGCCCGCGGAACGCACCGCGCTGTACGCCGAAGCCGGCCGCGTGCTGGCGGCGCTGCACGCGGTGGACCCCGCCACGGTGGGCCTGGCGGACTACGGGCGGGCCGGGGACTACTTCGCGCGGCAGGTCACCCGCTGGACGCGGCAGTATCGCGACACGGAGACCACCGCAATTCCCGCCATGGATGCGCTGATCGATTGGTTGCCGCAGCATTTGCCCGCGGGCGATCAAACGCGTCTTGTGCACGGCGATTACCGGATCGACAACCTGGTGTTTGATCCTGTCGCGCCGCGCGCCATCGCCTTGCTGGACTGGGAATTGTCGACGCTGGGCCATCCCTTGGCCGATCTGGCCTACCACTGCATGTGCTGGCGTATTCCACCGGCGTTATGGCGCGGCGTCGCCGGCCTGGACCTGGCAGCGCTAGGTATCCCCAGCGAGGCGGAGTTCGTCCGGGCTTACTGCGGCGCGCGAAACCTTGAGCCGCCCGCGAACTGGGATTTCTACCTGGCCTACAGCTTCTTCCGCATCGCCGCCATCTTGCAAGGCGTGTATGCCCGTGCGCTTGCGGGCAACGCCGCCGCGTCCGATGGGCAGGAGATGGGCGCGCGCGTGGCCCCCTTGGCCGCATTGGGATGGGAGGCCGCGCAGCGCGAGTCCGCACGATTGGCGGCCGCAGCCCGCTAGGAGAGCGCAATGACCGCAATGACATCCGATATGCCGCCCAACCCCGCCAACCACCAGGCGCTGACGCCGCTGGGGTTTCTGCAATGGGCGGCCAGCGTATACCCTGAGCGCGCGGCGCTGTTGCACGGTGAACACCGCCAAAGCTGGGGCCAGACGTATGAGCGCTGTCGCAGGTTCGCGTCGGCCCTGCGTGCCTGGGGCGTGGGGCAGGGCGGCGTCGTCGCGGTTCTGGCGCCCAACATACCCGCGCTGTACGAAGCCCACTTTGGTGTGCCGATGGCTGGCGCCGTGCTCAACGCGCTGAACACGCGGCTGGATGCCAGCACGCTGGCCTTCATCCTGGATCATGGCGGCGCATCCGTGCTGCTGTACGACAGCGAATACGCCGGCCTGGTACGCGACGTGCTCGAGCGCCTGCCCGCGCCGCCCCGCACGGTGCGTATCGAAGACGCCGAATACGCGGGCAGCCACGGTGACCTGGGCGATGCCGAATACGAAGCCTGGCTGGCTGCGCAACCCGCTGATGCGCCGTGGGACTGGCCGCAGGATGAATGGCATAGCCTGAGCCTGAATTACACCTCGGGCACGACCGGCAATCCCAAAGGCGTGGTGTATCACCACCGCGGCGCGTACCTGAACGCCACAGGCAACGTTCTGGCCTGCGGCATGCCTCCGCACGCGGTCTACCTGTGGACGTTGCCGATGTTCCATTGCAACGGGTGGTGCTTTCCATGGACGATGGCCGCGCTGGCCGGCACCAACGTCTGCCTGCGGCGGGTTGAACCCGGGGCGATCTTCGACGCCATCGAGCGCCACCGCGTGGGCTACTTCTGCGCGGCGCCCGTCGTGCTGAATATGTTGGTCAACGCCCCGCCTGCCGTCCGCCGGCGCATGGCGCATCGCGTTCAGGCTATGACTGGCGGGGCGGCTCCGCCCGCCGCCATCATCGAAGCCATGGAACAGCTGGGCATGGACGTCACCCATTTGTACGGCCTGACGGAAACCTACGGCCCGTCCATCAGTTGTGCGTGGCATGACGACTGGGACGCGTTGCCTTTGCAGGAGCGCGCAGCGCGCAAGGCGCGCATCGGCGTGCGCAAACTCAACCTTGAGGCGGTGCAAGTGGTGGACGACACCATGCAGCCAGTGCCTGCGGACGGCGAGACGCTGGGCGAGATCGTGCTGCGGGGCAACACGGTCATGAAGGGTTATCTGCACAATCCCGAGGCCACCGCTGAAGCCTTCGCGGGAGGATGGTTTCACTCGGGCGACCTGGGCGTGGTGCACCCCGACGGCTATATCGAAATCAAGGATCGGGCAAAGGACATCATCATCTCTGGCGGCGAAAATATTTCCACGGTCGAGATTGAAAACGTGCTGTATCGGCACCCGGACATTCTTGAAGCGGCGGTCGTTGCGCGCCCTGACCCCGTCTGGGGCGAAACCCCGTGCGCCTTCGTCACTTTGAAGGCCGGCGCCGTTTGCCAGGCGGAAGACATCATTGCTTGGTGCCGTGAACATCTGGCGCGTTTCAAGACGCCGCGCACCGTGGTGTTCGGCGCCTTGCCGAAAACCGCGACCGGAAAAATCCAGAAGTTCGTCTTGCGCACCGCCGCTCGTGAGCTTGAGCCGGGTGCCCCGCCGTCGCAGGAGTGAGCGTCGGCCTTATCGGAATCACGTGGCAGCTCAAAGCCCCCATTTATTCCATTCCAGACTTATTCCATGAAAATTACTTGTTTGTTGTGATCAAACCTCGCCATTAGCATCGGTAGTCACACCTCAAGCTGGAGCTTCCATGACTGCGCCCATTCCTTCTTTTTCTCACGCCCGCGTCACGCGCGATGAGCGTGGCGTCTATACCTTGCAGATTCACGACGCCAAGAGCCTGAACATTCTGGCGTCGGCGGTCACACTCAGTTTGATCGACGCGGCGCGCTGGATCGCAGCGCAAGAGGACGCCCGCGCCGTGGTCATCCGGGGGACGGGCGACAGGGCTTTCGTAGGCGGCGCCAATATCTATGAGATGGCCGAGCTTGATCCCCAGGGGGCGCGCGCCTTCATCACGCGGTTGCGCGATCTTTGCGAGGCCGTGGCCGCCATTCCGGTGCCCACTATTGCGCGTCTGCCGGGCTTTTGTCTGGGCGCGGGCATGGAGCTGGCGGCGGCTTGCGATATCCGGCTGGCGTCGGCGGACGCCGTGTTTGGCATGCCGGAAGTGCGTGTCGGCATTCCGTCGGTGATTCACGCCGTGCTGCTGCCGGCGCTGATCGGACCTGGCCCGACCAACTGGCTGCTGCTCACCGGCGAGACGGTGGATGCCGCCCAGGCAAAGCAATGGGGCTTCCTGGAATTCGTTTGCGAGACGGGCGAACTGGATGCGCTGGTGGAACGCACGGTGGCACCGATCGCGGCCAGCGGGCCGCGCGCGGTGCGTTCGCAAAAGGCGCTGCTGCGCTACTGGAGCGAATCAACCATCGAAGCCGGGCTGGACCGCAGCGTGGACGCCTTCGGTGACGCCTTCACCACCGACGAGCCGCGCCGCTACATGGAGCCTTTCCTGACGCGCAAGCAGCACGGGGAGCCCAAGTAATGGCAGGTCCGCTCCAGGGCGTGCGCATCATCGACATGACCTCTGTGGCGATGGGCCCGTACGCCACGCAGATTTTGGCCGACATGGGCGCCGAGGTCATCAAGGTCGAGGCGCCCGAGGGCGACGTGTTTCGCACGTCGGCCCCGGCCGCGCATGCTGGGATGGGGCCTGCCTATCTCAACCTGAATCGCAACAAATACAGCGTGACGCTGGACGCCAAGACGCCGGCCGATCGCGAAACCCTGCTGCGCCTGATCGACGGGGCCGATGTCTTCGTATCGAACGTGCGTCCGGCAGCGCTGGCGCGGTTGGGGCTGGACGCGGACTCGCTGTGCGCACGCAACGCCCGGCTGATCCATTGTTCAGCGGTAGGCTTTGGCCAAAACGGCCCATACGCCGCGCGCCCCGCGTTCGACGACATCATCCAGGCCATGAGCGGGCTGGCGGATCTGCAAGGCCGCAACAGCGGCGCGCCCGCGTATGTGAACACCATTCTTGCCGACAAGGTGGCGGGGCTGACGCTGGCCTACGCCATCCCGATGGCGTTGTACGAGCGAGAGCGTTCGGGGCAGGGGCAGGCCATCGAGGTCCCCATGTTTGAAACGCTGGTGTCGTTCACGCTGGTGGAGCACCTGAGCGGCCACAGCTTTGTTCCGCCGCTTGGCCCCATGGGCTACAGCCGCGTGCTGTCGCCACAGCGCCGGCCCTACCGCACGCAGGATGGCTACCTGGCGCTGCTGCCGTATACCGACGCCCAATGGCGGCGTTTTTTTGCGCTGGCCCAGCGCCCCGATCTGGCGGCGGATGCGCGCTATGCCGACGCCGCGTCGCGCGCGCGCCATTTCGACGCGCTCTATCAGGATTTGGCTGACATCGTCGCCTTGCAAGGCACTGAGCAGTGGCTGGCGCTGCTGGCGGATGCCGACATTCCGCATTCGCGCGTCAATACGCCCGAAGCCCTGTTTGACGACCCGCACTTGCAGGCGACCGGATTTTTCCAGCGCGTGGACCATCCCACCGAAGGGCCGTTGATGGCTTGCGGTATCCCCGTGCGCTTCTCGCGTACGCCAGGTGAAATCAGCCGGCAAGCCCCGCGCCAGGACGCCGATCGCGATATGCTCGTGCCTGCGCGCTAAGGCCGGCATGGCCGGCGGCGCCATGCGGCGACTTCGACCATGAACATCACTCTTAAGCAATTGCGCGTCTTCTGCGCGCTGTACGAACTGCGCAGCTTCACGGCGGCCGCGCGCGCGGCCTTCGTGACGCAGTCGGCGGTCAGCAAACTGTGCGCCGAACTGGAAGCCGAAGTTGGCCAGCCGTTGTTCGAGCGTTCGACACGCAGCGTCACGCCGTGCGACGGCGCGGCAGATTTCTACGCCTATGCGCAAGAGATCCTTGGCACCGTGCGCGCCGCCGAGCGCAGCATGGCGGGCCTGCGCACACTGGAACGCGGCACCGTGGGCGTGGCCACGTCCCCGCTCATGATGGCCGGTCTGCTGGGGGAGGTGGTTGCGGACTACCACCGCGCCCATCCCAGCGTGAAACTGGACCTCTTTGAGCTCTCTACCGACGACACCATCGAACACGTGCGCAACGGGCGCGCCGACTTTGGCATCGTGTCGCTGGAGACGCCTTCGGAAGAGCTGACCACGCGGGTGATCTATCGCGACACCATGTACGCCGTGTGCGCGCCACGCCACGCGCTGACCCGCAAGCGTGCGGTGACGTGGGCGGATGTGGCCGCGCACGACCACATCATGCTGCGCAACGTCTACAGTGTGCGGCGCAGCCTGGACCGGGTGGCGGCTGACCTGAACCTGGAATTCCGGTATCGCATCGAGGCCGGCATGCTGATCTCGGTGCTGAAGCTGGTGGGCGCGGGGTTGGGCATCACGGTGGTGCCGGGCTATGCCTGCGATCTTGCGCGGCAACTGGGTTTGCGCATTCTGGCCATTGATGGCGCTCGCAAGCATGGGCATGAACTTTGGCTTATCCAGCGCCGCAACGCGCGTTTGTCGTTGGCCGCGTCGGCCTTTCTAGCGCGCACGGAAGACTATCTGCGCCAACGGCAGAGCGACGAGCATTAATCCTTGATTGGAATAAGTCTATGAAAATTAGTCCCTTGTTGGGATAAGCGCAGCGCGAGCATCATACGGGCATGCATTCAAGAGGGCCGACCCGCGGCCCCAACAGGAGACAAGCATGACTCGACCGTTCGGTGCACCGCGCCGCCGCCTGCYGGCTGCCAGCACCTTCACTGTTCTTGGCGCGTTGGGTGCACTGGGCGGCGTGCTGCCCTGGGCCGCCGCGCAAGCGCAATCGTCGTATCCCGACAAGCCCATCACCATCGTTGTGCCGTTCTCGCCGGGCAGCGCCACCGACACCAGCGCGCGCATCATTGCGGAAAAGCTGGGCCCGCGCCTGAACGTGCCGGTGGTGATCGAGAACAAGCCGGGCGCCTCCGGCACGATCGGCTCGTCGTTCACCGCACGCGCGCAGCCCGACGGCTACACGCTGATTCTTACCAGCAGCTCGACGCACTCGGCCACGCCCGCCTTGTTTCGCAAGCTGCCGTTCGACCCCACGGGCGACTTCATCCATATCGTGCGCATCGCCACCATTCCGATGATGCTGGTGGTGCGCGATGATGCGCCCTACAAGACGCTGCCGGAACTGGTCAAGGCCACGCAGGCCAAGCCCTTGAACTACGCCTACGGCTCGCCCACCAGCCAGATTGCCGGCGCCACGTTCAACACGGTTGCCGGCGCCGCCGCCAACGGCGTGCCCTACAAGAGCCAGCCGCCGGCCGTGACGGATCTGCTGGGCGGCCACGTCGATTATCTTTTCGCCGACCTGTCTGTCGTGACCTCGTTCATGCAAAGCGGCAAGTTGCGCGGGCTGGCGTACACCGGTCATGAGCGCGCCAAGGCATTCCCAAGCGTGCCGACCCTTGCCGAGCTGGGCTACAAGAATTTTGACCTGGTGGTGTGGGTGGGCGTTGCCGCGCCGGCCAAGACGCCGGACGCCATCGTGCAGAAGCTCAACACGGAAGTTGCGGCGATTCTGCGCGAACCTGACGTGTTGCAGCGCTTCGAATCGCTGGGCATGCAGGTGTCGCCCAACACGGTGGCCGAACATCAGTCGTTCGCCCAGGCGCAGCGCCAGATCTGGACGCAGCGTGCCGTCGACGCAAAGATTGAACCGCAGTAAGCGCCGCGTTTCTTGTTGCGCTGCGCAGTGAAGCAATGATGAGCAGCCTGGTACCAGTGATTCCGGTGGTCTGGTACTAAGGCTTGCTTCATCGGGTCGCTACCCTTCGACCTAAGCCATCCAATGAATGGCTGATCGCAACACATCAAGGGGCAAATCATGCGCAGCGCTCGACAAGGCTTGGCCACGATTCTGATGGTGTTGGCGACGGCGGCAGGCGCCGCCGCTGCGCAAACACCCAAACCCGGCGGCACATTGGTGGTGGGGTCGACACAAGTGCCCCGGCACCTGAACGGCGCGGTGCAGTCGGGCACCGCCACCGCGTTGCCTAGCGCGCAATTGTTCGCCAGCCCCTTGCGCTACGACGCGGACTGGAAGCCGCAACCCTATCTGGCGGAATCGTGGGAGTTGGCGCCCGACGGCAAATCCCTGACGCTGCACCTGCGCAAAGACGCCGTGTTTCACGACGGCAAGCCGGTCACGTCCGCCGACGTGGCGTTCTCGGTGATGGCGGTAAAGAAGAACCACCCGTTTCAGACCATGCTTGCGCCGGTGCAAGCGGTAGATACGCCTGACGCCTATACCGCCGTGCTGCGCATGAGCCAGCCGCACCCGGCGATTCTGCTGGCTTTGTCGCCCGCATTGATGCCGGTGCTGCCCAAACACATCTACGACGATGGGCAGGACTTGAAGACGCATCCTCGAAACTCGGCGGATGTGGTGGGCTCAGGCCCGTTCAAGTTCAAGGAATTCAAGCCCGGCCAGGAGATCGTGCTGGAGCGCTTTGATAAATTCTTCTTGCCCGGCAAGCCCTACCTGGACCGGGTTGTCGTGAAGATCAATCCTGATGCAACAAACCTGCTGATCGGGCTGGAACGCGGTGACATTGCGGCCTTGCCGTTCATGACCGAGCCCACCATTTTGCGGCGCGCAAAAGACAACCCCGCCATCGTGATGACTAGCCGCGGCTACGAAGGAATTGGCGCGCTAAGCTGGCTGGCCTTCAATACGGCGCGCAAACCCCTGAACGATGTGCGCGTGCGGCAGGCCATTGCGCATGCCACCGACAAGGGCTTCATCACCAAGGCGCTTAACGCGGGCTTTGCCAAGCCCGCCGACGGCCCGATTGTTGGCACCAGCCCCTTCGCCACGCCCGACGTCACGCGTTATCCGCTGGATTTGAAGAAATCCGAACAACTGCTGGAAGAGGCCGGCTTCAAAAAGGACGCCAAGGGCGAGCGCCTGACGCTGACGGTGGACTACATGCCGGGTTCTGACGTGCAGGGCAAGAACGTGGCGGAATACTTGCGCAGCCAGTTAAAGAAGGTGGGCATCGCGGTGCAGGTTCGCGCCTCGCCCGACTTTCCCACCTGGGCCAAACGCATCGCCAGCCACGATTTCGACATGACGACGGACATTGTTTTCAACTGGGGCGACCCCGTCATTGGCGTGCACCGCACGTACTTGTCGAGCAACATCCGCGACATCATCTGGACCAACACCCAGTCCTACGCCAACCCGAAAGTCGACGCGCTGCTGGAGCAGGCGGGCACGGAGACCGATGTGGAAAAGCGCCGCGCGCTGTACGCGGAGTTCCAGCGCCTGGTAACGGAAGACGTGCCGATCGATTTTCTGACGGTCATTCCGTATCACACGCTGATGTCGAAGAAGGTGCACGGCATGCCCGAGGGGATCTGGGGCATGTTGTCGCCCCTGGACGACGTCTACCTTCAGTAGGACGGGGCCGCCATGTTGCGATTTATTTTTCGCCGGTTTGCCTATGCGGCCATCTTGCTGCTGGCCGTGGTAACGCTGAATTTTCTGCTGATCCATATTTCACCGGGCGATCCTGTTGAGACCATTGCAGGTTCGATGGGCGGCATCAGCGAAGACCTGCGCGCGCAACTGCGCACGCAGTACGGGCTGGACAAGCCGTTTCTGGTGCAGCTGGGCCTGTATCTGTCGCAGGTGTTGCGCGGCGATCTGGGCTATTCGTACTTCTTCAACGTGCCGGTGGCGCAGCTGATCTGGGAACGCGTGCCGGCCACGCTGCTATTGGTCGTGACCTCTGTGCTCAGCGCATTCATCGTCGGCACGTTGCTGGGCACGCTGGCCGCCAGGAAGCCGAACGGGCCGCTGTCGCAAGGCATCACGCTGCTGTCGGTGGTGGGCTATTCGGCGCCGGTGTTCTGGACGGGCATCATCCTGATCATCCTGTTTGCGTCCGTGCTGCCGGTCTTTCCGGTGTCCGACATGCGGTCGGCCGGCGGGCCGCAAGACGGATGGGCGGGCGTGGTGGACGTGTTGCACCATCTGGCGCTGCCGGCGTTCACGCTGGCGTTTGTGTACCTGGCGCAATACAGCCGGCTGGCGCGCGCCAGCGTCATGGAAGCCCTGTCCGCTGACTACATCCGCACGGCCCGCGCCAAGGGGCTGCCCGAGCGCATCGTGCTGTACAAGCACGCCTTGCGCAACGGGGTGTTGCCGGTCGTGACGATGCTAGGCCTGCAATTTGGCAACGTGCTGGCTGGCGCGATCCTGGTGGAGACGGTTTTCAACTGGCCGGGGTTGGGCCGGCTGGCGTTTGATTCCGTGCTCAGGCGCGACTACCCGACGTTGCTGGGCATCCTGCTGTTCGCCTCGCTGCTGGTCGTGGTGATGAATCAGCTAACGGATCTGGCCTACCGGCTGATCGACCCGAGGATCAAGACATCATGAGCCAAGCGCCTTCCGCGATTCCCCTTGCTGTTGTCCCCGCGCCATCCCGCGCGCCGGCCCGGCAGTCCTATGAGGCCCTGCGCGTGTTTGCGCGCAATCCGTCGGCGATCATTGGCGTGCTGCTGCTGACGGTCATTCTGGCGGTGACGATCTTTGGCCCGATGCTGATGCAGGCAGACCCGTTTGAAATCGCCAGCGCACCGATGGAGCCGCCCGGTGGTGAAATGCTGCTAGGCACCGACTACCTGGGCCGCGATGTGTTGACCGGCATGGTCTACGGCGGCCGCGCAACGTTGCTGGTGGGCGTGGTGGCCGCGGTGCTGTCGATGGCCATTGGCCTGACGGTGGGTGCGTTGGCCGGCTACTACGGCGGCTGGGTGGACGAGACCCTGATGCGCATCACCGAGTTCTTTCAGGTCCTGCCCACCTTGCTCTTCGCGATGGTCTTGGTCACGCTGTTCTCGCCGTCGCTGGCGACCATTGCGGTGGCGATTGGCGTGGTCAGTTGGACGGGCACCGCGCGGCTGGCGCGCGGAGAATTTCTGCGCTTGAAGCGCCGCGAATACGTTCTGGCCGAACGCGTCATTGGGGCGGGCGATCCGCGCATCATCTGGCGCGTGATTTTGCCCAATGCGCTGGCGCCGCTGATCGTCTCGGCCACGCTCGCCATCGGCACCGCCATCCTCTTCGAAGCGGGCTTGTCGTTTTTGGGGCTGGGCGACCCGAACATCATGAGCTGGGGCCTGATGATTGGCAGCAACCGCCCGTACATCCTGACTGCGTGGTGGGCGGTGACATTGCCTGGCGCGGCCATCTTTCTGACGGTGCTGGCCGTGAGCCTGATTGGCGATGGCTTGAATGACGCATTGAATCCCAAGTCGCGAGGCCGGTCATGAACGCGCGCATGGAGGCAATACCGGAAGCGGACAGGGGGGAGCAAAGGGGCGTGCACAAGGGCGGCCCCGTGCTGGAGGTGGAGTCGCTAAGCCTGGAGTTCCGTTCGCGTGGACGCGTGGCAGAGGTCTTGAGCCAGGTCAGCTTCGAATTGCGCGCCGGCGAAACCCTGTGCCTGGTAGGCGAGTCTGGCTGCGGAAAAAGCATGACCGCCTTGGCCATCATGCGCTTGATCCCGGAGCTGGGCCGCATCGGCGCCGGCCGCGTGCGCTTATCGGGTGCGGATCTGGCCTTGCACGATGACGAAGCCATGCGCCGGGTGCGGGGCAACAAGATCTCGATGATCTTCCAGGAACCCATGACCGCGCTGAACCCGGTCTATACGGTGGGCGACCAGATTGCCGAGCCGCTGCGGCTGCATCAGGGGCTGAGCAAGGCCGAGGCCCGCACACGCGCTATTGGCATGCTGAAGTCGGTGGGCATTCCCGTGCCGGAGCGGCGGGTGGATGACTACCCGCATCAGATGTCTGGCGGCATGCGGCAGCGGGTAATGATCGCCATCGCGCTGGCCTGCGACCCCGACGTGCTGATTGCCGATGAACCCACCACCGCGCTGGATGTCACCGTGCAGGCGCAGATTTTCGATCTGCTTCGCGACCAGCAGGCGCGGCGTGGCACCGCCATGCTGTTGATCACTCACGATATGGGCGCGGTGTCGGAAATGGCCGACCGTGTTGTCGTGATGTACGGCGGGCGCGTGGTGGAGCAGGGCGGTGTGCGGCAGATTCTGACGCAACCCAGCCACCCGTATACGCAAGGCTTGATCGCCTGTCTGCCCGAGCTGGACCGCGAACCCGACGACGTGCGCCCGGACTTGCCCGAGATTCCCGGCGTGGTGCCATCCGTGTGGGATCGCGGCGTGGGTTGCCCTTTTCTGGATCGTTGCGGGCAGTCGCTTGCACGCTGCCGCAGCGAGTTTCCGCCCTTGACGTCTGTGGCGCAAGGCCAAGACGTGGCCTGTTGGCTTTACCAGGAGGCTTCATGATGGCGCAGCCGAATGTTCCCGCATTGCTGTCCGTGCGCAACCTGGCCGTGCATTTTCCAGTAGGCGGCCGGGGCCGCGACGGCAAGCCCGTTGTGGTCAAGGCGGTTGATGGCGTGTCGTTCGATCTGGCCCGCGGACGCACGCTGGCCATCGTGGGCGAGTCCGGCTCAGGCAAGACCACCACGGCGCTGTCCGTGCTGCGTCTGGCAGACCCCACATCAGGCTCCATCCATTTCGACGGCACCGACCTGACCGCGTTGGGCGCATCGTCGATGCGGCAGATGCGCCGCCGTTTGCAATTGGTGTTCCAGGACCCGTATTCGTCGTTGAACCCGCGCCAGCGTGCCGAGGATATCGTGCGGGCGCCGCTGGACCTGATGCATATCGACCCGCCTGGCGGACGCGCAGCGCGCGTGGCCAGCTTGTTTGAATTGGTGGGCTTGCGGCCCGAACAGCGCCAGTTGTTTCCGCATCAGTTTTCGGGCGGCCAGCGGCAGCGGCTGAACGTGGCGCGGGCGCTTGCCAGTGCGCCCGACCTGATCGTGTGCGACGAACCCGTGTCCGCACTCGACATCGCCATTCGCGCGCAGATCCTGAACCTGCTGCGCCGTATCCAGCGTGAGCAGAACCAGTCATTCCTGTTCATTTCGCACGACATGGCGGTGGTGGAACACATCTGCGACGACATCGCCGTGATGTACCTGGGCAAGATCATCGAGCAAGCCTCGCGCCAGGCCTTCTTCACGCGCCCGCTGCATCCCTACAGCGTGGCGCTGATGTCAGCGGTGCCCACCGTCAAGGGCGGGCGCGAATCGGCCGCCCGCCGCGTGCGGCTGATGGGCGATCCCCCCAGCCCGGTCAACCCGCCGCCCGGCTGCCGCTTTGCCGGACGATGCCCCGCCGCGCAAGCCGTCTGTTCCACGCACGAACCGGCATTGCGCGAAGTCGTATCGGGCCACCGTGTGGCCTGCCATTTTGTCGAAGTCCGCGACGGCGCCCTGGTGGCGCCGCTTGCCGGCTGAATCCAACCGTCAGAAGGAAGCATCGATGACCCGGCACGAAGGCATGAACGTAAGCCATCCCAGCAATGCCAAGGTGACGATCTACGCCGCCCGCAGCATCCTGACCATGAACCCGGCGCAGCCGCGCGCAACGCATGTGGCGGTGAAAGAAGGCCGCATCCTGGGCGTGGGCAGTAAAGAAGACTTAGCCGGATGGGGGCCGTCGCAGGTTGACGACCGGTACGCGGACAAGGTTCTGATGCCCGGCCTGGTCGAAGGGCATTGCCACCTGCCGGAAGGCGGGATGTGGAAGTTCGTCTACGTGGGCTTCTACGACCGCCGTGGGCCCGATGGCCGGTTATGGAGCGGCCTGAAAAGCTTTGACGCGGTAGCGGGCCGCTTGCGCGAAGCCGAACGCAGTCTGCCTGCGGGCGAAACGTTGATCGGCTGGGGCTTTGACCCCATCTTCTTCGATGGCCAGCGCATGCGCGTCCAGGACTTGGATGCGGTATCGAACACGCGGCCGATTGTCGTCATGCATGCCAGCATGCATTTGATGAACGTGAATTCGCCGATGTTGGCCCGCGCGGGTATCGACCGCGACACTGACATCGAAGGCGTGACCCGCATGGAAGATGGCCGCCCCAGTGGCGAGCTCTGTGAATTTGCGGCCATGTTCCCGGTGATGCGGCTGATCGGCAGCCCGTTCCGTACCGTAGGGCTGTCGGAAGACGGGCTGCGCATGTTCGGCAAGGTGGCGCAGTGGGCGGGCGTGACCACCGCGACGGATCTGGTCAATGAGCTGGGCGATGACGGGCTGGCGACGCTGGCGCGCATCACTGCCGAGGCCGACTACCCGGTGCGCATCGTGCCCGCCGCGTCGGCGTTGACGTATGCCGGCGACCCCGCGAAGTGCCTGAAAAAGCTGTCGGCCGCCAAGCGCTTGAACCACGACAAGCTGCACCTGGGCATGGTCAAACTGGTGGTGGATGGGTCCATCCAGGGGTTCACCGCGCGGGTGCGTTGGCCCGGTTACTACAACGGCGCGCCCAATGGCATCTGGGTGATTGCGCCCGCCGAGCTGGATGCCACCGTGCAGGCCTATCACGATGCAGGCGTGCAATTGCACATCCACACCAACGGCGACGAAGCCACGCAGCGCGCCATCGAAGCGGTAGACCTGGCCCTGCGCCGCACCCCGCGCCGTGACCACCGCCACACCTTGCAGCATTGCCAGATGGCCGACGCCGCCCAGTTCCGGCGCATGGCCAGCTTGGGTATGTGCGTCAACCTGTTCGCCAACCATCTGTACTACTGGGGCGACGCGCACTATGCGCTGACGATGGGTCCTGACCGCGCAAACCGCATGGACGCGTGTGCGTCGGCGGCGCGGGCCGGCGTGCCGTTTTCCATCCATTCAGACGCGCCGATCACGCCGCTTGGGCCCTTGTTCACCGCGTGGTGCGCCGTCAATCGTCAAACTGCCTCGGGCCGAATTCTTGGCGAGTCTGAGCGCATCAGCGTGGATGCGGCGCTGCACGCCGTCACCTTGGGCGCGGCCTACACCTTGCATTTGGACCATCTGGTCGGTTCCATTGAAGTGGGCAAGTATGCGGATTTCTGCGTGTTGGGAGACGACCCCGCCACGGTGCCTGCCGAACGCCTGAAAGACGTCGCCGTGCTGGGTACGGTGGTGGGCGGCCGCCCGCTGTCGTTGGAAGGAGCCTGACATGGCGGCTTCCCATGCAGCGCGCATTCCGCTGACGGTGGTGGGCGGCTTTCTGGGGGCGGGCAAGACGACGTTGCTGAATCACGTCCTGCGTAATAGCCGCCGCCGTGCCGCGGTGTTGGTCAACGACTTCGGCCCTATCGACATCGACGCCGGGCTGCTCGCCGGGCGCGCGGATGAAGTGATCCGGCTGGCCAACGGCTGCGTCTGCTGCTCGATGGCGGGCGGTCTGGACGACGCCCTGGCGCGCGTGCTGGCGCTGGACCCCTTGCCAGAATGGATCGTGATCGAGGCTAGCGGCGTGTCGGACCCGTCCCGCATCGCGCAGGTCGGCATGTGCGACCCGCTGCTGCAACTGGAAGGCGTGGTGGTGCTGGTGGATGCGGCGAACGTGCGCGCATTGGCTTCTGACCCCTTGCTAAGCGACACCGTCGCGCGGCAGTTGCAGGCGGCGGATCTGCTGGTGCTGAACAAGACTGACCTGGTGAAGCCCGACGCGCTGGGGCAGGTGAGGCAGTGGCTGAAAGACGAAACGCGTGGCGCGGCCATGGTCGAAACGCGGGAAGGGCGCGTGGACTTGCGGGGCTTGTCGGGTGAGGCAATACCCGCGGGGCATGCGTCCCGTGATTGTGCGAAGGCGAACTGCGGCCACGGCGGGGGGCATTGTGGGGGGCATGGCGCAGGTCACGACGCAGGCCATGGCGGGGTCCATGGCGACCTCCATCAGGCCGCGCCCGACCATCCCTTCCAAAGCTGGTTCTGGGAGGCCCCGGCGGTGCTGAATGCCGATCAACTGGCGGGCCGGCTTCGGGCCATGCCCAGGCAGTTGTTGCGGGCAAAGGGCTGGGTCAGGACGGATCGCCACGGGTGGGTGCTGGTGCAATGGGCGGGCCGCCGCGTGCGCTTCGACACGCAATCGACGCCGCCCGATGACCTTCCATCGCCGGGCATCGTGTTTATCGGCCTGCGTGATGGACCACAGGCGCACCCGGCATGGGCGTCACATTGGCAAAGTTCGCTTTCAAATCAAGCGTCTAGTACCACTCATGGCGGCCGGTAGTTTGCAGTAGCATCAGATTTCCTGGAACTCATCTGGACTGCCATGGCCAAGAAACTGAATGAGAAAACCACCAAGACGCTGAAAGAGCGGCGCAAGCTGCCGCTGGCGACGCCCACCGATCTGGCGGCGGCCGCTACCCGCGATATCTCAGCCGCGCTGAACCAACTGTTGGCCGACGTGTTCGCGCTGTATCTGAAAACCAAGAACTTCCATTGGCACGTCAGCGGGCCGCATTTCCGTGACTACCACTTGCTGCTGGATGAGCAAGGCGACCAGCTGTTCGCCATGACCGACCCCCTTGCCGAACGCATCCGCAAGATTGGTGGCACCACGCTACGGTCGATCGGGCATATCTCGCGCATGCAGCGGGTGTCTGACAACGACGCCGATTACGTCCAGCCGTTGGATATGCTGGCCGAGCTGCGGGAAGACAACAAAATGCTGGCGGCCGCGCTACGCGAGGCCCACAACATTACCGACGAGCACCGCGACATCGCCAGTTCCAGCCTGATCGAAAACTGGATCGACGAAACCGAACGGCGCACGTGGTTCCTGTTTGAAGCCAGCCGTCAGGGCGATTCAACGGGTCATTGATACCGGGCTAGGCTATTGACGGGGCCACGTGGTGGCCCCGCTTCATGCTGATTACCGCGCCTTGTCCTGCGATTGGCCGGTCATCATGTAGTACTTGGCGCGCGCCACACCTTCATCGGCATGCGGCTTGCATTGCCAATCCTTCAAACCGCACCAGGCTTGGGTCGAGATGCGATACCGGCCATTGCCCATCGGCTCGCGGGTGATGCGATACGCCAGCCCGTAATACCCTTTGTCCGGATACTCGGTCTCGATCAGGTTCGAGGTTTCGGCCATGACGCGCCACCGGGAATTATTCGCCACGTAGTAAATGCCGCGTTCCCAAACCAGTTTGCACTCGGATGCCTCGTTGCAATACAGAGGCGTGTCCAACGCTTTTTGCAGTTCCGGGGAAAGGGTGGCGGGACGAGGGCCGGCCACGCAACCCGACAGCAGGGCGGCGGCAGCAAGTATTGCAAGACGGGGATGTGTCATGAAGATCTCCTGGTGGCGGCACCGGCAGCATTCTATAGAAAGTCGGTTAAATCGGGGACTGCTCGGTAACTAAATGACATACATCGGGCGCCTAAGAATGTGTCGAACTTGAACGTAAACTGGTGCTCCAACATTCACCGGAAAGCCGCATGTCATTCGTCCCGTTTTCGACGCCGCAGCCCGGCCGCGATCAAACCTGGGGGTTGATGCATAGCCGTCAGGGTGCGCAATTGCAGGTGCCGAACAAACCCGTGGTGTTTTACGACGCGCCGCCGGATGCGGCCACGCTGGCTCAGATTGAATCCGTGCATGTCTGGGCGCCGCACGGCGATCCGTTGACCGAAATGCCCGCACTCATCGCGCGGCTGCCATCCTTGGTGGATTTATCCATGGGGCCGGGCGCCATCGACCCCAGTGTCATGACGGGCTTGCGCGCGGACATGTTTCCCGACAGCCTGCGCCACCTTTCCCTGCATCCCAGTCAAAACACTTACACGTGGAAGGGCGGCGCGATGCCCAGGCTGGAGTCCCTGACCGTGGGGGCGGCGTTGCGATTTGAACCGGAAGATTTTCCGGCGTTGATGTCGCTAACGGCGGTTCCGGATCGGCGCGGCGTCATGTTGGATCGGGCATTGCAACTGCCGCTTAAGGAACTGAACCTGTGGAACGTGCCGGTCGATGCGTCAGTGTTCGATCGTCTTGCGCGATTGCAGCTGGTGGCGCTTGGCTTGGTTAACGGCCGTACCTTGGAAACCCTGGCAGGTATAGAACAGCTTGGCGGATTGCGGTCGCTGCAGGTGAAGAACCAAGGAATATTGCACACGATTCGTCCCATTGCCGCGCTATCGAATTTGGAGAAGCTGAACATTCAGTACTGCAAGCGAATTGCCGACATTGATGTGTTGGGGGATCTGTCTCAACTACAAGAGCTCACGCTGGTGGGTTGCGGCGATGTCGGTCTAGGTAAGTTGGAAGAGACGTTGCGTGCGCGCTTGCGGCGCTCGAATATTGCGGCAACGACGTGATCGCGGTGGGTGATACACACTGTTGCATCGGCTCATAAACCCATTACACGACTTAAGGCATATTGCTCCCGCTTTGATCGTCACATGCCGTGGCGCAAACCCCATCCCCTTTTTGTGTTGGAGCTTAAATTGCAAATTCTCAAGCAAGCTTGCGCCATTGTTTTGCATCGCCGTCAGGCCATTCTGCTTGCCGCCGCGCTGACCTTGAGTGGCGGCGCTGCCGTGGCCCAGCAGGCGACGCCGGGTYAGATGCCGGGTCAAATGCCGAACATGGCGGCGCTAAGCGGCCAGATGCACGCCGCCGCCGAGTACTGCAACGCTTATACGGCCGCGCAGCTTGAGCAGATGAAGCAGCAGCAGAGGGCGGCGACAAGCGCTCAAGGTATGGCCGCCGCCGATTTCGATTCCACTTTCTCGCAGTCCTACACCGCGGCCAAGGGTCAACTGGCTTCGCTCAGTGCCGCCGATAAGGAAAAGACCTGCGCGCAATTGAAGGCCATGTCGGCGGCGCGTCCGCA
Source organism: Achromobacter sp. 01N37 (assembly GCF_056399725.1). Lineage (NCBI taxonomy): Bacteria > Pseudomonadati > Pseudomonadota > Betaproteobacteria > Burkholderiales > Alcaligenaceae > Achromobacter > Achromobacter sp. 01N37. Next base: position 608,136 of record NZ_JBFTRX010000003.1, read on the forward strand.
ATAAGCGCGGCGCGAGCGCCCATCCAGCCCACTACGTCAATCGGAGAGTTATGGATTGCATTAATGGCGCGACGTTCGAGATGGCGTTCGACAAAGGCAGATCCCATTTTCACGATCTGAATTTGCATGACTGCACGTTCGACAATTGTGGATTGTCGATGGTGAAGATTCCCGAAAATATGTCGCGCGTGCAGGGCGTGCGGATCTCGAAATGCCGTGCTGTTAATTCGGAGATCATGCCGTGCATCTTCGAGGATGTGGTGGTGGAAGAACTATCCACCAACCCGATCCTGCTGGTGTGGGCCGGGTTCTTTCGCCGCGTCAAACTCGTCGGCAAAATCGGCAAGCTCAATCTGAATCTGGCGCCCACCGCGTTCTGCAAGGACGTGGGCCTGCTTGAACGTTTCGAGACGGCGCGCGCGGCGTTTTACGCGCAGACGGATTGGGCGCTGGATATCAGCGAAGCCAAGCTGCTTGGGTTGCGCTGCGAAGGCGTGCCATTGCATTTGATCAAGCGCGACCCGCAGACGCAGGTGATCGTTGATAAGGGGGGGCGCTACGCGGGTCATCACGCGCTGGAACCTGGCTTTGCGCAAGCTTTTCCCCTGGCTCACAGCGTCTTGCAGAGCTTCGATGCGTCCAGCGATTCCACGCGGTTGCTGACCGTGTCGCTGGCGGCGCCCAAAGCCCGGCGCGAAGAAGAGCGCGGCGCCATCGCCGAGTTGCGTACGTTGGGGTTTCTAGAAGACTGATATTAAAGCGAAGAATAGATAATCAATTAATAATATTCGCAAGCATGTTCGGCAATAATGGGAAATAAAACGAATTATTAGTATTAGCAATTAATGCCACGTACAATCCCGTCCTGATCAGCGATGTTAAGCATTATTGCGCGACAAAGTCAGCGTTCTGAAGGCGGGTAGGGCCGGGCATTTTTGGGTTCTGTTTGCATGGGCTGGGTGCGCGTAATTTCCACCATTTCATTTGGTTTACTTGCGCATACTTAATATGAATTCGCCTTTGCTCAGACGTTCGGTTTCGGTGTTTGCCTTGGTCATGGCTCCCACCGCATTTGCACAAGCCCCTGTGCCCCCTGCGGCCCCCGGCGCCCAGCCGGCGATCACCCTGAACCAGATCGTTGAGCAGACGCTGCTTAGCAATCCCGAAATCCAAGCCAAGTACCACGACTTTCAAGCGTCGCTGGAAGGGCAGGCTGTGGCGCGCGCCGCCTTCTTTCCGCAGATCAATGCCCAGGGTTACGTCGGCCGCGAATACCGCAGCAACGTGCCGGGTGTGGGCTCGCAGAACTGGAGCCGCCCGGGCTACAACGTCGAACTGCGCCAGCTGATTTTTGACGGCTTCCGCACCAATAACGACGTCAAGCAAGCCGGTTTCGACAAGCTTGCGCGTTTCTATGACGTGCTGGCCACCAGCGACAGCACCGCGTTTGCCGCTGTGCAGGCCTATATCGACCTGCAACGCTATCGCGACATGGAACTGCTGGCCCGCCAGAACTATTCCCTGCACGAAGAAACGCTCAAGCAGATTGGCGAACGCACCGAATCGGGCGTTGGCCGCCGGGTTGATCTGGAACAGGCGGGCGGCCGTTTGTCGCTGGCGCAGACCAACCTGATGACGGAAACCGCCAACCTGCTGGACGTGCAGCAGCGCTTCCAGCGCGTCACCGGCGCCTTCCCGCCAGACGCCATGCAGCCGCCGCCCGACGTCGGCGACAAGCTTCCGGTTAAACCGGGCAGCTTCAACGAATCGCTGCGCCGCAACCCCAGCTTCCTGTCCAAGCAAGCGGGCCTGCAAGCGGCCGAAGCAGGCGTGGCGTCGTCCAAGGGTGCGTACTCGCCGAAGTTTGAATTCGTGGCTTCTACTGGCCGCGATCAGAACGACCCCACGCCGCAAAACCGCGACATCCAGAGCACCAGCGTGCAGGTGGTGGCGAACTACAACCTGTACCGCGGGGGCGCCGATGCCGCGCGCATTCGCCAAACGACCGCGCAGTCTTACGCCGCGCGCGACATTCGCGACTACACCTGCCGCAACGTGCAGCAAGACCTGGCCGTGGCCTGGAACAACATCCAGAGCCTGAGCCAGAAGCTGCCGTTCCTGCGTGACCACGAACTGGCCACCACCAAAGTGCGCGACGCCTATCGCCAGCAATTCCAGATCGGCCAGCGTTCGCTGCTGGACTTGCTGGACACCGAAAACGAATTGTTCGAATCGCGCCGCGCGCTGACCAATGGGCTGTACGACCTGAAGCTTGCGCAGTACCGCTGGCTGGCGCTGTCGCATGCGCTGTTGCCCGCGTTGTCGCTGCAACCGGCGCGCAATGAAATGCCTGAAGAAAACGGCCAAATGGTTGTGGCTGACGAAGTGATCAAGCAGTGCAACTCGACGGTGCCCGACGAGGCGCGTCTGGCTCCGGTGCGTATGCAAACCAGCGAAGCCTCGCCGGCCGCGTTGTCGCGTGCCCGATGAACACGCAACCGAGCAGGACGCACTGATGAAGCCCACTCCCGTCTTGTTGATCACGCATGACGATCTGCTCTGGCGCCACTGGAGCGCGCTTGACGCTGCGCGCTGGCTGCCGGTGCGCGGGGCTGCGCTGTCGGATTTGCAAGGCTGGCGCGAACAGGGCCGCTCACTTGTCGTGTTGGACACGGGTGTGCCGGGGCTCCCGTCCTGGAATGCGCCCGCGTGGAGCGCCACGATGACGGGGCTGCGGCTGGTGGTCGCCAGCCCGCATCCCAGCGATGAAGAGGGCACACGCGTGTTGGCGGCCGGGGCGCATGGTTACCGGCACAGCCATGCGCCGGTGACGTCTCTGGCGCAAACGCTTGAGGTGGTGGCGTCCGACGGCATCTGGATGGGCCGCTCGTTAGTGACCCGTCTGCTCAAGATGGTGTCCGAGCATGGCGAAGAGTCCGAAGCGTGGGACGGCGGCCTCTTGACCGACCGCGAAGTCACCGTTGCTGAATGCGCCGCGAGCGGGCAAGCGAACGCGCAAATCGCCGATCAACTCGGCATCACCGAGCGCACGGTGAAGGCGCATCTTTCGTCGGCCTTCGACAAGCTCAAGGTCTCGGACCGCTTGCAGCTTGCGCTGTTGGTGCATGGAATTTCTGCACGTCCGACGCCCCGCGCAAGGGCAATCAGCTGACATTGTCCTTACGGACAATATCGCAATCCTGCGAGCCTAGGTAGTATCCGGTCATCTTCGATAACCTCCTGAAATGGAATCGTTATGGCCAATACTTCTCCCGCTGTCGTCAACGAAATCACCGGTCGTGCCTGGATTCGCAATAGCGACGGCTCTCTGACTGAACTTCACCAAGGCAGCAAGGTTCCGGCCGGCAGCGACGTCGTCACCGCGTCGGGCGCAACGGTTTCGCTTCAAGTTGAAAACGGCATGCCGATCGTGATCGGCGAAGGCCGTGAAGTCGCTATCAGCCCCGACATGGGCGGCCCGCTTGCCGACCCGTCCGAAGCCGCCGTGACGCCGCCTTCGGGCACGGATTCGGATCGCCTGCTGGCCGCGCTGCAAGCTGGCCGCGACCCGTTCGATGACCTGGACCCCACCGCTGCCATCGTGGCGGGCGGCGGCGATGCCGGCGGCAGCAGCTTCGTGCGCCTGGCCCGCATCCTGGAAACCACCACGCCGCTGGATCTGGCGTATCCCAACCCGGCGCGCGGCGACGATACGCTGAATCGTGTGTCGGGCGCAGGCGCGACCGGTGACGGCGACGCCGCCGCGACGCCGACGCTGAACAATGCGCCGGTTGCGTTGGACGACGCTGGCCGCGGTGAACAAAGCGCCGGTGTTCGCGGCAATTTGCTGTCCAACGACACGGACCCCGATGGCGACCCGCTGGCGATCGTGTCGGTCAGCGGCCGCGCGATGACGCCGGCCGGTGTCACCGTGACTGGCTCCAACGGCGGCACGTTTACCGTGCTGCCCGACGGCAGCTATGTGTTCACGCCGGGCAACCAGTACGTGTCGCTTGCCGCCGGTGAAACCGCCACCAGCACGATCTCCTACACGATCACCGACCCCAGTGGCGCGACGTCCACGGCCACGCTGGTCGTGACCATTACCGGCACCAACGATGGTCCGGTTTCTACCGCCATCTCCGACGTGTCGGGCGTGGACGCGCAGACGGGCATCAGCGTTGATGTGTCGAGCAACTTCTCTGACATCGACACCAGCGACAAGCTGACCTATTCCGCCACCGGCCTGCCGCCGGGCCTGAGCATCGATCCCAACACCGGCATCATTACCGGCACGATCGACCATTCCGCTTCGCAAGGCGGCGCCAATGGCGTCTACACGGTGACCGTCACCGCCACGGACCCCGCTGGCGCAAGCACCTCGCAGGCGTTCGAGTGGGACGTGACCAACCCCGCACCCACGGCCGTGAATGACACGGGCAGCACGGACGAAGACGTCACGCTGAACGTCAATGCACAAAATGGCGTGCTGGCCAACGACACGGACCCGGACGGCGACACGCTGACGGTCTCGCAAGTGAACGGCAACGCCGCCAACGTCGGCACGGCCGTGGCCGGTTCCGGCGGCGGCACCTTCACGCTGAACGCCGATGGTTCGTACACGTTCAACCCGGGCTCGGCCTTTAATTCGCTCGCGGCTGGCCAAAGCGCGACCTCGTCGCTGACCTACACCGTTTCGGACGGTGAGGGCGGCACGTCGACCGCCACGCTGACGGTCACGATCACCGGCACCAACGACGCGCCGACGCTGATTCCCGACGTCATCCTTGCCAACCAGAACAGCAACGACGGCCAGGCGATTACCCCGGTCGACATCTCCGGCCAGTTCACCGACGTGGACAATGGCGACGTGCTGACGTATTCGGCCTCGGGCCTGCCGCCCGGGCTGACCATTGATCCGGCCACCGGCATCATCACCGGCACGCTGGACCGCTCGGCGTCGCAAGGCGGTACGGATGGCCTGTACATCGTGACCATCACCGCCACCGACAAGAGCGGCGCCTCGGTCACGCAAGACTTCGCGTGGGACGTCAATAACCCGGCGCCGACCGCCGTCAACGACGAAGGCGGCACCGACCAAGGCGTCACGCTGACGGTTGATGCGGCGAATGGCGTGCTGACGAACGACACCGACCCCGACGGCGACACCCTGACGGTGTCGCAAGTCAACGGCAACGCCGCCAACGTCGGCGCCGCCATCGCGGGCTCCAACGGCGGCACGTTCACGCTGAACGCCGACGGTTCCTACACCTTCAATCCGGGTTCCGCGTTCAACTCGCTGGCCGCCGGCCAAACGACCACGTCCTCGATCACGTACACGGTCTCGGACGGCGAGGGCGGCTTCAGCTCGGCAACGCTGACGGTTGAAATCACCGGCACCAACGACGCGCCCACGGCCATCGCGCTGGACAACCGCGACAACATGGACGGCGACACCGTGACGGTCAGCGTCGCGGGCGCATTCAGCGATATCGACACGGGCGACGTCCTGACGTATTCGGTCGACCACATCCCCGGCGGCCTGACGTTCGACACGGCAACCGGCACGTTCACCGGCACGTTCGCGAACTGGGCGTCGGACCACACCAACACCGGCGTGAAGGGCGAGTACCTGATCACCGTCACGGCCACCGACAAGTCGGGCGCATCGGTGACGCAGACCTTCCTGTGGAAGGTGGGCAACCCCGAGCCGATCGCCACCGATGACAACGGCGCGACGTCGCAAGACAACGTGCTGGTTGTCGACCACCGCACCGAAGGCGTGCTGGGCAATGACGTTGACCCCGACGGCGACGCGCTGAGCGTGTCGCACGTCAACGGCAACGCGGCGGGCGTAGGCGCGGCCGTGGCAGGTTCCAACGGCGGCACCTTCACGCTGAATGCGGACGGAACGTACACCTTCAATCCGGGCGGCGCATTCAATTCGCTGGGCGTCGGCCAGACGACCACCACGTCGATCACCTACACGGTGTCCGACGCACAAGGCGCGACGGACACGGCGACGCTGACGATCACCATCACTGGCACGAACGACACGCCGACGTTGACGCCGGGCGTCACGCTCGACGATCAAAACAGCGACGACGGCCAGGCGATTGCGCCGGTTGATATCTCTGGTCAATTCACGGATGTGGATTCTGGTGATGTGCTGACGTACTCGGCAACGGGCCTGCCGCCTGGACTGACCATTGATCCGGCTACCGGCATCATCACCGGCACGCTGGATCGTTCGGCTTCGCAAGGTGGTACGGATGGCGTTTACTCCGTCACGATCACGGCGACGGACAAGAGCGGCGCGTCGGTCACGCAGGACTTCTCGTGGGACGTCAAGAACCCGGCTCCGACGGCGCTGGATGACGACGGCAGCACGAACCAGGGCGCAACCCTGTCGGTTGACGCCGCCAACGGCGTGTTGACGAATGACACCGACCCGGATGGCGACACCTTGACGGTTTCGCAGGTCAACGGCAACGCGGCCAATGTTGGCACGGCAATCGCCGGCTCGACGGGCGGCACGTTCACGCTGAACGCCGACGGTTCGTACTCGTTCAATCCGGGTTCGACCTACAACTCGCTGGGCGTTGGTCAAACGGCCGTTTCGTCGATCACGTACACCGTCTCCGACGGCGAAGGTGGCACCTCGACGGCAACGTTGACGGTCACCATCACCGGCACCAACGACACCCCGACGCTGACCCCGGGCGTCGCCCTCGACGATCAAAACAGCAACGACGGCCAGGCCATCACCCCGGTCGACATCTCCGGCCAGTTCACGGACGTGGACACCGGCGACGTGCTGACGTACTCCGCTACTGGCCTGCCGCCTGGCCTGTCGATTGATCCGGCTACCGGCATCATCACCGGCACGCTGGACCGTTCCGCCTCGCAAGGTGGTACCGACGGCGTCTACACCGTCACCATCACCGCCACCGACAAGGCTGGCGCCTCGGTCACGCAAGACTTCTCGTGGGACGTCAAGAACCCGGCACCGACCGCTGTCAACGACGAAGGCGATACGGAGCAGGGCGCATCGTTGTCGGTTGACGCCGCGAACGGCGTACTGACCAACGACACCGATCCCGACGGCGACACGCTGACGGTCTCGCAAGTCAACGGCAACGCCGCCAACGTCGGCACCGCCATCACGGGTTCCAACGGCGGCACGTTCACGCTTAACGCCGACGGCTCCTACACGTTCAACCCGGGTTCGACATTTAACTCGCTGGGCGTTGATCAAACCGCGACGTCGTCGATCACCTACACCGTCTCCGACGGCGAAGGTGGCACGTCGACCGCGACCCTGACGGTCACGATCACCGGCACCAACGACACCCCGACGCTGACCCCGGGCGTGACGCTCGACGATCAAAACAGCAACGACGGCCAAGCCATCACCCCGGTCGACATCTCCGGCCAGTTCACGGATGTCGACACCGGCGATGTGCTGACGTACTCGGCAACGGGCCTGCCGCCCGGCCTGACCATCGACCCGGCTACCGGCATCATCACCGGCACGCTGGACCGTTCCGCCTCGCAAGGTGGTACCGACGGCGTGTACACCGTCACCATCACCGCCACCGACAAGGCTGGCGCATCCGTCACGCAAGACTTCTCGTGGGACGTCAAGAACCCGGCTCCGACCGCCGTCAACGACGAAGGCGATACGGGGCAGGGCGCATCGTTGTCGGTTGACGCTGCAAATGGCGTACTGACCAACGATACCGATCCTGACGGCGATACCCTGACGGTCTCGCAAGTCAACGGCAACGCTGCCAACGTCGGCACGGCTATCGTCGGTTCCAACGGCGGCACGTTCACGCTTAACGCCGACGGCTCCTACACGTTCAACCCGGGTTCGACATTTAACTCGCTGGGCGTTGATCAAACCGCGACGTCGTCGATCACCTACACCGTCTCCGACGGCGAAGGTGGCACCTCGACGGCAACGTTGACGGTCACGATTACGGGCACGAACGACACCCCGACGCTGACCCCGGGCGTGACGCTCGACGATCAAAACAGCAACGACGGCCAAGCCATCACCCCGGTCGATATCTCCGGCCAGTTCACGGATGTCGACACCGGTGACGTGCTGACGTACTCCGCTACTGGCCTGCCGCCCGGCCTGACGATTGATCCGGCTACCGGCATCATCACCGGCACGCTGGACCGTTCGGCCTCGCAAGGTGGTACGGACGGTGTCTACTCCGTCACGATTACGGCTACCGACAAGAG